>CBDBVC010000001.1:0-118554 GCA_965212525.1 Lysobacterales bacterium
CATCCATGCCTACCACATCTGCACCAGCAGCCTTCGCTTTCTCGGCATTGTCACCCTGGGTGAACACGGCAACGCGAACGTCTTTGCCCAGACCGTTCGGCAGCACCGTTGAGCCACGTACAGCCTGGTCTGACTTTCTGGCATCGATTCCAAGACGTATAGCCACTTCGACGGATTCTGCAAATTGACCTGACTGACAGACTTCAGTAACTCGAGCGCCTCATTCGGCTTCACACAGCTTGCCCGGTGTCACTTTTTCCTGAATGGCGCGCATGCGCTTGCTGATCTTACTCATGCGTCTACTCCTTCTACGTCAGGCCCATGCTGCGGGCGGTGCCACCAAGGTACGGACCGCGGCATCCATCGGCCGCAGTAAGATCCGGCTCCTTGATCTTGACAATTTCCTCAAGCTGGGCACGAGTCACTGTTCCCACCTTGTTGGTGTTCGGCTCACCACTACCCTTAGGATAACCAGCAGCCGTCTTCAGCAGAATGGAGGCTGGCGGTGTCTTGGTAATGAACGTGAAACTGCGGTCTGCATAGACTGTAATCACAACTGGAATGGGCATACCCGCTTCCATGGACTGAGTCTTGGCATTGAATGCCTTGCAGAATTCCATGATGTTGACACCATGCTGACCCAGAGCCGGCCCCACGGGTGGACTGGGGTTGGCCTGTCCTGCAGGCACCTGCAGCTTGATGTACGACAGTACTTTCTTAGCCATTGGCTTTCTCCTTCGGGTTCAAGCGCTGTCCTCCCGGTTCAGACCGTTCACAGCTCCCCATCATCAGGCCGGCCTGTCAGGGCCAGCCGGTTATCATGCTTTTTCGACCTGACCAAAATCCAGATCGACAGGCGTTGAACGCCCGAAAATAAGAACCGCCACGCGCAGACGACTCTTTTCGTAGTTCACTTCCTCAACGACACCATTGAAGTCGTTGAACGGTCCATCGATGACCCGGACCATCTCTCCTGGCTGGTAGAGAATCTTCGGCTTCGGCTTCGAAGCACCCTCTCTTCAACACGCTGCAGGATACGGTTGGCTTCCTTTTCCGAAATCGGTGCCGGCCTGTCGGCTGTACCACCGATAAAACCCATCACCTTCGGAACATCCTTGACCAGGTGCCATGACTCGTCGTCCATGTCCATCTCGACCAGCACATAGCCGGGGAAGAACTTGCGCTCACTGCGCCGTTTCTGACCGTCACGCATCTCGACCACTTCTTCACAAGGCACAAGTTATGTCGCCAAACTTGTCCTGCATGCCGAAAGCGCTCGATGCGCTCCTCAAGTGATTTCTTCACCTGTTCTCGAAGCCCGAATAGGCATGTACCACGTACCAGTGCTTAGACATCGTCAGTCTCTACCCAACCAGGCCGCTAACAGGCCGATGAAAAGATCCAGTCGAGTATCGCCAGGAAAATACCGATAATGACCACAACAACAAAGATCAGCCAGGTCGTCTGCCGGGTTTCCGGGCCAGTCGGCCACACCACTTTCTTGCAGCTCGAGATTTGCAGATTTCATGAACTCCCAGAATCGCCTGCCCTTGGCTGTCGTTATCGCAACGAAAAAGCCAAGCCCGAACAGACCCAGCATGCCCAGCCAGCGAATCGGATCATTCAGTGGCTCGGTCGTCAGGCTGCCCAGCGTATTGGTCTGGAAATAGTAGAAACCCCAGTAACCTGTCACAAACAGGCCAACCACGATTATCCACTTGACCATATCAAGACCGGACGATTGAGATTCTGCTTTTGTATTCATGTCCTGCTCTTTATCCTAAATAACCATCATTCAAATGATGGCAGGCGAGGAGGGACTCGAACCCCCAACCTGCGGTTTTGGAGACCGCTGCTCTGCCAGTTGAGCTACTCGCCTAGTCTTTTTTTCCTGGCTCAGCAAAAATTGATTCGCTGAAAGCAAAGCCAACGACCCGGAAGTCGCTGGCTTCGAAACGACAGATTGTGCTGTTCTGATTACTCGATAATCTTCGAAACAACACCGGCGCCGACAGTACGGCCACCTTCACGGATCGCGAAACGCAACCCCTCTTCCATCGCGATCGGTGCGTGCAGGTCAACGGTCATCTGAACGTTGTCACCCGGCATCACCATCTCGACACCATCCGGCAGCTCACATGAACCAGTCACGTCCGTGGTCCGGAAGTAGAACTGTGGACGATAGCCCTTGAAGAAGGGTGTGTGGCGTCCGCCTTCGTCCTTGCTCAGTACATACACTTCACACTCGAACTTGGTGTGCGGAGTGATTGCACCCGGCGCCGCCAGAACCTGGCCACGCTCGACTTCGTCACGCTTGGTACCGCGAAGCAGTACACCCACGTTCTCACCCGCCTGACCTTCGTCAAGCAGCTTGCGGAACATCTCGACACCAGTACAGGTGGTCTTCGTGGTATCACGGATACCCACGATCTCGATCTCGTCGCCGACGTGAACAATGCCACGCTCGATTCGACCGGTCACAACCGTGCCACGACCCGATATCGAGAAGATGTCCTCGATCGGCATCAGGAACGGCTTGTCTGTCTCACGCTCCGGCTCCGGAATGTAATCATCCAGAATACCGACCAGCTTCAGGATTGACGGAACACCGATGTCCGAATCGTCGCCTTCCAGCGCCTTCAGCGCAGAACCAGCCACGATCGGGGTGTCGTCACCCGGGAACTCGTAGTCAGACAGCAGTTCGCGAACTTCCATCTCGACCAGCTCCAGCAGCTCTTCGTCATCAACCATGTCGGCCTTGTTCATGTACACAACAATCGTCGGTACACCAACCTGACGCGCCAGCAGAATGTGCTCGCGGGTCTGAGGCATCGGGCCGTCAGCAGCTGAAACCACCAGGATCGCGCCGTCCATCTGCGCCGCACCGGTGATCATGTTCTTCACGTAGTCCGCGTGTCCGGGGCAATCCACGTGTGCGTAGTGACGGGTCTCTGACTCGTACTCAACGTGGGCCGAGGCGATCGTGATTCCACGCTCACGCTCTTCCGGTGCATTATCAATCTGGTCGTAAGCCTTGAACTCACCACCGCGTGCTTCTGCACAGACTTTGGTCAGGGCCGCCGTCAGGGTTGTCTTGCCATGGTCCACGTGGCCAATCGTGCCTACGTTTACATGCGGCTTATTACGTTCAAATTTTTCCTTGGACATCGCTGTCGTACTCCGCGAGTTGTTTTTGTAAATTTTGCAACACGGCTCTTGCCATGCTGCAACTCAAATAAAACTGGTGCCCACAACTGGACTCGAACCAGTGACCTCTTCCTTACCAAGGAAGTGCTCTACCGCCTGAGCTATGTGGGCGGCTGTTCAGTCAGACGAGCGCTGCAAGCGTCTCACCTGTCCTTGCGATCTGGAGCGGGTGAGCGGGATCGAACCGCCATCATCAGCTTGGAAGGCTGAGGTTCTACCATTGAACTACACCCGCTAACCCGTTTTGCTGGTGGAGGGAGGAGGATTCGAACCTCCGAAGGCATAGCCAGCAGATTTACAGTCTGCCCCCGTTGACCGCTTGGGTATCCCTCCAGCAAAACAGCCCGCTATTTTCGAGCTTTCAACACCCGAAGTCAAGCAAAGCAGCGCGGGATTTTACAGATAATCCACGATGACAGCAACACCTGATTTTGGTTAATTTCGCAATTGCCACAGATGGCCCGTCAGACGTTGAACCGGAAGTGGATCACATCGCCTTCCTGAACGATGTATTCCTTGCCTTCCTGACGGAATTTTCCGACCTCCTTCGCACCCTGTTCGCCAGAGAATTCGACGTAATCGTCAAAGGCAATCACTTCGGCCCGGATGAATCCGCGCTGAAAGTCGGTGTGGATCTTGCCGGCTGCCTGCGGCGCACTGAAGCCGGCCGTGATGGTCCATGCCCTGACCTCCTTCGGACCTGCGGTAAAGTAGGTTCGCAGACCGAGCAGGTCATATCCGGCCCGGATCAACCGGTCCAGCCCGGATTCGTCAACACCCAGCTCAGCCAGGAATTCGATTTTCTCGTCCGCATCCAGCTCGGCAATCTCGGATTCGATCGAGGCACAGACAGGTACGACCTGAGCGCCCTGGGTTTCAGCCAGAGCGGTGATGGCATCCAGATGCGGATTATCCACCAGTCCGGATTCATCGACGTTTGCGATATACATCACCGGCTTCGAGGTGATGAAATCAATTTCGTCCAGCAATACCCAGTCATCCTCGGTCAGCTGCATGGACCGAACCGGTACGCCATCGTTCAGCGCCTCCAGTATCTGCTGCAGCACGGCGATACGGGAGCGCGCCAACTTGTCTCCGCCCTTGGCCTGTTTCTCGGCCTTCTGTATGGCTCGCTCACAAACCTCAAGATCCGACAGCGCCAGTTCGGTATTGATCACCTCGGCATCGGCCACCGGATCGATACGCCCGGACACGTGAGTGACATCCTCGTTATTGAAACACCGAACCACGTGTGCGATGGCATCGGTCTGCCGGACATGCCCCAGAAACTTGTTGCCCAGACCCTCACCCGTGGATGCACCAGCGACCAGACCGGCGATATCGACAAACTCCATGGTGGTGGGCAGCACTTTCTGAGGCTGCACGATATTGGCCAGTGTCGTCAGCCGGTCATCAGGAACAGGGACGATACCAACATTCGGCTCAATTGTGCAGAACGGATAATTGGCAGCAGCAATGCCAGCATTGGTCAATGCATTGAACAGTGTGGATTTGCCCACATTGGGCAATCCGACGATTCCACATTTGAATCCCATCGATTTCCTCGTTACTTGTGATGGCAGGCGCCCGCGTGCAGGCGCTAGTCTTTTGTGTGCAGGTTCTTTACAGCGCGATCGCGATCACCGTGCAGGTAATCGTCCATCACGTCCAGCGACTTGAGGATCGAAGCCGAGATTCGTTCAAATTCCTCACGCCCGGGTCTGTTTAGAACATAATTGACCACCTGAGCACTGTCAGCCGGTCTGCCGATTCCGATGCGCAGGCGATGAAAATCCCGGCTATTCACGGCCTTCTCGATATCCCGGAGACCATTGTGCCCGCCATGCCCACCTGAAAACTTGAGCCGGGCGACGCCATCAGGCAGGTCCAGATCATCGTAGGCAACCAGCAGCTGTTCGGGTACGAGCTTGTAGTAACGCGCCAGTGCCGCCACTGCACGCCCGCTCTGGTTCATGAAGGTCGATGGCTTGAACAGGAACAGCCTGGACTCACCCTGCTGCACTGTAGCCAGCTCACCATAGAGTTTCCTGTCTGCAGAGAAACTCAGCCCAAGCGCAGAAGCCAGGGCGTCGATAAACCAAAACCCGGCATTGTGCCGGGTTTCGGTGTACTTCAATCCGGGGTTGCCCAGACCGATGATGGCGCATACAGCCGTCATAGTCGCACAACCGGATTCTTATTCGCCGTCAGCCTCATCAGCGTCGTCAGCCTTCTCTTCCTCATCAGAGGTGGTCGGGACTTCGGCATCGGGTGCTTCAGGCGCCTCATCACTGATGGTCTGTTCTGCAACGTGCTGCGCCGAGACCACGATCTGGTCATCACCGTGACTCAATGCGACGACCTCGACCCCTTCTGGCAGGACGACATCAGACAGGTGCCTGATCTCACCGGCATCCAGTTCGGCCAGATCGATCTGCAGAAACTCGGGCAGATCCGAAGGCAGACACACGATCTCGACCTCGGTCACCTGATGAGAGATCACCACGCCTGACTGTTTGCCAGCCGGCGATGTGTCTTCGTTATCGAAGTGCAGCGGAACCTTGATGTGCATTTTCTCGGTATCGGAAATGCGCTGGAAATCCATGTGCATGATGACTGGCTTGTACGGATGACGCTGGAGGTCACGCAGAATCACCTTCTGGCGCCGGCCATCACCGACCTTGATCTCGAGGATACTGGTATAGAACGAGGTATCTTCAAGCGCCTTGATCATGAACTTGTTTTCCATCTGCAGCGCCACTGCGTCTTTTCCGGATCCGTAAAGGATACCCGGAACAAGCCCAGCCTTGCGCAGGCGGCGGCTCGCACCCTTCCCGCAATCTTCCCGCAGTTCTGCCGGGATGTTGAATGTATTGGACATAAATCACCTACTACTGTTGCCATTACGGCGTTATACCTGTCGGCCCGCGACCAGGCCCGACAGACTGCTTACGTACCGGGAAACCCCGTTACGCCAAAAACTAATCCACAAACATGGAACTGACCGACTCATCCACCGCGATCCGGCGTATGGTCTCGGCCATCATTTCAGCCACTGACAACTGATATATCCGGTCACAGGCCCGCGCTTCCTTGGACAGCGGAATGGTGTCTGTGACCACCAGCTGATCGAGTGCCGAGTTCTCGATTTTCTCGATCGCATTTCCGGACAGCACCGGATGCACACAATAGGCAGCGACCCGTTTGGCACCCTTGTCCTTGAGTGCCTTGCCGGCAGCGCACAGCGTACCAGCCGTATCGACAATATCGTCGACGATGACGCAGGACTTGCCTTCCACATCACCGATAATGTTCATCACCGTGGCTTCATTGGCTCGCGGCCGACGCTTGTCGATAATGGCCAGATCCGCATCATCGAGTCGCTTGGCCAGTGCCCGTGCCCGCACCACACCGCCGACATCGGGCGAGACCACGATCAGCTCGCTCATCGGCACCTGCCGCCAGATCTCGGCCAGAATGACCGGCGATGCATAGACATTGTCAACAGGGATATCGAAGAACCCCTGAATCTGGTCTGCATGCAGATCAACCGTCAGCACCCGGTCGGTACCCACCGCACCAATCATTCGAGCCGCCACCTTGGCGGTAATCGGCACCCGGGTTGATCTGGGCCTGCGATCCTGTCTGGCGTAGCCGAAATACGGCATCACAGCCGTGACACGAGCAGCAGAAGCACGTTTCATTGCGTCAATGATGACCAGCAGCTCCATGAAATTATCGGCTGTCGGCCGACAGGTCGGCTGCACAATGAATACTTCCTGGCCGCGTACGTTCTCGAGTACTTCCACAGCCACTTCACCGTCACTGAACTGAGAGACACTGATCTTTCCCAGTGGCGTGTTCAGGTGATGCGCGATATTACGTGCCAGGGTCGGGTTGGCCCGACCGGCAAAAATCATAAACCCCGAAGGTGTCATCGATCGCTTCCTGTCGCTGTCTGACCACGATAAAAAGCCCGTGATTCATTGAAACACGGGCATCGTATGGCTGGGATGGCAGGACTCGAACCTGCGAATGCCGGGATCAAAACCCGGTGCCTTAACCAGCTTGGCTACATCCCAAATCTTTTTGCCTGAGTTTACCTGATTATTATTCTAGCCAGAGCAGGCTGTAATGCCAGTCTGATTGATGACAAACCCAGAGCAGTCAACAAGACGCGTCATTGTATAGAGCGAATCCTATCTGTCAATAGTCCATTGACGAATTAACAATCGGACACGATTGCCATCGCGGTTCACGGTGATTTTCCGCGGCAGCTCGAGCCCGTCAATCTGATAGTAGCCGCCGTAGGCAATCGACCAGTCCTGCTGAACCATTTCCCTGATGCGCCCTTCCAGATCAAGATCGATCGCCTGCACCACGGTTTCATCGGGAATGCCACGAATCCAGTCCAGCAACAGACTGACAGGAATGTTCCATTCAAGATGCTGATCGATCAGTGCCTCGATGCTGTCTGCCTGCAGGCTTGTACCATCAGCCTGGACCAGTGTCGCGCCCTCTGTCCCGATCAGTAGTCGCCAGCTGCCCTGACCCAGTGCCGAGTGGAATCTCAACTCATCGCTGTAGGGGCTGTGAACCCATTCAAGATCGCCACTGCCACCATCGCGGCCGTTGGACAGGGCGAGCCGACCATTGACCTGCCATCGATCAAGTGCGGCAACAGCCGGATCGGCAATGAATCCGGTTTGGGAATCTGCAACGGGCCTTGACGCACAGCCTGCTGCTAACAGAATTGCCAGCAGCATGCTGGTCAGCGCGAGATGCTTGTGGGGCATGCGCACCATCAGATCGGGTCAGTTCTTCAGGCGATCCCGTGTTTCCAGAATGACTGCGGACTCAGGATCCTTGTCCAGCCCCTGTTGCCAGACTTCCTGAGCCTTTTCGTGATCACCAATGACCCACAGCACCTCACCCAGGTGGGCGATGATTTCACTGTCCTCCTGCAGACTGAGGGCCTTCTGCAGGTATTCGCGTGCATCCTCGTACTTGCCCAGGCGGTAGTGAACCCATCCCATGCTGTCAGTAATGGCAGCAGAATCCGGTCGCTGGGCATAGGCGCGCTCGATCATGTTCAGCGCTTCATCGAGCCTGATGGACCGGTCAGCCAGTGTATAACCCAGGGCATTGAGTGCATTGGGGTCATCTGGCAGCAGCTCCAGTATCCGGGTCAGATCCTGCTCAGTGACCTCGATCATGTCCATTCGCTCGGCCAGCATGGCTCGTGTGTACAGCACATCAGTATTGTCGCCCAGCATGGAGACGGCGCGATCCAGCACCTTCATGGACTCTTCCGAGTCACCATCGTTTTCCAGCAGCCCGGCTTCAACACGGAATGCCCTTGCAGCTGTTTCAGCATTGCCGTTTTGCAGTTTCTGCAGGATGAACCGCGCCTGCGACAGCTGATCGTCCTGACCCAGCAGAATGGCGGTGCGAAGACGGGCATCCTCCATGCGATCACCCGAGCGCACCTGCTTCAGCCAGTCGATTGATTCCTGGATCGGTTTTTCAAGCGTTTCTGAGAGCTGACCGAGGAAGAAGAACTTTTCATTTGATTCCTCATCGCTGACTTCGAGATTCTGAAGGTCAACATAATAGGACTCGGCCAACTCCGCATCTTCACTGGCACTGGCATACAAGGCCTTGCTGTACAGAATATTGACGGTATCGTCGACCTGTTCCAGCTGCTCGAGAGCAGCCGCGTAATCACCAAGCTCAGCCAGCAACACGGCGTAGGTCTGACGCATCTCGGTATTTTCAGGATCAAGCTCGACGGCACGGGCAAAGTCACTGCGCGCCTCCTCGAACAGATTGAGGGATGTACGCAGGCGACCGCGCCAGTTGTAATTGGCTGCATTCTCCGGATCTACCTCCAGAGCCAGCGTGGCATAGTGAGCTGCCATCTCGATCTCGCCAAGTGTGACCGCAAGGTCTGAAAGACCGGTAAGCACTTCGAGATTCTGCGGTGGTGTATGATTCTGGGTCAGCCTGGAGAGCAGTTCCCTGGCATCGTTCTTGTTCGGTGATGCAGTGAGCAGTTTGACGATATTGTCCCAGACCTCGTTGGTATTGAGCAGGCTCAGCATGGTTTCGATATTGGTCCAGGCGGTTTCCATCTCACCGGCACGCAGGGTGATAATCGCCGACATGCGATGCGCCTCCGGATCCATCGGGGCCAGCTCGAGCCAGCGACTGACAGCAGCCATCACTTCACCCTCGGCATTGGCATAGACCGCCACCTGTACCGCCCGCTGTGCAATACCCGGATCCTTCGAGAGCATGGCTGCCTTGAGATAATAGACAGACGCCTGCTGATGCATCTGGCGTCGACCGGCAATTTCGGCTGCACCCACGTAATAGACCACATCGGGATCAATCCGCTCAACCGCACTTCCCGGTTCGTACAGTTCCAGAGGTGGCTTGGTATCCACTTCCGATTCAGTCACGTCCCGCTTCTGACCGGATGTCATCGTGCACCCCTGAATCAGCAGGGTTGCGAATATGACAGACAGAAAACGGATATTGTGTTTTTGCATAGGATATGTGCCCTTTAATGTGGCTTGATGACCACGACTATGATATCTGACCACCAGATGGGTAATTTTGTTTCATCGACATTCTATCAGCGCCTGATTCATAACAACAATCGATCTGTCAGCATAGGTCAACCCTGGCAACATCGCCATGACCGGACTCCAGCTTGCCCATTATCGAAAACACAACGTCTGTGATTGAACAATGACCCTGCAGTCTGCGTTTTCATGGATGGATCGCCATGGAAAGTCGACATCAAATACAGGATAATATCGTGTTGGCCGGTTGTTCTGTCTTCACTGTCAGTTCGAGCCTGCTTACAATCATCGCAGCACCTGAGAACGAGGCAATCCAGACACAGTCCCATGTCAATCCAGCTTGTCGGAATCAATCATGCCACAGCACCTGTTGCATTGCGCGAACAGCTGGCGTTCGATGACGCCCAGACTCGCGATGCGCACAGACAATTGATGTCGCAGCTGACACTGGAGGAATCGATGGTGCTGAGCACATGCAACCGCAGTGAAATCTACTGTATTGCCGATCAGCCGGTGCAGACCAGTCTCACTGGATGGCTCTGTCAGTTCCATGCCATCGAACGTGACAGGATTGAACCTCACCTTTACTACCATGCAGATGACGCGGCCGTCATGCACCTGTTCCGCGTTGCCTCCGGGCTCGATTCCATGGTACTTGGTGAGCCGGAAATTCTCGGGCAGGTCAAATCAGCCTATCAGCTGGCACGCGAACACGAAACCACCGGCTACAGACTGAACATGTTGCTGGAAAGCTCGTTCAGTGCGGCAAAACATGCACGCAGCGAGACCAGCATCGGTGTCGGTTCGATCTCTGTGGCTGCCACCGGTGTCAAACTGGCACGTCAGGTATTTTCCGATCTGGGCCAGCAGACAGCCCTGCTGATTGGCGCCGGAGAGACGATCGAGCTCACCGCCCGACACCTGCGCAAGCAGGGTATCGGACATCTGATCATCGCTAACCGGACTTATGAAAAGGCACACGCACTCGCCGAAGAGGTCTCCGGCGCAGCCATCGAGCTGGAGGACCTGGAGTCGTGGCTTGATCAGGCCGACCTGATCTTCAGTTCCACTGCGGCAAGTAACGTGCTGATAACTCTGGAACAGATGACCGAGGCAATAAAACGGCGCCGACACAAACCGGTACTGATGGTCGACCTTGCAGTACCGCGGGACATTGATGAGCGCATCAATAGCCTGGAGGATGTATTCCTGTTCACACTGGATCATATCCAGGATTTGGCACGACAGACCGAAGATGACCGGATCCAGGCATCACAGCAGGCCGAAATCCTGCTGGAACAGCATCTGGCAAAATTCATGCGCTGGCTCAGAGACGAACGTTCGAGACAGGCCATTTCGGCAATACGTCAGAACACCGAATCCATCCGTGACCGCTTGCTGGCAGAGGCAGTCAGGAAACTGGAACAGGGTCAGCCACCCGGTGATACACTCGAACTGCTCGCCAACAGGCTGACCAAGCAGATACTGCATCACCCTACCCGCCGCATTCGTGACGCACTCGAGAAGGACGAGCACGACCTGCTGGATGCTGCCCTGAAACTGTTCATCGAGAAAGAGGAACGCAAATGACCCCTGAAATCCGGGCACGACTCGATCAGCTCATTGAACGTCAGGAGGAAGTGTCTGCACTGCTCAGCGAACCCGAGGTCATGTCTGATCAGGATCGATTCCGCTCACTGTCCAGGGAATACGCCAAGCTTGACCCCATCGCCAGGGCTGTCAGCGATTTTGATGCAGCCAACAGTGCCATCGCCGATGCGCGCGAGATGATGAAGGATTCAGACGATGAACTGCGTCGAATGGCACAGGAAGAACATGATGCCGCGCAGCAGCGGCTGACGGAACTGGAGCAGGAACTTCAGATCCTGCTGCTGCCAACCGACTCACGCGATGACAGCAACATCTTCCTCGAGATTCGTGCCGGCACCGGAGGCGATGAAGCAGCCATCTTCGTTGGCGATCTGTTCCGCATGTACAGCCGCTATGCCGAGAAGCTGGGCTGGCAACTGGAAGTGCTCAGTGCTCACGATGGTGAACATGGTGGATACAAGGAACTGATTGCGAGAATCATCGGTGAGGGTGCCTTTTCGAGAATGAAATTCGAATCCGGTGCCCATCGGGTGCAACGGGTTCCGGAGACCGAATCACAGGGCAGAATTCATACCTCGGCCTGCACCGTTGCCATACTGGCAGAGCACGATGAAGTCGAGGAGATCACCATCGACCCCTCAGACCTTCGCATTGATACCTTCAGGGCATCGGGTGCCGGTGGCCAGCACGTCAACAAGACAGATTCGGCCATCCGGATTACACACCTGCCAACAGGTACCGTAGTCGAATGCCAGGATGAACGCTCACAGCACAAGAACAAGGCCAGAGCACTGTCATTACTGTCGGCGCGCCTGCTAGACCAGCAGCGATCAGCCCAGGAGGCCGAGCTGTCCGAGGAGCGGAAATCGCTGGTTGGCTCGGGAGACCGTTCTCAACGGATTCGCACCTACAACTTTCCACAGGGTCGAGTGACTGATCATCGCATCAACGTGACGTTGTACAAGCTTTCTGAATTCATGTCCGGAGATATGGACATGATCGTGGAACCGCTGATCCAGCAATATCAGGCAGACCAGCTGGCCAGACTGTCCGAGGAGTGAGAATCAGCCGGTTCGAAACCCGCTAATCTCGTTACCCGAATCCACCGACTCGATGCTGACATCTGTAACCCGGGATAGCGGCGAACCCTGCCAGAGCCAATCCTGCATGGCGTCGATGGCCTGCCCATCACCCTGAACCAGCACCTCGACACGGCCATCTGACAGGTTGATGGCGTGACCGGCCAGCGACAGTTTGACGGCCCTGCGACGGGTATGTTCGCGGAAGAACACCCCCTGAACCCGACCGGTCACCAGAAAGCGTGCTGTGGTGACCCCGGTCATTGTCTAGTCTGCCGAACTCGCAGACTGGATGAACTGATCGATCAGCTCCACGGTCAGGGTGCCGTTCTTGTCCTTTTCGCCGTACCAGGTTCTTGCAATCTCACCCGCGGGGCTGATCAGTACCGAGGTGGGCATCACCTCGGGATAACCGAACAGTTCCGGCGGTTCGAACACATCGACTATGGCAACCGGATAGGTAACCTTGAACTGATCCAGGAAATCGATCACGGCGGCGACCGGCTGATCCTCGAAGGCCAGGCCGATGACCGTGGTATCGTCTCGCTCATCGTGCAGTGCCTGCAGATCAGGCAGTTCCTTGCGACACGGCTTGCACCAGGTGGCCCAGAAATTGATCACCACCCACTGATCGGCATACGCTGCCATGCTGATGTCATCACCATTGACTGCGCCGATGGTGAATGAGCGAATTTCATCGCTGGCCTGTGCTATCGAAGCGAACAGACTAGCCAGCCCCAGCAGAATCACTCTGAAGTGTCTCATTGTCTCTCCTGTCATTACCACTGCCTGAATTGACCGGTCAGCACACATCATCTTTCAAGAACACCAGCAGCGCCATCAATAATCCTGACAGGAACCCGGCAAGTATCGCGGTGCAACCGAGGTTGACCCACAAGTCCAGTAGATGCTGCCCGTGCTGTCCTCGTCGGGCATCATCTTGATGCTCATTCCGGCAATTTGTGATGAAGCAGATTGCGGAATCTCAATCCAGATTGTCGCGGTATCGACATCGTAGCTGAGGAACTCATCATAATCTGCCATGATTGCCTGCGCTTCGGGCAGGTTGGGCAGTCGGCCCTTGTCGTAATAGAACAGAGTCAGCTCACTACGCAGGGCGCCTGCGTTAGCCAGGTATTCCGCAACCTCGGATCGCACCTGAAAATCCTGGTATGCCGGAATGGCGATGGCAGCCAGAATGCCGATGACTGCCACGGTTGTCATGGTGCTGCCACCTGAAAACATTTCCAGCGCAGAATAGTTGTACGAGAATCGGATACTGAAGGCATTGGCCGATGAATCCATCCGCAGACCTAACCGTCCGCTGTCGGGCAGTTGCAGCTGGTCACTGGTGGGCAGCGTGAACAGATCAATTTCATGCCCCATCAGGTCACCCAGGAACAGCATCACCGTCAGATAGCCGTGATAGACCGTTTGCGGCAGGTTTTCCACTTCGGTGGCCACACCCATGATGGTATTGTCCCATCGCAGTGAATTGGCACTGAGCCAGTTTGCAAGCCGGCCCGGATTGGGGTGATTTTCCCTGTCGGCCAGTACCTGGGGAACCGAGCCGTAAACGAGATAGTCTCCTTCCTGCACCCAGTACAGATGGGTATGCAACTGCTGATAGGTTTCCAGAAAGGCCATGGTAACCGGATCCAGCTGTGGCTGTTCACCACCCATGGCTTCATCAAATTCGGTCATCAGACGATTAGTGGCTATTTTCCAGCTCTTGATGGGCACACCTGCCAGGTTTTTCGATTCGACAGTTGAGCCGACGCGGGTTTCCAGTCTTGCCGTGATTTCACGGTGCATGGACTGATCACGAACCTGGTAGGCGGTCCAGACGCCTGATTCATCACTCACAACGGTGATTTCAGGACCATAGGCACGCAACAGATTGCCTGCATCAAAGCCGAGCCACTCGTCCATTTTCGACTTGATCTCTACTGAAGCGGCAGCCATTGTGCCTTCCTCATCATCCATGCCGATGATGAAATCATGCGCCTGCATGTACTGCTCGTAGGTGGGTATGGCCAGACGGGCCGCCCAGCTGACATTGCCGGCAACCTTCAGATCAAGCGACTGATCCAGTCTCGGCATGAAGTAGCGGAAACCGGCCTCGGGCATGCTGGCATGGAGAATGATTTCAGACTGCCCGCCTTTCGAGGCCACGCCAAACCAGACAAAATCCATATCGTCGATATTCATCATTTCCATCACAGCCTGCTCTTCAGCACTGAAAGCGAATGAGAACATGTTGTACAGACCGTCGATATCTGCCCACATGGCGAAGTTTCGACCTGACGCATCCACACTCTGCTCGAATCGATAGACGGCAGAGTGCTCCAGATCGATCGTGTCGCGAGCATAGATTTCCTTGATCAGTTCATCACTGGCGGAGAGGCCTGTCAGAATCAGCAGACGGCCATCGTCCTCGGAGAATTTCAGGTACACCGGAGAGGGTCCGACCACCATCGTCGCCAGACCTTCGGCATTGTAGGGCGTGATGATCCTGATTTCATTGCCTGCCATGTCCATGGCTGTCTGCAGCAGATCACCAAATGAATCTCGCGTGTGATTGGCAAGCGTCATGCCGAGCACGAAATTGGGGGTCGCCGAACCGTCATCCGGCTCCAGCATGGCCACCTCGATCGGCGAATCGATTTCATCGATCACCAGTCGATAGAACCCCTGAAACGGCGGCGGCACCAGGTCGATATACTGGTTCACCAGACCGGTTTTCATGGCATCGATCTGGGCCTTGTGCTCATCCATGACCTGCACTGGATGCAACATGTCGCCCTTGGGACTGAATACCCAGTCCCACAACGTCGGCAGGCGGAAGTAGGCCAGTGTCTGTCGTGGCAGCTTCTGCTCCAGCCAGGCCACACGGTCGACCTTGTAATTGCTCATTTTCTGCTGGAATCCGGATGACTTTCCGGTCTGAGCATTGGTGGCTTCCTGCGGTTGTTCATTACTGCAACCAGCCAGCATGACCGAACCACCGATGAAGAGTGATAATAGAATGTGTCGTAGTCTCATTTCCCTGCCCACACGAGAATATTCTGAATCAGCAATCATAGCCCAAACGCATCGCCAATGACCATAGACACTTGCAGTCGTACGTCACAGAATGGATGATGATTCGGGCACCGGCAGTGATCGACGATGTTGCAACTGTACGCAATGAAGCACTGCATGAAAAACACTAGGGGAACGACACTCATGAGTCGACACTTTTTTGCTTCACTGGCACTCAGTCTCGCCTGTCTCGGGCTCTCGTTACATGAAGTCCGCGCCGATAATGCTATCGACATACCATCACAGGAGCGGGCGTGGGAATCCGGCCTTCTGAAAGCGCTAAAGACAGGTGATGACTCAGAATTGAGAATCATTGCAGCCGTGTTCGAACATCACGAGCTGCTCAGATACGAGAGCCCGGAGGACGAGATAATGTCGTCCTCCGAAGAGCTGATAAATTTCCTTGGACACGAACTGGCCCAGTCAGTCAAACCGCGACTGGTCCGATACCTTTACAGCGAGCTGTGCACCAATGAGTCCGATGAATCCATCTGTCAGGCAACGGATCTGCCGCAAAAGATGCTGCAGGCAGGTCATGATCGTCTGATGCCGATGCTGGATCTGCTGGGCCATCAACCGGATAAAGACATGATCGACCCTGTGACGGGTAACCCGGTCGCAACTGATGACTGGCAGAACTGGCTGCTTGACAAGGCGGCATCGGCGCAACACACAGACCATAATCCGTTCTGGTTTTTGAGACGCATGACCGATGCCATCGAGGCGCACCTGAAGCAGCACCCTTACCCGAAACTGCCGGACGAGGTCACTGAGTTCTGGCTGCAGCCTGAAAATGCACAATACACCATCGCGCTCGGTTACACGGCTGCCCTGTACTTTCCTGCCCTGAATGAGGTGAGGAAGGCATGTCAATCTGCAATCAGCGCCGGCAATCAAACGAACATCGGGCATTGCAAGACCATCTCATTGAAAATCCAGCAACATGCAGCCACCGCAGTCGAACTTGCCGCAGGTCACGCCTTGCAGGACCTCATCGTCGATTCGCTCTATGAGGGCACTGCTTTCCAAGGGCAGTTCAAACCTACTGTCGAACGTCGCAAGCGCTACGTCACTTGCCTGTTGTCCGTACTGGAACAGGGTTTGCTCAGTGATCACTCGATTGAAGACTATATCGACACTGCCAGTACTGAGGGTGAGGTTGCGGCCATGACTCAAGTTTTGGAGAAGCGGGTTGCCACTGATGAGGCATTGGAAGAAAACTGCACATTCACACCGATGTCGTATCCACCACACGCTGATGACGAGAGAACCTCAGAATGATGGCACTTTGCACTCGAGTGATTGGTTTGATCTGCGTGATGAGCTTAGCCACCGTTGCTGCAGATACTGATGCTTCAAAGCGGGAAGCTGAAAAGCTTTGGCAGGTGGGCCTGTTTGAGACAATGCTGATCAGCGACACACCTGCGATTCGTGCACTGGGAGTTATTTACCGCTATCGAAAAGCAGCCAAATCGAACACCCCACTTTCTACAGGCGAGCGTGATGTGATGAATGCAGACATCAGCAACTTGCTCGACATGGATCCTGACCCGGAAACGCTAAGACGACTGTTCATAGAATTCTGTACGCCAGCTCAGAGTATTGTCTGCGATGACCATCAGCTTGCTGCGATCTACCTGGCCAGCGATCCCAACAACATGAACACCTATCTCGACCTCATGGCGCTGCCACATTCCAGACCGTTCACCAATCCGCTCTCAGGCGAGGACATCCTGCCCGAACACCGTCAGCAATGGCTGATGTCACAAGCGATGCTTGCACCGAATGCCAATTACAATCCATTTCATGCCACCGATCTCATGGCCACATTGATAAAGGACTACGCGGCTCACAACGCCTACCCGCAACACATCAGCGCCTATGATGACCGCGTAACAGATGACAACCTACACTACGTACTGACAGCGGGATACAACGCCGGCTTCTCGATCACCCAGTCACACCCAATCAGCGAGTATTGCACCCGAGCCCTGAATCAGCGTCAGACCAGCGCCATCGAACAATGCAAGGTAATTGCCTTACGTCTGCAACAATCACGCACTACATTATTCCAGGTCCTGACTGGATTATCGCTGCAACAGTCCATCATCAAGGCATTGCACCCAGGCTCCAGTTTCGAAATTGAATTCGATGAACATGCCGTCAGGCAACGCGCTGTTGTTGACTGTCTCGCTACCGTACTGGATGAGGATATCTTGCTGTCAGACCTTGGACAGCGCTACTTCAGAAGACTCAGTGCACACGGTGAAGTTGACGCGATGACATTCTTGCTGGAAAAGCGTGCGGACATGACCAACGAGATGCAGTCATTGTGCTCATTCACTGCCATGAACTACCCTGATACGGACATCACCGTTTCAAACGGCGATGTCCGTTAATTCATTAGCGTACTGCTGACGAGCAGTCCCTGCCTTCGATATTGGTCAGCCGGTTCAGTGTGAACGTACCCGCACCCAGTGCGCCGAAATCGAATGTGATTTCCAGTGTGTCGCAATCGATCGCCGTGATGGTCATGTCGCCCACTACATCCCGGATGGCCGTATCGGTCGAGATTTCCAGGAAGTTGAGTCCGGACAGCCGCTGAATACCCATCGTCACGGCATTGGAATCGGCCGTGATGACATTGTTGCCAACCAGCCACATGTCATCGCCATTCTGATCATAGGTAAACCAGGCTATGAACAGGAACAGACCGTTGACATTGCTGCCGACGGTGACAAAGAAGCCCTGATCATTGAGGCCGTTGATGATGTAGGTGCCCGAGAAGCTGCCGTCGAAGGGCACACCGGTCTGCAGCTGGGGTTCACCATCGCTGATCAGAAACAGGCGGTTATCGGCACTCAGATAGACATTGCCACGCTCGTCCTCACCGAAGGTGAATACACTCATGCCGGATTCAATCAGCAACTGGTTTTGCCATTGTCCGCCGACGTTCTGCAGACCCCAGATTGTACCGGCACAGAAGTCACCGTAGATGTACATGCCCTGCAAAGCAGGATAGTCGGGGCCACGATAGACCTGGCCACCGGTGATCGAACAACCGCCGGTCTCAGCATGTGAATAATCGAATACCGGGTCTGTCAGACCGGTGGTGTCACAGTTGCCACCACCAAAACAGCTCATGCCTTCACGGATATTCCAGCCGTAGTTTTCTCCACCACCGCTTGAAGCCGGCTGCACGCTGATCTCCTCCAGCAATTCCTGACCGACATCGGCAATGTAGAGATCACCGGTGTCACGATCGAATGCCATGCGCCACGGATTGCGCAAGCCCTTGGCCCAGATTTCGGAATTCACTGTCGGATCGTTCACAAACGGGTTGTCGGTCGGTATGGCGTAGGTCTGTGCCCCACTTTCCACATCAATGCGTATCAGCTTGCCCAGCAGGGTTCGGTCATTCTGGGCATTGTCCATGGTGTCGTTGGCACCACCGCCATCACCCAGTCCCAGATAAAGCATGCCATCGGGCCCGAATTCCAGCCGTCCACCGTTATGATTCGGCATGGGCTGGAATACATCCAGCACGATCTGCTCACTGTCAGGGTCACCAGTCTGCCCATCCGAATCAAAGCGCGACAGTATGGTGTTGCCATCCGAGTTCGTGTAGAAGGCGTAGAACTGGCCGTCAGTCTCGAAATCGGGCGGGAATGCAATACTGAGCAGGCCGCGTTCCTGCCCCACCCGCACCCGGTCGCTGATATCCATGAATGGCGTTTCCAGCAACTGATTGTTGCTGACCACCCGGATCACCCCGGCCTGCTGTGCCAGAAACAGCCGGTTGCTGCCGTCACCGGCGTGCTTGATGTCCAGCGCCCCGGTATTGGCGATTTCGGTCAGCCGAATATCATTCGGCTGTGCAACAGCCAGCGACGAGATTGCAACAGAAAACAGAAGAACGGCAACAATCGTATGATTGGATGTCATGACAGGCACCTGAAGAACGTTTGTCTTCGTACTATAACATGGCAGCACCGATCTGCAATCGTGCCGAACATGCCATGATATGCGACAATTCGCGCATGCGACTGATCACACACACCTGTTCCAACACGGAAATCGTCTGCGCACTGGGCTGTGAACAACTGCTGGTGGGTGTCGATGATCACTCCGATTATCCGGCGGACGTGGTCAGTCGAATACCGAAAATCGGACCTGATCTTGATTTTGACATCGAACGCGTGCTGGCGCTGGAACCGGACCTGGTCATTACCTCGCTGACCGTTCCCGGGCATGAACGCAATATCGAACAGCTCGAGAAACACCAGGTGCCACATCATGTGATGCAACCGTTCACCCTGACCGATGTGGCCGACAATTTCAGAACCATTGCAGCACTGCTCGATGTCCCGGCACAGGGAGAAAAACTGGCATCAGATTTCAATGCCGCCATGACACCCAGCAGCCCATCACAGGATAACTATCGCGAACCTGCCGTACTGATTGAATGGTGGCCCAAACCCGTGATCGTCCCGGGTCGCAAATCCTGGGTCACACCGATGCTTTCGCTGGCCGGGGGCCGCAACCCGCTGGCCGATGAGGAAATCGAAAGCAGACCGCTCACGGAAGAGGAACTCACGGCCATCAATCCTGACGCCATCATCATTTCCTGGTGCGGTGTGCCATTCGAGAAATACCGTCATGAGGTGGTGTACCGAAGACCGTACCTGCAGGACTGCCCTGCCCTCACCAATCAACGGGTCTACTCAGTCAGTGAAGCCTTCCTGGGACGTCCCGGTCCAAGGCTGGTCGAAGGACTCGAGAAATTAAGGGCAATCGTTGCAGACTGCGAGTAATTTCAAGCGGCGTGGACTTGCCACGTGAAATTTCGTAGATTAGGTCAAAAAGTCGTAGCGGAAAAGCAGAATGCAGATGAACCACTCGAAGAAACAATCATGCAGGCAGCATCTTTCGCGTCACTGCAATGATTCACATCACGAAGCTCGGCCCGATCAATCTCACCCCGTCGTGGCCCAAATCATCCTGTTGTCTGTCTTTCTTTTCAGCCTCTCGTCGACCCATGCCAGCGCGGCAGTCGACCGATTGCAGATCGAGGTCGAGGCTGCCAGTCTGGTCAACCTTTCATACCTGATGACGCCTGAAGAGTTCCTGACCATACTTGATCAGCGAAAGGCGATGACTGACCACAGCCCCGCCCAGTTCGAAGCGACACTGGCTGAGTGGATTCGCCAGTTGCGTAAAGAGCCAGAGGAGCCAGGTGTTCTCACAATCCTCGAATCATTGATCAGTTACAGGCCTCTAGTCTTGGTACCGGATCACGAGCATCGTACACTGGTGCCGAAATACAACATCACGCGCGAAATCGAGGCCACGCTCAATCACTGGCATTACTATCGTTCCCATCAGATAGCCAGGGATAGTCTGATACGTGGTGAAACCATGTCTGTTGCCAGACAGTTACGACAATCGAGCCATAAACAGGAGCTCGCCGGCATTGCCAGTGCTCTCACGCAATCTCTCGATCGAAACCCATCGAACGAGCTAATGCTGTTGATCATGCAACACCCGTCAGGCGATCAGTCGGGGGTCGGTCTCGCCACTCGTGTGGTCGCTGATCTCTCTAACCTTGAACTCAAGCGGCAACTGGCAGTTCACGTACTTGATCATGGAAGTTCGCTTGACCGCTCTGTCGTGTTGAGACAACTGGATAGCTGGTTCGGCGACACTGAAGCCAGTGATATACGCACAGCACTGATGAAATCGAGACGTTTACCCGCTTCACTTGTCAGTCAGGCTCTGATCGCACAAATGACAGCCACCCCCGGAGATGTCGAGCTGATCATACAGGCCATTGACTGGCTGGATCATCCTGAAATCGGCGCTTCCGCTGCATTTGCCCTGGACAAGGCCGATTCTGACCTCAGCAGACAGCTGCTGTTAACCCACTACCCGGAGGCTACTCACAAGACACGCCAACGCACTCGGCTGTTGATGAACAGGCGACAGGACAGCCTGGCACTCATGGAAATCAAGCAGATGGACGACGGAGAGAACAGACAATGAACCAAAAACTGCACTCACCGCGCTCATACGGGTTATGCCTGTCGGTACTCACCCTTGTGCTGACCAGCCTCATAGGGACGACTGTGCATGCACAACGTCTGGCCACCTGGACCAGCGGCCCCGGTGAACTCGGCCTCGGCTTTCCTGTGCCAATTCCAGTGGACACACCCGATGCCTTTGACGGTTTCCGAACTTATGATGGACTGCATTTCAAGCATCAGGATCTGATGACACAGTCCGACAACCTCACCGGGATGATTGTCGGTCAGACCCGAGACAATCGTGACATCTGGGCCTACGTTTTCTCGGATCCGGATGATATCGACGCCACACATGGCAGTGAATATGCCATCATGATGGTGGGAAGCACCCACGCACGCGAATGGCAGTCACCGGAAGTGACCACGGGTATCATGGAATACCTGATCGAGCACGAAAATGACGGCTTCTGGATCGAGTATATGCGTGAGAATGGCAAATTCGTCATTCTGCCAGTACTGAACATCGATGGCTTTCTGCAAACACAGCGCTATCCGACAACCTCGTACCTTGACAGCGGTCAGGCGAATGACTCGCCAAGAGACGGGCGCCTGCGTCGAAAGAACATGCTCAATGTTGATGAAATCATGGACACCACCGGTGATCATCTGCTGGGTGTGGACCTTAATCGCAACAACCTGCCTCATTTCGGATCGGGAGTCTTCAACACCGCTGACATGACCAGCCTGCTGTACCGCGGCGTTGCAGCGGCATCCGAGCCAGAGATTCAGGCGATGCAGGCGGCTACCGGACTAGGTCCGGTCGATCGCCTGCGTTTCTTCGCCGATGTGCATTCTTTCGGGGCCAACGTCTACGTACCCGCCAACAACAACATCAGGCGGACGAATATCACCAGGTCATTGCATACGGATTTCATGGAATTCAACGGCAGTCAGCCAGGCAACAGAACCTACCCGGAAGCCATGCCACTTGGCCCCATCGGGGCAATCGATGAGTATTTTGCCAATGTTGTGAACATTCCCGCCATTACGCTGGAAGTAGAACCCAGTCTGTTTGGTAGCCTGGATTATGCGGGCCTTGGCAGTAACTTCAATGACGGCTTCTTACTGCCCGAGTCCGAGATCAGTCGCGTCAGAGAGAACATGGCGAAATCGTTTGCCATGCTGCATTACAACATGGCCGGTGCACCGGCGATAAGCACGCTCAGGTGGTATGACAAGGAGACCAGTGCCATAGTGTTCAATGCCGAGTGGGATGTGACTGGCGAACTGGAAAAGATCCTGCACGTCAATCAGTTGCAACCGTTGCAACTCGATCGCGAGTATGTCGAATACATCAGTTTCAACAAGCCAATGCGCTGGCGCAGTGGTGGCCAGGCCCAGGGCTTTCCAGGCCTGGATTTCAACGAGCCTCTCGAGGTGTTCACCCGCGCCGACGCCGGCAATGTACTGCGAACAGTCAGCAGCAGTGAATGGCTGGATCAGTCCGGCTTTTCAATCACAGGATTTCAACGATATCGAGATGACAGTCATCGTCGTGATGTCACTTTCCTGAGTTCGGACAATGCTGACATCATCGATCAGGCGACCGATGTGACCATGCAGATCAAGGTTCGCGACATGGTTGGCACGATCAACGATGCCAATCCTGCCACCATCGTCGACTGGGCTGATGGGCACTGGACGGGTCTGGAGGATGACAACGGCGAGCAGCGGGATGTTGGAGGTTCAGACAGAACCATTCAGTTTCAGATGACCAGCGAAACCCTTGCCGACCCGTTTCTGATCGGCCCGGGACAGACCGCTGCCTGGTTTGATCCGGACAACGCCGGCGAGGGGTTCATCATCGAGATTCTCGATGACGGTCGTGCACTGGTGTACTGGTTCACCTACGATGAGAATGGCAACCAGCGCTGGTTCATCGGTATAGGCGAAGTGCGCCCGAACGAGCTCTACTTCCCCGAACTGCTGGTCACCTCGGGCGGCATCTTCGGTGACGATTTCGATCCGGCCAGCGTGGTGCGTACACGTGCCGGCAGTGCACACTTCATATTTTCCGACTGCAACACGGCGCAGATGCGCCACGACATCACCGGCGTCAACCTGAGGCAATCGGTCATTCGTCTCACCAATGTCACCAACCTGGGCTGCGAAGACAACCTCTCGGTCGAATCCGGCATGGAGAAGACGCTGACGGTACCGGTCACCGGCTCCTGGTTCGATGTCACCCATGACGGTGAAGGCTTTGTCATCGAACAGTTATCCAATGAACGCGTCCTGGTGTACTGGTTCACCTATGATGACGAAGGTAATCAGGCCTGGGTATTCGGTGACGGCACGGCCAGCAATGATCGTGTCACCATCAATGATGCCCTGTTGTTCACCGGCGGTCGATTCGGCGCTGACTTCAATCCCAATGATGTCACCTCAACGCCCTGGGGCACGATGGAGTTCGATTTCGAATGCGACAGCGGCAGCATGAGTTACGACTCAGTATTGCCCGAATTCGGTTCTGGCAGCCAGAACCTGACCCGACTGTCCAGCGTCGCCGGTATCGAGTGCTGATTGCCCTGTTCTGATACTCGCCAGGATGGGCAGTGCCCTGCCCGTCCTGACGCTCCGCCTTTCCCCGATAGTCGCTGGCGGAATCACGCATGAAAATGCGTTTCTTGCCTGTAGTGAATCATCATCCATGGCGCCGCCGGCACGCCAGTGTTCGGTGTTAGCATGAGATTGCATTGATCTAAGCATGGCAAACACAATATTCGGGGAAGCCTCACCATGAACCATCAGCGTTTCGTGTTCAGCACACTGCTGCTGTCACTGTCAGCAAGTCAGCTGGCAACAGCCGGTAATGTCGATCTGAACCAGGTCTGCCTCAACCTGACTGCACCGGCCAACTACAGCCTGCCTGCCGAAGCACAGAATCTGCCGAACCCGGTAATGTTCGTCACCCAGATGCCATTGAGCCCGGACATGCGCAGCCGCATGTCGGCCTTTGGCCATCATGAAGGCGGCCCTTCTCATGCCGGTCGCGGTGGTGATCTGTACATTGTTCACCCGTCATCGGCCCAGGCACCGGGCGGCTGCCTGCGCAACCTGACGCGTGAGGCCGGTTTTGGCGAGCCGGACAACACCAACACGGCCGACCCGCTGTCCGACGTTCAGGGCAACCTGTCCATCGCAGTGCGCGAACCCTACATGAATGACGATGGCAATCGCGCCCTGTTTTCCATGGTCATCGGTGCGCCACTCGATGGATCAGGTGCCCAGTTGGGTCGCGATTTCTACTGGCAGATATACGAGATCAGCAATCTGGGCCTGACCGATGAAGCCGTGATCAGCAAACTGCCTCATCAGCCAATCGACTACAACCACGTCTCGCCGATGTACCATCCCGACCAGCCCGATGTGGTGCTGATGACCTCGGATCTGCCCATGGGTGGGCCAGAGAACCGGCACCTGTATCCACCGCGTGATGAATACGAATTCGTCCCCACCGTGATGGGCATCTGGGAACTGGACATGCGCGATGGCGTCGATGCCGACAAGCGACTCACCCTGGTCACACACAATCCGTCGGGTGCCTTCACGCCGTTTACCGATTCCTACGGTCGCCTGCTGTTTTCCAGCTGGGATCACCTGCAGCGCGATATCTACCAGTATGGCCTCAACGGTCGCTATTCCTGGAACCTGTCGGATGAATCGGCCAATGCCGTTCTGACCGACAATCGCGAATATTTCCCGCAATACGTCTCCTCCAGTTATGACCCACTGGCCACTACACCGCACCCGGTCTACGGCCAGCTGAACAAGCATTCGATCAAGCTGTTTTTCCTGTGGGAACTGAACCGGCTCACGCACGGCAGCCAGACCATTCCCTACAGCGGCATGGAAATCATCAATCACCTGGGCAGGCACCAGATGAATTACTATTTCAATCGACGCTTCGATCTGCCGGGAAATGGCCTCAGCGAATTCACCCACCCGTCTGGCCGTGATGCCTCACTGGCCGATGGCGTGCTGTACCCGATCGAGGACCCGACTCAGCCCGGTCGCTTCTACTTCACGGATGGTCAGCACTTCACCAAGAATGGTTCTGGTCGAATCCTGTATTTTGATGTGCCGCCGGGACGCAGCCCGGATGAAATCGACCTGGTTCCCGTCACCAGTCGTGAGGATGTGCCCGGTGGCCGCTATCGCGACCCGCTGCCGCTGTCGGATGGTCAGCTCTTTGCCCTGCATACACCGCAGGTTGACCCAACCACCGATCTGGGCATGGTGCTTGGCGATGACACCCAGCTGACCGACCCCAACTACCGATTTACCCTGAGAAGGCTTTCCAATATCGATACCTCCGATCCGCTGCTCGAAGCCGGCAATTCACTGCTGCCCGAGATGAACCGGCGCCTGCATGTCTGGGGCGTCAAGCAGGGTCGAATGGCCATCTTCGATGGGGCCATGTCGGTTCTGGATCCGGTGGAAGTGATCAGCCGCACCCCAACCGGGTTTCGCGAGCAGGGCATCCCGGCCATCGAACAGGGGGTGTTTGCCCAGGAAAACGTCGATATCGAACAGTTCATGACCTGGATGAAACAGCGCGATCTGGCCCTGATCGTCTCACGAAATGTCACCTCACGCGACGACGGCGATCACCAGCAGCCCTACAATTTGTTCGTGCAGGATGCACTGGACGGCAACGGTGACCCGATCACCTCCTCCGACACCGGGGTGGGTCAGCTCTACCCGGTGCAGTACCTGCAGCTGTTGCAGGGTGACATGATCAGAATCAATACCTATGTCGGCTTCCCGGATGGCCAGGCGCCGGACACCCCGCCGACGGACTGGTCTCCCGGCCGCAAGATCCTGCCCAACCCGATGCACAGCACCACCGATGTCAATCCGGCCTTTGAGCCCAGCGACCAGACCACGGTCACGCTTGATCAGCAATTCAGGGATTCGGTGATGAAGGTGGCCGAGGACGGTTCGGTGGCCGGCTTTGTGCCCGCATCACGCGCCATGACCTGGCGACTGACCGATGCCGACGGCACTGGAATTGTGTCCGAACGCTACTGGCTGACATTCCAGCCGGGTGAAATACGAGTCTGCGCATCCTGTCATGGTCTGGACACCACCGATCACCAGGGGCTTACCGAGCCGGAAAACCCGCCCCTGGCACTGGCGGAGCTGTTGCAGTATTTCAATTCCGAATTGAGCCAGCAGCTGTTCGCGGACGGATTCGAATAGGCAGACTCAAGATTTCAACGACACCGAGGGGCCGATGATGGCCCCTTTTTGTTGACAATGACAACACTGCCTGCGTCGCAGAATGGCCCTGAATCAGCGCAGATTTGCGTCATCTGAAACGCAATACGCACCGCCCCTGTCTTGAATCTCCAAACGCCACATTCGGCGTGGAAATCGAGACAGGAGCACGACATGGTTGACCACAGAGCACTTTCAAATACCGACCCGACAGACGATCTCAGCCCCAGCAAGCAACATCACGTATTACAGGGCACTCGGGCACTGGCCCTGCTGATGACAAGCCTGCTGTTACTGCTGGCGCCGGCAGCGCGTGGCGCCACTGAATCAGGCTATTTTCTCATCAGCAGTGACGCCGGCCAGGTCGATCAGTTTCCCCTGCTGATGACCGAGGTGGATGCCGAGATCTCGGGCTTCCTGGCCCGTGTCCAGGTACGCCAGGTCTACCGCAACGACGGTGAGGTGCCTCTTGAGGCAAAATACGTCCTTTCCATCGGCCGATAATGCGGCCGTGCACCAGCTAAAGATGACCATCGGTGATCGCGTGCTGCTGGCCGACATCATGGAAAAGCAACAGGCCCGTCAGACTTACGAAAAGGCGAAGACCGAAGGCAAGACCACCAGCCTACTGGAGCAAAACGAGCCCGGACTGCTGAAAATGAATGTGGCCAATATCCTGCCCGGTGACGAGATTGAGGTCGAAATGACCTACACCGAACAGCTGATGCCACGTGATGGCCGCTATGAATTCGTCTATCCGGCACAGCGTCGCCCCTACGGTACTGGGTACTGGCAGCGAAATGCCCGAACTGATACAGACGGCCGACGAGTCGGGTTTTGACATCAGCATCCAGCTCAACCCTGGATTGCCGTTGCAGCAGATCGAGAGCATCAACCACGACATCGTGATCGAATCTGTCTCGGCCAATGGCAAACTGATTCTGCTTGAAGAATCCGAAGCACTCAAGGAGGGCACAACACCGGCACAGGATTTCAGACTCAGTTACAGCCTGCTCGATAACGACATCAGCAGTGGCCTGCTCAGCTATCGCGAGGGCAATGAGCTGTGGTTCATGCTGATGGCCGAACCGCCACGACAGTATGGCGAGAAGGCCATTCTGCCTCGCGAGTACATCCTCATTGTCGATGTGTCAGGCTCGATGAATGGCCTGCCCATGGACACGGCAAAGCACATGAGCGAGCAACTGCTCTACGAACTGACCCCACAGGATCGCTTCAACATGATCCTGTTTGCCGGCGATTCAGATCAGCTGTCCAGACTATCGCTGGAGCCAACACCCGACCGCATCAAAAAGGCGCTGAAATTCCTCAAGAGTCGCAATGCAGGAGGCAATACCGATCTGCTGACGGCACTGAAACGTGCCAAGAGCCTGCCGGCCACACCCGGTTTTGCCAGAACGCTGCTGGTGGTTTCTGATGGCGCGATCGGCGTGCCTGTCGAAACCCAGCAGTACATACGTGCCAATCTTGGCAACAGCAACATGTTTGCCTTTGCCGTGGGTCAATATGCCGACAATGCCAGCCATGCGCGAGATTTCCCGCGCGGGCCAGGGTGAAATGTTTGCTGTGCTGAACAAGGATGCCGTTGATTCACACACCTCGGATTTTCTTGACTACATACGTGCGCCACTGCTCACCGATATCCAGGTCGAGTTCAGTCATGTCCTGATGCAGACGGCCGATCTGCAGCCAGTAGCAATTCCGGACCTGTTTTCCAGACGCCCGGTATTTCTGACCGGTCAATTGACCCTGCCAGAATCAATCGGCAACGATGACCCTGTGATCAGCCTGAGAGGCACACGGTCCGATGGCGAGTACATCAATGACTTTCCCCTTCTTGCTAATACCTCGAAGGCTAATCGCGCCGTGCAAACGGTCTGGGCTCGACAGAAAACCGACGACCTGCTGCGTGAGATGTCACTGGATACCGAGAAATTCGATGATTTCCGCCAGCAGATTGTGGATCTGGGGCTGGCACACAGCCTGCTGACCCGGTTCACCTCATTCGTTGCTGTTGACCATGTCATTCGCGCACCAGACAGCGCATCTGCTGAAGTCGACCTGACCAAACGTACCTCACCGGCGTTGATTCCGGCCTACTCTTCGGGGTTCAGTCTGGGCAATGGTCCGATCAGCATCTCGACCTCACTGCAGACTGTATCCGTATCAAGTCTTCGCACAAACAGCGAATACAGTGATCCGCTTGAGGTTGACGGAACTGATCCAGAACCAGAAACAACACTCAGGCGGCACAACATCACTTTCATCCTCGGCGAAGACAGCATGGACAGCGACAATACGTTTTATACCGATGCCACCGACTGGTTCCTGACACAGCCGGAAGCAGGTGAGGTGATCATTCATCTTCGTTCCCTGGTCGAGATGCGTGACTGGCTCGCCACCCGTCGATTCAGTGAGCAGCCCTGGGGCACGATCAATCTGGTAGTACATGCCTCACCGTGGACCAGCATGCGATTGCCCGTGGACGATACAGATGACGCCGCCGGACTCAACCGTCTTGCCGAATTCCTCGGCACGGATACTGCTGAGCTGGCAGACGACATCGTCGATGATGACACACTGCTGCGCGTCTATGCCTGCGGTCTGGGACAACAGCGCGAACTGCTGGATCTGTTGTCGCGTTTTCTTGGTGGTCAGGATCGGAAACGGCCGGTGGTTGAATCCCCCAGTGCCTTTGTCGTCTTCGGCCCGGATCCTGACAGCCTGGAAAACACGGCATGGCTGATGCCGGTCGACTGGCGCTTTGATCCCGCTGGTGTGGCCGGTGAGCAGTACCTTACGAGTTTTCCAGAATCGACTGCGATCAATCTGGTGCAGGCCATCGAACCTGCAGTCATGGAGGCGATTCCCCACCCGGCCATTCTCGCCACGCGTCTGCCGGTCATCGAGGCGCAAATGCGGCGACTGAACGCCACGGTGGCCGATTTTCGCTGGCGTTTCAATCACAATCCTGACAGCGGTGAGACCGAACTGATCGGCAGCTCTATACTGTATGTCACCTCGACATCACCTCTGGGCAGCGGACGTGTGGGCAGATTGATTGAGCTGGATTTCAGCCACGATGCGCTCATCACGCGTGTTGAACCGGCACCCCTGTTACCCCGCTAGTAACAACCATCGCATGCGGACGGCCAGGGAAGGCGGTCCGCTCCCCTGCACACCCTTAACCCGGACGGATGCTTGCGGTATGATCGGGTCTACGCCACCACTGCGAGCCCCATGTATCCCCTGGCCTACACCGAACCTGTCTTCAGACCGCCCAGCGAATGGAAATCCCTGATTCTGCAGGTCACCAACGGCTGCTCCTGGAACCGCTGCACCTTCTGCGAGATGTACACCGACGAGCAGAAGCGATTCAACCACAAGTCCATCGAGGAGGTGCGCGCCGAGCTGACACACATCAAGGCCATGCGGCTGCCCGTCAAACGCGTGTTCCTGGCCGACGGCGATGCCATGACGCTGTCGACACGGCGGCTGAAGCTGATTCTCGAGGCCATCAACGACGCCTTTCCCGATCGGCAGCGTATCTCCAGCTACTGCCTGCCGCGCAACCTGCGCCACAAGAGCGTCGAAGAGCTGGCCGAGCTGCGAGAACTGGGCCTGGACCTGATGTATGTCGGCTGTGAATCGGGTGATGACGAGGTATTGAAACTGATCAGCAAGGGCGAGTCGTTCGATTCATCACTCGATGCGCTGAGCAAGATCAGGCAGGCCGGCCTGCGCTCCTCGGTGATGATTCTCAATGGCCTGGGTGGCATGCACAAATCGGTGCAACACATGACAAATTCGGCCCGGCTGATGAACGCCGCCCAGCCCGATTACCTGTCAACGCTGGTGCTGTCCTTTCCGCGCGGCGATGCCCGGTTCCGGCACGGCTTTGAATCACAGGGTGCCGAGTACGTCCCGCTTGATCAGCATGGCCTGTTCTCCGAGCTACAGCTGCTGGTCTCGGAGCTGGATCTGGAGCGCACGGTATTCCGCAGCGATCACGCCTCCAACGCGCTGGTGCTGAAGGGCATTCTGGGCCGGGACCGCGACAGGATGCTGTCACAGATCAACGAGGCCATCCATCACCCCGAGCTGGCCCGTCTGCGGCCCGAATCGATGCGGGGCCTGTAGCCGTGTGCGGTCGACTGGCGATCGTCGCCTCCTACGCCGAGCTGGTGGAGTACTATGACATCGGTGCCGAATACGATATTTCCTGCAGCGAGGGCGGCATCGAGCGCTACAACTTTCACCCGACGCTGAAACCCACCAAATCCTCCGACGGCACGGTGCTGTGGCAGCACATGCCCATCATTCACCAGAAGGAGGGCAGCCGTCGACTGAGCCCGATGAACTGGCCCTTCGTCCCGTTCTGGGCCAAGGGGCAGCTGCCGAAATTCTCGACCTCCAACTGCCGCTCACAGCCGGATGAAGCCTTCAGCCAGACCATGGCCCAGAAGCCGACCTTTCGAACGGCCTGGCAACGCAATCAGCGCTGCCTGATTCCGGCCAGCTGGTTCTATGAATGGGATCCGAAGACCAAACCCAAGCAGCCTTGGAAAATCGCCCCGCTGAACGAGGATTATTTCTCCTTCGCCGGCCTGTGGGATGCCAGCCCGATGGACAACGGCGAGTGGATGCAGTCGTTCACCATCATCACCACCGAACCCAATGCGCTGCTTCGCGATGTGGTCAACCATCATCGCAGCCCGGTGGCCCTCAAGCGCGAGCACTGGGACACATGGCTTTCCGGTGACAAGCAGGATGCCGAACAACTGCTGACTCCCTACCCGGCCGAGGAGATGCTGGCCACGCCGATTGGCCTGGCCATCAACAACCCGACATTCGAGGATGCGGCCATTGCCGACGAAGTGAAGCCGGCCTGACGCATCTGCACAGAATCAGATAAAATGATCGACTGATCACGACCACGGATTCCCGACTTGAACGGACTGCCTATCCTCACCTATCACTCCCTGCATGCGCCGGGAGACAGCTATGCCGAGAACGATCACGTCGCACTGGCCAGCGATCTGGAGACGCTGCACAAACTGGGTTTTGAGTGTGTCAGTCTGTCGGAGATCGCCGATCGGGTGATCGCCGGTGATCGGGAGTGGCTCGAGTCGGGTCACAAGGTCGGTCTCAGCTTTGACGACGGCGTCAATCACGACTTTATCGACTTTGTTCATCCCGACATTCCGACACTGAAGAGTTTTCATACCATACTGGCTGAATTCAACCAGAAGCACCGCCTCAAATGGCGTACCAGCTTCAGAGCAACCAGCTTCGTGATCGCCAGCCAGGATGCCACGCGCATTCTAGATCAGACCTGTATCGCCGGCCGCGGCGACTGGCACGACGGCTGGTGGCTGCAGGCCGCTCAGTCGGGCCTGATCCAGATTGGAAACCACAGCTGGGATCACCTGCATGGCACGCTGCCACGCGTGTTTCACAGCCGTGACGCACGCGATGATTTCAGTCAGGTGGACAACGAGGAAGACGCCCAGGATCAGATCCACAATGCCGAAATCTACATCCGGTCGGTCATCGGCCAGCAACACGCCACAGGTCTGTTCGCCTACCCGGACGGCAGGCGTCATGCCTTCCTGACTGAACGCTACCTGCCTGAGCAGGATCTGATTCGGGCTGCATTCACCACCGACGGTAGGCCTGTCACGGCAGCCGACAACCGATGGGAAATCCCCCGCTATACCTGCGGCGACCACTGGAACTCGGCCGAGTCGCTGCGCGTACTGCTTAAATCATGAGCATGGAGTCCATCAGACGACCCGACTTTCTCATCATCGGCGCCCAGAAATGCGGCACCAGCTGGCTGCACCACCACCTGAAACAATCCGATACCATCTTCATGCCCGAGGACAAGGATGTGGAACATTTCAGCTATGTCGGGAACCTCAATCAGGCTGCGTTTGAGTCCTACTGTCAGCGGTTTGATTCAGCAGAGGGCAATCAGATCATCGGCGATGCCAATGCCGGCTATTTCTGGACGCGAACCGATTCTGACTGGAACCGGCAGCCAGACAGCTTCAACCCGGATATCCCGGGCAGTGTCCACTCGTTCTGCGGCCCGGATCTGAAACTGATCGTCATGCTGCGCGATCCCGTGGAAAGGGCGATTTCAGCCTACCTGCATCACATACGGCACGGCGCCATCACGCCTGACACTTCGATCCTGGACATCAGTCTGCCGCTGGGCATCATCGACATGGGCTTTTACGACACGCATCTGAACAACTGGCGAGCGTATTACCCGGATGAGCAGATTCTGGTTCTGAACAAGATGCCTCTGGATGCGCCGCTGGCCGTCGAGATCATGACCGAAGCCTGCGACTTTCTGGGTGCCGACCACATCCGACCCGATCAGTACTACCTTCAGCCTGTGTTTCCAGGCCTGAAACGAAGTGTTGATGCAGCAGGCGTGTGGCTTGCGGAGGACCAGGAAAACTCGAGGACGCTGGTAATCTCGGCTGACGAAATGAGGCAACTTGCTGAAATATTTCAGTTTGAACCCTGAGAATAAACCATTCCTGATGCACCTTCAGGTCTGCAGGCAAAGCCTCGCTTCTCGTAAAATGGCTGCTTGCCTCTTGCGGAAAATAACTGGATATCCCGGATGTTGTGCTGTTCGCAGTGCTCTAGAAGACACTGAAGGATTTGCGTGGCGATTCCCTGCTGTTGGTGAGTGGGCATGACAATCATGTCGTAGATCATGGCATAGAGGACGCCGTCGGAAACCAGGCGGCCGAAACCGATCAGATTGTCCCCTTCGAAGGCTGAGATGTTGTACCAGCTGTTGTTGAGTGCCGACGCCAGTTCATCGATAGTTGCCTGATACTTGTCATTCCAGCCGGTGGTGTTGAACAGGGCCATGTACTGATCCGGGTCAGGTTTGTCTGTGGTGTAGGTGATCTCGGTCATGACCTGTTTATCGCATGGATGACAGGGCTTGATCAATGTCAGTTGGGGCTATGTAGCAACTTGGGTAAAACGCGTTGTGGAAATCAAAATGGATTCCCGCCTGCGCGGGAAGGACAACCAACTATTCGTTTAGTAGTGTTCGTTGCTTCGGTTCAACAACTTGCACTGATGCAATACAGGTCCCTCGGCTGCGCTCGGGACGACACGATACCTGTGAATGGATTCCCGTCTGCGCGGGAATGACACTGCTTGGAAGGTCAGTCGGCAGGGACGGTGCGGCTGGAGGCCCAGTGCCGGAGATAGGCGATCTTTTCGGCCATGACCACCGACAGCGGTTTGGTGCTTTCGATGGCGTGCGTCAGCATGGCTTCATCCAAGGGCTTCTTTTCGGCGATCGAAGAATACAGCGCCGAGACGATCACCTGTTCGATTTCTGAACCGGAGAAGCCGGTAGCGGCGACCGAGAGTTTCATCAGGTCAAATTGTTCGGCATCCTGCTTGCGCTTGTTGAGGTGAATCTCGAAGATCTTGGCGCGTACCTCTTCGGACGGCAGATCGACAAAGAAGATTTCGTCGAAACGGCCCTTGCGCACCAGTTCTGGCGGTAGCGATTCAATGTCGTTGGCAGTGGCCACGAGGAAGACGCGTTCTTCGTGTTCGGCCATCCAGGTCAGCAGCGTACCCAGCACGCGCTTGGAGGTACCGCCGTCGGAATCACCGACCGAGATACCCTTCTCGATCTCGTCGATCCACATCACACAGGGTTCCATGATCTCGGCATTCTTCAGTGACTCGCGCAGGTTGCGCTCGGTCTCACCGTGGTACTTGTTGTAGATGGCGCCGAAATCCATGCGCAGCAGCGGCACGCCGAAGCCCGAGGCCACGGCCTTGGCGGCCATGCTCTTGCCGCAACCCTGAACACCGAGCAGCAGCACACCCTTGGGTGAATCCAGGCCGAATTCGGCCGCGCCAGACTGAAACACGGGCTTGCGCTGCTTGATCCAGTGTTTCAGGTTGTTGAGACCGGCAATGTCTTCGAAACTGATCAGATCGTATTCGTAGGTCAGCACCCCACCGCGATTGAGCAGCGAGAATTTCTGTTCCATCACGTGCTGGATGTCTTCGGAGGTGATCGCACCGTCGTTGTAGATGGCGTTGCAGGCCAGCCGGCGCGCATCCTCCAGGGTGAGCCCCTTCAGGTTCTGGATCAGGATCTGCAGCGCCTTCTGACTCACCTGAATGCGGCGACCGTCATGCTGTCTGGACCATTCGAAGGCCTCCTCGCGGATCATCTTCTCGAGCATCTCGTCGTTGGGCAGGTCCAGATCGAACGAGGCGGTGTAGCTGAGCAGTTCTTCCGGCAGCTCCATCTTGGGAGAAACCATAACGACCGTGTGCTTGGCCACGCCATCGCGAATCGCGATCTCCCGCAGGCGGCGAATGATCTTGGGGTCCTTCAGGTAGGGATGGAAATCCAGCAGAAGGTATATCGACGGTTCAGTGGTCTTGCTGATGTGTGCCAGGGCCAGCTCCGGTTCCTGGTGCTTCATGCCGAAATCGGCCAGCATGAGATCCAGCCGTTCCATGCCGGAATTGATGCTCCATTTATTCAGTGGCCGGAGCACATCGCCCAGCGCATGCTGTACCAGATTGATGGCGCGCTCTTCCTCGGAGGTTTCGATGAGGATCAGCGGCACACTGGATTTGATCAGAAGAACAAGGTCTTTCACCTGACTCATGATAACTGTCTGTTTCCCGTATTCATGTTGAAGGGTTCTCTGCCGGAGCACGTGGGCGCGTCTCCAGACGCGTGGCCAGATAGAGTCCGAGCAGAACCATGACCGAGCCGACGATGTCGAGATGGCTGGTGGGGCGATCAAAGAAAATCACGTCCCAGACCATCGACAGGGCTGGTTGCAGTAACAATACCACACCGACGATTGATGCTGGAAGAGATGGCATGGCCCGCGTGATCAGCAGCCAGCCGATTACCTGGCAAAACACACCCAGTGCCAGCAGTGCCAGCAGTGAATTCAGGTCCGGAATGGCGAAACTGTTGTCCTCAAAACCCACCTGAATCGCCAGCATGGCCCCGCACAGCAGCGAGATCATGGCCAGGTTGGCCAGCGGGCTCAGCGTGTCCGGAAAGGACTGTACACGCCGCATAGTAAGCAGGAAACCGGTGTATGACAACGCTGTTAACAGTCCGAAGATCACGCCCTGGTGATAATCCTCGGTGACCTCGCTCCAGTCCAGTCCCACCAGCATGAAGACGCCGGAAAATGCAGTGATCAGGCCAATGCTGAATCGCAGTGTGATCTTCTCACGCAGAAACAGAAAACCGATCACGGCCAGGAAGAACACCTGCAGGTTGGCCAGGATGGTCGCCAGGCCCGGTCCAATGCTGTGAATGCTGCGGTGCCAGAAAGCCAGGTCCAGTGCAAAGAAGAACGCCGGTGGTGCCAGCCTGAACAGGTAACCCACACCCATCCAGACGACACGTCGCTGAATCAGGCAGATGACGAACAGCAATACGCCACCGATCAGCATGCGGTAGAAACCGGCCGTGGTGGGCGCTACGTCGGCAATCTTCACCCACGGTGCCGACGTACTGATGAGCACGGCACCCAGCAGGATGCTGAACAGGGCGGCCTTGCCGCTGCCGGCTATGGATCGGATCATGTGCTGTTTTCCTTCACCCGATTCCCGCATGGGAACGATTCTGATGTTTTCAGGTGTGTTTCAAGTGTATGGACAGTTGAAAAACGGGTCGCGCATTGTACCAACAAGGGCGCAGAACAGAAACGTCAATTGTGCCTGGAGAATGAGTCAGTCAGGAAGAACGAGGTGTGTCAGTAGCCAATCAGGCTTTAAGTTCCACATTGAGTCATGGAACAGCTCAATTCCATGGTCAATGCAGTTGGGAGAGTCAGGTGTTGCGTCGCAGGATAATTGCAGCCAAATACACGGCGATCAGGCCACGCACTTCTTGCTGGTGCGGATACAGCGCAGCTGGCTGATGGCCTCCAGTTGCTGTGTGATCAGATCCAGCTCATTCAGCAGCAGCTGGCAATCACGCGACTGGCCGCGAATATCCACCAGTGCGCGGGTAATTTCATCCATGCGTTCAAGCAATGCAGTTTCCTGTGTTTCAAGGTCGGGTAATTGTGTCGTTTTGGGTGCTTTCATGACAGAGCCCTCAGTTTCTGTCGGTTAATGGAAATTTCGCGAATCACATTTTTCGCCAGTTCACTGCGTTCGTTGGCATGTGACATGCTCAAACGAATCAGTTCCTGCTGCAGTTCGCGAATACGCTGGTTTATTTCAGTCTTGCTCATCGGGTTGTTCTTTGTTTACTCTAACGATCGAGGCTCTACTGTATGTAATATGCCAGCAAGCCAGTAGGGGCAGATCTCAAACCAGTCTGTAGGATATTTCCGACTATGACCCAAAATGACGCGCTAACTGATTCACCCCCGGCCATCCAGGACGATACCGCCACCACAGGCACCGAAACTGCCGCTGAAAGCGCCGATATTGTCACCGATCTGTCCAACCCCTACGACTGGCTACCCGAGTCACTGAGGCCGGCCTGGGACTTCCTGCAGGATTACCCCTTCATGCGTGCGCTGGTCATTGTTGTCGTCGGCTGGATTGCCGCCAAACTGATCTGGATCATCATTCGTAACGTGATCGGCCGGCTGGTCAGCAAAACCAAGACCGAGCTGGATGACCAGATCATGGCCCTGATCGAACGGCCGGTGTTCGTGTCGCTGTTCTACGTGTTCCTGGCCATGGCGGTGGTCAGTCTACAGCTGTCTGATACGCTGACCTCCAACCTGATCCGTGCCCTGGCCTCGATTGCCGTCATCATCTGGATGAGTGCTGCCTTCCCGATCATGCGATTGCTGCTGGATTCACTGGCACGGCTCAGGGATCGCTACGAATTCGTGCAGGAACGCACCCTGCCATTGCTGAACATGGTGTCCACCATACTGCTGGTGGCCTCGGTCAGTTACATCCTGCTGGCGATCTGGAAAATCGACGCCACCGCGTGGCTGGCCTCGGCCGGTGTCATCGGTATTGCCGTCGGTTTTGCCGCCAAGGATTCACTGGCCAACCTGTTCTCGGGCATCTTCATCGTCGTCGACACGCCCTACAAGGTGGGGGATTACATCAACCTCGATTCCGGTGAGCGCGGCATGGTGACGCATGTCGGCATGCGATCCACCCGCCTGCTTACCCGCGACGACATCGAGGTGACCGTGCCCAATGCCGTGATCGCCAATGCCAAGATTACCAACGAAAGCGGTGGCCGCTGGGAAAAACGGCGATTACGCATTGCTGTCGGTGTGGCCTACGGCTCGGATCTGGATCAGGTGGTCGATACCCTGATGGCGGTTGGCGAGGCTCATCCTGCCACCTGCCCGGAACCGAAGCATCGCGTCAGGATGCGTGCCTTCGGTGCCTCCAGCATCGACTTCGAACTGCTGGTCTGGGTGGACGAACCCGAACTGCGCGGCAAGGTCACACACCAGCTGCTGATGGCCGTCTACAAGGCATTCAACGAGGCTGGCATCGAGATTCCATACGCCAAGCAGGATCTCTACATCAAGGAAATGCCCGGCACGGCATCAGACTAGGGATTCAGAGCGGCAGTCGGATCGACTGTCGCTCGTCAGATGACTGTTGCAGGATTGAGACGGCGTCTAGTTGCAGGCCATACCACGAAGGCTGGTGAGACGCTCCAGTGACAGCGAGCCGGCCTCGAAGCCCTCAATCGCCGGCTGCCAGGAGACGTCAAACTGATCGTCCACCAGCGTGAATTCGATGCTGCCCCAGTTGAAGATATCGACATCGCCGGTCTCGAACTGAGGCGGGAAACTGGTACCGCGACCCGACAGCGCCGTCATGCTGGCCTTGTCGCCGTCAATTGGCCCCTGAGCAATCAACCAGTACTGCTCACCATTGTGATAGACAAACCAGGTCACCACCATCTGGTTGCCATCCAGCACCTCGACCATGAAGCCGTGGCCATCCTGCACGCGGTTGTACCAGGTGCCGCTGTGACAGCGCTTGATGCTGCTGTTGACCGGTTCATTGCCGGCGATCGAGGTCAGTCGTGTAATCGGCATGGCACCGGTACCGAATCCGGCTTCGGTGGACAGCCAGCTGAGCAGACCATTACCGTCATCCGAAAACTCCAGCACCATGGTGCCCCAGCTGCGACGATTCACATCACTGGCCTGGAAGTCGGGTGGATGGCCGGCACCATCGGTGATAATGGCATCGATGATGACGCGGTTGTTTTCAATGCTGCCGATGCCGGTGACCCAGCGTGGCTGGCCGTCAAGGTAGGTGTACCAGGAGGCGTAGACCGAGGGTACGCCAACAATATCGATCACCTCGATCTGCAGGCCGTGACCGGACTGACTGGCGTTGTACCACAGGCCGGAAATTTCATCGGCCAGCAGGTAATCGGGATTCGAATCCAGTGTGTTCATCGACACGCGCCAGACGCCGCGACCGTAGGTGAAGGCATACAGCATCGGGTTGTCCGGGTCGGCATGGTTCATCACCAGCGTCTCGGTAATGACGTTGCTGAAGCCATTGTTCTCCACCTGCCAGTTGGCGCCACCATCGACCGTCACGAAAATGCCAAGGTCGGTGGCAATGAACAGCTGCTGATTGTTGAGCGGATTGACCTCGATATCATGCACCGGCACATTCGGCAGCTTGCCACTGCCGCTGCCGTCAATCGGGAAAAAGCTCTCGCCGCCGTCTGTGGATTTCCAGACGTGCTCGCCACCGAAGGTCGAGAATGTGGCGTAGACGGTATCCGCCTCGACCGGATCAAACTTCAGTGCCGAGACCCAGCCCTCACGCGGTGCCGATGACACTCGCGGGATGTTCGAGGTGAACGCCAGGCCACTGCGGGTCGAGAAAATCTCGCCCTGGTTGGCGAACACCAGATGCCTCGGATCAAAATCGGATTGAGCAATCGCCGTGATCATGTCGTAGTAGCTGCTGCCGAGGCTGTCGGTCAGTGGCTGCCAGGTACCACCGGAATCCTGTGAACGCCAGAGACGATCACCACCGGCAAACAGTCGCCGGTCATCGCGCGGATCGAGGATGAACGGGGTGATGAAGACAAAGTTGCCACTCAAGCCGTTATTTGCCCGAATGTAACTGAATCCACCATCCTCGGTGCGCCAGATATTTGCATTCTGCGAGGAGACGTAGAAATTGTTGAAACTGGCCTGACTGAAGGCCAGGTAGCCACCATCACCACCAAACACCGAGAACCAGTTCGGGTTGGTACCGAAGGTCATCTGGGTGCCATTGTCCTGAGTGCCGCCCATCAGCACGGAGCCATCGCGGAAGACATCACCTGTGTAGTACTGCGTGACGCCGTAATTGTTGTTCAGGCTGCGCCAGGTCACACCCTGGCTGTCACTGTAGGGTGAACAGGGGGCATCGCTGCTGGTGTCGACTGGCTTGCTGTCATCGAAGGTGACGTAGACACCGCCATCATTGGTGGTGTACAGCGTCCGATTGCTGCTGCCGTTGTATTCGGGGTGGTACACCAGTGAATGCTGGTCGGCATGAACATAGGCTCCGTTGGAACCCGGGCCACCGGTCCACTGTGCATCCCAGTGCGAGGCCATGCCGAAATTGCGGCCACCATCATCCGAACGGTAGATTTCCATGCCCGCCACCCAGACCACGTCCGGATCGATCGGACTGGCGACGATGGCATGGTTGTACCAGCCGGCACTGTAATACCAGTTGCTGGCCTGCTGCTGACTGCAGAGGGCATTGAAGGCGCCATCGGCATAGGAAAACAGCTGAACATTGAGCAGGTTGCTGTCGGTATTTCTCACGGTCGCCTGCCAGCTCTGGCCGCCATCGCTGGAACGGAATACGGCATGCAGTCCGTTGTGCAGATCGGGTTGACCGTCGCCTGACAGATCGGGACCGCCATCGGTGTTGGCAGAGGAGGCGTAGATAACCGATTGATCGGCCGCGTGTATCGACATCTGGGTGCGTCCCATACCCGGTTCGGTCAGCACCACGTTCCAGTCACCGCTTCCTGCCGCATCGGTATTCAGATAGATGCGCGCATCGCATGGGCCGTTGCAGGTATCGGGCAACAGGCCCGGCAGCCAGTAGCGATCATCGGTCGATCTGGAAGCACAGCTGGCCAGCACCCAGTCGGTGCCCTGATCGGTTCGCACGTCCAGATCGGTGCAGCCCTCGAACAGGGCATTGCCGCTGTTGTCACTGGGAAACAGAACCTGCTCGAAGCTGACGCCGCTGTCGGATGAACGCCAGATGCCGGTATTGGTTGCGGCATACAGACGCGTGTGATCGTTCGGGCTGATGATGATGTCGCTGACATAGAGGAAATTGTCATTGATGGTGGCATCAAGCTGTTTCCAGCTCTCCCCGCCATCGATACTCTTGAACATGCCGGCACCGGTCATGTTGGAATATGGCCTCAGTGTTCGTCGATAGAGTTCACCGGTTCCGGCGTACATGACACGCGGGTTGACGGTATCGATCACCAGTGCACCCACATTGATATTGGCCATTTCGTCAGCGATCGGATCCCAGCGATTGCCGCCGTTGACGGTTTTCCACAGCCCTCCGGAGACGCCGGCCGCGAACATGATCGAGGGGTCATCCGGATCGAACACCAGACGCCGTGTTCTGCCACCGACATTGCCGGGCCCCAGCCATTGCCAGTTTGCCACCACCGGATCGGCCTTGAGTCGCCAGCCAGGCGCTCGCCGTGATTCAATCCGGTTGACGCGGGGCATCTGTCGCATCTGTGACCTGGCCTCCCGATAGGGGTCGATGCCGAGCAGCTCCTGGCCCTCGGGCAGGCGCTTGTTGAGGAAGTATTGCTGGCGCTCGTATGGTGCGCCGGGTTTCAGATCCATTTCGCTGTGGGCCAGCTTCGAGTATTCAACCGGTGTCAGATCAACACCCGGACTGCCCTGTTGCCACAGATTCATCGATGCCAGCACGGTCATGGTGATACAGGTGACCACCAGCAGCGCTCCACCAGGACCCGGACGGTTCTGCTGACCGCTCATTTCGGACTTTCCGGTGTCGGTTCGCTTGCCTGGACTGAGCATGGACATGACTGGCCTCTGTACGAAAACATTCGTTTTGATAATCTAGCAGCACAGGCGTGAAATTTCCATAATTTCAGCGGCCTGGACAACTCAAAAAGACAGAAAAAGAGGTCGGAATTCGCCGACAATGCGTCAGGATGACCGCAGCTGCCTCCGGTCTATCGGCGTTTCATCAGTGCCGGCGTACGGCCACCGAATCCGGCTGCATGCTGAACAAACGGTCTTCTGAGCCATTTGTTACGGTTGATCAGTCGCAACGTGGCGTCGCGTGATCGGGCAATCAGGCCACCGGCCTGCTCGAATGACCACTTCAGGCCATCCATCGCCTGCATGGTGACGGCATTGTCGGCCCGACGCCACCGCTCGTAACCTCGCAGGTTTTCATGACGGAAGGGATCGAGTCCGTCATCGCTGGCTGTGGCGGTGAGTTCGAGCAGTGTGGCGGCATCCTGAAAGCCGATATTGGCGCCCTGCCCGGCCAGCGGATGAATCACATGTGCAGCATCACCCACCAGCACCAGACGCTGATCGATGTAGCGATCAACCTTCAGGCGCCGCAGCGGGAAGGCAGCCCGATCCGAGGCAAGACTGATCTCGCCGAAACGGTTCTGGCTGGCTTGCTGAAGCCGGGCGATAAACTCCTCAGGCTCGCAGTCCCTGAGCTGGTCCGAATCGGTATCCGGCAACGACCATACAATCGAGAAACGCTGACTGGCCAGCGGCAGAAACGCCAGTGGACCACCCGGCAGAAATCGCTGCCAGGCTGCCTGTGAGCAATCCTCAGCCGACTCCACCACACAGACTAGGCCATTCTGATGATAACTGTGCCACTCGGTAGCGATGCCGGCCATTTGTCTGAGGGCCGAACCGGCACCATCTGCCGCCACCACCAGATCGGCCGACAGCGTGGTGCCATCATCACATCGCAGCCGCGTGTGACGATTGCCATGCTCCATCTGCTCGATCACCCGACCGAACAGAATCTCGACACCTGGCTCCTGCTGCAGCGCCGACTGCAGATGCTGACAGACCCAGTCGTTCTCGACCACGGCGCCCAGATGTGTGAAGCTGGCATCACGGGCATCAAATTCAAGCGAATCATCCGGATCATCCTGCCACACCACAATCTGCTCGAACGGCTGGCAGCGCGCTGCCCGTATTGCCGGCCATACCTCGAGCTGTTTCAGCAGTCTGATGGTGGCCAGATTGAGTGTCGACACACGCAGCCGAAGCGGATCGTCGATATCCAGGCTGATTGCATCACCCCGATCCACCAGAGTCACACGGTGCCCCTGGCGGGCCAGTCCCAGTGCCGTGACAGAGCCTGCCATGCCGGCACCGACCACCACCACCCTGCCATTGCCGCGTCGTTCAGACATCGAGCGCCTCCAGACCTGATTCTCCCGGTGCTCGCGCCAGTGCAGGCACATGGCCACCGAAACCCATGGTTCGTCTGGCCAGTTCCTGTTTCAGGGGGCTGGCCAGCTCGGTGGCCACCAGCGCCAGTGATCGCAGCACGCGGATGGGCCCAAATGGCTGAGCAAACAGGCGCACCAGACCATCGGTGTAATTGATGATGCCTTCCTGATCCGGTCGTCTCAGCTGCTGGTATCGCGCCAGCAGCCCGGCATCGGCGATATCGCCGTTCTCACTGTGTTGCTGCAGCAGCAGTTCGGCCAGAGTGGCGACATCACGCAGACCCAGGTTGAAACCCTGTGCCGATACCGGGTGAATGGCGTGGGCAGCATTGCCCATGATCAGTGCACGTCCGGCCACCTGCTCGGTGGCATGCACCAGACGCAGGGAATAGCTGGCACGTTTTCCGATCCGGTGAATGCGGCCCAGTCGGTAGCCGAATTCCCGTTGCAGCCTGCGAATGAATTCCTCATCACCCAGTGCCATCAGCTCATCGAGCTGATCGCTGCGACAGGTCCAGACCAGCCCGCAGCGCTTGCCGACATGCGGCAACATGGCCATCGGCCCTGTGGGCGTGAAGCGCTCGAAGGCCCTGCCGCGGTGATCATGTTCCGGTGTCACGTTAGCGATGATGGCATTTTGCCGATAGTCATGCGATTTTGCCGCCAGCCCGAGCATGCCACGCAGCGGCGAATCGGCCCCGTCTGCAGCCACCACCAGACGTGCACTCAGCGTCGAGTCAGCCTCGACCTGTTTCAGGTTCAGGCTGACACGGTCCTTCTGCTGCGCCAGCGCCGTCACTTCGGCGGGACAGTACAGGGTGAGGTCCTCGAGCTCAGGCAGGGTCTGATGCATGGCGGCACCGATAACACGCCCGGCGACCACATGCCCCAGTTCGGAAACACCCAGTTCGTCGGCCCGTATACGCGTGAGACCGAACTGTCCCCTGGCGGAGACAATCACCTCGCGTATCGGCGTGACGTCATCATTGAGTTTTTCCCACAGCCCCAGATTCCTGAAGATATTGCAGGATGCGCGCGACAGCGCCAGGGAACGATCATCATAGGAAGGCTGTGACGGCGCCGTCAGCGCAATGCGTTCCACCAGGGCCAGTTTCAGGCCATGGCCCGACAGTGCACAGGCCAGCGATGCGCCAACCAGACCGCCACCGACAATGACGACATCGTGATCGATGGCCTGTTGATCGTTCTGCTTGTTTTTCGCGCCTGTCATTGGTTCATGAAGGCCTCGATATCATCGGCCGTCTTGACCAGTTGCTTCGACAGCACACGTTGACCGCCGGAGGTGACCACCACATCATCCTCGATGCGTATGCCAATGCCTCGCCAGCGCTCGTCGACCTTGTTGTCATCAGGCCTGATATAGACCCCGGGTTCAACCGTCAGGGCCATGCCGCTCTCCAGCATGCGCGGCTGCTTGTCCACCTGATAATCGCCGACGTCATGAACATCGAGCCCCAGCCAGTGACCGGTCTTGTGCATGTAGTAGTCCCGGTAGCTGCCTGATTCCATGACGGCATCCAGATCCGGACCGAGAATGCCCAGATCAACCAGGCCCTCGGCGATCACGCCAACAGCTGCGGTGTGCGGTGCTTCCCAGTCACTGCCCGGATAAACCTGTTCGATGGCCGCCAGTTGTGATGCCAGCACCACCTCGTATAGCGCCTTCTGCTCGGCACTGAAACGACCATTGACCGGATAGGTGCGCGTGATATCGGCGGCATAGCAGTCATATTCTGCGCCAGCATCAATCAGCACCAGATCACCATCGTTCAGCACATCGCTGTTGTTGACGTAGTGCATGATGCAGGCGTTGTGGCCACCACCGACGATGGGCAGATAGGCCGGCCGGGTACCGGCCAGATGGTATTCGTAGTGCAGCTCTGCCGCCAGCTGATATTCGTGCATGCCGGGCCGGCAGGCCTGCATCGCACGCTGGTGTGCCGCCACGGAAATCTTCGCGGCACTGGACATGCAGGTGATCTCCTTGCGACTCTTGTAAAGCCGCATGTCGTGCAGGAAATGATCCAGACTGACATATTCCGCCGGTGCGTGCCGACGCGAACTGGTGTTCTGACGCACTTCGTTGATACAGCTCATCAGCTGCTGGTCAAAATCCACATCAAGACCAAAGGTGTAGAACACCCGCTCGCGATCCCGCAGCAGGTCGGGCAGTCTGTCGTCCATGGTGGCAATATCCAGCGCCAGATCCATGCCATAGTCCGATTGCGCACCCTCGAGTCCTGCCATAGGGCCGTCCCAGGTTTCGGTGTGCTGATCGCGCTTGCGGCAGAACATGATGGTCTGGGCATCGTGATGGCCGGGCAGCAGAACCAGTACGGCATCCGGCTCGGCGAAACCCGTCAGATAATAGAAATCGCTGTTCTGACGATAGCGGTAGGCCACATCACCATTTCGGAATTTCTGCGGTGATGCCGGTACGATGATGATCGCATCCTCGCCGGCTATCCGCATCATCTGCTTGCGTCGGTGACGGTACTCTTCAGGCTTGATCACGATGTTGCCGCCTCAGTGTATGCGCTGGGTTTCATCCGGGGTGCGGTAGAGTTCGAACAGCAGCACCGAGCCAATCCTCAGGTACTCGATCAACTCGAAATAGGCGTTCTCGTCCTCGTCATCAATTGTCTCGTCATCCATGATTTCAGCCATGGCGATATTGGTCACATCCTCCAGGAACTCACGCGCATTCTCGGGCAGTTCGGAGAAGTCGCTGAGACCACAGACACTGGCCGCAGTCAGATAGCCCTGGCACCATTGCGCCATGCCTTCGGTTCGCTCTCTGAGATCCAGTCCGTCATCGGGCAGGAACAAGGTGAAGCTGAGCAGGGAATCAACCATGGCATGCCGCGTATCCTTGAACAGCCATTGCAATGCGACCTCAAGTTCCGTCGCCAGCTCCTGCTGCCTGACTTCCGATCCCATGGCATTGTTGAGCCAGGCCATGGCATCGAGATCATGAACCAGGCTCAGCTGGGCACAGAGTGAACCGTGCAACTCGGATGGTGTGGTAGAAAATTCGTGAGCATCCAGAAGATTTTCCAGATACTGGTAATCGGGTCGTTTCATGTCGCTATTGTAACAGTCATCGGGATTTGTAGCACAAATGTTTGATAGGTGACAAAGCCGTAAAATCTTCAGTAAATTCTGATACGTACACCCATTATTGTTGACGATGCTTTAAGTGCTATTTATGATGTTGCTGTCATGAGTGAACAAAACAACAGTCTCAAGGACCTCGAAGCGCTGGAAAATCGTGTGGATGAACTGCTCGGTCTGTGCAAGCGACTGCACGATGAAAATGTCTCGCTGCGCACCAGCCAGGAGCAACTGGTCTCCGAGCGGGCCAATCTGGTGGCCAAGAATGAACAGGCCCGATCCCGTGTTGAAGCCATGATCAACCGCCTCAAGTCACTGGAGCAGGGTACATGAGCAAGCGTGAAGCCGTCACAGTCAATATCCTTGATCGTGAGTACAAACTTGCCTGTGATGAGGATGAGCGTCGGCAACTGCTCGATGCCGCCGATTACCTGGACAAGAACATGCGCGAGCTGCGCAGCAGTGGCAACATCATTGGCGCCGAGCGTATCGCCGTACTGGCTGGACTCAACATCGCCAACGAATTCCTACAGAGTCAGCAGAACTCGACTTCATTCAGCAGTGAAGTATCCGACCGCATCAGGAACCTGCGAGACAAACTCGATCAGCAGTTCGACTCCTGATCATCCTTTCCCACGCTTGAGAACCAGCACAGACATCGCGTTGCTGTGACACCGACGCATGCATGGCAGCTGTGTGTGGACATGCGCCGAACTGAGCCGGCCAGGGTCAGTTTCGGGGTCTGAACGGTCATTTCCGGTACACAATACCTGCAGTTTTTTCGTGTTTGTCAAGATAGAAATTGCCATCTTCAGTCATTAGAATAAGGGCATGGTCATCCTCTGCGGTGTTTGACAGTGATTCGGGCAAATGCCTTGACCGCTCTTAACGATTTCGGAGAGACAGACCGGCCACATTGTGTACGTCTGCCATGAGCGGAAAACCTTAAGTGGCTGCGAGCCTCTCCACTTGAACCTCTGGTTCAAGGACGCTTCTATCACATCGGCTCTTGTGGAGGGTGACCAGATCTTCTCTCGCGGAGCCAGGCTGTTGCACGACCAGCAATCGATCAGGGACAGAAACAGATCCAGGCGCAAGGACCTCGACAGCTCCCAGATTCAGATACTCTCCAGTCAGATCTGTGATCAGATCAGATCACATGAACATTACCGTAATGCAGAATCGATCGCTGCCTATCTGGCCTTTGCTGGCGAAGTGAATCTCCATGAACTGCTCAACGATGCCCTCTGTGCCGGCAAGCAGCTGTTTCTGCCTGTCATTGACGGCGAGTGCATGCATTTTCAGCCAACCCGCTCCGTGACGGACCTGCCGACAAACCGGTTCGGCATACCACAGCCGGAAACAGATCCGGCACAGTTCAGATCTCCAGATACCCTGGACCTGATTCTGATGCCGCTGCTGGCCTGTGATGATGCCGGTCACCGCATCGGCATGGGCGGGGGCTATTACGACCGCTGCCTGGCCGAAACGGCCGCGCTGGCACTGGATCAGCGCCCGACTCGTGTTGGCATTGCGTACGCCTGGCAAACTTGTGAGAATATCGAGCCCAATCCATGGGACGTTCCCCTGGATGCCGTGGTCACCGAAGCAGGATGGAGATGGTTTTGAAACGATACTGGCTGGTTAAATCCGAACCCGACGAATTTTCACTGGACGACCTGAAGGCCTGTCCCGGCAAGACCGATCACTGGGATGGCGTGCGCAATTACCAGGCGCGCAATTTCATGCGTGATGACATGAAGAAGGGAGATGAGGTGTTCTTCTACCATTCGAACTGCGAAACACCAGGTATTGTCGGTATCGCCAGAGTCAGCCGCGAAGGTTATCCAGACCACACGGCGTTTGACCCCGACGACAAGCACTATGATCCGAAATCCGACCCGGAGAACCCGCGCTGGATCATGGTGGACGTCACCTACAGGCGCAAGCTCAAGCGCCTCATCAGCCTGAGAGAGCTGAAGGACTGCCCCGAGCTGGAAGGCTTCAGGCTGGTCGGACGCGGCAACCGGCTCTCGGTCATGCCGGTGGATGAAGCACACTGGAATTTCATTCTCGGACTGGAAAACGCATGAATCAGGATGAACTCAAACTGGAAGTGGGCCGTGCTGCAGTCAGGCATGTCGAGGAAGACAGCATCCTGGGTGTGGGGACCGGTTCCACGGTCAATGCGTTCATACAGGCACTGGCCGAATCCGGCAAGCGGCTGGATGCTGCCGTCTCAAGTTCCGATGCCACCACGGCTGCGCTGAAAAACATCGGTGTCAACGTGGTTGACCTGAATACCACCGGCGGTCTGGAACTCTACATCGACGGCGCAGACGAAGCCGACCCGCACCGCCGTCTGATCAAGGGTGGTGGAGGTGCCCTCACCCGGGAAAAAATCATCGCCGCCTGTTCGAGACGATTCATCTGCCTGGTCGATGAGAGCAAACAGGTCGATGTACTGGGCCGGTTTCCGCTGCCGGTGGAAGTGATTCCGATGGCCCGTTCCTACGTAGCCCGAAAACTCGTCGGCCTTGGCGGACAGCCCGAATACCGGGAAGGCTTCGTCACCGACAACGGCTGCCACATCCTCGATGTGCACAACCTCGACATACTCGATCCGGTCTCGATGGAAAACAGCATCAACAACATCGTCGGCGTCGTCTCCGTCGGCCTGTTCGCCAGCCGCCCTGCCGACCTGCTGATGGTCGCCTCAGCCAATGGGGTCACCGAGATCTGACCGACTTAAATCCGATCTCAATCTAGAGGCTCTAGTCACCCATTTTGTGGCCCGGGAAGATTTCATATAAACACAGAATTTCCTGACGCATTCAGGGAGTACGAGACAAGGCTTGGTTGTGCTCAAAAAGCGCAGCGTACAGTCGTACGTGAGCATTTTTGAGCGCAAGCGTAACGCCGTATCGTGCTTCCTGAATGCGTCAGGGGGTGTGAGACAAGGCTTGATTGTGGGAAAAGCGGAGCGTACTCCAGTACGTGAGTATTTTCACATCAGGCGGATAACGCCGTATCGCGCCGCCTGTGGACGCCAGATCATGTACCCTGACGCATTCAGGGCGTGTGAGACAAGGCTTGGTTGTTTCGAAAAAGCGCAGCGTACTGTCGTACGTGAGCATTTTTGGGAGCAAGCGTAACGCCGTATCACACGTCCTGAATGCGTCAGGCGCCGCGGGCCTCGCGTCGTCGCTTCATGAGCAGTTGTTGTCTCACAGACGTCACCCCACCCCTTAACGCATAGGCCTTGAAACCCATCTTGTTCAGAATGAAGGCAGCAGAGGCAGCGCGTTCACCGGTATCGCAGTAGACGACGTAGGGCACATCCTCGCGCATGCCGGCCACGGTTTCCCGCAAGCGGTAGAGCGGCGCGTTGATGCTGTCCTTGAGTGCACACTGGTCGTGTTCTTCCTTGAGCCTGACATCGAGCATGGTGCCGCCCAGACTGACCAGTGCCGAGGCTCTGCCAGGCGAGATCCAGTCGACCACAGGGTGCCTTAGCAGCTCACTGAAATCTTCCTTGCCCAGGCGCATGAGACGGCCGGCTGTCTTGGCTCGGACAGTGGCATTTCGCTTGACGTTGGAGATCAGGGCATCTTCGCCGAAACTGTCACCACCGGTGAGTGTGGCCACTGCGGTGTTGGTGCCCTTCTGATTCTTCAGCACCTGGAATTCGCCGTTCTGGATGACATAGAAGTAATCGCCTTCATCCCCCTCGACGATGACATCCTCGTTGGGCATGGCGCCGACGGATTCAAAGCGATCGAACATGCGCTCAATATTGCCGGCCGGCAGTTTCAGCAGCGCCTTGGACTTGAGCATCTGGAACACCCAGCGTGCGGATTCGGCCGTCCCGCCTTCGACATTGACTTGAGAGCTGCGCGAGATCTGATCCCAGGTGAGTGCCTTTTCCAGATAACCGCGGTCAAATTCGAGTATCCGGGCGACCGGACTGTTGACCGAAGCAGTGAACCGACGCGGCTGAAAATCACCGACAGCATACTTGGATCGTTCTGAATTGGAATCGAATTCCCTGACCCGGCCATCGGCCGATTGACCCGACATGCGTCCGGACAGCAGGTAGAAGCTCATGCCGTCATTCTCGCCCTCGGTAAAGACAACTTCGCCGCGGTTGAAATCCTTGACTTCACCCGACTCCGCCAGCAGCTTGATATGGGGTTCAAGCATGGTTTTGAACGGGTATAACTCTTTCAGGATCTTGATCTCAATCGACATCGCTGGGCCTCAATTCATGTCTGAGCCTATTCTGCATGAAAACTGCACAAAAATCATGCAGTTGTCATGATCGTGTCGGCAAGGCACTGCGCAGGCAGCAGAGGGGACAAAAAAAAACCCGTGCCAGGCACGGGTTTTGAATGAATCGCAGTGTGATTCGGTATCAACGCTTGGAGTACTGCGTTGCCTTGCGCGCCTTGTGCAGACCGACTTTCTTCCGTTCTACCGCACGTGCATCACGTGTGACGTAACCGGCCTTGCGTAGATCACCGCGCAATGTTTCATCATATTCGATCAGTGCGCGTGTCAGACCCAGACGAATCGCTCCCGCCTGTCCACTGATGCCACCGCCCTTGACCGTGCAGTAGATATCGAAGCGATCGGTCAGGCCAGTCAGCTCAAGTGGCTGGCGAACGATCATGCGAGAGGTTTCACGGCCGAAGAACTCATCCAGCGAGTTCTTGTTAACCACAATGTTGCCCTTGCCAGGACGCAGGAAAACCCGTGCTGTGGACGATTTGCGACGTCCGGTTCCGTAGTATTGTTCAATAGACATAAGGATTCAGATTCCGTTAGGTTAGATCTCAAGCGCCTGTGGCTGCTGTGCGGTATGTGGGTGCTCTGTGCCGGCATAGACTTTCAGCTTGCGGTACATGGCACGACCCAGGGGATTCTTCGGCAGCATACCCTTGACGGCCAGCTCTATGACCTGTTCGGGATGCTCGTCGAGCAGTGTTCTCAGGTTCTTTTCCTTGAGATTACCGATGTATCCGGTGTGACGGTAGTAAATCTTGTCATCAAGCTTCTTGCCGGTCACGTGAATTTTTTCGGCGTTAACCACAACGATGTAGTCACCGGTGTCGACGTGAGGTGTGTACTCTGGCTTGTGCTTGCCGCGAAGACGACGAGCCAGCTCGGATGCCAGGCGACCCAGGGTCTTTCCTTCGGCATCGACGATGTACCAGTCACGCTTTACTTCATGTGGTTTTGCGCTAAATGTTTTCATCAATTTGTCCTGTTCTCTTCTTTCAGGTGATCTAACCTGAAATCAAAACGTTGTTCGATGGGCTGACAACGAACTTCGCTATGTCAGCACGGCCTGTCGAGAAGCCCGATGCTGCGCGTTTGTCCATACCCCACACGCAGCAAAGTCTCTCAGCCAGGCTGAAATCAAGGGCGGGAATACTATCGAACCCCGCCTTTGAATGCAAGCCTTTCAGTCGAAAAGGTGACAATCTGCCGATCCACTGTAATCGGTCAGATCCGGCCCGTTCAGTCGATGGCGTAAACCAGGTTGATGCTGCTCACCCGATCGGTCTTGTCGATGCCATCTGCCACGTCGGTGTTGTGGCGAATTTCATAGGCAACCTGAAGCCCGAAATCACCTGAAATTTCGGCATTCAGGGCCGTGACATTCTTCAGGAAGGTGTTGTCCGAACCGGATTCGACCAGAAAATCATTACTCAGGCTGGCCGTCTCGCTGAACACACGGGTGTAGCCAAGCACGCCTCGCACGATCGCCTCGGTGTCGGAATCGCCGCTGATTCGCTCTTCCGCACGCCTGACACCGAGTCCGATTTCTCCCTTGAGCTTGTTCGATTCGCTGTCAACGAGGACTCGACCATAACCGACCGTTGCCGTCAGCTGGGATTCGAACTGACTGAATTCGTCGTCTTCATAACGCAGCGAACCCAGCCAGTAGGCCTTTTCGTCTATCTTGTAATCGACCTGACCGTAGAGCTCAAAACGATCGGCTGTGTCTTCATCACCGGATTCGGACTGCAGTATCTTGAGCCCCAGCGAATAACGCCACTTTTCAAGATTGTTGACGGCATCTGCACCGATACTCAGCGTCTGTGTGTCAGCATTGCCGCTTTGTGAGACAAAACCCAGTGCACCGTTGCCGGACCAGCCCTCATCGTCCTGTGCAAAGCTCGCCGTTGACAGCGCTACGATCATGATAATCATCAATTTTTTCATCAGTTTTCTTCCCTTGTGGTTATCAACCGGAGACCGATTCCGGTAAAATCGCCACATGATATCGACTTGCCCTGATCGCAGCACGCGCTAATTTACCGAATTTACATTTGATCACGTTTCAGGATATGACCAACCCATGAGATCACTGACACTGCTGGACTACCTGATTGACCAGATGGATCAATCACTGCGCACCTCCTACGCGCCAGCCAGGGCACGTCGTGCCAACCCCGCCGATGACATTGAAGACGGTGACATGGATGAGACGGAACGCCGCCATGCAGCGGGCCTGATGCGGATCAACCATGTCGGCGAGGTCTGTGCCCAGGCTCTGTACAATGGCCAGTCCCTGACGGCTGACCATGCCGAGATCAGGCAACAGATGATCGCCGCATCGGAAGAGGAGACCGATCACCTGGCCTGGTGCAATGACCGGCTTGAAGAACTGTCATCACGACCCAGCCTGTTCAATCCGTTCTGGTACGCCGGCTCCTGGACACTGGGTGCGGTAGCCGGTCTCTGTGGTGATGACTGGTCGCTGGGGTTCGTGGTCGAGACTGAAAGACAGGTTGAGGCACACCTGCATGAGCACCTGGAGTCGCTGCCTGAGGGCGACAACCGCAGCCGTGCCATTGTCACTCAGATGGCGATTGATGAGGCAGAGCATGGTCAGAACGCACTCGATGCCGGTGGCCGTGAACTGCCGCGCCCGATTCAGCGGGGCATGACGATCATGGCCAGTTTCATGAAACTGGTGGCCTACCGGGCCTGAAGTCCGAATTGTCGGCTACCGAGACTCATGGCGCGCTGTCGAGTTGCTCCCTGACTGAATCGCCGGCCTGACCAGCAGTCAGGCTCTCGCACAATGCAGCCGCTGATGGCAGCAGGCGCTGAAGGTCGATGGTTCCGGTCAGATTACCGTCTTCAAGGTTGTACTCAACGCTGGCCGAGGAGCAATCTTCAAACCGAAGCGTGGCTGTGCCGACCTGTTCCGTATCGACTTCAGCCGGATCGTTGAAACGCCCGCCTGAGCTGTTGAATACCGGCAGGGTGGCCGTACCGTCCTGATAATTCCCCTGCATGGTCAGCCATCGATGGTTGTCATCACCAACCTTGGTGGATGAAGACGATTGAGTGGCTTCATGCACGAACCAGGATACGAAAATGAAATTGTTGTCCGGCTGAATATCCACCAGCATGCCCTGGCCCGGTGTCTGTGGATTGTACCAGGCGCCAGACAGACCCTGGTTGATCTGAAATACAGGCTCATCACCCAGATTCGCCCTGAGAATGAAGATGCCTCGGTTGATATCACTGATAAGGATTAGGCCGTTGTCAAAAAACGGGTACACATTCCAGGCACCACTGAAGCTGTCGATACTGTCTGCCTCGGGAAACGTGTCAAACCAGGCTACCTCCTCCATGGATGCCGTTGACAGGTCATTCAGCTTGAGAATACGCAGTCCACGTGAATAGTTGGCCTGAAATGTATGTTGGCCTACCACGTATTGGTTGTGGTCAATGGCAGGCCCGTTCGATTCGTGAAATCCGGTAAACACCGGGTTGTCGAGGTCATTCAGGTCAAACACATAGGTACGCGTGTTGTGCCTGTTGGCCATCTCATCGATCTCATCATCCATGATGAAATAACGCTGATCAGGTGTCAGCCAACCCTGGTGGGTATAACCAAACTCGGGATAACTGCCCTTGCTGATCAGCACCGGTGTGCTCTTGTCGGTCATGTCAACGATGGTCAGGGTATCCTCGTTGCTGGCAAAACAGATCTCGCGCCCCTGGTAATCTGAATCGGGCCCCTGATACATCAGGCACTGTGCGTCATGCGTGTAACCGTCCTCGAGGTAACATCCGGCAAATACCGGGTCCTTGGGTGACTGGATGTTGACGGCGTACAAGCCACCTCGACAGATATTGCTTCCGACCAGATAAGCGAAGGCCGGATTTCCTCATTGATCACGATATTATGCGCAATCCGAAACCCGACGATGCCACCTGGGACCCTGTAACGATAGACTGTGTCGGCTTCGAATGTCTCTGTGGCGCCCGACACGTCCAGCAGGCGCGTCAGATCGAACACCTGCAGGCCGTGATCCCCGGCATTATCGGCCACGACATAAGCATGGTCACGATAAACCTTGATATCTCGCCAGACACTAGTGCCACCACTGCTGGGCAGGTACCCGGTGAACACTGGCGCTTCAGGCACGGTGATATCAACGAAGGCCGTACCATGTGACAAACCCAGCAGGGCGAAATAGCGGCCACTGGCCTCGTGCTTCCAGCCCCAGCTGTCTGAACCTGATCCGCCAAAAAAGTTACTCATATCAAGAAAGCCAACCAGATCGACATTATGACATCTGAACTCTGCCGCCATGCCATCGACACAGCTTTGCTGACCCTGGAAATTGAACTTGATTCGGGGCTGTTGAGTGTGCGCCTGGTGTGCCATCGCGACAAAATCCCAGTCGGGGAAACGCTGACCTAGCTCCTCTGCACGCGTGGGTGTGTGACAGGCCTGCGCAGGAAAGACGATGGCCATCACCACAAGTACGACCAGGCAGCATTGATAACAGTTTTGGTTCACATCGTGTTCCTTGTGCATCTCACAGACAGGAAGCCGCCACGGCAGCCTGTTTCGGCACGCAGCATGCCATAACTACGAAGCCAATCATAGTTAATTCAATTTTTGCGGGATCCGGGCACAGGCAGTTCCGGCTCCTGACCGGTCTAGAGATCTTCAACTGGCAGCGAGGTGGTGTATTTCTTCTGTCGTAACACGAATGAGGAATTGGTGGACTTGACCGATTTGAGCGTGAGCAGTTTCTTCATGATGAACTGTTCAATCGACAGGATGTCGCGACCGATGACCCGAATCATGTAATCATTGGCTCCGGTGAGTGTGTAGCAATCGACGATCTCGTCAGACTGCTCGATGAACTGGTCCACTTCACTGATGCATTCATCGGAATGGTCGGTAAGTGAAAACTGGATGATGGCCATGGCCGTCAGCCCGACCGCGTCGGGATTGAGAATCGCGACATAACGGTCGATGACACCGCTTTCCTCGAGCTTTCTGAGACGTCGCCAGCAAGGTGCATTCGACAGATTGACCTCCTGGGCCAGTTGCTGGTTGGTGATGCGGCCATTTTGCTGAAGACTGTTCAGTATCTTCTTGTCGATTCTATCAAGTTTTTGCATTTTAATAATTATTTATTCTAATTTTAATTGAATGAGTGAAATTTAATTATATATTATTATCATCTGTGGGTTTTTTTTGCAACCACATTTCTGGTCGCCACGGGTACGATAACAACCAAGAATCAACATCACAGGAAACACATCCTTGCCTACACAAACTGCTTACCAGGCCTACCTGCCCGATCAGGATGGCAGAGTGGATTACCCGGCGCACGACCATGAAACCTGGCAAATATTGTACGAAAGACAGTGGCCTCTGATTTCAAGGCTGGCACATCCGGTGGTGCTGGAGGGCATGAACAGGCTGAAGCTGGGCAAGCAGCGGATTCCGCAGTGCATACCGCTGTCAGGTCAATTGCAGCAGTTGACCGGCTGGAGCGTCACCCCGGTTCCAGCCCTGATCGGGTTCAGGCGTTTCTATGGCATGCTGGCTGATCGAAGATTTCCGGCTGCCAGTTTCATTCGCAGACGCGAGGAACTGGACTATCTGCAGGAGCCTGACATCTTTCACGAGATATTCGGACACGCGCCCCTGCTGGCCAATCCGGTTCTGGCCGATTTCAGTCGACGGATTGGTGAACTGGGCAAGCATGCCAATGATGAACTGCATGTCTGGCTGGCCCGCCTGCACTGGTTCACGATCGAATTCAGCCTGATGATGCACCAGGGCAACATTCGGGCACTGGGCGCAGGATTACTGTCGTCACCCGGTGAAATTCGTTACGCCATCTGCTCGTCGCAACCAGTGATCAGGCCATTTGATCTGGTGGACTGCCTGCGCACCCCCTATCGTATCGACATCCAGCAGCCATTGTATTACCTGTTCGATGATCTGGAGCAGATCGAATCCATCAGCGATGACAACATACTGGACGCCATCGCCATTGCCCGCGATCTCGGGCTGCATGAGCCTCTCTACCCACTCGAGCGAGGCAGTGATCACCGCGAACCGTGCTGAGTCACGCATAAAGACACGAGCAGGACAGACAGATCATGACCACCCGACCCGAACCCATTGCCCTGAATCACATCGAGAGCCATGCACAACTGAAACCGCTCTCACCGGACTGGCATATCGATGACAGTAACGAGTTTCTGTATCGGGAGTTTCGCTTCGGGGGATACGCACGTGCCGTTCAACTGGCCAATCTGGCGGCCTGGCTGGCCACTGAGCAGGGGCACCACCCGGACATCGAATTCGGCTGGGGCTACTGCCGCATCCGGCTGACCACACACGATGCGGGCGGGCTGTCTCGACGCGACTTTGAATTTGCCTCTGCCATGGACAAGATCCTGCAGACAGGCAGCCCCTGAGCCAGTCTGTCAGCTCAAAGGTTCAGAAATCCAGATTGAACCCGTGATACAACTCGATCAGTTCCGTCCGCAGGGCGCGTGAGACCCTTTCCCGCTCTTCTTTCGACATGTCCTGTTTTTTCGAAAACAGGTAGTTTTCGAGCTCAAAATTCCGCAACAACATCTTGGTGTGAAAGATCTTTTCCTGATCGATGTTGACATCACGCATCTTGTAGGCCGCCTTGGTGTCCTCACTCATGAAGTCCTGGATCGATTCGATACGATGATCAATGAACAGTTTGTTGGCACTCACATCGCGTGTGAATCCGCGGACACGATAATCAAGTATGACCACATCGGAGTCGAAGTTGTGAATCAGGAAATTGAGCGCCTTCAGTGGCGAGATCACACCACAGGTCGAGACGTCGATATCGACGCGGAAACTGCAGATGGGTGATTCCGGGTTGGTTTCAGGATACGTGTGTACAGTGATATGACTCTTGTTCAGATGGGCAACGACATCATCCGGTATCGGGCCAGGCGCTGCCGTGACGGTATCCTCGTGCTTGCCCTCACCGATCGGTTCCTCACAGATCAGCATGGTCACCGATGCCCCCTGGGGATCATAATCCTGTCTTGCGATATTGAGGATATCGGCATCGATGATATCGGCCACCTGTTGCAGAATTTCCGTCAGGCGATCGGCATTGTAGACTTCGTCGATATATTCGATATAAGCCTCGCGATCGGCACGGTTTTCTGCATAGCAGATATCATAGATATTGAAGCTGAGTGTCTTGGTCAGATTATTGAAACCATGCAGCTTGAGCTTTGTCGAGTGAGGGTGTCATCGCCTCTGTTCTGATTCCCGTATGCCGGATTGACCGGCGATTATAGCCAATCTGCCCGGCTATTCACCAAATATCGATCACGTCTGTCAGAGAATCCTGACCATTCGGCCAAATCAATTGTGATACAGTGCATTCTCTTCTACAATCGATCGGGTTGTTGAGTGGGAAACGTGTGAGATGATTGGAAGCGAACTATTTCAAAGCCAGTTCGAACTGGACGATGCAAGCCACAGACGCTTTCTGGATTGCTGTCATGTCCACGCCTACCCGAACAAGACAGCCATCATCCGCCCCGGTGATGATGCCAACACACTCTACTACATCGTCTCCGGTTCGGTTTCAGTCACGTTCGAGGATGAGGAAGGCCGTGAACTGATTCTGGCCTATCTCAATGCCGGCAACTTCATTGGAGAGCTCGGGCTCTATGTGGCAACAGGGCAGCGCTCTGTCATGGTGCGTACCCGAACCAAGTGTGAACTGGCGCAGATCAGTTACGCCAAGCTGGCCAACCTGCTGGAAAATGACCTGAAGGACATCAGCCCCAAGATCCTCTATGCCATTGGCAAGCAGCTCAGCGACCGCCTGCTGCACACCTCACGCAAGGTACGCCGCCTGGCCTTCATGGATGTGCAGGGCCGCATCGCGCGGACACTGCTCGACCTGTGCCAGGAACCCGACGCCATGACCCACCCCGATGGCATGCAGATCAAGGTTTCGCGTCAGGAAATCAGCCGCATTGTGGGCTGCTCGCGAGAAATGGCCGGCCGCGTGATCAAGACCCTGGAAGAGGAAGGCATGATCACTGCAGCGGGCAAGACCATCGTCGTACTGGGTGCACGGGACTGACGAATGCCTGACGGTGCAGTGAGCACCAGACTGGTGCTGCTGATAACACTGCTGTTATCCGTACTGGCGACTGCCTGGTGGTATACATCACGCGAAACTCAGCCGAAGACGACCACTGCCCCAACTCCCGAAAGTTCGCAAGATCTCCGCTCAGAAGCCCGGACCAGTGCTGAAAGAAGCCCGGCACTTGCTGAAGCGCACCCCAGCAAGTCGACATCGTCACGCTCCGCGCAATATATGGATCAGGCCAATCCCGGACCAGCCCAGGATTCTGCCAGCGATCAGATCCCAGCTGAGCTGATCGATCACTGGGCCGTTGTTTCTGCCTGGACTACAGATGGTTATCGGTCCGATCTGATCACCACCGAGTTCCCGTTCATGGATGCGGCTGCTACCGCCTTGCTGATCGAGCCTGCCGAATCGGGAGATCGTGAGGCCGCCTATCAACTCTATCTTCGCTATACCACCTGCGCTTCCGCCCCCGGCAACGAAGCAGAACTTGCACAGTCGGTTGATTTCTGGACCACGGTGATCCATGACACACCGGAGATGGAGCCAACGGCGATGAGATTCATTGACAGCCAGACTTCCGATTTCGAGAATTGCGCTACCTTTGATGAGGGCACCGATTTCGAAGCGCTGGCTTTTCAATGGTTCACCCGAGCGGGGCAGCTTGATCACCTCATCGCACAGATTGATTACCCCCAGCATGCACGAATTTTTCAACTGATGGATCTGGCCATCAAGAACCCGGAAATCATCATCACCTACCGGGAAAATGCACTGCAGTTCCTGCAGCGGGCCGTCCGTTCCGGTCATGCCGCCGCCTTTCTCAGCATGGCCAATGAATATCATGAAGGCGTGCTGCTGGACTCCGATCCGGTGCTGGCCTATGCCTGGGCCCACGCAGCAAAACTGGCGGGTCATCGTACCAATACCGATAGCGATTTCTATATCGACAAATACAGGGAACTGCTGGACATCAGACAGGAGAAGGAAGGACGTCAGAAAGGGCGCCTGCTGTGCAAGCAGTATTGCCGTGGTGATGACTGACCGCTAGACCGATCAGGCGGACACCAAAGCTGTGATTATAGCCTCAGGTCAGTGATTCAATGATTGTCGAACAGGCTTCGCAGCTCTGCACCCGGGTCTTCTGCCCGCATGAAGGCCTCACCGATCAGAAAGCGATTGATGCCATTGTCGAGCATGCGCTTCACGTCATCATGGCTGTGAATACCGCTTTCGGTGATCAGCTGACGTTCAGCCGGCACATGAGCTTTAAGATCTATTGTGGTGTCGAGTGAGGTCTCGAAGGTCTTCAGGTTTCGATTGTTGACTCCAATCAGCTCAGCAGGTGTGGACAGGGCCACTGTCATCTCGTCAGCATCATGCACCTCGACCAGTACATCCAGACCCAGCTCGCGTGCCATGTGCTCGTACTCACTCACCTGTATGGCTGACAGGGCAGCCACGATCAGCAGCACACAATCGGCCCCCATCACACGCGACTGGTACAGCTGATACTCATCGACGATGAAGTCCTTGCGCAACACCGGCAGTGAACAGGCAGATCTGGCCTCGAGCAGATAATCGGCATGCCCCTTGAAGTAATGCTCGTCAGTCAGCACCGACAGGCAGCTGGCTCCACCCTCCTCATAGCTTCGTGCAATCGTGGCCGGTTCAAACTGTTCGCGAATAATACCTTTCGATGGCGAGGCCTTCTTGACCTCGGCGATTACCGCATGGTGCCGGGCAGCATCGGTGGCAAGGCGGCGTGCGAAGCCACGACAGGGCTCACAGTCAGCACTTCGGGATCGAAGTTCACTGCTGCCGGTCCGGCGTCTGGCGGCGTCAACCTCCAGCCGTTTTCGCGCCAGAATCTCGTCGAGTATCGTACTCACAGTGACTGGGTAAACTCGGACAGCTGCTGAAGACGTAGCCAGGCCGCCCCGGATTTCTGAAGTGCCATGGCCTTTTCATAGGCCGCTTCCATGCTGGGTTCAATGCCGGAGACATAGATCGCCGCGGCAGCATTGAGGCCGACAATGTCAGCTTCGGCACAATCAACACTGGTCAGTGCCGTCTCGATTTTCTGCAGTGACTGTGTCGCATCATCCACCCGAAGCGCCTTTTCATGAGGAATGGATATGGAAAAATCCTCGGGGTAGATGGAATAATCGCTAATCTCACTGTCCTTCAGTTCACTCACCAGTGTCGGTGCACTGGTCGACAATTCATCCATGCCATCGAGTGAATGCACCACCATGACGTGCCTTGAGCCCAGCTGTCTCAATACGCGTGCGATCGGTCTTACCCAGTCATTGTCATAGACACCCATCACCTGATTCGGCGCCAGCGCCGGATTGGTGATCGGCCCGAGCAGATTGAACAGCGTTCGCACGCCGAGTTCGCGACGTGGCCCGACCGCATGCCTGGTTGCGCCGTGATGAGCCGGTGCAAACAGGAACCCGATCCTGAAACGATTGATGCACTCGGCCACCTGATCAGCGTTCAGATTCAGGTTGAAACCGGCTGTCTCGAGCACATCGGCACTGCCGGACTTGCTCGATACCGAACGGTTCCCATGCTTGGCAACTCTCGCGCCTGCTTCCGCGGCCAGAAACGCCGAGGCCGTCGAGATGTTGAAGCTGCCCTTTGAATCACCACCGGTACCGCAGGTATCGATCAGGTGTTCATCACCGACGTCAACGCGAACGGCCCGCTCACGCATCACCGAAGCAGCGGTGGCTATTTCTTCGGTGGTTTCACCCTTGAGGCGCAATGCCATCAGGAAACCTCCGATCTGGGCGTCGGTTGCCTCGCCGTCCATGATCATGTTCATGGCCCTGGCCATGTGCTTGGGCTTGAGATCTTTTCCGCGTGAAAGCTTGTTGAGAATCTTTTGCATCTGTCTGTTCTGTTACCGCGACGAGCGGGTCAGGATTGTAGAAAATTGGCGAGCATCTTGTGCCCGAACTGAGTCAGTATCGACTCCGGATGAAATTGTACACCTTCCAGCCGATGCTGCCTGTGCCTGAAGCCCATGATTTCATCCACCTCACCGTCCCGTTCGGTCCAGGCGGTCAGCTCAAGGCATTCGGGCAGGCTGTCTCGCTCAACCACCAGAGAATGATAGCGAGTGGCCTCGAATGGATTGTCCAGTGATTCGAATACGCCGATGCCGGTGTGGTGCATCATCGACGTCTTGCCATGCATCACCTGCCTGGCCCGGATGATACGCCCCCCATACACCTGCCCGATGCATTGAAAGCCCAGACAAACGCCCAGAATGGGAATCTTCCCGGCAAAGCGTTCAATCACTGACATTGAGATACCGGCCTGATCCGGCGTGCAGGGGCCAGGAGATATCACGATATGATCCGGCACCATCTCATCGATCTCATCCAGCGTAATCTGGTCGTTTCGATGCACTTCGACCTGCTGTTCCAGCTCGCCGAAATACTGCACCAGATTGAAGGTGAACGAATCGTAGTTGTCTATCATCAGCAGCATGGCTTAACCCCGTTACAACCCGTTGACAGCTCGTGATACAGCGCGAAACAGCGCCCTGCCCTTGTTCATGGTCTCATCCCATTCACGGGTTGGATCGGAATCATGCACGATTCCGGCGCCTGCCTGAACATGCAGTTTCTTGTCCTTGATCACGGCGGTGCGTATCGCGATCGCCATGTCGGAATCGCCCCACCAGCCCAGATGACCCACGGCACCGGCGTAAACGCCGCGCTTGACCGGCTCCAGTTCGGCAATGATTTCCATGGCGCGGATTTTCGGTGCGCCAGACAGTGTTCCCGCCGGCAGTGAGGCTCTGAGCAGATCGATGGGTCCGAGACCAGGTTTGAGGTCGGCACGCACTTCGGACACCAGATGCATGACGTGGGAATAGCGCTCTATCGCCATCTGTTCTGTCACATGGACTGTTCCGGTCTCGGCGATACGGCCCAGATCGTTGCGCCCCAGGTCCACCAGCATCAGGTGTTCTGCCAGCTCCTTGGGATCGGCCTTGAGCTCTGTTTCCAGTCGCTGATCATCGGCGTCATCCTCACCGCGCGGACGGGTGCCGGCAATTGGTCTGACCACCATTTCCTTCCCTTCCAGTCGCATCAGGATTTCCGGAGAGGAGCCCACAACCTGGGCACTCTCGCCGTTCAGCGCCAGATCGAGAAAATACATGTAGGGTGAAGGGTTCAGGCTGCGCAGTGCGCGGTACACGTCCACGGGCCGGGCACGAAACGGCACAGTCAGGCGCTGTGACAGCACCACCTGCATGATGTCGCCATCAACAATATAGTCCTTGCATTTGCGAACCGCCGCCTCGAATGACTGCTGATTGAAACCGGAATCGAAGTCGTCTTCACCGACATCGGCAGAATCGATGGTTTCCGGGTAACCACGACCGGCCGAGCGCAGCTGGTATTCCAGCTGGTCAAGTCGCCGCTGGGCACGAAACCAGGCACCGGATTGCCCCGGATTGGCATTGACGATCAGATAGAGTTTGCCGAGCAGATTATCAAACACTGCCACTTCTTCAGACACCAGCAGGGCAATGTCCGGCATGCCCAGTTCATCGGGCAGGTCCTGGCTGGCCAGCCGGGGTTCGATATAGGCAATGGTGTCGTAGCCAAAGTAGCCCACCAGACCGCCACAGAACTGTGGCAGATGATCAAGCTGGGCCACACTGTAGTGCTGACGAATGTCCTCGATCGCCGCCAGTGGATCGTCCACCTGCTCATCGCGAATCACCTCACCATGGCGCAGTACGGTGAGCTGGTGTCCGTGAACCTGGATCAGCGTTTCACAGGGTAGTCCTATGATCGAATAGCGACCCCAGTGTTCACCACCGGTTACCGATTCCAGCAGATAGGCGTTGGGACCATCCACCAGCTTCAGGTAGACACTCAGGGGCGTATCCAGATCCGAGAATACCTCTCGGTAGACCGGAATCCGGTTATGGCCTTCATCGGCAAGCTGATTGAATTCTGATTCCTGCATGAATGGTCAAATCATTGGCGAAGGCGAATTGTATCGGGAGTCCGAGCGGAGTGAAACCCGCGCGGGTGGCTTCGACAGATGAATTGTGAATAAGGCAATAATCTTGCCGCTTATTCAGTCCGAGAACAATTGCTTGCGGATTTTCTTCAGCGACGTGTGCCGAACATCCTTGCCTTTCACCAGGTAGATGATGTATTCGCAGATATTCTTGGAGTGATCACCGATGCGCTCGAGCGCGCGTGCAATCCAGGAAACCCGGAGTACATTCTTGATCTCGCGATTGTCTTCCATCATGTGCGTAATCAGTACACGTGACAGTTTTTCGAATTCAGCATCGATCTTCTTGTCGGACTTTGCAATCTCGAATGCGGCCTCGGCATCGAGTCTGGCGAAGGCATCCAGTGCACTGGACAGGATGGTCTTGACCATCTGACCGAGCTGTTCGAGATCCTGATAGTAGGCAGGTCTTGAGGTATCGGTCGCCAGCTTTATTGCCAGATAGCCAATCTTTTCTGCCTCGTCACCTGCTCGCTCCAGATCTGTAATGGTCTTGATCACTGCCATCACCAGGCGCAGATCGCTGGCAGCCGGCTGCCGTTTGGCGATGATCTGGGTGCAGGCCTCATCAATCTTCACTTCCAGTGCGTTGACATCGACATCGCGCTGCTCAACGATCTCGCCGAGCTCCGATTTTGATTCGAGCAGGGCAATCATGGCATCACTGACCTGTTTCTCGACCAGGCCACCCATCTCCAGCACCATGTTGCGTATGCCTTCGAGATCCTGATTGTATTCCTTGGACGTATGCTGTCCGAAATCTAGGTGTTCCATAATGTTATCCAAAGCGTCCGGTGATGTACTTTTCAGTCAGATCGTGATCCGGGTTAGTGAAAATCTTATTGGTCTCGCCCACTTCGATCAAGTGACCCATGTGGAAATATGCCGTGCGATGTGAGACCCGTGCGGCCTGCTGCATCGAGTGTGTCACGATGGCGATGGTGTACTTTTCACTGAGCTCGTGAATCAGCTCCTCGATCTTGGTGGTGGCGATCGGGTCCAGCGCAGATGCGGGTTCGTCCATCAGGATTATCTCCGGTTTGACCGCGATGCAGCGTGCAATACACAGGCGTTGCTGCTGTCCACCTGACAAACCCGTACCTGGCTCGTCCAGCCTGTCGCTGACTTCATCAAACAGACCTGCCTTTCGCAATGAATTCTCCACCAGATCATCGAGTTCGGCCTTGTTACGGGTCAATCCGTGAATGCGTGGGCCGTAGGCAACGTTGTCATAAATTGACTTGGGGAATGGATTGGCTTTCTGAAACACCATGCCCACGCGTGCCCTCAACAGCACAGGGTCCTGTTTGGGCGCATAGATATTCTGATCGTCCAGCCTGATCTCACCCTCGACACGACAGATATCGATGGTGTCATTCATGCGATTCATGCAACGCAGAAATGTCGACTTTCCACAGCCCGACGGACCAATGAGTGCAATCACCTGCTTCTCGGTGATGTCCAGATTGACATTGTGAATGGCCTGCTTGTCGGCATAGAACACATTCAGATCGCGAACCTGAACCTTGGCATCATCCACCAGGTTGTCCCCAACTGTAACGTGATTGTCCACGTTCAGGTCAAGCAGGCCGGGCGAACGATTGATGTTGGATGCGGTTTCTGATGCAAGCGTATTCATGACTTATTTTTCTCAAAGCGATTACGAAGGTAGATTGCCAGCGCATTCATGACAATCAGGAACGATATCAGCAGCATGATAGCGGCCGAGGTCTTGGCAACAAAGCCACGCTCCGGGCTGTCGGCCCAGAGGAAGATCTGCACGGGTAATACCGTCGAAGGGTCGGTGAAGCCCTGAGGCACATCGACGATGAAAGCCACCATGCCAATCATCAGCAACGGTGCGGTTTCGCCCAGTGCCTGTGCCATGCCAATGATTGTGCCTGTGAGGATGCCAGGCATGGCGTTGGGCAAGACATGATGGAACACCATCTGCATGCGCGACGCGCCCAGGCCCAGGACAGCCTCCCTCAGCGAGGGTGGCACGGCCTTGATCGCCGATCGACTGGCAATGATGATGGTTGGCAGGGTCATGAGTGTGAGCACGATACCACCCACCACGGGTGCGGATCTTGGCATGCCAAAGAAATTGATGAATACCGCAAGTCCCAGCAGGCCAAACACGATTGAGGGCACGGCAGCCAGGTTATTGATATTGATTTCAATGAAATCAATGAAACGATTGTTGCGCGGTGCAAATTCTTCGAGATAGGTAGCGGCTGCCACGCCAATCGGAAACGACAGCAGCAGGGTCACCAGCAGGGTATAGAATGTCCCGGCAAGAGCACCCCGTATACCCGCCAGTTCCGGCTCACGAGAATCACCCGCGCTGAAGAAGGTGGTATTGAATCGCGTCCTGACGACTTCACTCGATTCCAGTGATTCGATCCAGGCCAGTTGCAGATCTTTCACGCGACGCTCCGCTTCGGGAAGCGTGCGATCAATCTGTCCCTTGATCAGATTATCCACATCATCAGCCGCGATCAGATCAATGGTTGCAGTGGTGCCAATCAGATCGGGATTGGCCATGACCATGCCCTGCAGCTGATATTCAGCGCCTGCACTGACCAGGCCGAACAGCTTGCGTTTGTCCGAACGCTTGCTCACATCCGGGAATCGTTGTTCCAGTGAGGTCCGTATCAATCGCATGTAGTCGGCACTGCGAAGCTCTTCCTGCGATGAGGCAGCCGTGACACCCAGCTCTTCTGCCGAAAAGTCGATGGGCATGCTGATCACGGTCTGACGAAACGCAGGCCACGCCTTGATGCCGATATCGATCAGCAATGAAGCCAGAAAGACAAAGGCAATCATGACTGAAATCACGCCAAAGGCACGATATCGACGTTCCTTGCGGTAGCGTTTCTTCAGGCTATTCCTGATGATTTCAGTGTGGTTATTCATATTGTTCACGGTATTTCCGGATCACGTAGAGCGCCAGCATGTTGAGGAACATGGTGGTAATGAACAGCATCAGTCCCAGTGCAAATGCGGCCAGCGTCTTCGCACTGTCAAACTCCTGATCGCCCGTCAGCAGGGTCACGATCTGTACCGTCACTGTGGTCACCGCCTCGAGTGGGTTGACTGTCAGGTTCGCGGCAAGGCCAGCTGCCATGACCACAATCATGGTTTCACCGATCGCTCGTGAAGCTGCCAGCAGAAACCCTGCCACGATGCCAGGAAGTGCCGCAGGAATGATGACCTGCTTGATGGTTTCAGAGCGTGTGGCACCCACACCGAGTGAACCTTCGCGCATGGAGTCAGGCACCGCCGAGATGACATCGTCCGTCAGAGAAGACACGAAGGGAATGATCATCACGCCCATCACCAGTCCGGCGGCCAGGGCACTCTCGGATGCCACGGACAAGCCCACCATTTCACCCAGGGAGCGTATCAACGGCGCCACAGTCAGTGCGGCGAAAAACCCGTAGACCACCGTCGGGATACCAGCCAGTATCTCCAGTATTGGCTTGACGATTGCCCTGAAACGGCGACTGGCATATTCCGAAAGGTACACCGCACTGCGTAAACCAATTGGAATCGCAACACAGAGGGCTACAGCTGATATGAGCATGGTTCCTATGAACAGAGGTACTGCGCCAAACGACCCCGACGACCCCACCTGATCAGCGCGCAGCGCCATCTGAGGGCTCCAGCTGGTACCGAACATGAATTCCGTGACAGGCACCTTGCCAAAGAAGTTGAGGGCCTCAAACAGGACAGAGAGCACAATGCCCGCTGTGGTCAGGATTGCGATCGATGCGCAGATCATCAGGGTGATCTCGATCACGCGCTCGTACTGAATGCGGGTGTTGGTGGATCGTTTGATTCGTGAAAACGCGATCAGTCCTGCAACCAGTGACAAGGCGATCATCAGGGTGGATCGCAAGGTATTCGAAATGGCGTGGTAGCGGTTGTACTGACTGGCCGCTTCCATCAAGACAGGGTCTTCATCAGCAGCCAGCGTGTCGCCATCGACCATCATGGTCATGGCATCGGCCTTGATCTTGATCTGATTGATGTACAGATCGACGTTATCCACCGTTTCGAGTGTCGACTCGGGGACACCTGATACCACCATTCTGTCGATCACGGTGCTGCTGAACAAGGCCCAGAGCGTCAGCACGACCAGCGCAGGTAACAATACCCAGACTGTGTTCATGTAGCCGTAGTACTTGGGCAATGCCTTCAGCTTGTCTGCATCAGCATCTGACCCGGACACACTGGCAATGACCAGCGCTTTCTTGCGGCCCATGTAGAAGCCGAAGATGCCCAGCAGGACAATCAGCAGGATTAAGGTGGTGGTGTTCATGATGGTCGGCTAATGAGTCCCGTGATCACTGTAGATGTTCTGTGTAACAAACAGATGAAAAAAACACTGGCACCAAACTGGTGCCAGTGTCTCGTTCAGGCATGCCTGTCAATCTGGTTGCAGATTATAAGGCAACTGGAGTCAGATTTTTAACATCATTGGTGATTTTTGATCGCTCTTCATCACCCAGAGGAATCAGCCCCTTGTCTGTCAGGTAGCCGTATTCACCAAATGCCTTGTCGCTGGTGAAGGTGTCCAGAAACTCGCGCAGGCCCGGAATGCTGCCCACATGAGCCTTCTTGACATAGAAGTAAAGCGGACGTGATACCGGATAATCGCCATCGGCGATGCTGTCGAATTCCGGAGCGTGACCGTCGATTTCGAGACCGCGAACCAGTTCGCTGTTCTGGTCGAGGAACGAGTAACCGAAGATTCCGACTGCTGCGGGATTGGCCTGCAGCTTCTGCACGATCAGGTTGTCGTTTTCACCGGCTTCGATGAAAGCGCCGTCTTCACGCACGGTGCGGCAAATGCCACGGTACTTGCCCTTCAGCTCCTTCTCCATTGCCTTGTCACCGGACTTGCCGGCAGCCTTGGAGTCGTCCTTGATCTGCTTGATCCAGTCGTACTTCATGCAGCCACCTTCCATCGCCAGTTCGACGAAGGCGTCTCGCGTACCCGAGGTGGGTGGTGGGCCCAGTACTTCAATCTTGCTGGCCGGCAGGTTCGGGTTGATCTCGTTCCACATGGTATAGGGGTTTGCAACCAGCTCACCATCACTGTCGCCGGGTACTTCAGCGGCCAGTGCCAGGAAGATTTCCTTGCGTGTCAGGCTGAATGCGCCTGCATCTCGCGAGTTGGCCAGCACGATACCGTCGTAACCGATCAGCACCTCGACAACACCACCGACGCCGTTCTCGGCACACAGATCAAGTTCGCTCTGCTTGACGCGTCGTGAGGCATTGGTGATGTCCGGTGTATCGACACCCACACCCTGACAGAAGATTTTCATGCCACCGCCCGTACCCGTTGATTCAATCTTGGGCGTCTTGAAGGTGGTGGACTTGCCAAAGCGCTCAGCCACAACTGTCGCAAACGGATAAACCGTCGATGAACCCACAATACTGATGTGATCGCGTGAGGCTGAGTGTGCGGCCGTGGCAGCCAGTGCAAGACCGGCTGCGGCCAGGGAGAGTACTTTTTTCATGATTTGATTCTCTGTTTTCATAATGGCTACAGGATAGTTGCCAAATGTTACAAAACGATGACAACTACCCTATATCCTTGATTAAAAATAATTTTTTCGATTACCAGTCGATTGCGGCACGAATCTGGAACACGTTCGGATCATCGTCGATTCCCGCCTTTTCGCTGTCAGCCATGATGTAGTTGGCCATGAAGCGAATGTGCTTGTGCGGGTAGTAGTTCAGACCCAGTGTGATGGTATCGAGCTCTCCACCCTGAATATCGCCATCGTTCAGATCCAGATGTGAATAGCGAGCTGCTATTTCCCAGGCACCCTTGCTGGCATCGTTGATCGATGATCGACCGAAGCTGCCCTTCTTGTATGTGCGTGAACCGCTGTTGCCGAGGAAGTAGCTGCCAAACACGTAGTAGCCTTCGAAATCGGCATCGGGCAGACCGTTGTCACGTGAAACGTCAACCTTGTAGTACTCCGACTGGGCTGACCAGGGGCCATTAAGCCAGGCAAATTCAACACCGACCTTGTTGGTGCGGTCGATGTCAGCAAGGTTCCCTGTATCAACAAGTCGGTTAGCAAGGTGCGCTTCAGGACGTGAGCGAAAACGGGAAGTATCGGCGCTGTCATTGGTCGGACCTTCACTGACCAGAGTTGCACCGAGGTGAATCAGGCTGTTCTCGGACTTCATAGGCAGCCAGGTGGCTCGAACACCGTAACCCGGCGCCTGATCCTTGCCGTCTGTCTCGTGATCGTAGATAGAGGCAAACAGTGTGTAATCCGGTGCATTGTGCTTCCAGCCCACACCAATGCGTCGGCCGGAGACCAGGCCTTCAACTACGGTTGGACGCTCGAGGAAGGTGATGTACTTTGAACTGGTCAGCAATGACAGGCCGGTCGGCTGGTTGAACTGCCCGAATATCACGCCACTGGGCTTGTGCTGGACGTATAGATCCTTGGTAGCCACATCATCGCCGGCAAAATCGAACTGGGCCTTGTACTTCCAGTTACTGTGCATGACGCCTTCGATTGCAATACGAGCACGTCGGAATTCAGTGTCATTGTCGATTTCTGTGGCATCCTCATCAAAATAAGCGCCATCAAGCTGAATCCGGCCATGAATGGCCATGCTGTAATCGCCATCCTCTGACTCATAGCTGAGATTGGGCTGAGCCATGACACCAGTGGTCATGAAAATAGCCAGAACCAGGACAAACGAGACAATTGTCGCTTTCATTGGTAGATCCCTGTGTGAATGTTGCGCGCATTCTAGGAACCGAATATGACAGTTGTGTTACAGTTTGATTACATTCTTCCTTTCAGGCCGGAAGAATCGGTCAGATCAGGGGTTTACAGCAGGATTTGTCACACAATTGCCAAGCAATTGTCATTTTTCCTGTCTGTAAGCAACCAGGCGACAACTCAATGTGACACCACAAATTACGGTACATGAGCTGCGATATTCACAGACAGGTCTGAATTACTCGTTGTCTTCTGGCGGGAATGTCATGATGAACGTCGTCCCCCTGCCCAGCTCGCTCTCGATGTCGAGAACACCATCATGCATGTTGACGATGTGCTTGACGATGGCGAGCCCCAGACCGGTACCACCTGGCGATCCATTCTTCGCCTGAACCCGGTAGAACCGTTCTGTCAGATGCGGCAGATGCTTCTTCTCTACGCCAGGCCCGTTGTCACTCACCACCAGCTGGTAACAGCCGGAATCGAGTCGTTTCCAGACCACCGAGACACAGGTACCGGCTGGTGTGTGCCTGACGGCATTGCCAACGAGATTCTGTACCAGGCTCTCGATATCGTTGGGTACACCATCGAAAGTCAGTTCAGGATCAAGATCCAGCTCGAAGGAATGACTGTCCTCTTGAATCGTTTCGCTGATATCGGCCACCACTTTTCTCACCAGCAGTTCGACCTCGATTGTCTCTCGCCTGATTGGACCGTGTTCATCGTGTTCGATTCGCGACAGCGACAACATGTCCTCGATTATCGTCTTCATGCGCAGCGACTGCTGCTTTGACTGTTCGATTGCTGGCCTCAGATCGGCAGACAGTTCCGGGTCGGAACTGATGGCATCCAGGTAACCTGCAATCACCGTGAGAGGCGTCTTCAATTCGTGTGAGGCATTGGCGATGAAGGCCCTGCGGCTACGCTGCAGCTGTTTGCGCTCACTGATGTCCTGCGCAATCATCAGGTAGCGGTCACGTGCAAAATGAATCAGCCGCAGGCTGACCACCCGATTTTCATCAGCCGGATGCTGCATCTCGATCGCATGGTCGAAATTTCCGGATTTGACCAGATTGTGAAACACTGGATCACGCAGCAGGTTGTCGATTCGCTGCCCAAGGTCAGATTCGCGACTGATCGAGAGCATTCGCGAAGCAACGGGATTGAGCCAGAGCACTCTCATCTGGTCATCCAGCAACACTGTGGCATCGGGCAATGCCTCGGCGGTCGTGTTGAACTGTGTCAGCAATGCCTTGAGATGGCGACGTTGTGAACTGTTGGCCTTTCGGTCTCGTATGATCTTGCTGGCGAGATCCTCCCAGACGCCGTCAAAATCCGGCAATTGCTCGACACGCGAGCCCTGCCCGATCCAGGCATAGTACTTGCTGAGATCGTTAACCTGCATGGCCAGATATATACCCAGCCAGACCAGCAGACTGATCCACAAGTGACCGGTGGCCATGGTCGTCACCAGCGCAAAAATCAGAAAAATGATGGCGCGCCAGAATTCGTAGCGCCAGGCCTGTCCCGTCAAGTCAGTTTCAACCTGTATCCTGCACCACGAACAGTCTGGATAATGTTATCCAGTGAATATTTCTTCAGTACTTTCCTCAGCCTGAGGATGTGAACATCCACCGTTCTGTCCTCGACAAAGGTGTTGCGTCCCCACACACGATTCAGGATCTGTTCTCGATTGAACATTTTCTCCGGATTGGTCAGGAACATCTTAAGTAGCTTGAATTCTGTGATGCTGAGTTTGATCGGCTGGTTTCTGTAGGTGACTTCATGTTTGTCAATGTCCAGAACCAGATCACCGACCGACAGTATATCAGTCTTGTTGAAACCACGGAATCGGCGCAACTGGGCCTTGATTCTGGCCAGCAGCTCGGCAATCGAAACCGGCTTGGTCAGGTAATCATCCGCACCAGCATCGAGCCCTTCGACCTTGTCATTGTCTTCGGAGCGTGCTGTCAGCATGATCACCGGCACGTCCCGAGTGACATCATCACGACGGATGGCACGGATAAGCTCGGTTCCGCTCAGATCTGGCAGACCCCAGTCCACCAGAAAGATATCCGGGCACTGTGACGATGCCTGTTCGAGTGCTTCGGAGGCATTCATGCACTTCACTGCCGTGTAACCCTCCCTTCCCACGGCAAATGCAATCATGTCGAGAATGGCCTGATCATCTTCAACAATTTGTACGGTAGCTTTCATCATCGAAGTCTTGAACCTGAATTGCGCACACGCTATCACAGCAATATGACAGTTCCATGAAGCTCATCAGGCCTCGTAAACATTGGCCTTCGCCTGCTCACCCGGTCCTTTTTCAGCGTGACTGACAGGGAAAAATGACACTGGTGTAACCGTTTCGGATCAGGCTCACTATAAACAGGTGAATCCCAACACATTCGGAGCATAACATGAAACCAACATTTTTCCGCTCAGCGGCCATGATCCTGGTAGCCTTGCTGCTGTCGATGGCTGCGCAGGCACGCTCACTGCAGAACGGCGACCTGCCCGGCTGGACCCAGTGGTACGCTCACATCAACCTGGCACAGTTTCACAACAGCGAAGTCGGCCAGATCCTGCTCAGGGAAATGGACATTGAAGAAGCGATGGAAGATGTCCGCCGCGAGACCGGCATCGATGTCAGCAGCCAGGTCAATGCAGTCACCGTGCTGGGCAGCAATGCCGATGGTGAACCCCATGCCGTGGTAGTCCATGGCAATATCAGCCAGGACTCGATCGACCAGCTGGCAAACAAGGCACAGGAAATCGGCCAGATGGCCACCAGCACCTACCGTGGTGTCGAGGTTTACACCGTACACAAGGGTTACTCTCATGAATCCAGTGACGGTGATACCCGTGTGCAGATCGATAGCGATGACAGCTTTCATGCCGTATTCGGTGATAGCAGCAGCCTGTTCACCAAGCACATGGATGTGGTCGAGGAATTCATCAACGGTGGGCTGGATCTGTCTGGGTTCGACCCGGGCTCGCCTGAACTGATCGTGATCGAGGCCGAGCGCGCCATGCTCCAGGGCGGCCTGTCGAATGCTGACAATCATCACAACCCATGGAATTCTTCGGTACTGAAGAACATTGACCGCATCTCGGCCGCCATGATTGATCAGGACGGTGATGTCCTGCTGACAGCCCAGGTGCAGACCGTCTCTCCGGAAATCGCACAATCAGTGATCGGCGTGGTACAGGGCATCGTGGCACTGAAGGCACTGGACGCTGCGGATGAACCGCTGCTGACCGAACTGAGTGAACAGCTGCAGATCTCGGGCGATGGGGCTCTGGTGAACATTGATCTGCTGGTCGAGAAGGACCAGCTGACAGAAATGATTGACTGAGGCAGTGTCAGCCACGGGATGAATCAACCGTCCGACAATTATTACATCAACCGGGCCCTGGATGGCTCGGTTGGTGATTTCGAGCATCTGGTGACACGATACGAGGATCGCCTGTATCGATTCCTGCTGGCCCGCACCGGTCAGGTCGCCGATGCCGAGGATGTGCTGCAGGAAACCTTTGTTGCTGCCTATACCTATCTGTACAGTTTCAAGAGCAAGTACAGCTTCAGCACCTGGCTGTACACCATTGCCCTGAGAAAACTGGGAAAGACCAGAGTGGCCAATGCCAGAGCTGGCACACTCACGGCAGATCCGCAACCCGAGTCCAACACCAGCCTGCTCGCCGATACTCCCCCGGACACCCCGTTTGCTGCACTTGAACCCTCTGACAGACTGGAGTTGTGGCTGCTGATCAAGCGTTGCCTGGGCACACGGCAATTCGACCTGATCTGGCTCTATTATGTCGAATCCCTGTCGGTGCAGGAACTGTCGACGGCGATGAAGCGTTCAGCCAGCTGGGTCAAGATCAACCTGCACAGGGCTCGTCAGAAACTTTCCAGGGAACCTGACCTCAGGGACATGTTCCAATCCGTTAGCCACAGGAAAAAGCCGGGCATGACTCAAGACCCGCAGGATGACGACGTGATGACAGCGCCGTCTCACGACACTACAATCGAGGAATCATCATGATTTGCCGCCTCTCACAACGATCGATCGAACGCATGAACGGGCCAGAAAACCAGCCCGGGTTTCTGCGCAGCCATCAGGCTGACTGTCCCGAATGCCAGGCCCTGATCAATCGCAATGCAACCATTGACCGGCAATTGAATCAGTTCGTTGGACATGATGCCGATCTGCCCGGAAGCGTCAGTCACTCGCTGCATCAGCGAGTCATGCGGGGCGTACAGGCTGTCGAACATTCTGAATCCATGTCTGCGGACGTTAACAGAACCCGATGGCGACCCTTGCTGGCTCTGGCCAGCGCCGCCCTCATCGCCGTCATTGTACTGCTGTCGGCCTACACACCATTGCCTGAACCGGATTCCGGAGCACCGGCCATAGTCAATCAGGATAATGATGGCAATCCAGTGATGCCGGCCTTTCTTGGACAGAACCTGCCACAGCTGAATCCGCTCAATCAGGAACTGGCACTGCGTCAGGAAATCGAGCTGCTGAAGCAGGATCTGAACCGTTTCAACTGGCGCGAGAGGAGCACGGAAAAACAACCGGGCTGATAACGGCAAAACGACCGTCACCCTCAGGGTGATGTCATCATCATGTTCATTTCATGACGATCAACCTTCGGCACTGGGTTAGTCAACCCGATTCTGCTTTAATCGATTACATCCAAGGGCCGACACAAGGAACGTCGCATGAATCAGTTCAAGACACTCATCTGCCTGCTGCTGCTGAACCTGTCTATCTGCTGCGCCTTCGCAGACGGCATCGATGCCAAGCCCGAACAGACAGCCATCAGCGAACACGCCGATGATGCCAGGCTGGAAGCGCTGGAAGCCGAACAGGTCAACGAATCGTTCTACGTCAACCTCAACGTCGCGGCGCTGAAACAATCCGCCATCGGCCAGCTCATTTTCGAGAAAGCCGAACTGCAGGAGTCGATAGACGAAGGTATCATGGAGCTGGGGTTTGACTTCTACACACCCCTGGAGGCCATCAGTGTCTTTCATACCTCCGGCGAAAACTCCTTTCCGACCATGATCTTCTATGGTGACAGCGATGCCGACATCGAGCACATGTTCGAAGAGTTTCTGCGCGAGAACAGCCCCAATGTCAGGCAGTTCAGCTATCGCGATCGGGATTATCTTGTCACCTCGCGTGATGCCGAGGCCATCGAGGATCATCGAACGGCACTGACGGGACTGAAGCGTTCGAATCCCGAGGACATCGAGCGCTGGTATGATGAACAGCTGATACCGCAGCAACGTGTCATCGGCGTTGCCTGGGGAGACCGGCAACTGATGATCAGCGGCAATTTCAGGCTGTTACATCAGTTCATCGATACAGGCATTCAGCCTGACAGCAACTGGCGGGTTAGAAACCAGGGTCTGGCCGTGTTTCGCTTTGATCGGGATCGCGTCATTGCCGACATGAACCAGCTGTTCGATATCGAACCGGGCCAGCTCAACTTCCCCATGATGAATCACCTCAAGTCAGTGACGCTGTCCGGCAATGAACAGTTCGATCGAATCCATATCCAGGCCGATCTTGAAGCTGCCGATGCAGTCAGCGCCGATCTGATACACAATCTGGTGCAGACAGCCATCACCTTTGCCATGTTCGAGACAGACAGTCACGCCATCGCACAGGACCTTCTCAGTCACATGAGCCTGTCACAGCAGGGCAACAACCTGATGATCGACTTCGATCCCGATGTGCTGCTGATTCGTGAGCTGATCGAGGAAGAGCAGAACCGATACGAATGAGCAGGTCCTGATTCGGACCTGAACTATGCCCTGCACTGTCGGGCATTGATTGGCCGTGCTAGGGTGTCGTGCAGAATCACTGGCAAGCACTCTGGCACCATGACACACCCACCACTGAACGCCCCTCTCTCGGGCATCCGCATCATTGACCTCTCACGTGTACTGGCCGGGCCCTGGTGCAGCCAGTTGCTGGCCGACCTGGGCGCGGAGGTGATCAAGATCGAGCACCCCGAAACGGGCGATGAAACCCGTCACTGGGGCCCGCCTGATATTGACAGCAGCCGATCAGCCTATTTCGTCTGCGCTAATCGAGGCAAGGAAAACCGGCTGATCGACTTTACCGAGCCGGAACAGCACTCGGACCTGCTGGCACTGATTGCAGACGCCGATGTGCTGATCGAGAACTTTCTTCCGGGCAAACTGGCGACATACGGCCTGGACTACGACACGCTCAGCCAGGCGAACCCGGGACTGGTGTACTGTTCAATTACCGGATACGGCCAGACTGGTCCCAACCGCGATCGTCCGGGCTACGACACCCTGATTCAGGCCGAAACGGGATTGATGAGTCTGACCGGGCCTGTGAATGAAGCACAGGGTTACGGCTACAAGACAGGCGTGGCGGTGTCTGATCTTCAGACGGGCCTGTATGCAGCCAACGCCATTCAGGCCGCGCTGCTGGGTCGGGAAAGGCACGGCCAGGGCTGTCATCTGGATCTTGCGTTGTTCGATGTGCAAATGGCCTGTCTTGGCAATGTGGCCAGTGCCTGGCTTGCGTCAGAGAAGAACCCTGTACGACATGGCAATGCTCATGCCAGCATTGCGCCCTATGAACCCTTCGACACACTCGACGGTCATGTCATGCTGGCCATTGGCAATGATCGTCAGTTTCAGGCCTGGTGCAACCTGGCCAACAACCGCCTGTACAGGCAGGCCGAGTACGCCAGCAATCGTCAGCGGGTGCAACACCGCGAGACGCTGGTCGAGGCCATGCAGGCCGTGATGAGCACGCGATCGAGTGAAGACTGGCTTTCGGGCTGCCGGACAGCGGGCATTCCCTGCGCCCCCATCAATCGAGTCGAAGCGGCCATGGCCTCCGATCAGGTGGCGGCTCGTGAGTTGATTACAGAACGCGATGGCATTCGCATGATGGCGAATCCGATACGAATCAATGGCGAGCAGGTGCTTGCAGACCGGGCACCGCCCGGACACGACCGGCTGGACCGGATCAACTCGAGAGACAATTAGAGTCGAGTTTACCTTAGCGCACTCAGCAGACGATCAATATCTGCCTCGGTGTTGTACAGATAGGGTGAAATACGAAGCGCATTTCCCCGAACTGAAATCGTGACATTGTGCGCCTTGAGTCGTTCGGCCAGATCTGCCGGCAAGCCAGCGTCACTCACCAGTCCCAGCAGGTGTGGACCGCGGCATGAGAGTTCGGCCACGCGATAGCCCAGTGCTTCGGCCTCGCGCGCAATCACTTCTGTCTTTGCATCCAGTGTTGCGGCAATCGCAGCAATACCCCAGTCGAGAATCTGATCAACAGAGGCTGCTGCCATGGCCAGCTGCCCCAGGTTGGCATGCTGACCGAAATCGTAACGGCGTGCGCCTGGCTGATAATCGTCGGTGTAGTTCACCAGGTTGGTGAAATTCTGGCTGTCGCGACGACTGATCCAGTTGAATTCAAGCGGTGTGCCCTGCTGATATTCGGGACTGATGTAGCCATAGGTAAGCCCGTAGGGGCCCAGCAGCCACTTGTAGGCGGCAGTGAAGACAAAGTCGGGCTGAATGCGATCGATCGAGAAGGGCATCACACCCAGCGACTGCGTCAGATCGAGCACCAGCGGAATACCCAGCTGACGACAGCGATCACTGATCCTGTCGAGGCCGATCAATGTGCCATCGGCCCAGTGCACCTGCGGCAAGGCCACCAGGCCAACACGTTCATCCAGCAAGCCCAGAATCGCCGTAGTCCAGTCATCATCAACGGGTCGTGGCACAGTCAGGATGCCGAGTTGATCCCGCCGTGACCGTTGTTGCCAGGCATAGACATTGGACGGAAATTGCTCGGCCAGCATGAGTATGCACTTGCCTGCTTCAATTTGTACATTACTGGCAGCGATGGCGATGCCGTAACTAACCGAGGGCAGCAGTGCAATATTGTCGGCAGCTGTATCGAACAGGCTGGCCACACGGCTGCGCAGGTGTTCCACCGGTGCGTAGAAATCTGCTGCCTGGATCTCCCAGGGTGCACTCTTGCGCGCCATGCCGTCGCTGCCGGCCTGCATCGAGGCTCTGGGACAGGGCCCCATGTAGGCACAATTGAGGTAGGCCACCTCATCGGGCATGTCAAACAGATGACGCTGATTCGGCAGCACAGACGCAGAACCGGCACTGCTCATCGCATGAAATCCTGAATCGCCTGCTGATAGGACATGAAGGTCTGGATATTGTTGTGCCCGGCAGTTTCGATGGTGACCGTCTGTGCCTGACTGCCAAAGGCAGTGATCAGTTTCTGGACATTGTCTGCGGGCACGATTTCATCCCACTCGGCAACCAGCAGCAGCGTGGCGGCACTGATATCGCTGACGCGATCAATCGATCGGTGCTGTTCGGTCAGCAGCCACTGCATCGGGAACACCACAAATGCCTTCTGCGCGATGCTGACCATCTCGGCGAAGGGTGTCACCAGCACCAGCCGGTCCACATCACGATTAGCGGCCAGGTGTGTGGCCACGGCCGTGCCGACACTTCGGCCGATGACTGAGACCTGCTGGTGATCGGTGGCCACGGCATCATAGATATTCAGGGCATCGGCATACAGCGCGACTTCGTCGGGCGCCCCGTCACTGCCACCATATCCCCGGTAATTGGGCAGGTAAATGGTGTAAATCGGGAAACCAGGTCTCGAACAGCTCGGCATTGTGATACACCACTTCAGCATTTCCGCCGAAGTAAATCAGCGCTCTGGGTTGATCCGGTTGCATGACACCCATCTTGAGTGTCACAGCCTCCGATTGAATTTCCCGTGTCTGAATACCTGCCACAGAGACCTCAACCGTCGGCATGTAGATGAAACTCTTTTGCAGACTGTAAAGACCGGCAGCAAATATCAGGTAGGTGATGATTACGAATGGAACCACGATTTTGAGGAATTTGTTCATCAGCAGCGATCTCGTCACAATAGGGTTGTCAGATTCTGTATGTAGTGACCCTGATCAATTACATTCGACCGCCGGATTCGACAATCAGGCCCGGGCCAACCGGCACATCTTAGCCTGAATCAGCTTCGCTGACACAGTCCGAATGTCATGAGACAGCAATTGAAAACCCGATGATCAGCCGCATATCCAATCCAGACCGGAAATTTGATACCATGACCAGCTGTTTTGACCCGGCCATCATGACCGTGGAGATCGACCATGCCATTTTACGATTACAAGTGCCAGGCCTGTGAGCACCAGTTCGAAGCGCTTCAGAAGATCAGCGACCCGTTGCTGACAGAATGTCCTGAATGCCATTCGGACAGCCTGCGCAAGATGGTATCGGCGCCTGCCTTTCGCCTCTCCGGCAGTGGCTGGTATGAAACCGACTTCAAATCCGGCAACAAGAAGAATATCGCGGGTGACAGCAGTGATAGCGGCAGCTCGGTGAGCAGCTCGACAAACAGCAGCGGGGATACCAGGACCAGTGTGAAGAAGGACACCTCGTCCAGCAACAGCTCGACGTCGAAATCCAGCTCCACTTCCGCCAGTTAACCCACGATCAACGATTCAGGCTGTGGTTGATCTGACCGACAGCCCCACAAGGCATACAAGGCACGCCCATGACACACCCGACCTCAACTACATTGCGCAGCCACTATTGCGGAGAAATGCAACCCGAACTGGCGGGCGAAACCGTTACCCTTTGCGGATGGGTGAACAATGTACGCAAGATGTTCATTATCCTGCGAGATCATACCGCCGTGGTTCAGGTGACCGTCGATCCGGATAATCAGGCCATGCTTGATCAGTGCAACGCCCTGCGCAACGAGTACTGTATCCAGGTCACGGGCAAGGTCGCCCTGCGGCCTGAGTCACAGGTCAAGGCCGGTGAGACCACGGGTCAGGTGGAAGTCTATGCCGACGAAATTACCGTACTGAACGAGGCTCCGGCCCTCCCCTTCATGCTGAAGGAAGAGGCCAATGAGGAAATTACCCTGCGACATCGTTATCTGGACCTGCGTCGCCCACACATGCAGGATGCCATCCGACTGCGTGCCAGACTCACTCGTGCGCTGCGCAACTACCTCGATAACAGCCATTTCACCGACATTGAAACACCGATTCTGACGCGAGCCACACCTGAAGGTGCGCGTGACTACCTGGTGCCCAGCCGTGTACATCCCGGCAGTTTCTACGCCCTGCCGCAATCACCACAGCTGTTCAAGCAGCTGCTGATGATGTCGGGCATGGACCGCTACTATCAGTTTGCTCGCTGCTTCAGAGATGAAGACCTGCGTGCCGACCGGCAGCCCGAATTCACCCAGCTCGATATCGAAATGGCCTTTATCGAACGCGAGGATATCCTCACGCTGGCCGAAAACATGATTCGTGCCGCCTTCAGGGATGTGCTTGATGTAGATCTGCCGGACCCGTTCCCACGCATGTCCTGGCATGACGCCATGAACCGATTTGGTAACGACAAACCCGACCTGCGTATCGACTTCGAATTGGTCACCGTCTGTGATCCGTTACGACATGTGGACTTCAATGTCTTCTCAGGCCCGGCCAACGATCCCAATGGTAAAGTTGCAGCTATCTGTGTACCTGGCGGTGCGTCACTGTCACGCAAGCAGATCGACGGCTACACCGATTTTATCAAGCAGTACGGTGGCAAGGGTCTGGCCTGGATCAAGGTCAATGAAGCCAGCAAGGGTCTTGAGGGCCTGCAATCGCCGATTGCCAAATTCCTAGACGACAAGGCCGTATCCGGACTGTTGGACGCCACCCAGGCGAAGGACGGCGATATCCTGTTCTTCGGCGCCGGTGACAAATCCACTGTCAATGCCTTCCTGGGCGAACTGCGCCTGAAAGTGGCACAGGACCTGGACCTGGTCAACGAAGGCTGGCAACCCCTGTGGGTACTCGACTTCCCCATGTTCGAATGGGACGAAAAAGACGGTCGTTACTACGCCTGCAACCACCCCTTCACAGCGCCTATCGACGAAGATCTCAACAAACTCGACGACAAGGCAGGCGATACCATCTCCAAGGGCTACGACATGGTACTCAACGGCTGGGAAATCGGTGGCGGGTCGATCAGGATTCACGACCAGGCACTGCAGTCCAAGATCTTCGGCATTCTCGGCATCGAAGAAGACGAAGCCCAGAACAAATTCGGCTTCCTGCTCGAAGCCCTGCGCTACGGCTGCCCGCCGCACGGCGGCATTGCCTTCGGTCTGGATCGAATGGCCACGCTGATGAGTGGCTCCACCTCGATCCGCGACGTAATCGCCTTCCCCAAGACCACCAGTGCCTCCTGCCTGATGACAGAAGCACCGAGTGGGGTCTCGGAAGACCAGCTCAGCGAGCTGAACATCTCGGTGACAGCACAAGATTGAACATCTCACTCAGGCGCGCCCCATAGTGGCGAAGTGGCGCGGTCAATACAATTCAGGCCCGGTTCGGCTGGGCCATGTTGACATGCCATGAGGCGTGATTCCTGTTAGTGTGTCGTCAGTTTAACGGGAGGACTGCCATGAACATCGAACATCTGCTCATTTTTCTTGCGATCGGCGCGGTCGCCGGCTGGCTGGCCGGCACCCTGATGAAGGGCAAGGGCTTTGGCCTGCCTGTCAACATGCTGGTGGGCGTCATCGGCGCCATCCTCGGTGGCCATGTCTTTGGCTGGCTCGGGATCTCCGCAGGTGGCCTCATTGGATCGATCGCCATGGCAACCGGTGGTGCCATCCTGCTGCTGTTTGTCGTCAAGCTGATCAAGTAGACCTGTCATTGATCCAATGCATCAGCTCACAGGGCTGATGCATTAATGGGTGATTATGCTGCATCGTGTCAGGCCGTCTAATGTCGGACTGGACACGGAATATCCGGACCCTGTCCCTCTGGGAATGCAACCAATACCAGATGACATTGTCCTAAAACTGTATGATCACCCCGAAAAGCCTGAACTGTCACTCTTTTGCGCGTCCCTTCATCGCATTACTGGCATTGGTCCTGATCACGCCTGTGGCGAATGCAGACCTGCGCTTTCATTTCGAATCGAACTTCAGTCTCAGGGACCAGCAAAAACTGAAATCATGGGCAGCTGAAACCCATGCCGCGCTGGAGGATCTGGTGGGTGAATTGCCGTTCACCATGCATATCCACTTTCACAGGTCGCGAGCGCGGGAGCCCGTGCCCTGGGCCAATACCGAACGTTCACAGCGCCGTCAGGGTGTGCACTTTCATGTCGATCCCTCGTTCTCACTCGATGCATTCCGACGCGACTGGACTGCCGCCCACGAAATGAGCCATCTGATCATTCCCTACGTCGGACGCTCCAATGCGTGGTTTGCCGAGGGTTTTGCCAGTTACATGCAATATCAGGTAATGAACCGGATGGGTGTCATGAGCAAGGCCGATATGGAGCGCCGTTACCTGCGAAACCTGAGGTCAGCGGAACGTAATTACACCTACCGACGACGAGCATTTGCACAGGCCGCATCAAGGCTGCGCAGTGAGGGCAAGTACCCCACCATGTACTGGGGTGGTGCTGCCTTCTTCCTGCAGGCCAATGATGCACTGATGCAGGCATCCGAGGGTAGTCTTGTTGAATTGCTGGCAGACTACGTCAGCTGTTGCCGTCGAAACTACAGCAACGTAGACGCACTGGTGGCACGCTTTGACCGCTTGTCCGGCACATCGGTGTTCAGCGATGGCCTGTCACGGTTCCGGTCCAAGCCGGGCTTTCCCGATTATCGACCCATGATCCCCAACGCCACCCGCTAAATCAGCCAGTCTCAGCCAGAAGCAAGACTGAATTAATGGCTGCAAGCCCGACAGTCAGCAACGCAGCTGAGTCCTGTATTTCTGAGCCCTGATGTTTGACCAGAACAGAACAACGGGGTTCATGCGAATCCTGTCGTGGATATCCCGTATGGTCGAGCCGATACCCATGTGTTAACGTTTTTTTAACTTAAATGTTAATTGGGGTAGCGTATGAAAAAGTTAAGCATGATCTGTGTCATGCTCGGCCTGCTATTGGCCAGCCCGGGTTCCGATGCTGTGATTCTGAGGGTCGGGGCCGGCCCGTCGTGTACACACAACACGATTCAGGGTGCCATTCAGACGGCATTTGACAATGGGCCGAGTGAAGACACAATCTACATCACTAAGGATCAGAGCTATACAAATCAGCGTCTGTTTGTATTTGCACAAATCGGTTGAGTTATTTGGTGGATTTCTCTCATGCGACCTCGGTAACCGCAGTGGTCGAACAGAAATCACTGGTAACGGCAGTCACAGTGTATTCGAGGTATTGGGTGACACGCTTGATCGCATGACCGTCACATTCCGGGATCTGGATATCTCAGGTGGCGGTGCTGACGTCGATCATGGCGGTGGCATTCAGCTTGCCGGCACCAACAGGCTGATTCTTGATAACACCTTCGTACACAACAATATGTCAGCCCGTGGTGCTGGTATCTATTTCGATGGCTCACTGGGCGGCCAGCTCATCGTCAGCCTGGGCAGCCAGATCGGTGCGTTCAATGAAGCGACCATCAGCGGTGGCGGGATCTACTGCATCAATGCACCCCAGGGCATGAATACGGGCATACTGGTATCAGACTCGAATATCGGCTTCAATTTCGCATCGAGCGGTGGAGGCATCTTTCTCGACAATTGTTATCTGCGACTCATCTCGCGGGACAATTACGGCGTTACATTCAACAACGCGGTTAACGGTGGCGGCGGTCTCTTCGCGACGAACTCGAGTGTAATTCTTGCCGAGGGAGCGTTTGTAAACCCCTCAAGTCCACCCGACGCACGCCTGTTCATTACAAATAATTCAGCCACCAATGCCAATGGTGGCGGTGTCTATCTGGATGGCGGCAGCAGTGCGGTGTTCCGGGATACAGATCTGAGCCTGAATGTGGCCAGTAATGCCAGTGGTGGCGGTCTCTACGCCATCAGTGCAGACTCTGTACGCTTTGAACGCAACCTCACCTCACGTTGCAAGGAGACCTGTTCCCGGATCACAGGAAACAATGCGATCAATGGCATGGGTGGCGGTGTTGTCTCGATCAATACCGATCTGGAATTCCAGAAAACCAATATCAGCGACAACGAAGCCGACCAGGCCAGCGCCGTTCACGTCAACAATGCGGAACTGTTCATGCACAGTGTCCTGGTCACGGGGAATGAAGGTGCCGATGAGGTGGTGGAACTGGTCACTGTGGACAGTAACATTCGCTATGTCAGTTTTGCGGACAATCTCAACCAACTGGTGGACATTTCAGCCTTTGGCGGCAACCTGCAACTGCTGTCCAGTATCTTTGATGAACAACAGGGCAGCGTGGTCAGCACCGGTGGTGGCGTGATCCCCACATTCGGCTGTCTGATGGTACACGAAACTGCCAGTCTGCCGAGTGCCAGTGAATATTGTCATCGACGACCCAATGTTTCTCGATCCGGCCGGCAATGACTATCACCTCTCGGAGCTGTCACCGGCGATTGACTTCTGTGACAACCTGGCCTCCGGAGGCACGGATATCGACTACCAGTTCAGGGGAGTTGATTCACTCACGCATACGGACCTGTTCGGTACATTCGATCTGGGAGCTGATGAACATGACGTCATCATTTTCGTGGATGGTTTCGAGAGTCAGTAATCCCGGGAATGCAGGCTCTAAGTGGTCTGCATTCACTGATCGGTCGAATTTCGCGACCCCCTGATCCTGGAAGATGCGGGTTGATCGACATTGCTGCACAGGCGTCGCCCGATTACCTGGCGATCTCCCTGAAAGAGTCCGCTATCGCTGCACATTTCCCTGATTCGTTTCTGTGACTGCTCGACACCCTGTGCCGCTGCCTGGTGATACCATTTCATGGGCCAGGACTGGATCAGGATCAACACCCTCGCCGATATCGTAGGCGACGGCAAGATTGTGCTGTGATCCGGGATAGCCCTGCTCGGCTGCACGCCGGTACCAGGTCACGGCCATGGCATCATCCCGCTCGATCCCGGTGCCATTGTCGTAACAGACCGCCAGGTTGTGCTGCGCAGCCGCAACGCCCTGTTCGGCCGACTTGCGATACCAGGAAACGGCCATGCGGTTATCACGCCGAACGCCCTCACCATTTTCGTAGGCCACTCCAAGGTTGTTCTGCGATGAGGCGTGACCCTGCTCTGCCGCCAGACGGTACCATTTGACGGCCTCATCCGCATCGGGGTTCGACACCGGTTCCGTAATCATAACTGGCAGCCAGATTGTGCTGGGCCTGTGCCAGCCCCTGATCGGCCGCCAGCCGATACCACTTCAGTGCCTCCTGGATATCGGGCTCGACGCCCTCGCCGTATTCATAGGAAACTCCCAGGTTGTTCTGGGCGTTGGCATTGCCCTGTTCAGCGGCCAGACGATACCATTTTACCGCTTCGACATGATCGATCTCGACACCCTCGCCGTGATCGTAGGCCATAGCCCAGGCTCTGCTGTGATGAGGCGTGACCCTGCTCGGCTGCGCGTCGATACCAGTCCACTGCATCGCGCTGACTCTGTGCCACACCCAGCCCGTACTCATGCGCATAGGCCAGGCTGTACTGTGCAGCCGCCAGTCCCTGTTCGGCAGCCTTTCGGTACCAGTGAGCGGCATCGATATAGCTCTGTTCCACGCCGGTACCGTATTCATAGGCCAGTGCCAGATTATGCTGGGCATAGCTGTACCCCTGATCTGCAGCCATACGGAACCACCTGACGGCTTCAGCATGATCCTGTTCAACTGCAACCCCCTTGTCATAAAACAGGCCGACTCGGGACTGAGCATAACGGTCTCCCTGTGTCGCAGCCCTCTGGTACCACTCAAGTGCGGTTGCCTTGTCTTCCTCGACAGCAGTACCGTACTCGTAATACTGGCCAATCGCGTACTCGGCGTCGACATCACCCTGTTCGGCAGCCAGCAGGTACCACTTGAGGGATTCATCGTAATCCTGTTCCACTCCCCAGCCATTGCGGTACATCACGGCCATGTTGTACTGGCCTATCGAATAGCCCGAATCTGCCGCCATGCGATACCAGCGTATGGCTTCGTCATGATCCTGATCAACACCATTACCCTGATCGAAGATGTATCCGATAGCGATCTGTGCAACATCCAGCCCATTCAGCGCCGCCTGCCGATACCAGTTGATGGCCTGATTGATATCAGCGGTCACACCCAGGCCTTCTGCATAGGCTTCACCGAGTTTGTACTGTGCATAGGGATGACCGTTTTCAGCCGGTGACAGATAGAGTGATGCTGCCTGCGCCAGATCTTCCTCAACGCCGTAGCCGAAGGCATGGCCTATGGCCAGCAGATACATCGAGGCGTAATCATCCGGCTCTGCCTGTTGCAGTCGCTCAATGGTTTTCTCTGCGCTGCCCTCTTCCATCACGCGTGTCCAGAACGGTGATGCACTGCCGTAGGCCAGCCGGATCTCGATCATGCGGTCATCATCGAGCCGAATTGACTTGCTGACGGTCTCATAGCCATCACGACTGACGACGATGTCATACTCAGCTGCAGGCAAGCTCATGCGCGGTGCATAAGCAAGATCAGCACCTTCGAACTCGACTTCGGCATCCTGCGGCAGCGTGTTGACGGTCAGATGGAATCGAACGTGACTGTCAGCAGAACGATCCGTTGCCAGACTGATGTCCGTCATACCTGCGACAATGACAAGCAGTAATAAATGCAGAATTTGCATGCCGGTATTTCTCTCCCCGATTGATCCTGAAGCTTAGTCCCGACGCTTTGCACAATCAACGCTGCATCACGAAATGCCAGCCTACGCCTGGATGAGTATGCCGCGTATCCAGATCTTTTTGCGAAAAAGCTGTTCGGTTCAGGTACTGCTGACAGTTTAACAGTAAACAATGCCGGACTACGCCAGGGATGGTCGTGCCCGGCTTTTATCAACAATCAAATCCAGGGGAAGCAGGTATGACTAACGACCGGTGCTGTGCAGGATTTTCAACAACCATGCGGGTGTGTCTTGTCACACTCACACTGATCATGTTCTCACCCGTCGTGTGGGCGGGAACCATCACTGTCGACACCGACAAGGGTGACAATGACACAATGGACAATCTCTGTTCGCTGGCAGAAGCGATGCTGGATGCATTCAATGAATCATCCGCGGGCGACTGCAGTGGTGCCACAGCAGCGCCCAATACCATCGAATTCGACATGGGTTACACCATCATACTGTCCACGACCATTGCCAATGTCAGCAATGAACTGATCGTCGACGGGGGCATGGGTGTGACCATCGATGGCGGCACCTCCAACAACAGTATCTTTGTGCTGTCGGCCAGCACTTCTGATCTGAGCATCAACAACCTGACATTGCAGAATGCGGTCAATTCTGCCGTGCGCATCAATGCGGCCACTGCTGTGTTCAGTGCGACCAACAGCATCTTCGATTCCAATACGGCAAACAATGGAGGCGCGATCAACGGCGGCGAATCGCTGGTACTGACCAATGTGGTGTTCACCAACAACGAAGCCACCAATGGCAACGGCGGTGCGGTCAACTTTTCCGGCAGTAACCTGGTGTGTACCGATTGCGTCTTCGGCAACCCGCTGGATCCGATGTCCGGCAATACGGCATCGGGCAACGGCGGCGGCCTCAGAATCATCAGTGGCGACACGGTTGCCAATTTCAGCATCATCAATGGTATCTTCGCGCACAACACGGCCAACGGTAACACCGGTGAGGATGGCGGGGGCGCCATCTGGAGCGATAATTCGGGAAACACAGGCGTCATCTACGCCATCGTGAACAGCCAGTTCATCAGCAACTCTGCCCCCAACGGTGCCGGTGGCGCCATACTGCTGTCACTGGGTTCGCGTCTGGGTAATGCCGCCAGCCTGATGACGGTTCCCGACCTCAGTCTGGGCGGCATTTATCGCAGTAATTTCCTTGACAACACCGCCTCGGGTCCGACTACACCGGACGGATCCGGTGGGGCCATCTATGCACGTGGCCCGATGACGGTCGTACAGTCCAGCTTCATCAACAACAGCAGCGACTCCTCCACCGGTGGCGGTGTCGCCTACAACGGTACCAGCAGCCACACCCTCACCGTCGCAAACACAACCTTCAACGGCAATTCAGCCGATACCGATGGCGGTGCGATCTCCAACACCGCTGCAAGTAATATCGAACTGATCAATGTCACCATCGACAGCAATATGGCGAACAACAGCGGCGGTGGCCTGTTCAACGACAATGCCAATGCAGCCGATTTTACCGTGGTCAATTCCATCGTCAGCAACAATACCGGTGGTAACTGTGCCGGTGATCCGGTGACGAATTCAGGCAATAATCTGCAGTTCAACCCGAATACCGGTTGCGGCAGTACTGCATTCGATTCCGGTGACCCGGTTCTGGATGCACCAGCCATTCTGGCGGGCGATAACCTGTTCGTGCTGACTCAGGCCATCAACGACACCTCGGCTGCTCTGAATGGTGGCAACAATACCGTCTGTGCCGACCCTCCTGTCTTCAATCTGGATGCGCGTGGCCTGCCGACCACAAGGCCGGACGGCCAGCCCAACTGTGATATCGGTGCCTACGAATCCGGATTCGATCCCGCAGTGCTGGATCTGACACCCGATGCCGGTCTGGCATTTGGCATGATACAGACCGGAAACAGCAGTGCGGCCATGACGGCCACACTCAGCAACACCGGTGGCTCTGACGCCACCAATGTCAGCACCATGTTCACGGGTGATTTCAGTGCCATGACGGATAACTGCAACGGCACAACAGTAATGCCGGGTGGCAACTGCACCATCGATGTGGTGTTCTCACCTGCAGCTGATGGCATGCAAATGGGCTCGCTGACAGCAACAGCCGATGGCGGCATCATGGACAGCATCACGCTCACAGGGGAAGGTTTCACACCGGCAGCGCTGGATCTGACACCGGATGCCGGACTGGCCTTCGGCATGGTCGAGACCGGCATGATGAGTGCGGCCATGACGGCCACGCTGACCAATACCGGCGGCCAGGACACCGCCATGCTCACCGTCTCGGTCGGCACGGCCGATTTCACCACCGCCAACGACAACTGCAGCGGCAACGTGCTGATGCCAGGGGCCATGTGCACCGTGGATGTGATCTTCAGCCCGCAGACCGATGGCGCCAAGATGGACATGCTGACCGCCATGGACGGGGTCGCGCCGATGGATGCCATCGCCCTCACTGGCACCGGTTTCACACCGGCAGCGCTGGATCTGACACCGGATGCCGGCCTGGCCTTCGGCATGGTCGAGACCGGTATGATGAGTGCGGCCATGACGGCCACGCTGACCAATACCGGCGGCCAGAACACCGCCATGCTCACCGTCTCGGTAGGTACGGTCGATTTCACCACCGCCAATGACAATTGCAGCGGCACCGTGCTGATGCCGGGGGCCATGTGCACCGTGGACGTGATCTTCATCCCGCAGACCGATGGCGCCAAGATGGACATGCTGACCGCCATGGACGGGGTGGCACCGATGGATGCCATCGCCATTTCCGGCACCGGCTTCACGGCAGGCTCGCTTGACCTGACACCCGATGCCGGACTGGCCTTCGGCATGGTCGAGACCGGCATGATGAGTGCGGCCATGACGGCCACGCTGACCAATACCGGCGGCCAGGACACCGCCATGCTCACCGTCTCGGTCGGCACGGCCGATTTCACCACCGCCAACGACAACTGCAGCGGCACCGTGCTGATGCCGGGGGCCATGTGCACCGTGGATGTGATCTTCAGCCCGCAGACCGATGGCGCCAAGATGGACATGCTGACCGCCATGGACGGGGTCGCGCCGATGGATGCAATCGCCCTCACTGGCACCGGTTTCACACCGGCAGCGCTGGATCTGACACCGGATGCCGGCCTGGCGTTCGGCATGGTCGAGACCGGTATGATGAGTGCGGCCATGACGGCCACGCTGACCAATACCGGCGGCCAGAACACCGCCATGCTCACCGTCTCGGTAGGTACGGTCGATTTCACCACCGCCAATGACAATTGCAGCGGCACCGTGCTGATGCCGGGGGCCATGTGCACCGTGGACGTGATCTTCAGCCCGCAGACCGATGGCGCCAGGATGGACATGCTGACCGCCATGGACGGGGTGGCACCGATGGATGCCATCGCCCTCACCGGCACTGGCTTCACACCGGCAGGTATCGATCTGACACCGGATGCCGGCCTGGCCTTCGGCATGGTTGAAACCGGCATGACGAGCCCAGCCATGACCGCGACAGTTACCAATACCGGCGCCATGACGAGCGGATTACTGACGCTTTCAGTTGCCACGGCCGATTACATCATCAGTAATGATGGCTGTACCGGAACGACACTGATGGCCGGCGCTCAATGCACGGCAGACATCGCATTCAATCCACAGAACGATGGCGCCAGCATGGACAATCTGATCGTGACGGATGCGGCAGGACCAATGGATGCAATCATGTTGTCCGGCACCGGCTTCACGCCAGGCGCGCTCGATCTGACGCCTGACGCCGGACTTAATTTCGGTTCAGTACAGACCGGCACGACGAGCACCGCCATGACGGCCACACTGACCAACACCGGTGGTGTGACAACCGGCATGATCACGCTGATGAGCAGCAATGGTGCTTACACGCTCAGCAATGACACCTGCAGTGGTGCCATGCTGATGGCCGGTGCCCAGTGCACCACTGATGTCATCTTCTCGCCGACTGTCGACGGCGCTCTTGCTGCCCAGTTGACTGCCATGGACGGGGTGGCACCCTCGGATGCCATCACCCTGGACGGAACGGGTGTTCCACCCCTGTCCCTGGCCCCTGGTGGCGGCCTTGATTTCGGCAATGTGGTGGTGTTCAACGACAGTGCCACGATGACGGCCACACTGACAAACAACACCGGCAGTGCCATCAATGGTCTGGTGGATAGTATCAGTGGTGACTTCAGTCGGGTTGGCGGCAGCTGTGGCAACAGTCTGGCTGCCGGTGCCAGTTGCAGCATCGATGTCAGGTTCACACCCACCATGACCGGGGCATCGAACGGCATGCTTGATGTGGCTGGCGGCGGCGGTGAAATGATTGCCATCACGCTCACCGGTTTCGGCATTGCTGCTTCGGCTGTGTCAGTTCCCACACTGGGTCTGCCCATGATGCTGCTACTCTCACTGCTGCTGGTCTGGGTGGCCCAGGCGAAAATCAGACAGCAAGACAGGATCAGCACAAGGCGCTGAGCCATAAACCCACCCGCTTAATGCAACTATATGGTTGCATTAAGCGGTCTTGCATGTCACAATATGCGCAACCTGGAGGTTGCGCATATGACTGATGAAATCGTAAAGACCATAGAATTGAATTCGCCAATATCCCGTGTCTGGAGAGCAATCACCGATCACAGGGAATTTGGCCAATGGTTCCGGGTGAATCTGGATGGTCCGTTCGTACCCGGTGAAAAGTCGACAGGACAGATCACCTATCCTGGCTATGAGCACCTGAAATGGGAAGCCACGGTTGTCACCATGAAGCCCGAGACTCTGTTCGCCTATCGCTGGTGCCCCTATGGCGGTGAACCCGAGACCGATTACAGCAATGAACCGACCACACTGGTCGAATTCAGGCTGGAGGCCAGCGGTAACGGGACTCGGCTGACCATAAGAGAATCAGGGTTTGATGCACTACCCGATGACCCACGCCGGGTCGACGCATTACGAAGCAATGCCCAGGGCTGGACCGAGCAGGTTGGGCACATCACAGCCCACATGGCTGACTGACATGACAGATGCAATCGAGCAGACCGCCCCCCTGTTTGCTGCCCTGGGTGATGCCACGCGGCTTCAGCTGATCACCCGACTGTGCTCGGGTGAGGATTATTCCATCAGTGAACTCACCCTTGGCACTGACCAGAGTCGTCAGGGCGTGACAAAACACCTGAAGGTGCTGGCCACTGCAGGTATGATCAGTTCCGAACGCGTCGGTAGAGAGCGTCGTTACCGCTATCGGCCGGAGATAATCAACCAGATGCGCGATTATCTGGATACCGTCTCTCGGCAATGGGAAAACGCACTGCATCGACTGGATGACTACCTGAACGGGCAATGAGGTCACGGCTGGTCAGTCACCAGGTTTCTGAAAGACCACAGAATGAGAACTGTGTCACATTTTTGGTGTAAGCTATAGAACATGATCTGAGCAGTTGCAGGGGTAGTCTCACAGGTCATGTGCCTTCATCCGGAGTGATTGAAGTCATGTGGCTGTGTCCGGTGATTGAGTAGTCCGGACATCCAGTCAGTTCTACTTCTCTGTATTTGACTGGTGGTGACAAAAACAGATGCAGTACCGATTCTCATGACAGAAGAACTGAACATGCTCGAGTCAGCACGTCAGGTCATGACGCCCGGAGTGCGGCTGATGGTGCTGACCACACAGCTGGCACAGGCAGCCCTGATCAGCACCCTGCTCTACCTCTTCAGCAAGGTCTTCAAGCGCGATTCTCTGCATTACTGGTGCATCAGCTGGATCGGCCTGACCATCTACTACCTCTCACTGTTCATCCCCCGCGTCATCGATTCAGGACAAACGGCATTACTGCTGTTCTCGCTGATAGGAGAAATTGCGGGCCTGCTCAGCTGCCTGTGGCTGTTTCTGGGTGCACGTCATTTCGCCAATCTCAATGTCAGCCGCCCTGTGGCCTGGACCATTTCGGTCGCCATATTTGCCATAGTTGTTGTGTTTGTCACTCGTGCCATGTCGGATCCGCTGATCAATGATTACGGCGCCTGGATGATTCGCTGTCTTGTCGGCGGCTGTATCTACATCGCCTCGGCCTGGTTGCTGCTGACCCGTGTCGGACACTCATCAGTCGGTCGAACACTGCTGGTGGTTGCATTCACACTGTATGGCCTGTCGCTGCTGCACTATTTCGTGCAGACAGGATCCGACTGGCTGGACAGTATCATCATTCAGTCATCGATCATCGATCTTGCGCTGCAGGCGCTGATGGGGCTGGGCACCATCATCTGGCTGCTCGAACGCGAACATGAACATGTTCTTGAAACCACTCGAAAGATCCAGCAACTGGCCTGTTTCGATCCGGTGACACGACTGCCCAACCGGGCATTGTTCATAGAAAACGCGGCTGCGATGCTGCGTCAGTCCGATTCATCCGATGAGACCCTGACAATGATCATTGTCAATCCGGACAAGTTTGGTCGTGTCAACAAGGTATTCGGTCATATGGAGGGTGACGAAATTCTCAGGCGTGTTGCTGGGCGACTTGAAGCCGTGCTGAAGGCCAGAGACAGCCTGGCAAGACTTGAAGGTGACCAGTTCGCGGTCATGACATCAACTACCACCGAACAGGAAGCACTGGAGTGTAGTCAGCGCATCATTGAGCGCATGCATGAGCCGTTCCTGATCAACGACTCGGAGCTGTACCTGACCGCCAGCCTCGGCGCAGCTCGCTACCCGCAGGATGGACGAACCGTGGAGAATCTGTTGCGTTGCTGCCAGCTGTCGGTTGATCGCGCCAAGCAGCAGGGCGGCGACCAGCTGCGCTACTTTGAAGTTGACATGTCATCGGTAGCTATCAAGAGCCAGAACTTCGAAACACGCTTCCGGCAGGCACTCTCCGAGGATCAGTTCGATCTGCATTATCAGCCGGTACGATCCCTGTCGAATGGTCAGATCGTGGCCGTCGAAGCATTGCTGCGATGGAATCATCCGACCGAAGGCCTGTTGCCACCGGGTCAATTTCTGCGTGAAGCCGAACGTGCAGGACTGAGCAGCAATATCGTGCCCTGGGTACTGCAACAGACCTGTCAGAGGGCTGCAAGCCTGCACAGGGTACTGCCTGATCTGCGCATGGCCGTGAATATTGATGCACCCACATTCCAACGACCGGATTTTATCGAACTGGTGACCGATGCCCTGAAACGCAACCGGCTAAGACCCGAATATCTCGAGCTGGAGCTGACCGAGACCACGGCTATTCGTGAGCCGGATCTTGGCATGAGCACCATTCGCAGGCTTCGCAAGCTCGGTGTGCGAGTGGCACTGGATGATTTTGGCACCGGCTTTTCGTCACTCGGCTATCTGCGGGACTTTCCAATCGATACACTGAAGATCGATCGCTCATTCGTACAGGATCTGGGTCAGAGTTCGGTCGCTGGTGCCATTGTGGAAGCCATCATCACACTGGCCAAGCGCCTCAGACTGACCCTGGTTGCCGAAGGTGTGGAAACGGGCATTCAGTACAAGATGCTGTCGGACCTGGGCTGTGATCTGGCTCAGGGATACCTGTTCTCCGAGCCTCTGCCAATCGATGATCTGCTCGCCATGATCGAAAAGGAATCGGATCACACCAGCGTGGCTGCCCAGCCCTGATGGATTGCCTGTTACGGCTACAATTCATACCGAACTGTTGAAGGCAATCGAGCACTGCAATCGAGCACTGGTACCGATTGTGCCAGTTCTGACGATACTGGCGATAATCAGCGGTTTACGGCAAACGGATCGATGCAATCATCCCGGCCTTCGATATTGGTGAGCTTGTTCAGCAGCAATTCACCCGCGCCACGGTCTGCAAAATCATAGGTTGCCCGGATAAGTGAACAGCCTTCAAGAGCGAACAGCATGGTGCCATAGACTTCCTGGTCCGCACGATCGGCAGAAAAATCGAGGAACTGCAATCCAGAAAATGCCAGCATGGTGAGCTCGATGTTATCGACACCGTCCTGGAAAAATCCATTGCCTACAAGCCAGAACGGCTGGCCCATGTCGTCATAGGTAAACCAGGCGACAAACATGAACTGCGAGCCTCCGATCTCACCGATGGTGACAAAAAACCCCTGGTCGTTCAGATCATCCACGACATAGGTGCCTGAGTTTTCACCGCCGAGACTCAGATCCACTTCACGCTTGAACACGCGTACCGCATCAAAGTTCACTTGCGAATTGCCATCAATCGCCATCGAGTCCAGACGAATTGTGATCGGCGCCCCGTGCATGTTCATGGGCACGAAATACTGGGCTGAGGCTGTGACGAACTCACCTTCGGGAGGCAGGGGATTGTTCCCGGTGGCGAGCACTTCACCGCCCGATTCGATTGTGATGACATAGTCGGCAAATCCGGCGTCCTTGCGATTGCCGACTTCTACTTCAAGAACGAAAAGCTTGCCGGCTTCCAGCGGTTCGGTGAGGGTCTGCACCAGTGAGTTGGGCCCATTGACGATGTATGCCACATTCAGCCCATCGGGCAAGTCTTCGTTGTAGCTCGACCCACGTGGCCGGAAGGTTCCCTTGCCTGAATTGGTTGCAACTACCCAGCCGGGCACATTGCTTGAAAAGCCACCCGAGGAAAGCGACACCGCCTCGAAACTCGGGTTTTCAACCACCAGTTCCGATTGAGCAGACACGCTACTGACAAAAAACAGACTCAGCAATGCAATCAACCACGTTTTCGTGGCATCCATCCTGAATCTGGTCTCAAATAGGTCCATGAATATTCCCCTGTTGCGCTGAAGCAAACGCTAAACCACCTTAACTGGTGAGTCAAGGTGGCTGGTCAGCATGGTCGAGTGCATCGATAAGAGAGCTGGAAACGCAAGCAGTCCGAAGTTTGCGCGATCCCTGTCATAGAATGACGACCAGACCCTGCTCGGCCGGTACCCTGCCATGACAGACATCAGCATAGGTCGCCGACATGCCCTCGAGACCATCGAGTGTCTTGAGTCTGAGCCATTGCATGCTCGATATCGAAGCCTTCTTCATGAACGATGCAATGCGCTGGTTGAATTCGTCCGAACCCCAGTCCGCGATTCGCCTGGAAACATGATTGGGGGCAAAGAAAAAATGACTTCGTTCGGCAAGGGATGAGATTTCATCCTGTGTCTGTTCATGATGAGTGATGCCGACCTTGACGCACTGCACCATATTGTCACCCAGCTGTTCGGACAGCGACTGCAACAAGTCGCCGTTTCCGGACATGTCAACCAGCAGGGTACGACGGCTGCTGTCCAGTGATGCAGCGTCGTCATAGCAAACTGTGCGATCATACAGTGACAGTTCATTTACAAACGCGGCATTCGATGATGATGTCATGGCCACTGATGGTGGCGCTGTCGTATCGTCCTGCATGGCATAGGCCATACCGATGGCCGTCTTGCTCGATGCGCTCAGAATCACAACCTGCCCGGCACCATACCATTGCCTGTCCTGAAGAAAGTCCCATAACAGGAACGAGGTAACATAAAGCGGCCAGAACAGCATGCGCACATCATCAGTCGATCGGTCATATCCCGGTTCTGCATCGACGCGGCGGTAGAGATTATAGGGAGCCGGCAGGGAGGCACGGTGAGGCGATACATCAATGATTCGCTCTTCCGTCACGCCTCCAGCGATAATGTCCAGCTCTGTTGCCGGTGGAAAATAGCCGAACAGTCGTTCACCCTGGCTGACACCCTCAACGCGCGTTTCGGTGACCTCGGCAAATCCCCAGACAGGCATCAGGCCCCATTCACTGTTGTCATTATTCGATGCTGGAAAGAAATTCCAGTAGCCCAGCAGCTCACCCGTTACAGCGTAGGTGATGTTATTGGCCGAAAGGCCGAAACGTTCGATTCGCACCCGGATCGCATTTTCTGACAGGGGCACCCTTTCTGCAGCACTCACGTTCACGATCCGGGTCTGATCCAGGTCCTGCTTCAATGTCTGGAATTGCTTCATCATTTCTCCAAGTCGCTTGCGGGCCGTTGTTACGGGCATTGTCAGAGGCAGATAGTATCATCGCCGCACGCAGAGGACCGAAATCATCTGAAGCTTTTGTCCAGAAGATCAGGGTGCCAACTGAATTCGTAAACTTGTGTCACTGAGCCGCGCTTGTATTTCTCATGCCGGATCGACAGTGATAGGATTCGCTCTCAATTCCAGCGAAGGGGAAGTACATGACCAAGACAAGACAATTGATAATGATCCTGATGGCAATGCTGTTCAGTCTCTCAGCCCAGGCTCAGTTGACATGCAATGACCTGGACAGTATTGCAGGTGATCTGGATGATGTCGCGGAGGCGCTGTCACATGTCAGCTATATCGGTGTCAACGGCGATCTGGACATTGCACTGGGTGACCTGACCGACGCCCTCTACTACGTCTCCGAATATGAAGGTGACGGCAACCTGAATGCCTGGGTCGATGAGCTGACTCGTGCCTGGAACAACGAGGATCGTGATTCATTCGAACGTGCTCTGGATAGCATCATCGATCAGCTGGATTACCTCTTCGACAGGGATTGCTGAGAGAAGCCAGTTCAGATACTGCAAGGGACCGGGAATTCTAACAACCGAATTCCGGTGCCTTGCTGTTTCCGCTGACGCACTCGCCAGCAGCCAGTCACGCCAGATTCTATTCTCCAAACAGTGCGCTGACATGACGATACCAGTCACTGCACAACAGGTTATCCGGGTCATGCAGTCGCTTCTGCCTGAGGAAACTTCCGAATCGCGGATAGGCCGACTCGATCTGCTGACGTGAGGCATGCCGGTGATAGGTGAGAAAAAAACTGCCGCCGTAGGACAGGGCCACATCGATCAGTTTTCGGAAGGTGATTCTGCTGCTGTCTATCCCCTGCTGGCTATGTTCAACATGCAGATTGAAGATGATGCAGGCATAGTCCTGTCTGGCCCAGGCCAGATAACTTTCCGTATCCTGTCTGATCAGCCTGATCGTGCCGTAGATGATATCGGCTGCAGTGTTACGCATGACGCGCCTGGCCTCATGCATGAAGGCATCCAGGTCTTCCAGTGGCACGTACAGCTCAGTGATCATCTCCGAACCCTTCTGCTCACAGCACAAACGCGCATCAAGCTCCGTGTGGTAATCATCCAGATAGGTCGTGAACTGGTGCAGATCAGACCAGTACAGCTGACCCGAGGTGGCCAGGTAAAATTCTGAAAACGCCTCGAACGCCCTGCTCTTGTCGGTATGAGCCAGGTACAGGAGATCCTGCCAGCCTTGCTCCGTCATGTATCGTTGACCATCAGGTATCGGAGTGTCGATGACGACAGGCCGGTAACAGGAGAAGATGCCTTCATCGAGAAAACCACCGGCATCAGCATCAATCCTGAATTGCAGATCACCATACACATAACCATCCGTGATTCGACTGGCAAAGGCATCCTCCAGCTCGGATACATGCGCCAGGGTCACTACCCGCTGCAGCTTCTGCCTCGGCACCAGTTGCAGGGTAATATCGGTTACCACGCCAAACAGTCCGTAACCGCCGATCACCAGACTGAACAGATCAGAATTGTGACGACGGCTGCATTCGATCCTGCGACCATCAGCGGTGATCAGACGGAATGAAACCACATCCTCGATGATGGGACGGTTATCAAGTACCCTGCCGTGTATGTTCGCCGCCAGCGCACCGCCCAGACTGAGCCGGTCTGCGCCAGTCTGTTTCTGTCGAATACTCCACTGTCGAACCTGCCCTGTCTGTAACTGCAGTAACTGTTTCACCAGCGCTGGCCACTGAATGCCTGCCTCGGCAATCACCTGTCCACTGTCGGCATCAAACCCCAGCACACGGCTCATGCCACTCATGTCCAGCAACAGGCCTTCACTGGCAAACTGCTGCCCACCCATGGCATGTCGGCCGCCGCAGGTGGCTACCGGCATGCCGGATTGCAGGGCATGATTCAGCGCACTGACTATATCCTGTTTATCACATATCAATCGGTAATCGCTGATGCTTGCCCTGCTCTGCTTCGAATGGATGTCAGTCACTTCGACGCAATGCTGTGACGGTTGTTGACAAATCATGGACTGAGTTCGTGTCATGCGGCACCTCCAGAGCAGATAATCTCAAGGTACCGAATCAGATCATGCATGCAAATGTTGAGTAAAAGGTACCATTATTCAGCACCTTGCCTGCTGTGCCGTGACCAGTCAGTCAGGCAGTAATCAGGCATTATGCTGTAAACCCGGTACATGGCATGGCTGCTCAGATGCGGCCGATTCTGATAGACTGATGTCGGGAATGATATGGCACGACAGTGGGGGTACTGGAGCCTTGTCTTGGACCTGACCAATATCGATTTCATCAACGTCAGCATATTCTTTATCTGCATCATGCTGGCGATCGTGTTCTGGCTCGCCTGGAAGACCATCGAACACAAGCTGCACACCCTGGCCTGGTTTCTCTTGTATGTATTTGCTGCCGTCAACGGTGTTCTCAACGCCCTCAACGACCTGTTCCCCGATCGCGATGTCTACTGGGTACTGGTCAATGCCATATCATTACTGACTCAGTGGCTTGCATTGATCGGCTATCGTTCCAGATCAGGCCGGGATCCGTTCAATCGCTGGGTGATCGCCTGGTTCATCGGCGTTGAACTGCTGGTCGTGCTGTTTACATTCATCGTGCCCCACATGGGCCTGAAGATGGTGATGATCCCATGGTCGGGCGGCCTTGTGTTGCTGGCAATCGCCTGGACGGTATATCACTCCGGGCGTCGAACCCGGCCGGCTGAACTGACTGCCATCATCCTGTTCGTCCTGTATGCCGGGGTGCAGTTTTCCAGCGGCACCGTGGCGCTGATGCAGGGGGCCGAGCTGGATCAGCACTACCTCGACCTGTACCTGATGATCAATTTCCTGTTCATGCCCGCAGCATTTACCGGCATGGGTCTGTTCACGTTGCTGATCGTGGTGGATGATCTGGGTGCCCGATTGCGCCGGCAGGCCAGGACCGATCAGCTCACCGGGCTGAAAAACCGTCGAGGTTTCGGGGCATCTGCCCGACATTACCTGAAGCGTGCGCGTCGGAAACGCCAGCCAGTCAGCATCATCGTCTGCGATCTGGATCACTTCAAGGAAGTGAATGATCGCCATGGACATCTCGCCGGTGATGCCGCGCTCAAGTCATTTGCTGATCTGCTGACAGGCAGTGTCGATGATGATGGCATTGCGGCTCGGGTTGGCGGCGAGGAGTTCGCAGTGATGCTGTATGGAATGAACAGTGATCAGGCCGCTAATTTTGCAGAACAGATCCGATCGAACCTGTCGCAACGGCGAATCAGTCACGATGATGCCGAATTCACCATCACGGCAAGTTTCGGCATCAGCCAGGTTGATCTTGGTTCAATCGATCTGAATCAGGTTCTGGGAGATGCAGATCAGGCCCTGTATCAGGCCAAGGCATCCGGTCGAGACTGCGTGTTGACCTATGCCGGCCTGAACTCCTGAGCACATCAGTCTGTGGATGAGTCTGGCGTTCGCTACGGTAACCGGCTGATATCCTACACAGTGATCACCCTAATTCACTGATCTCGCCACCCTGAAGCCGAAGTTGGAGAATCCTTCTGATGGATTCCACGCACCCCTGTAGGCTGTTCTCAGATACAGTGGACTGTAATCCCAGGCACCCCCACGAACAGCACGTTTCTCACAGCCTGTTGACGCTAGCTGCTGCTCACTGAAATACACATTACTCAGTTGAGCCTGGTAACAATCCGCCACCCACTCCCAGACATTGCCCACCATGTCGTGAACACCAAAGGCATTCGGTTTCTGATAATGCCCCACCGGTGCGGTGTAGAGAAAGCCATCGGAACAGGTGCCGGCACGATCCCAAATCTGGTAGCGTTCCCGAGCAATGGAATCCGCACCATTAGTCCACTGACAGAACGCTGCCTGTTCATCGCCCCACCAGTAGGGCGTGATGGTTCCTGCCCGGGCCGTGTATTCCCACTCGCTCTCCGTTGGCAGTCGATAGGGTTGCCCGTCGACCTTGCTGTTGATCCAGTCGATATAGGCCATGGCATCGTTCCAGGTGACACAGACCACGGGATGATCTCCATCCTGATCAAACCCTGGACTTTTCCAGGTGATTGTCGTAGCAGGCGTCCAGGATCCGTTTTCATTCATGCCATAACAGTAATCCGCCACGGGATGTTTCGTCTCTTCAACGAACTGACGGTACTGATCCAGTGTGATTTCATGTCTCGAAACGGCAAATGAAGACAGTCGTGTTCTGACCTGAGGGCCCTCATCATCCGACCGGCCCTGTTCCGATGATGGTGAACCAAAATCGAATGTTCCTGCCGGAATGATCACCATGTCGGGGCAGCCATGACAATCTGCAAATGCATCAGACCTCTGTTGCGCTGCATTTGACACAACATCAGATCGGTTTTCAGCACTGGCAGCCTGTGCAACCAGAATCAGCCCCAGGGTGATATTCATGACCAGAATCTGCATCAGTTGTTCCTTTATGTTGCGATCTGAATCATGCACGTCTGAGTCGGTTATTGGTTACACCATGCAGATGAGAACCTGCTCAATCCCAGTATTCCAGATCAGCCTGTTCAATCCGTTGATACAGGCTGGCCGGCCTGTGTGCACCACCTGATGTCTTCTCTCCCGTGTCCTCGATAAACCCCAGCGCCAGCAACTTTTTCCTGAAGTTTCTTTTCTCATGCGCCCTGCCGGAAACGGTTTCATAAACCTGCTGTGCCGCAGACAGGGTAAACCGCTCGGGCAGGAAACAGAACGCGATGGATGAGTATTCCAGCTTGGACACCAGCCTGGCTCTGGCCAGAGAGACGATCTCATTATGATCGAATGCCAGATCAGGCAGATCAGTCACAGCAACCCAGTCGGCATCCGATACCGAGGGCTCCTGTATGTCAGCCACCTCAGCAAGTCTGTCTGGCGGTACGATAGCCAGATAGGCCACACTGATGACCCGTTCTCTCGGGTCTCGCTGTGGATTGCCGAAGGTATACAGCTGTTCACGGTAGGCTGAGCTGATGCCGGATTCTCTTCTCAGCACTCGTCCGGCGGCATCATCCAGCGATTCATCGATGCGCACAAAGCCGCCCGGTAAAGACCATCGCTTGATGAATGGTTCCGAGGATCGCCTGACCAAACGAATGCACAACGCTGAATTCAGCATAGTGAAAGCCACGATATCAACAGTGACCGAGGGTCGTGGATACGCTGATTCACCCATGGGATGAACTCCTGAAATTGACAATTCTCACGTTAGTGTATATCATACACTTACTATGACGCGATGGACAGACCATGCGTTGACTGCAGTGAGGAGCTTACTGTGAACACCAATACTGACACCTATGATTTCCTAATCTTCATCGGTCGTTTTCAACCGTTTCATCTGGGCCACCAGGCTGTGGTCGATGCGGCACTTGAGCAGAGTCGCAAGCTGATCATGTTGCTGGGCTCGTCACATCGCCCGCGATGTACCCGCAATCCCTGGACCTTTTCCGAACGGGAATCCATGATACGCAGCGGTCTTTCCGATGAGGCCAATGAACGATTGATAATCGCACCACTGATGGATGCCATGTACAACGATGACCTGTGGACCGGCAATATCCAGAAAACGGTAGCCGGGATTGTTTCTTCCCACCACGATCAGCCTCATCGTGAAGCCCGCCTGGGACTTATCGGTCACTGCAAGGATCACTCGTCCTACTACCTGAAACTGTTTCCGCAATGGCATTCGATCGACGTCAAGAGTGACATCCAGATCAGTGGTAGTCAGATTCGAGATCAGATTTTCCGCTCTGACCAGGGACACTGGGAAGATCACAGGCTGCCCATGGGCGACACGGTCAGGTCTCAGGTATCGGCTGATGTATTGAGACAACTCAGAGACTTTACTGCCTCCGAAACCTTCGGTCAGTTGCGCGATGAATTTGATTTTGTTCGTGCCTACCGTGCGCGCTGGGACGAGGCGCCCTACCCACCCAGCTTTGTCACGGTCGATGCCATCGTCATCCAGTCGGGCCACATACTGCTGGTCGAGCGGCGTGCAAGGCCTGGCAAGGGCCTTTGGGCGCTGCCGGGTGGCTTTGTCGATCATCACGAAGGTCTCAGGGAAGCCTGCCTCAGGGAGCTGAAGGAAGAAACGCGCATCAAGGTTCCCGTACCCGTTCTGAATGGCTCCATCATCAAGCAGAATGTGTTCGATGACCCCTACCGATCAGCACGCGGCCGCACCATTACTCATGCCTTTCTGGTGCACCTGCCAGCCGATACCGCCCTGCCCCGGGTAAAGGGCGGCGATGATGCCCGCAAGGCATTCTGGGTGCCGCTGGCCGAACTGGAGCCACAACGCATGTTCGAGGATCATTATTTCATTATCCAGGACATGGTCGGTTCATCCATCTGACCTGACGACTCAACCAGGGAGAACACAGACACAGCAACAATCACCGGAAAGCGGACAGACCGCATCCGTTCATCATCATTGGAGGATTTCCATGAGCCACAACATCATTCTGAATGTCGATTCCTACAAGACGTCCCACTACCTGCAATACCCACCGGGCACGCAAACCGTATCCAGTTATATCGAATCTCGCGGTGGAGAATATCAACACAGTCTGTTCTTTGGTCTGCAGATGTTCATCAAGCAGTATCTCTGCACGCCATTCACACAGAACGATATCGATGAGGCTGAGGCAATACTGACTGCTCACGGCGTGCCGTTCAATCGTGACGGCTGGCAATATATCCTCAAGGCACATTCGGGCTATCTGCCAATCGAGATCACTGCCGTGCCCGAAGGCAGCATCGTACCGGTCGGTAATGTGCTGGTTCAGGTGCAGAATACCGACCCGGCCTGCGCCTGGCTGACCAGTTATGTCGAAACCGCACTGCTGCGGGCAGTCTGGTACCCGACGACCATCGCCACGCGCTCCAGGCATTGCCGCGACATAATCCAGCGCGCACTTGAGAAAACGGCCGATAATCTCGATGGCCTGCCATTCAAGTTGCACGACTTTGGCGCACGCGGAACCAGTTCACTCGAAACCGCCGCCATTGGTGGCGCTGCCCATCTGCTGAATTTCATGGGTACCGATACCATCAGCGGGATCATGGCACTGAGGCAGTACTATGGTGCAGACATGCCCGGTTTCTCCATACCCGCATCCGAGCATTCCACCATTACCTGCTGGGGTCGAGAGCGTGAGGGTGATGCCTATGCCAATATGCTCGATCAGTTTTCGGGTGACGGCAAGGTACTTGCCGTGGTGAGTGATTCCTATGACCTGTGGCATGCCATTGATCAGTTGTGGGGTGATCGCCTCAAGCAGCGCGTGATCGACAACGGCGGTACCGTTGTCGTCAGGCCAGACAGTGGTGATCCGGTTGATATCGTCTGCCAGACGATACACAAGCTGATGGCTCGCTTCGGCTATACCACCAACAGCAAGGGGTTCCATGTCCTGCCCGATTACATACGCGTGATCCAGGGTGATGGTGTCAGCCCGGCCATGATCCAGAGCATTCTGACCGTGATGAAAATGCAGCGACTCAGCGCCGACAATATCACCTTCGGCATGGGCGCCGAGCTGTTGCAGAAGGTCAACCGGGATAACCTGAAATTTGCCATGAAGGCATCGGCAATTCGCATCAACAGTCGCTGGCATGATGTCTGGAAAGATCCGGTCACCGACAGCGGAAAGCGATCCAAGCGTGGCCGCCTGGCGCTGATCGATTCACCGACGGGTCTCCTCACTGTTCGTGAGGAATCCTGTCCGTCAGGGAGCAATCTGCTGAAAACGGTGTTTCGTGACGGTCGCCTGCTGCTGGACCAGTCATTTGATCAGATCAGACAGCGCAGTGAGCAAATCGCCATTCCAGTGGCTGCATGAGCGAACAGGTCCGGCTGGCCTGGCCAGCCGGATTTTTCCGTATTATCAATCAACCACTCGAATGTTACCCGTTCCACCGGGTTCTGCAGTTCGATGACAGGGCTCAGCTCATACGCTGACGAACCAGTTCAGCCAGTCTGACCTGATCTGCAGAAAACTTGCGGATACCCTCGGCAAGTTTCTCGGTCGCCATCTCATCCTCATTCAGCAACCAGCGGAACTGTTGTTGATCAAGCTCCGGAAAGATCTCGGTTCTGGCTGACTGTGCCATCTGCGGAGACAAACGCACCGGCAGGGTCTCGCTCATGGACTCCAGTTCATCCAGCAAGGCAGGTGAAATCGTCAATGCATCGCAACCGGCCAGTTCGATGATCTCTCCGACGTTGCGAAAACTGGCACCCATCACCGTGGTCTTGAAACCCTGCTGCTTGAAATAGTTGTAAATGCGGCTAACCGACATGACACCGGGATCATCAACTGCTTCGTACTGCTGGCCCGTCCTTGCGCTGTACCAGTCCATGATGCGACCGACAAAGGGTGAGATCAGCGTCACACCCGCCTGACCACAGGCCACAGCCTGCCCCATGCCAAACAACAGCGTGAGGTTGCATTGAATACCCTCGGCTTCAAGCACGCGTGCAGCCTGAAGCCTTCCCAGGTGGATGCCAGTTTGATCAGAATCCGGTCACGATCTATGCCGGCGTCCGCATACAGGGCGATCAGTTGCCTGGCCTTGTTGACACTGGCACTGGCATCGAATGATAGCTGTGCATCCACTTCTGTGGAGACACGACCGGGAATCAGTTTCAGGATCTCGCAACCGAAACTGACACAGAGTCGATCCATGGCATCATCAACACTGCTGCTGGATGCAATGACATCATCGACAAGTGACTGATATTGAGGCTTTTCCACGGCCTGCAAGATAAGCGAGGGATTGGTCGTGGCTTCAACGGGCTTCAGTGCCTGCATGACACTAAAATCACCGGTGTCGGCAACAACCGTTGTGATATTGCGCAGCTGATCCAGCATACTGAGTGATGTCTTGCGGGCCGATTCTGAGACAATGCTGTCCATCAGCACTTCCTGATTATCTGATTCAATGGCTGTAGTTTAACCGAAATGGCGCGGGTGAGTACTTTGCATCACGACGCTGTTTATCTGGCATGCCACAGAGCCGGTGTAATCCGACGAGACGCGATGCGACAATGATAAAGACAGAGCAACACCCAGCCAGCCCTGTACCTGATCCAATGAATTCAGTGATCAGTCTGTACTGCCAGCCGCCTGATCAAGATAATCGAGCGCCACACCCGTCATCAGCTCAACCCCGATAGGCAACACGGCTTCATCGGCGAAAAACGCGGTGAGTGAATTGGATGGTGCCGTCCTTGCATCAACACCGACAGGTGTCGCACCAAGGAAAAAATAGAACCCGGGCACTTCCTGAGCGAAATAGGAAAAATCTTCCGCTCCGGTGATCAGCGGAACCTCCCAGGACCCCTGCTCACCGAGCACTCTCCTGAGTGTGGGCAGCATACGCTCGGTCAGATCAGGCTGATTGACCGTGACCGGAATGCCGAAGGTAATTTCGAATTTGGCTTCGGCGCCGGCAGCTTCAGCAATGCTTTTGACGGTCTTGTCGATGGCACCGTGAATCTGGGCGCGCATGTTCTCGTCGAAGGCGCGGATGGTACCCCACATCTCGACATCGTCCGGAATGATGTTGTGCCGGATACCACCCGTGATGGATCCGATCGAGATCACGGACGGAGCCAGCGTGACATCGGACCTGACGACTGGCTATGGTCTGCAGGGCCATGACGATCTGCGAAGCCGTGACGATAGGGTCGATGCCGTTCCAGGGACGCGAGGCATGGGTCTGTTTGCCCCTGACGTCGATTCTGAAGGTATCGGCACTGGCCATCATCGGTCCCGAGCGGTAACCTGCAAATCCACATTCAGGCCTGAGCCAACGTGCAGCCCGAACAACCGCTTCGGGTTTGTATTTCTCGAAAAGTCCTTCCTTCAGCATCAGGCCGGCACCACCGTCCTCTCCATCTGGCGGCCCTTCTTCAGGCCGGCTGGAATATGAAAACAATGTTGCCAGAAAGCTCATCTCTCATCCCGGTCAGCAGCTCTGCCGCGCCCATCAGAATGGCGACATGATTGTCGTGACCGCAGGCATGCATCACGCCTACAGTCTGGCCGCGGTATTCTGTTGTCACTTTCGAGGCGAACGGCAGGATCCACTTCCTCGGTGACTGGCAGCGCATCCATATCGGCACGCAGAGCGATGGTCGGACCGGGTTGGCCACCTTTCAGTAACGCAACAACGCCGGTGTAGGCAATTCCGGTTTCCACTTCAAGCCCCAGGCCCTCGAGATGTTGTGCCACCAGCTTTGATGTACGGAATTCGCGATTTCCCAGTTCCGGATGCGCATGGATATCCCGGCGCCATTCAACCACCCTGGGGTTGATTGCCTGTACAGCCGGTGAGATGTCTGCAGCCTGCACGGAGAATAGGTTCTGCATGATCAAAATCAGCACTAATTTGAACAACATTGGTTTCATGTCTGTTCCTGTCGATGAATATGGTTGGCCCCTGCGCATGAAAGGATGCAGTGTTCAGCTCTGTATGTCCACTCAATCACAGCCATCAGGGCCAGGTTATTCAATCTGACCTGACAGAAAACAGTAGGTATGTATTGCCAGTTTGTTCAGCTTCCAGAACAGAGAGCGCATCATGCTGGCCGACAATATGGATTACCTTGCCCGCTAACACGTCGGTCAGGATCTGGGCCTGGCCATGAGCCGTCTGGCCAACAAGCGCTATGATCGACAGTGCCGTGACTGAATGCTCAGTATTCGATGCGGTCCAGTGGCTGCCAGAACCGATCTGATCGCGGCAGGTACCAGTTATCGTAATCCAGTGACAGGATGACAGATTCGGTCCTGCCGACGATTTCATTGCGCGGCACCAGTCCGATGGCGCGTGAATCGTGACTGTTGTCGCGGTTGTCACCCATGACGTAGTAGAAATCATCGGGAACCATGACGGCATCGAAACTGGCATAGGGACTCGGGTAGTGACGGGTGTGAATCAGGTGTTCCACGCCGGCCAGGTTTTCCTTCCACTCGAGTTCAGCCGGCAGATTGCGGTTGATCACGTAAGGCTGTGGCTCACCATTGAGAATGAGCCGGTTTCCATCCATTTCGATCACGTCACCAGGCACGGCCACCACACGCTTGACCATGCGCTTGTTGAGCACGGCCGAATCGAATACGACAATGTCACCGCGCTCCGGATCGGCCATCTTCTTCAGGGAAATGTGAGTGAACGGCACACGCAGATCATAGGCCATCTTGTCCACCAGGATATGATCACCAATCTGTATGGTCGGGATCATCGAACCGGTCGGTACGCGATTCCAGTCGGCAAAGGAAGAGCGAAACACGAACAGCAGGGCCACAAACAGCAGGAAACCTCGGTATTCGACAAAAAATTCTCGGACGGCTTTCATTCGATCACTCACGCATGGATACGATATTCTAAGACCACCATACGTCGACAGAAGTTCCAGGGGATGTGCCGAAGGTTTGATCTGTGACTCAGTCGCGATCCGGCTGTCTGTTCAGTCTCGCCATAGCAGCCTCATGGTCCCAGTTGGCCAGGTAAATCTGCCCACCATCACCGCCATGCCGTGTTGAGGTCCAGCTCAGCATGCGCCCGTTGGGATGCGGAACTGGCAAACCATCAAAGCCATCGCTCTCAGTAACCCGGAGCGGCTCTTTCTCGCCGTCCACATCCACCAGGTAGATCTCGAAGTTGCTGAAACCCAGCTTGTTGGAGGCAAAGAACAGATACTCACCGGAGGGATGCACATAGGGTGCCCAGCTCATGGCACCAAAATCGGTCAGTTGCCTGACGTCAGAACCATCAGCGCGGGCGGAGAAGATATCAGCCATCAGGCCATCTTCGGTGAAGCGTCGCCAGACGATGCGTGAACCGTCCGGAAAGTAGAACGGGCCGCCATCATAGCCCGGGTTTTCGGTCAGTCGCTGCAATTCACTGCCGTCGCTGCGCATGCGATACAGTTCGATGAAATATGACGGATCAATTTCAAGCAGCTTCTGCTCCTTGTCGGTCAGATCTGTTGCGAATGCCGCGCGGTTGGAAGCAAAGGTGATCCACTCACCGTCGGGTGAATAACTGCCTTCAGCATCGTATCCGAGTGCGGGTGCCAATTCTTTCAGATCACCCGTGCCGTTGCGAACCCAGATATCCATCTCGGCTTCGTAATCCCAGCTGTAGCGACGTTGCTGGCCTGATGCCCTGAATTCCAGTTCAGCCTGCTGCTTGGTGATGGCTTCAGGATCATCATGGCTGGATGCAAACAGGACATCCTGACCCTGTGGATGGATGAATGCACAGGTCGTCTTGCCGCTTCCGGTCGACAACATCTGACTGTCACCCGTGGTCAGGTCAATGACATAGATCTGATAGAACGGGTTGTCATCCAGACGTTCGCTCTGAAATACCATGCTGTTTCCATCGGCACTGAAATACCCCTCGCCGGCACGTCTGCCCTCGAAGGTTAGCTGGCGTATGCGAGTCAGCAGGGGTCTGGCAGTTTCATCTTGCCGAACGTCAGGGGTGATGGCATTGGATTCTGGTGCTCGCGGGTCGCTCATCGAGCAGGCACTGATCAGCATTGACAGGACAACAAGTAACGTTTGTCTCAGCCCTGAGCCGACTCGATTGGATTGAATGCATTCCGTCTTGTCGTGATCAGGCATGGTGCTGTTGCTCCTTCATTCCGTCTTCGATCATTCCGCTGGCTGTGTCAACACAGCGCCGCGAGAATAGCATGGAGCTGTGAGTCACGGGTAACGCCACATGCTGATCGATGAACTCTGCCCGGGTTTCCCTGAGAAAAACGGTACCGTCACCCGGTTCACGTCCACCACCCATCAACAGGCCAAGTCCGAGTTTTCGTGTGCCTGCAATCATGTGGTAACGCCAGCCCTCATGGATCAGGTGATCCGGTTTGCCCGACAGTTTCTCCGCAGCATGACCCAACAGCTTTCCGCCGCCGGGAATTCGTTCCAGTTGCCTGGCACTGTTGCTGCCGTGCAGCGGCGTTCCGAGGAAGATCAACATGCCACGACAGTGTCGCGGCAGTTTGGCGACCGCATGCATTGCCACCAGTCCGCCGAGCGAATGACCGATCACGACCGGCGTCACCTTGTCGCCACTCTCGTTTAACCGGACAAGTTCTTGCACCAGTGAATCGATGGCATGATCGATGGAGCGCTTGACCGATGCGTAGCCAAAGCGATGAGAGACATAGCCTCGCTTGATGAACTGACGGTGCCAGTAAGCCATGCACCAGGGCCCCATCCACAGCCCATGCAGGTGTACGACCGGTGTGCCGGGATGTGCCACTGAAGGTATTCTGGATCTGGACATCAATTCACCAACCCGCTAATCGTACCCTGGTCTGAAACACAGGGTGAATCGCTGCAATGATCCTGCTCGCAATTCTCGAACTCTATCTGGATCGTGCAGTGTGAAATACCAAAGTCTCGCTCGAGCACGTTTTCCACATCACGACGCACCTGATCGACATCGGCACCGTCAGAGATCACCACATGCAGGGTGGCCATGCGTTTTTCCTGAGTCAGTCCCCATATATGCAGGTGATGGACATCCACCAGCATCTCATGCGATGAGAGTTTCAGTGACACCTCGGTGAGCGAGATTTCATCCGGTGTACCCTCCAGCAGAATATGCGCCGAATGACGCACGATGGACCAGCCCGACCGCACAATCAGCACAGCAACAACAAGCGATAGCAGCGGATCGATTGGCATCCAGCCTGTCCACAGAATGACCAGTGCTGCTGCAATGGCCGCAACCGAACCCAGCAGGTCGGCCAGTACATGGGCAGCGGCACCCTTCATGTTCAGGTTGCTGGACTGTCCCGCCTCGAGCACCAGAAATGCAATCAAGTTGATCACCAGACCAATGATCGCGATCACCAGCATCGGTGTGGCCTGAACCTCGACTGGTGTCAGCAAACGTACAACGGCTTCGGACACGATCCAGATCGCGATGAACAGCAGGGTCATGCCATTGACGAAAGCTGCCAGTACCTGAAACCGGTCATAGCCGAAACTGCGCTTGCTGTCAGCCGGCTTGCGACTGATCCTGAAGGCCAGCCAGGCCAGCATCAGTGAGACGAAATCACTGAACATGTGTCCGGCATCAGCCAGCAGTGCCAGTGAACCCGAAATCAATCCACCCACCAGTTCGACAATCATGAAAGTACCAATGATGAGCATGGCCCAGAACAAACGCCGCTCACTGGCATCATGATGATGATGGTGATGACCGTGATGGTGGTGGTCGTGGTGATGACTGCTCATCAGTGCGTTTCCTCCGCCACATGGACCAGCGCGTCGCGCATCATGTGCATGACGTGGTCATCGGCCAGATGATAGATCATGCGCTGACCCGATCGTTCGGCACGTACCAGTCGGGCATCGCGCAGAATTCGAAGCTGGTGCGAAACATTGCTCTGAGTCAGATTCAGCATGTCCACCAGATCACTGACCGACAGTGAACCATGCTGATCGAGCAGCCACAGCAGTTTCAGCCGGCCATCATGTCCCAGCACCGACAGCATGTCTGCTGCCTGCAGGAAATGATCTTCAGCCGGCATGGATTTCTTCGTCATGATTGTTGATGGCACGCTCGTTTATTGATCAGATCTGATTATATATGAATATATCTTCATATGTACATATGACATGATAAATCTGTTCATACTCGATGAACCATCGGCGGCATTCGGCTACACTGTCGCCACGCCCAATGGAACCGATCCCATATGAAAGCACTGATTGCCTGCACCCTGTTCACGATGTGCCTGCTCAACCTGAAACCAGTCATGGCAAATGCCGAGGCCGAGAACCGGATCAGGCAGGACACAGACTACCTGGCCAGTGACGAACTGGCCGGCAGGCTCACCGGTACGGAAGGGTCGTTCAAGGCTGCTGATTACATACGCCAGAAATTACAGACAATGGGGGCACAACCCGTCGAGGGATTCGATGATTATTACCAGCCGTTCGATTTCTCGGCCGGTGCCAGTGACGCAGGCTCCAGTCTGAATCATCAGGACAAACTGTGGCAGGGCGAACCTGCTCTTCGAGCGCTCTCCTTCTCCAGCTCGGGCACCATCGAGGGTGAGCTGGTCTTTGCCGGCTACGGCCTGACACTGCCCGATTCTGCCGATTTCGGCTACGACTCCTACGTCGGTCTAGACGTCAGGGACAAGATCGTCGTGGTGTTGCGGTACACGCCAGAAGAAGCCGATCCTGAAGTACGCAAGCAGCTCAATCGTTATTCGGGATTACGTTACAAGGCCATGCGGGCGCGTGAAAACGGCGCACTCGGCATGCTCGTGGTCACGGGCCCACGTTCGCCCAACGCCGGCAAGCTGGTCTCGATGAGTTTTGATTCAGCAATGTCGGGCTCCGGCATTGTGGCAGCCAGCATCAGTATCGATCTGGCAGAACAACTGTTCGCGGCCTCGGGCAAGACACTGGAAGATGCCCAGGCATCACTCGATACGGCCAACCCTCACGTCGGCGGCTTTGAACTGGGCACCTCTGCCATTATTGACCTCAAACTGAAGCGGGAAAAGAAAAGTGACCGTAATGTCCTGGGCGTACTCAAGTCTGAAACGCCGCGGGCAGATCAGCCCTGGGTCTTGATCGGCGCACACTATGATCATCTCGGTGATGGCTCCGGTGGCAATTCAATGGCTCGAAAGGGCGAGGTTGGACAGGTGCATAACGGGGCAGATGACAACGCTTCCGGCGTTGCGGCTGTGCTCGAGGCAGGCAGAATACTGAGCGGGCACAAGCTGGATCATCATGTCCTGCTGGCATTCTGGGCCGGTGAGGAGATGGGTCTGATCGGTTCATCTGAATTTGCCAGTCAAACCATCATCCCGATGAACGGTATCGGTGCCGCCTTCAATCTGGACATGGTCGGCCGATCAATCGACAACAAGCTATCGTTACAGGCTGTTGGCAGTGCGGATGGCTGGCGATCGATCATCGAACAGGCCAATATTCTGCCCGGCTTCAATCTGAATCTCAGTGATGACCCGTACCTGCCCACCGATGCGTCGACCTTCTATCAGGCCGAAGTGCCCGTGCTCAGCGTGTTCACCGGCAGCCATGAAGACTATCACCGCCCCACCGATGACACTGACAAGCTAAACATCGAAGGCATCGCCCGTGTGTCCAGCCTGACCGCCAATCTTGTCAGGCGCGTGTCATCACGGTCGACACCTCTGGTGTGGCAGAAGGTGGAACGTAACCGGACCGACACCGGGGACAGGGCATCATTGCGCGCCTATACGGGCACTATTCCCGATTACACCACCGAGACAGACGGGCTGAGACTGTCCGGCGTCTCTGCCGGGGGACCTGCCGATCTGGCCGGCCTTCAATCAGGCGATGTCATCATCCAGCTGGGCAGCTCGTCGATCACCAATATCTATGACTACACCTATGCACTGGATCTGGTCAGGATCGATGAGCCGGTGCTGGTGCGATTCCGCAGGGATGGCGTGATACACGAAGTGAGCATGACGCCCACCTCGCGTGACTGATTCAGACTGAATTACTGCTTGTAGACATTCTGAATGATGATCTGCTCGGGCAGGTTTTCGGAACCCGTCTGGCCCTCATCAAGCAGTGATACCAGCGTCCTGCCCTGGTCTCCCCTGACGGAACGGTAGATGACCGGATCTTCACCGGCAACCATGATCAGTGACACATCACCGGGAATTCCCGAAACAGTGCTGTGACTGATCAGCCCTGAGAGACTTGCAGCCGGTTCGGACTCACACCCCACCTGACAGCGGTAAAGGGTAATGCACTCATCATCAACACACTGAGTTTCTCGCTGACTGATCACGCGGGAATCGAATCCGTTCCCCAGCATGGCGATACTCACGGTGTTCGAATCATAGGGATCCATCTGCAATGGCGCCGGCTCGAATGGCACCAGATCCTGCGAATAATTCACAAACCCACTCACATTGATGCGGGCATGATTCATGTCGTAAAAGAGAATTTCGATGCCCAGCCCGCCAAATCCCGTGGTGACAGGCTCTGTATATTCGCAACCCAGACAGCGCCCGCCACGGCTCTGATTCAGTGCAGCGCCATCACGTGCATAAGCCCTAAGGCCGTTGAGGCCCGTCTCCTCACCGAAGGCAGTTCGGTCCAGCGAGAGATCCAGCCGATCGCCCTGGAATGAATAGAAGGCAGGAAAACCCTCATTATCGTAACTGTACAACAGCACAATCCAGGGGCCGGTTTCACTGAAAAAGAACGAGGCTCCACTGCCTGGCGAACTCGGATCCCACCAGATACCATTCTCTGGTGTCAGCAATTGATAGACGTCATCACGCTCCTGTGCCAGAACAGGTGCACCAGAGATGAGAAACATGGCCGTGATCAATATGACGGTCTTGAGACTGATGTGCTGTCTTGAGCGGACAGAATGTTTCATGATCTCACTCCTTATTTGTGCAAAGGTCGAATGACGATCTGTTGTGGTACTGAATCCGGTGAAGGTGATCCGGGGGCGATAATGGCGACCAGGCGGCGCGTCACACTGCTGCGGAATGTGAGGTAGGGGTAAACTATATCCGTCTCGAGTACATTGATTGCACCACGGGGTTCGAATACCGCTTCGACGTAATTGATTCGCTCCACCAGCCTGCCTGCCGGTTCATCACAGCCAGTGACGCAACTGAAAAAGATAGTGCACAATCCTGTAAAACAGAGCCCGCCTTCACTGGCAACAACCTGGTCAGCACCTTCAGTCCCAATAAACGAGACCGTCTTGAGCCCGGGCTGATAAGGATCTGAAAACGGCGACACCGCTGTGTTCTGTGGTACGAATGGCGTCAGCCACTCTTCGAATTCAATGGCCCCGCTGAATCGTATGAGTACCGTATCCATGTCGTGGAACATAAGCTCTGCCTCTACACCGGGTAACAGCTCACCCGTCTGAGGCAGTTGTGGATCGCAGCCGATACACTGCCCACCGGAACTGATGCGCACCGGCGAACTTTCCACGTGAATAGGCACGCAAGCCATTCGGTCCCGTATCCGTTCCAAACGAGGTTCGCGTCAGGGAAAGTTCAAGCTGATCATCCTGCAGGGTATAGAAAACGGGATTCCCTTCAGAATCATAGGTGAACAGGATCACCAGCCAGGGCCCTGCTTCACTGAACTGCATGGAAGCACCGGTTCCGGGCATGTCAGGATTCCACCAGATGCCGTTGTCGGGAATCACCAGTTGATGAAAATCAGTCTGGGTCTGTGCCAGCCCTGCATTGATACTGCCAGTCAACACAAGAACGAAAGTGATTATTCTGATCATGCTTGTCCCCCTCAGGTCAAGATGTGTCTGGTTAACTTACTCGTCCGATAATCAAGTTTCTGTGTACGAATGATCAAAATTTCGCTAGCCGCACCGTCTGCTCAAACGTTAACCGTTCAATTATTCGGGTATCTGGTGAGATTATCGATCAGTTCTGATAGGGGTAAACGTACAAACACGTTAAACTGCGCCACAATTGTTTGATCTGTTCCATCGTACAGCTGAATCCAATCCAGATGTTCTGTTGTGACGTATTCATCGAAAACACATTAAGGGCTGTTCATGATTCGTCTTCATCAAATGCCGATATCGCATTACTGTGAGAAAGTACGCTGGGTGCTGGCCTACCGGGACATCGCGCATGAGTGCATCAACTACCTGCCCGGCCTGCACATCAAGCCGGTTCGAAAACTGTCCGGCCAGTCATCGGTTCCGGTCATCGAAGATGATGGCCAGGTCATTGCCGGTTCTGCTCACATTCTTGATCATCTGGATGATCGCTACCCGGATCGCCCACTATTGCCGGACAACCCTGAACAGCAACAGCAATGCCGCGAATGGGAACGTCATGCCGACCTGGAAATTGGTCCCCCGGTGCGCCTGCTGGCTTACCATGTGCTGCTCGAGTTCCCGGACACCGTAATCCCCTTTCTGTGCCACGATGGCCCCTGGTATGGCAGGCTGTTTCTGAAGGCTACACACAAGAAACTGTTTGCGCGCATGCGGGCATTCATGAAAATCAACGAGGAAAATGCCGGTCCAGCCCTGCAGCAGCTGAATGCGGCCGTCAGCAAGCTTACCTCGTCACTCAACAGTAGCGGATATCTGGTCGGTGAGTCGTTCTCTCGAGCAGACCTGTCCTGCGCTGCCCTGCTGGCCCCGCTCGCTGTTCCCGATGGTTACGGACTGGACTGGCCGGAAGATATACCCGAGCCGATGCTACAGCTGATGGATCGATACAGTGATGCCATTGAGTGGACACGCGGAATCTACGCCAGGCATCGGTAATTTCCTACAGGGACTTCTCATCAGCCCGATTGAACTGCCCGGCTATCTGCGGTACTGTGGCCGGGTCAAAAAGGATTTTGATAAGGAGCACTGGATATGGATATCCGGCAACACGACGACACAGCCCGATCCGGGCAACCCACCTCACGTTTTCGCCAAGCCGAACGAGCTCAGCATGAGCCCGGGATTCCGGTCATTGAACGCAGAAAATCGGCCTCATATGGTCAGAACCCGAAAACGCCACATGACAACCTGACGCTTTTACTGGTACTGGTCGTGATCTGCCTGGTACTGACATTACTGGCGCTTTACCTGAATGTGGCCTCTGCCGCTGTCTACCACTGGATCGACGAGGACGGCAGGCCGCACTATTCCCAGAGCACCCCACATCGGGACACTGGTATCGTTACCACGGTGCCGCTGGATGACACGCTGATGTCCGGTACTCGTCAGGATCTGCCAGTCATGCCATCAAATATTCTCCGCGCCTATTGCAATGAGATCGCCGACAGTGCCGAGAAGGAGGCCAGGCGAATGATCAAGAGCAGCAAGCTGCTCATCGCCCATCAGCGCGCGCTGACACGGTCGGATGATCGTGCGAAGACGCGCGTGAAGAAACAGCTGGTCAGTCATGTACTGGCATACAGAAATACCGGAACCAGTGCTGATGAAATAGCCGAACTGGCCGCCAATCAGTGTATCGCGGCTCCTATCAGGACACCCTCCCGGCATTCATCAGGCGTGAATACCCTGAACGCTATGATGAATTATTTGGTCCGCGATAGGGGCTGACTGATGTTGTCACTCCGGTCGATCGCAGAGCATGAAGCAAAACGTGTATCTCCCCAGTGAAACGTGCTTCATGTCGACCGGAGTGGCATCTTTTTCAGTTATCTAACGGCTTGCCGGAACCAGATAATTGATTGGATTTTCGGCACGAGACTGCGTCACCATCTCGCGTACGGCCGTCAGCATGGTGGGTGCATGATAGGGAATACCATCCTTGATGGTCCATTCAATGCCACCGGTGCTCTCATCACCGGTCAAAGTGGGTATGTTTCTTGGCATCAGCACTCGCAGGTCCTCAAGCGGATTGCCATTGACGATCACCAGATCGGCCACGTAGCCGATACGCACCTGACCCAGTGACTCTCCCATTCCCAGTACCTTTGCAGAATTGTGTGTGGCGTGGGTAATCACCTCCAGCGGCTGGAATCCTGCCTCCTCGTGCAGTTGCAATTCCCGCAGGTAACCGAAGCCGAACACCTGATAGATGAAACCCGGCATCCTCACCGGTGGTGATGATGCCACCATGATCCTTGAAAGTACGCAGTGCAGCAAACCAGCGCTGATAATTATCACGCCAGTAGACTTCATCGGTTGCCGTCCAGCCCCAGAAGAAGGATCCGTGTGCATCCGGACTGGGCTGGAAAAACTTTTCCAGACCGGGGTGCAGATAGTCGCCATACCAGGGAGATGTGGTGGCACGTTGCAGGTCACGCGAGGCTTCAT
>CBDBVC010000002.1:0-20018 GCA_965212525.1 Lysobacterales bacterium
ATACCTGGAGTGTGGAGGAGTTCGTCTCGCGTGCTGAGGCAGAAGCCGATGATCCGGTGCAGACAACCTCTGTCGCCGAATCTCTGGTGCATGCGGCCTTGCAGGAGAAGCAACCGGACTCGACACGACGATTTCTGCTGCCGGCCATGGCGGTCATGTTCGCCATCACGGTCGCCGTCCTGTTCCAGCTGGCCCTGACCTCCGGGAAAGAGACAGCACCGACCGAAACAGCCGTGGTTGAGGTTGTGGCCGAAGAGGAAGTTCCGGTCGCCGATGAACCCGAGCCGCTGACTGAAGAAGAGCTTCAGCTGCTGTTCGAGCAGCGCGAACAGGCGCAGGCAGTGCTCGATGAGTTGATTGTCAACAAGCTGGCACTGGAAGAACGCGCCGTAGAGCAATGGGCAGCCGAACCCTATCAACAATTACTCAGCCTCAAGAGCAGTGGTGATGCGGCCTATCAGTTGCAGCAATTTGTCGTTGCAGGCACCGACTACAGCGCGGCACTGGAGATTTCCGGCACGCTGATCGAAGCCTGGCCACAACGTTTCGAGAGTAGCATCGAGCAGGGCCTGGCGGCCATTGAAGCCGGTGATTCAACAGCCTCAACTGCCGCCTTTGTGCTGGCACATGCCATTGATCCGGACAACCCGCTGGCCATCGGTGGCCTGAAACGATCCGGTGTACTGGATCAGGTACTGTCGCTGTCAAAACAGGCCGTGGCTCATGCTCGCGAGGAACAACTGGGAGATGCACTGGCACTGTACAGTCAGGTACGTGATCTGGATCCGGAAACCACCGGTATTGACGAGAACATCAATGGCATCAGGCAGCGAATCAATGATCGTGATTACAGATCACACATGTCCGCTGCGCTGACTGCACTGGAGCGGCAGGACCTGCTGACAGCACGGGATGCCTTCAACCGAGCTGCAGCCATCCAGCCGGGATCGCAGGCCGTCAGGGACGGACTGGCGGATATCGATCGTCGCCAGCGCGATGTGCGGGTACAGAATCACCAGATACGCATCAGTCAGCTGATCAGTGAGGAACGCTGGCAGGATGCCAGCAGGCACTTTGATGAAATTCTGGCCCGTGACCCGGATGCCGCTTTTGCACAGCAGGGCAAGCATGAAGCAGTTGCCCGGGCAAAACTGGACGAGGAATTGAACGGTATCCTCTCGGCACCCCAGCGCTGGTGGTCCAACCCTGGAAGAGAGCAGATGTCAGCGGTGCTGGCACGCGCTAACGCCATTGCGGACAAGGGTCCGAGGCTGAGTTCACAGATCCGTCAGCTGTCCGAGCAGTTGCAGGTGGCCAGTTCACCGGTCGAAGTGGCATTGCAGTCCGATAACCTGTGCCAGGTCGTGATTTACAGGGTGTCGCAGCTGGGGCAGTTCTCTGCCACCAGTCTGTCTCTGCAACCGGGGCAGTACACCATTGTCGGAACCCGACCCGGCTATCGTGATGTCAGGAAGACATTGCAGGTGCATGCCGGTATCGAGCCCGAACCGGTTTCGGTCATGTGCGATGAGAAAGTGTGAGCTTAAGGATAGAACAACTGGAAACGAACTATGATGGATGACACGACACGACTGGATGATGAACAGAACCCGGCTGGTGATGAGGCCGATGGCTATGCCGATCGCCGTGGGCAGTCAGCCAGACAGGCTACTGAGTCTGCCGCCTCGGATTCGGCATTCGAGTCACTTTCCGCGATTGAATTCTCGCCCACATCCAGACAACACCTGGAGCAGGCCACGGGGCACAATCGGTTCTGGCTGATACTCGTTGCAGCGGTGTTCCTGCTGGTCGCTGCTACCGCACTGTTTCTGTTCACCGGCAAGTCGGTCGCCATCGTGGTTAACCCGGCGGCCGATGACATCAGTGTCGAAGGCCCGTATTTTCCGCTCGATTTCGGCGATCGCTGGTTGCTGCACCAGGGCCGTTACCAGATTGCGATCACGCATGAGGGTTATGAGCCGCTCAGCACCAGTATCGATGTCAGCGCCGATGCCGATCAGCGATTCGAATTCGATCTGGTCCATCTACCCGGCTACATCAATGTGAATACCAGAACTGAAACCACCGGCATGGTGCTGATCAATGGCCAGAATGCCGGCGGTCTGCCACTGGCCAATCACAGACTCGAGGCGGGCCAGTATGACCTGCAGATCCAGGCGGCACGATACCAGCCGTTCAGCACTACCATCACGGTAGATGGCGGCGGTACTCAGCAGGCCTGGGAATACGATCTGATTCCCGACTGGGCTCAGGTGCAGCTGGACTCATTTCCGGCCGCGGCAACCCTCTATATTGACGGTTCACCGGTGGGTGAAACACCGATCAATGCCGAGGTCATGTCCGGCGTACGCCAGCTGGAGTTGCGACTGGATGGCTACAAGCCATGGATTTCAGAACTGGACGTGATTGCCAACCAGCCAGTTGATCTGCAGCAGATCACCCTGATCAAGGCAGATCAGATGCTCAACATTACCTCCTCCCCCACGGCAGTCTCCGTGCGGGTTGGCGGAGAATTTCAGGGGCAGACGCCATTGCAGCTGCCACTGGCTCCAGGCCAGCAATATCGGGTCGACTTTTCCCGGGCAGGGTACCGATCGGCCTCCAGAAGTGTAAGCATCAATGAGGATGCGAACAATTCTGTCAATGTCAGGCTGCAACCGATACTCGGTGACATCACTGTCAGCGGCACGCCGGGCGATGCCGATGTCTACGTCAATGGCGTCTACAAGGGCGCCCTGAATCAGCTGCTGTCACTGCCATCTCACCCGCAGCGACTGGATGTCCGCAAGGACGGCTTCCAGAGTTTCAGCCGCACCATCGTACCCAACCCCAATTCGGAACAGCGTGTGCTGGTCAATTTGGCCAATCTCGACAACATCACCAGACAGAAGACGCCTAACCTGTTGACACTGAACAACCAGTACCGGCTCAAGCTGATACGGCCGTCCGATGTCATCACCCTGGGCAGCAACCGTCGTGAGCAGGGGCGGCGCAGCAACGAAATGATGCATCAGGCGCAGCTGCAGAGGCCGTTCTATTTCGGGCTGACCGAGGTGACCAATGAACAGTTCATGCAGTTCAATCCGGGGCATGATTCGGGTGTGTTCGAGCAATCGACCCTGTCACTGAAGAATCAGCCGGCAGTGCGCCTGAGCTGGGATCAGGCGGCACGATTCTGCAACTGGCTCAGTAATCGTCACGGTCTGCCACAGGCCTATGAGGCGGTTAATTCGAAGATGGTGCCGGTATCTCCGATGAACACCGGCTTCCGCCTGCCGACCGAGGCAGAATGGGTGTACATGTCCCGCTACGAGGCAGGGCTGCGAGCGACACCGCTCAAATATGCCTGGCAAGGGAGCATGCCACCAGCCGCAGGCAGTGGTAATTATTCCGGCGCTGAAGCCGCAGACTATCTGAGTGTGATCAGCAACTATCGCGATGAACACATCGCTGCATCCATGGTGGCCAGTTATCCGGCCAATGCGGCAGGCATCCACGATCTGGGCGGTAACGTGCGCGAATGGATGCATGATGTCTACGCCATTGCACCGGGTGTACGCGGTTCCATCGCAACCGATCCGATGGGCCCGGTCAGTGGCAGCAGCCATGTGGTGCGCGGATCAAGCTGGCGTGACTCGGGCATCACACCCTTGCGTCTGGCCTACCGGCTGGATGATGTGGACGGTGCTGACGATATCGGACTGAGGGTGGTGCGCTATGTTGAATGAACGCAATCGACAAAACGATAACCGGACAGCGATTCACCGCAGCCTGCTCAGACGGCTGACGATCCTGGTGCTGCTGATGCTGGGATTTGCCGTGCTGGCGCAGACTCTGTCGCCTTCACGCGAAACTGATGAGTCAGCGGCCGAACAGACGACAGAAACGGCAGACACGGGCGAGGAAGCAGCCTTGTCCGGCAATAATGAGCAGTCACAGCTTCCACCTGCCGCCGGTGATGACGAGCTGGAGTTACTGCAGGATGATCCGCTGTCTGATGAGACGAGCGAAGACGCACTGGCTGGCGAAGATGCCCTGTCTGATGAAACCGATCCATTGGCGGAGCCTGACGACGAACTCCTGGCAGAAGGCGAACTGGATCCGAATCTGGAGATGGATGCCAGCATGGAAAAATTCGTGCCGACCGAAAAGATATCCGAAGACCGTTCAGTATCGTTTCCCAACGATATCTGACATCGAGTGACCATCCGAATCGTAACGGATGACCCTGCTGCTGATGGAGCAGCACAAGTAATGAGAAGGAACACAACATGAAGCGAAACTTTCCCATCGAATTTGTCTATCAGTTGTTTGCACTGCTGATCGCATTCATCACGGTGCATGCACTTTACGTCACACTGATCAGACCCCAGGCTGCCGAGATCATGGAAGAGCAGCGTGTGCAGATGCAGGAAAACGAGAATTTCGTGCCCGATCGATCGGTTTACGTGGTCATCCGGGATTACGAGCAGGAAGCCTGTTTCGTACTGTTCGTGTGGGCCCTGTTCATCATTGCATTCAAGATGACACGCTCGACGCGAGAATCGGGGCTGATCGACCGACACCTGATGCCGGTGGGTGACGGGATAAGCATATTACCCGAGGATGCCAGGGAGTACGCCAGGCCGATTCAGGCACTGTCGGGGCAGATCAGGAATTACCTGTTGCCCCGGGTGCTGATTTCGGCCCTGCACCGCTTCCGCTCGACGGCAGAAATCCAGAGTGTTGCCAGCACCGTGCATGAACTGTGCGAATCCGAATCCGAACGACTCGAATCCGAATTGTCCATGGTGCGCTATATCGCCTGGGCCATTCCTTCGATCGGCTTTATCGGGACTGTCCGCGGTATCGGTGAGGCCCTGTCACATGCCAACCAGGCAGTACAGGGTGATATCAGTGGTGTAACGGAGAATCTGGGTGTGGCCTTCAACTCCACCTTCGTGGCCCTGATCCTGTCGATTATCCTGATGTTCATCATGCACCAGCTGCAGCTGATGCAGGAGCGACTGGTGCTGAATACCCGCGAATATGTCGATGATTCCCTGATCACCAAGCTGCGGGAGTCCTGATGGCCATACTCGAGATCAATGACTGTGATATCCGCCTGATCGACAACCGCGAGGTTCTGGTCGACAGTCCCGGTTACATCACCATTGAAAAGACCCGGCACCACAGCGGACGAGATGCCAGGGCACGCGTCAAGCTCAATCCGACCTCGACCGAATTCCGTTTCTGGAACCTGCTGGGTACGCAGTCTCTGGAGATGAAGAACAAGGTGGCCGCAACCCAGGCCGATCTTGCCTACCTGCACCTGAAGGATGTCTGGAGCAGGGCACCTGCGGGAATTCGCAAGGTGCTGCTGTCAGTGCCCGCTGATTACTCGACCGAGCAATTGCGATTGCTGCTGGGTATGGCGCAGAGCCTTTCGATCCCGGTTGCGGCCATGGCAGACACGGCCATGCTCGCCGCCCCTGGCCCAGTACCCGGTCAGACGCTGATCCATCTCGACCTGCACCAGCATCGCTGCGTTCTCAGCCGTTTCGAACAGAGTGAGTGGCTGCAGTCATCGGTGGTTCACGGGTTCAACAGTTTCAGCCTGACGCGTTGCTGTGATCGCTACCTGCATGCCATATCGACACTGTTCATCGCCCGCACCCGTTTCGACCCGATGCACGACGCAGTCACCGAACAGCAGCTGTTCGACCAGCTCGATGGAATCTGGTCGGGCCAGACCCGTTCAGTCAAACTGCGGCACCAGTCGGGCAATTACGAGCTCAAGGTGGACCGGAACGCGGTGCAGAAGGAATGTGCCTCGATGTTCACGCCCCTGATTGACGAAATCAACCGTTTTTACCGTCAGACCGGGCTGACTTCGGAAGTGACCCTGTTGCTGGATCACCGTTTCCGGCGAATACCCGGCGTGATGCAGGCACTGGCACAGCTGCCCAATACTCATCTGGTGATGCTTGATGAGCATGCGCTGGAATCGGGACGCTCACGGCTGTACCTGCCACGCGAGAATGACAGCCATACCACGACGCGGGTTACCAAACTGCCCTGGTTCAGTTCACAGGACAAGGACAGTCATCAACAGACGACCGACACCGGACGATCCGATTCGCCCACTCACGTGCTCTATCACGCACGCGCCTATGGTCTGAACGGTTCGGAATTTGTCATCAGCAGTGACGGTGCCGCCAGTCCGGGAGATCTCACCATTCCGCATCTGGATCTGGGCGAGGAGAAGTGCATCAGCCTGCGTCGAGTGGATGACAGCATCGAGGTTGAAGCCGGCAGGGCAACCACGCTTCTGCTGAATGAGCGGGCCGTCAGTGGCCGGGTGACGCTGAATACTGGTGACCGGCTACGGCTGGGTGAACACGGACCCGAGATCAGTCTGATCGTTGTCGAGGCCAGCCATGGCTCGTAGGAAACGCAACAACACCACCTTCAATCTGTCGTTTCTGGACATCATGTCCTGCGGCTTTGGTGCGGTGATCCTGTTTTTTGTCATCATCAATCGTACTGCCGAAGTGCATACCGAGGACATGACGGCCGACCTCAGTGGTGAGGTCATCATGCTCGAGACAGAAGTCGAGCTGGAAAAGCTCAATATGGTCAAGCTGCAGAATCACCTGGCCGAGGTCGAGGAGGAAATTGTGCAGGCAGCCGGCCGATCATCGCGATTGCTGGATGAGTATGAACAGACCGAGGAAGAGCTGTCTGAACAGAACAAGGATACGGCGGCCAAGCGCGATCATCTGAACCAGCTGATCACCGATCTGCAGAAAATGGAAAGCGAGCTGGAAAAACTGCAGCAGCTGGAAGAGGAAGGTGGCAAGGGCCAGCGCTTCTTTGCCGGCGCCGGTGACCGGCAGTACCTCACCGGTCTGCGTGTGGGTGGCGAACATGTGCTCATTCTGGTGGATGCCTCGGCTTCGATGCTCGATGACACCATCGTCAATGTCATCCGTCGCCGCAACCTGCCCGATGAACAGAAGATTCGTTCGGAAAAGTGGCAGCGCACCGTGCGCATCGTTGACTGGCTCACCACCCAGATACCGCCCGAGTCAAAATTTCAGGTCTATACCTACAATCTGGCGGCCAGTCCGGTGATGAAGGGGACCGAAAGCGAATGGCTGGATCCCCAGGACGGCGTCATGCTCGATCGTGCCGTCGAGGCCCTGCGCAACGTGGTACCCGAAAACGGTACCCGTCTGCACTCGCTGGCCGAGGTGATCTACAGCATGAATCCGCCACCGGACAATATCTACCTGATCGCCGACGGCCTGCCGACACAGGGCCGCGAACCGGATACCAGGCCCGGCACCGTCAGTTCAGCCAGAAGGGAACGCTATTTTGCACAGGCCATTGCCGAGATTCCCCTGGGCATTCCGATCAACACCATCCTGCTGCCCATGGAGGGGGATCCGATGGCAGCTAGCAAGTACTGGCAGCTGGCCGTGGTCACTGGCGGCTCCTACATGAGTCCATCAGGAGACTGGCCATGAGGCGACGTCGCAATACCGAACAGGTCAGTCTGTCCTTCCTCGACTGCATCTGCTGTGGTTTCGGTGCTATCATCCTGCTGCTGGTGCTGGCCAAGACGGCCGAGCCCATGATTCTGGAACAGACCCGCGAGAACAAGGAAGGCCTGGTGGCCGATCTTCAGGAACAGCTGGCCGAACTGCGCGGTGAAACTCATATATTCAACCGCGATCTGACGGTCAAGGTCGAACAGCTGTCGGAGATCGAAGATCGCATTGCCCGCCTGCTGACACTGATCTCGGTGCTGAAGTCCGAGTTTGAATCCTCCAGTACGGAAAATGCCGCCATCGAATCGCTGCAGACCAAGCTCCGTCTGGCACGTCAGGATCTGAACGAGGCACAGCAGAAGCAGCGCTATTTCAGGGAGCTGGATGACACCACCGTGGGCGGGATTCCGGTGGATTCGGAATACATCATCTTCATCATCGATACCTCGGGGTCCATGCAGTCAGCGGCCTGGGACCTGCTGCTGGAAAAGGTCAATGAAACACTGGAAGTGTATCCCGAGGTCAAGGGCATTCAGGTGATGAATGACATGGGCCAGTACATGTTTCCCCGCTATGCCGGTAAATGGATTCCCGATACGCCCGCTCGCCGCAATGCCATCATCAGCCGGCTGCGCAACTGGAACATCTTTTCCAATTCGAGCCCGGTGGAGGGTATTACCACAGCCATTCGCACCTTCTATGCGCCGGACAAGAAGATCAGTCTGTACGTGTTTGGCGATGATTTTCAGGGTGGCTCGGTTCAGCGCGTGGTCGAGACAGTCGATCGCATCAACCGGGCCGATGCCCAGGGCAATCGACGCGTGAGGATTCATACGGTGGCCTTTCCGGTGCAGTTTCTGGTCGGGCGCAATGTACCGGCCAGTGGCCTGAGGTTTGCAACTCTGATGAGGATTCTGGCCGAACGCAATGGTGGAACCTTTGTTGGCCTGAATTCACACACGCCTTAGGTGGCATGGGGCCGGCCCAGCAACCGACTCATTCGATCAGCTGGTCTTGGGGCTGTAATAGCGCTTCAGGTAGCCACACAGGCCATCCAGACCAGGAAACAGCACACGTTCGTTGATGTTTGACTGATCCAGCTTGTCACGGATTTCCCACTTCAGTTCTGCCGGCACGATGATGCGTCGGTAAGCCCGGCTGTTCTTGGGCAGCCAGCGGTCCATCGGTACGGTCGGGTCGGACATCATTGAAAACAGGCTGTACTGGTTGACGATTCTGGCATCGAGCGAGGGTGGTTCGAAAAAGACCAGTGACGGGTCTGCCGACAGGGCATCGAAGTCCGCCAGCGTCTGTACCTTCTCATGCATCATGCCAGTGGTAAATACCCGCGCGTCGGTCTCCTCCAGCTTGGACTTGAGGGGTTTGGCCAGTGATTTGTTGGTCTCCAGGATATTGATGCACCAGATGGCACCATCGCAGTCATAGCGGTAAGTGTGGTCGGTGACAAAGTGCAACGCCACCATCGGCGAATAGGTCCAGTCGAGCAAGCGGGTCGGCAGGCCATGGTGCTGTGCCAGCGACAGCCAGTTCCAGATATAGGCCTCCTCGTTCATCTCCAGATGCGCGTATTTCTGAAACCCCCGGATCACATGCGGTTCCAGCTTGGCGAAATCACCACCAAGACGCATCAGGCTGGTCTTCAGATCATAGGCACAGTCAGACACACCACGATAGACGTAGTTGGATCGATAGCGGTCCAGTTTGGGATGAAAGGGTTCATCAAAGATGACATCGTTGAGCTCACTCCACGAGGTCACTCGAATGTCGTTCGGTGTGGTCAGTGGCGGCAGATTCTGTCTTGCGGTGTTCATCGGCTATGGGTAAGCCATCCGGTCACTGCCGCTGGCTGAGTACTGTTCCCTGCTGTCGAGTGCGTATCCTAACGCCAAATCAGGGTGAGGCAAAGTCGTGCCAGCACCGCAACCTGACGTTCTTGATGCGATTGCCGTCAGTCGACCGTCTTCACCAGTTGTCCTGCCGTGGGTTCACGATCGGGGTAGAGACCGTTGATCAGGCGCAGGTTCTGCTCGGCGTACCTTGGAAATGCCGAGTTCTGAGCCAGACCATCAACCGTGGTATCAGTCTCAGCCGTCACCACCTTGAGCCGCGGTGGTTGTGCCAGAGACCGTTCATCCACCTTGATCTTGTCAAACGAGAAAATGGTGGCGATGTAATTCTGGTCACCGGCAATGCGACCCAGATCGTGCCGGCCGCTGCCGGCGAAGATGTAGGCGCGGCGGATACGGTTGTCGTAGACGGCTGCCAGTCGCGCCGGTCGCGGTCCGAAGGGAGACTCGTAGCGGTCGGTGGTGGCGATGAAGGCTTTCATGCCGGCAATGGTGATGTTCTTGCTGTCCTTGAAGGTATTGATACCGAACTTCTTGCGGATCGCCTGCTCCGGCGTCATGGTTCTGCCGGGCACCACCACATAGACCTGCATGGCGGAATTCTTGTCGGGCGAGTAGGCCAGCACCTCGGAAGACTTGCCGTCAAGATGCCAACCGTCGGGGAATTTCATCTTGATGTTGTACTTGCCGTTGTAGAAAAAATCATTGCGCATCGTGCCGGGCGCGCCGGTTCTGCCCCACAACATGCCGTTGATCATGTCAAGGTAGCGCTGGGCGCCATCGTCAATTGTTGCGTCAGGCATGTGATCGCGGGCCGCGACGACGGCTTCCTCGAATCGCTTGTCATTGTCAGGGTGTGTCTTGTAGAGCCCATGGGGTACATTGGGTTCGCGTTTCTCGATGCGTGCACGTTCCACTTCGAACAGTTCGCGCTTTTTCAGCAGATCGATGGTTTTCAGCATGGCTTCGGGTGAATAACCCAGCATCGCCATGTAGCGTGCACCGAGTTCATCCGCTTCAAGCTCCTGTGAGCGTCCATATCCGCTGATCACCGCGCCACCCACGGCATTGGTGGCCGTATTGGCAAGTCCGGTACCGGTGGCAATTGCGGCAGCGGCACCGAGTCCGCTCAGCACCTTGTTGCTGGCATCGCGCTTGACCGAATGCCGCGCCGTGACATGACCGATTTCATGTGCCAGCACGGCTGCCAGTTCAGCCTCGGAGTTCAGGTGCATCAGCATGCCACGAGTGATGTAGATGTAGCCACCGGGCAGGGCGAATGCATTGACCATGGTGTCATCCAGTACGGTGAATCTGAAATCGAGATGTGATCGTTCACTGACGGCCGCCAGCTTCTGTCCAAGGTTGTTGACATAGGCCTGCAGGTCAGTATTGGCATAGGGTGGGGTGTCCTGCAGGATGCGCGGATGCAGCGTGCGTCCCAGTTCGATTTCCTTTTTCTCGGACATCAGCACCAGGTCCGGTGTGCCATCTACCGGATTCTTGGCACAGCCGGCCAGAAATGTGGCAAGCATGATCAGGGAAAGCAGTGAAATTCTCGATGTCTTGATAGTCATCACGGGTCTCATAATGCCTTTGCTACCTACAGATTAGCAGATATACGCCAAAATTCGTAGTTTATGGCTCATCCTGTCGAGAGCAGGTGAAAATGAAGCAAGAAAGGCGCTGATCAATCAGCCTTTTTCAGCGATTGAGTTCGTTATCCGGCCAGTATTTCATGCCCTTGACCGTGGCTTGCAGGGCCAGGCCACTCTCGGTGAACTGGTAGGCCGTGATGTCGTTCAGGATCGCTTCGCCTCCCACGGCGGCACCCTTGTCACTGGCCTTGGCTGCCGCATCGGCCTGTCCACCGAATGCCCAGCCTTCCTCGATGAAATGACGCATGCGATCTTCATTGTGGAATACCACCACCAGCCGGAAGTCCTTGATGCCCGCACCCAGGCCGACACCGAGCTCACCCATTTTCATGTAGGTGTGTTCCCCGGTGACCCGGTTCTTGACCACACCGTAGCCCCCGCCAAAGCTGGCAAACAGCAGGTACACGTTGGCATTGGAGAAGACACCGTAGCCAGGCGAGCTGTTCAGTACCTGACGGGCCTCAGGCTGCAGTCGAAACAGTTCGGTCAGCGTGTCGTCCTTCATCTGCAGAATGTACTCACGTTTTTCCACCGGCGTATTGCCCTTGGTGGTGGCACAACCCGAAACCATCAGCACGGCGATGACAAGAAAGGACAGTGCAATGCGGCGCAGGCTGGATGAGTCTGAAGCTGTCGGCTGGAGAGTCATGCAGGGCAGTTCCTGAAAATCAGGCATCTATTCTGTCATCGATACGCTGCAATCGCCAGCTGTGACGGAGTCGAAGCGCTGACTTGACAGATACGATCGTGTTGCTGAATTCAGGCGCCAGAATGACATTGCAAATGCCTGGATTCACAAAGGGTGACTTTTCACACAAGACAGCCTGTTTTGAGGGCGAGGATAATCGTCGACTGCTTAGCCACGCAACCATTGCTGCAACCCGGAGGAACCCATGGACAGACGACGATTTCTGGAACTCGGTGGAGCAGGTGTGGGCGGCATACTGACGCTTCCTCTGACCGGCAAGGTCATTGCAGCCGAAGAACTGCTGTCTCCATCCGATCTGCAAATGAAACAATCCCTATCCGAGCTGGCACTGAAAACGGCGAAAACCGCCGGCGCCAGTTACGCCGACATTCGTGTCGGTCGCTATCTGAATCAGTTCGTGGTGACCCGCGAGATGAAGGTTCAGAATATCACCAACACCGAATCGTTTGGAGCTGGTATTCGCGTTATCGCCAATGATACCTGGGGCTTTGCAGCCACCAGTGACATGACCCCGGCCGGCATCGCCAATGCCACACAGCAGGCGGTGGCAATCGCCAAGGCCAATTCGAAGTACCAGACCAATCCGGTTGTGCTGGCGCCGAACAAGGGCGTTGGTGAGGTATCCTGGAAGACACCGATCAAGAAGAACGCCATGGCCGTCCCCGTGGCCGACAAGGTCGACATGTTGCTGGCCGCCAACAAGGCAGCACTCGATAACGGCGCCGATTACGTCAATTCGATTTTCTATCTGGTCAACGAACAGAAGTACTTTGCCTCGACCGACGGTTCCTACATCGATCAGGACGTGCACCGCATCTGGGCACCGATGACGGCAACTGCAGTCGACAAGGAGACCGGCAAGTTCCGCACACGCCAGGGACTCAGTGACCCGATGGGCATGGGCTGGGAGTACCTCGATGGCAATGAGGAAGACAAGATCAAGGGCGTGACCACACTGTATGGCAAGTCCTACGACATGATCGAAGACGCCAAGGCAGCAGCACAGCAGGCCAAGGCCAAGCTGACAGCCCCGTCGGTCAAGCCAGGCAAATACGACCTGGTGCTCGACCCGACCCACCTGATGCTGACCATTCACGAGTCGGTCGGCCATCCACTCGAGCTGGACCGTGTGCTGGGCTACGAAGCCAATTATGCCGGTACCAGCTTTGCCACACTGGACAAATGGAAGACGAAAGACTTCAAGTACGGCAGCGATATCGTCAACCTGTTTGCCGACAAGACGCAGCCTGGCTCACTGGGCGCGGTCGGATACGACGATGAGGGCGTTCAGTGCAAGCGCTGGGATCTGGTGAAGGACGGCATTCTGGTTAATTATCAGGCAACGCGCGATCAGGTTCACATGATCGAGCAGAACGAATCACACGGCTGCTGTTACGCCGACAGCTGGAGCAGCGTACAGTTTCAGCGAATGCCGAACGTTTCACTGGCTGCAGGCACCGAACCCTATTCACCGGAACAGATGATTGCCGATGTCGAAGACGGCATCTACATCGTCGGCCGCGGTTCCTACTCCATTGATCAGCAGCGCTACAACTTCCAGTTCGGCGGTCAGCTGTTCTACGAGATCAAGGAAGGCAAGATCACTCAGCAGATCGAGGACGTTGCCTACCAGTCCAATACCCAGGAATTCTGGAATTCCTGCAGCAAGATCTGCGATGAGCGCGATTACCGCCTCGGTGGCAGTTTCTTTGATGGCAAAGGTCAGCCATCTCAAATCAGTGCAGTGTCACACGGTTGTTCCACCACCCGTTTCGATGACGTCAATGTCATCAACACGGCACGCAAGCTGGGATAGCAAGACCGCGTACATCCGATTGACGACGAATTGAGAATGAGGAAAACCCCATGGCCATCATGAACAAAGACGATGCAAGAGCCATCCTGAACAAGGTAATGAAGCTGTCCAAGGCTGAAGGTTGCGAAGCCAACCTCAACGGCAGTGTCAGCGGCAATATCCGCTATGCAAGAAATTCGGTTTCAACTGCCGGTGTGGTCACCGACACCAGTCTGGTGGTGCAGTCCAACTTCGGCAAGAAGGTGGGAAATGCCACCATCAACGAGTTTGACGACGCTTCGCTGGAGAAAGTGGTGCGACGCTCCGAGGAGCTGGCGCAACTGGCGCCGGAAAGCCCGGAATTCATGCCTGTGCTCGGACCACAGAAGTACAACGAAACAAGGGCGTATTTCGATAATACAGCCGCCATCACGCCCGAGCAGCGTGCCGCAGCCGCCAATGACAGCATTCAGCCCAGTATTGCCAAGCAATCGACGGCAGCCGGCTTTCTGACCGACAACGCCAGTTTCCAGGCGATGATGAATTCAGCCGGTCTGTTCGCCTACCACACCAGCACCAATGCCAATCTGACAGTCACCGTACGTACCGACGACGGCACCGGCTCCGGCTGGGCCACCAGTGATCAGAATGACTTCAGCAAGCTGGATGCAGCCAAGACCTCGCAGGTCGCCATCGACAAGGCCGTGGCCTCGCGCGATGCCAGAGCGCTGGAGCCGGGCAAGTACACCGTGATACTCGAACCCAATGCACTGGGCTCGTTCATGGGTCAGATGCTGTTCGCCTTCGGTGCCCGTCAGGCCGACGAGGGTCGCAGCTTCCTGGCCAAGAAGGGCGGCGGCAACCGCATCGGGGAAAAGATATTCGATGAACGCATCAGTCTCTATGGCGACCCGAGCCATCCCGATGCCCCGGCGGCACCATGGAATCAGGCCGGTCAGCCGGTCGGCAAGCTGGACATCATCAAGAACGGTGTGGTCGAAAACCTGTTCTATTCACGCTACTGGGCCAAGGAGAAGGGCGTCGAGCCGGTACCGCAACCCAACAACCTGATCATGGCCGGTGGCAGCCGCTCGCTGGACGAGATGGTGGCTGATACCGACAAGGGTATTCTGGTGACGCGTACCTGGTATATCCGTGCCGTGGACCCGCAGACCCAGCTGTACACGGGTCTGACCCGCGATGGTACCTTCTATATCGAGAACGGCGAGATCAAGTACCCGGTGAAGAATTTCCGCTTCAATGAAAGCCCGGTCATCATGTTCAACAACGTGGAAGAACTGGGCAAGCCGGAGCGAATCAATCTGTTCGGGTTCCCGGTGATGTTACCGCCGATCAAGGCCAGGGAATTCACCTTCACCTCGCTGTCCGACGCGGTCTGATCCGGAGTCGCGGTGCAGCGCAGAACGTTCCTGAAATATGGTTCGATGACACTGGGCAGCCTCGCGCTGCCCGGTGTGCTTCCGGGCACTTCAAACAGCGCATTGGCGGCCAGTTATGACTTCTATTTCACCCGTCTCATGTACGAGTCCGGCGACTGGGAAGTGGACGAGCGCATGCCCAACAACGTGATCAATTCGCTGATCGAATACACCACCATTCGTGTCGATCCAGAAGAACGCATCATCGCTCTGGCTGACCCGGACATGCTTCAGGCACCATTCTGCTACCTGGCAGGGCATCGCCTGGTGCAGTTCAGCGAGGCGGAAAAGAGAAACTTTCGCACCTATGTCGAGAACGGTGGCTTCGTGTTTGTTGATGACTGCAATCATGATATCGATGGCCTGTTTGCTGTTTCTTTCGAGAAACAGATGGCCGAGCTATTCGGGGATCATGCACTGAAGAAGCTGCCGCCCGATCATGCGCTGTACTCGTCGTTCTTCGAGTTCGACGAACCACCCGCGACCAGTTTCGAACTGAACGGCTGGGGCGACGACCTGGTGCATGATTATCTCAAGGGCATCACGGTCAATGGACGAGTGGGTGTGCTGTACAGCAACAAGGACTACGGCTGCGAATGGGATTATGATTACCGTAACAAGCGCTGGCTGGCAGAGGACAATACCCGCTTTGCCGTCAATATCGTGATGTATGCACTGACCTCCTGAACGGAGCCGACAGCCATGGAGAACAATGTGACAGCCAATTCCGACAACAGCAGCCTCCGAATCGCCGACAACGAAATCGACGGCGATGCACTGCAAAGCCGGATCGAACAGCTCAGCGACATTCGCGAGGCCATCGCCTCGGTCATCGTCGGTCAGTCCGAGGTGGTTGAACAGATGCTCTGTGCCCTGCTGGCCGGTGGCCATGGACTGCTCGAGGGTGTGCCGGGCCTTGCCAAGACGCTGCTTGTACAGACACTGGCCGACGCCGTTGCACTGGATTTCAGGCGCATTCAGTTCACACCCGATCTCATGCCCAGCGACATCATCGGTACCGAGATCCTGGAACAGGACCGGCACAGCGGTGAGCGCAGCTTCAAGTTTCAGCCAGGTCCGGTATTCACCAATATACTGCTGGCCGATGAAATCAACCGCACACCGGCCAAGACCCAGGCGGCACTGCTGGAAGCCATGCAGGAACAGGCCGTGACCTTCGCCGGCGAGCGTCATGCCCTGTCGGCACCGTTCTTTGTTCTGGCCACACAGAACCCGCTGGAACAATCGGGCACCTATGCCTTGCCCGAGGCACAACTCGACCGCTTTCTGCTGCATATCGAAGTTGACTATCCTGATGAACGCGAGGAACGCGAAGTATTGCGCCGTACCACCGGCGAGTCATCACCGGGCGTTGAGCCGGTCATCGCGGCAGAGGAAGTGCTGGAGCTGAAGTCTTTGACCCGACAGGTGCACATCAGCGAATCACTGCTCGATTATGTGACGGTGCTGGTTCGGTCGACGCGTCCGGAATCATCCGGTATCGACGATGTTGCCGAGTGGGTACGCTGGGGTGCTGGACCCAGGGCCGGACAGTCACTGGTACTGGCAGCCAAGGCACGCGCCCTGTTGAATGGACGTCTGGCGGTGTCCACTGATGATATCCAGTCGATGTTGTTGCCGGTGCTCAGGCACCGACTGCTGCTCAATTTCCATGCCGAAGCTGAGCGGGTGAACGTGGCGGACGTGGTCGCCTCACTGCTGTCCGGGGTTGCCGTACCGTCTGATCCGTTGCAGTAATGAATGCCAGGGCACTGCTTGATCCCACCATTCTGGCACGAATCCGTGACCTGAACCTGCTGTCCAGAACTATCGCCGAGGGGCGGTTCTATGGCCTGCATCACAGTCAGCAGAAGGGTGCCGGCATGGAATTCAGCCAGTATCGTCAGTACGAGCAGGGCGATGACCTGAGACAGATCGACTGGAAGCTGTTTGCCCGTTCCGACCGAATCTATGTGCGGCAGGCCGAACGCGAGAGCCAGCTCAATATCTGGTTTGTACTGGACACCAGTGCCTCCATGGCCGAACCCAGTCTGGAAATTGAAAGCTGGAGCCGTATCCAGGCGGCACGTGTGCTGACCGCTGCGATGGCTCACATGGCCATCAATCAGGGCGATGCCATCGGACTGTTCGGCTTCAATGATACCGACCCGACGGTAATCCCCTGTCACCGCGGACGACGACAGCTGGACCAGGTGCTGCATCGCCTGCAGCAACTCGAACCGGCCGGTCGATGGCCCGGGGAACAGCAGCTGGATCTGTTCTGGCAACAACTCAGCGCACCGGGAATCGTGGTGTTTGTCAGTGATTTTCTCGAACAGGACAGTGAGATTCGCTCACTGGTGCGCAAGGTCTCGCGTACCGGCAAGGATGTGCTCGCACTTCAGTTGCTCTGCCGTCATGAACTGGATTTTCCCTGGTCAGGTTCGGTGGAGTTCCACGATCGTGAATCCGGTGATGTGGTGCGAGTCAATGCGGGCGATGCCCGCAGCCGGTATCGGGAACAGATGCGACGGACGCTTGAGGGCACACGCGAGGAGATGAATCGTCTGGGCGTCACGCACCAGCGAGCCCTGATCGAAAGCCCGCTTGATGAGGTCCTGTGGCAGTTTCTCAGGCTCAGAGATCAGGCATCGGGCGATGCACAGGGAGTTGCAACCAGGCGCACAGGGAGTTCGAGACGATGAACCTGCTGTGGCCCGCAGCCCTGACTGGCCTGCTGGTGCTGACGCTGCCACTGATCATTCACTGGCTGCAGCGTGGCGAGTATCGTCGTATCGAGTTCTCCACCACACGTCACCTTCAGCACCGCGAAAAAACCGCAGTGGCGTCGCCTGAAGCTGACAGAGATCGCATTGCTGCTGATGCGTCTGTTGCTGCTGATCTGTGCCGTGCTGATTCTGGCGGAGCCCTGGCGGGAAAACACGGAACCAGCGGCACAGCAGACGGGGTGGCTGCTGATTTTCGCCACGTCTGAGCTTCCGATCAGGTGGCCATTCGGTTGCAGCAGAACTCTGCCATGGCAATTGGCGAGCTGCAGCAGCGCTGGCTGTCCGAGGGCTTTCCCCTGATCGATGATGATCAGCCAGGCTGGTCGCCGCGACAGGCCTGGCAGCTGATCGCCGAGGCTGATCAAACGCTGCCTGCCGGACAGACACTGGCGGTCATGCTGCCGCTGCGGGCCGATGAGTTTGCCGACAGGCGACCAATGCTGTCTCGTCAGGTGATGTGGCTGGACAGCAGTGCCGCCGTGACTGATCAGGCTACGGCTGATCGGGAACTGAATACCTTGCTGGTTGCAGATCGAGCGCGCCAGGATGATGCAGATGCGCTACGCCAGGCCAATCGCTGCCTGGCGTGATATCGGAATACCCGGTGGGCTTGCGGTGACAGAGCCGGACACCGTGAACAGCGTGATCGAGACCGCACAGTGGGATCATGTGATCTGGCTCAGTGATGCGCCGGTGGCATCGCTGCAGGACAGCATGTCACTGATCCTTTCAGACCAGGCTGCTGCGTCGACAGTGGTGCAATGGCTGCCGTCGCCGTTGCATGGTGCGACCATCCATGTTGCGGCAGGTGCAACAGGCGTGCATCTGCACGTTGGCAGCACAGGGGCTCACAAGGCCTTTGATGGCAGATGGCAGGATCGTCTCTGATCCCGCATTCAGTGAGAGTCTGCTCGAGATGATTTTGCAGGTCAGTGATCGGGGTCCGGCACAAACCTACCCGGTAGACCCTGATGCCCTGAATTTCAATCGAATACCCTCAGAGGTGACCAACCCAATCAATCGACAATCGCTGATCGAACAACTGGCTGTTCTGCTGCTGTTGCTGTGGCTGGCAGAGCGGCTGTTCAGTGCCGTGACCCTGTGGCGAAGGTCCCCCTCATGAGCGTAATACAACGACAGTCATCTACCGTGCTGGCGACGCTGGGGCAGACCATAACGTCGCATCAAGTGCCTGCGTGCCATCCTTCCGGCGCTGTGTGCATCGGCCGTGGCTGCCGTCTGTGTTCGGTTACCGCAGAGGCCAGTGTTGCAGTCAGTACCGGTGATATCGGTGTTTGTATTCATCTGCTTGCTCGTACTGGGCTTGCAGCGAGAGGGGCTGGTCGACCGGGTCACCACTGGGCCAGTGATTTCCTGGACAATCGATACGCAGTTCTTGAGAACAGCAGTGGCCTGCTGGACAGCCAGCCAGATAAGCTCAATCCCCTCGAGCGCCATCATCATCGAAACATCCAGACACAATTCACACAACTGCAGGAATCCGGTGTGATCCGACAGGATCTTCGACAGGCTGCATTCAGTGGCATGTCGAGGGCTGTACCGCTGTGTATTCTGCTGCTGGGTTGCCTGGTCTGGCTGGGACCGCTGCAATTCGGGTCATCTGAATCATCTGATCTGCTGACAGCTGACATCACCTCGGTTTCCGTGCAGGTGACACCACCGGTCTACACAGGCGCATCATCAGAACGGTATCAGACACTGGACATGCGTATTCACGAGGCATCAACGCTGATCTGGTCAATACGGCTGAATGAGCCGGCGCAGTCGGTTGCGTTCAGGCTGCATGACGGTGAGCTGATTCCGCTTGCGCTTATCGCCGGACGCTGGATCAGCACAGAATGGACAGCCAGGGCCACGGTGTATCAGCTCGAAGTGGATGACACGGTACTGCCAGGTTCCATTGCACGGATAGACACCATCACCGACAACAGCCCGCAGGTCAGCATGATACAGCCCGATGCCACCCTGATTCTGATTGATGAACTGGCTCGGACATCCAGTGGTGCGCCCTTGCTGTCGCTGTCTGTGGAAGCCAGTGATGACTATGGCCTGGTAGATGTGCTGGCCAGAGCGACACTGGCCAGTGGCAGTGGTGAGCAGGTCCAGTTTCGCGAGCAGGCGATTGCACTGTCACTGCAACGGGGTGGACCATTGAACGCATCTGCTGAACTCAGTCTTGATCT
>CBDBVC010000003.1:0-13583 GCA_965212525.1 Lysobacterales bacterium
AAGATCAGGTGGGCCACCACCTCACTGTCGGTATCCGATCGCAATACAATTCCGGTGGCCGCGATTTCGTCACGCAATGCCTGAAAATTCTCGATGATTCCATTGTGCACGACCGAAATGCGGTCGTGTGAGACATGCGGATGTGCATTCTTTTCGGTGACGCCACCGTGAGTCGCCCATCGTGTATGTGCCAGGCCCGTGTGGCCGCTGAGCGGCTCCTCATCGAGAGCCTGGCTCAACTGAGACACCTTGCCGACTCGACGTACCTTGTTGAGCTGGCCCGATTCATCAACAATGCTGATACCGGCTGAGTCATAGCCCCGGTATTCGAGACGCCTCAGCCCCTCGAGCAGGATCAGATTGACATCACGCTGGGCAACTGCACCCACAATTCCACACATAGAGACATTCCTGTACGATTGCGATCTCGGCGACAGGCACGAAATCGATGGGTATTTTAGCCCGTGCGTGTTAACTTTTCATTCGTATTGATACAGCAGATCCAGGGACGAAGCAGCACACGTGATCAGTGAACACCTTCAACATGACTTTGATATAGCCGTGATCGGGCTGGGATATGTCGGCTGGCCACTGGCCAGTGCATTCTCGGCGCGCTGCAGGGTGCTCGCCTATGATCACAACACGGCCCGTGTCAGGCAGCTTGAAGCCGGAAACGATGACCGTTCCCTGTACATCACCGATGACCGCGATCGGCTGAAGGACACCTCAACCTATGTCATCGCCGTTCCGACACCGGTCGACCTGAACCGTAATCCCGATCTGGCCTCACTGGATCTTGCGCTGGAGCTGGTGGCCAGGTCGCTGCAACCGGGCAATCTTGTCATTATCGAGTCCACACTCTATCCGGGCTGCTGTGAGGATTACTGTGCGCCCATGATCGAAAAGTTGTCGGACCTGACGCTGAATGAGGGTTTTTCACTGGCTTACTGCCCTGAAAGACTCAACCCGGGAGGACCCTGAGCATCAGCTGTCTGCCGTCACCAAGGTCATCGCTGCCTCAAACCCGGACGCACTGGATGCGGTTCGCAGGATCTATGAGCAGGTCACTGATGCCGATGTGGTGGCTGTCAGCTCATTGCGTGTCGCCGAAGCAGCCAAGATCATCGAAAACACGCAACGTGACCTGAACATCGCACTGATGAATGAATTGTCCATCATCTTCAGGCGGCTGGATATTGACACCGAAGAGGTGCTCGATGCCGCTGCGACCAAATGGAACTTTCATCGATATCAACCCGGTCTGGTGGGTGGGCACTGCATCGGAGTCGACCCCTACTACCTCACACACAAGGCATTGCGGGTCGGTCACCAGCCCGATATTGTTCTTGCCGGACGTCACATCAATGACACCATGAGTCGCTACATTGCCGGTCGTACCCTCAAACTGATGACGGGGCGTGGTATCGAGATGGTGAATTCTCACATCCTGGTGATGGGCATCAGCTACAAGGAAGATCATGCCGATGCACGAAACAGTCAGGTGTCCGATCTGATCCGCGAGCTGATGTCATTTGGTGCCCGCGTCGACGTCTACGACCCTGTGGCCGACCCAACCACTATCGATGCCAGTCACAGAAAGCAGATGATCGAAAAGCCACTGGACTCACACTACGATGCCATTGTGATCGCCGTCGCACACCAGCAGTTTGTCACCATGGGAGCCGATCGCATCCATCAACTGGGCAAGCCAATTCATGTCGTTTTCGATGTAAAATGGTGTCTGCCCAAGCATCAGTCAGACGAACGCCTGTAACATGAACATACTGATCACCGGCACAGCCGGTTTTATCGGATTCCATCTGGCCCGGCGTCTGCTTGCCGAGGGCCACCGGGTAGCCGGACTCGACAATTTCAATGACTACTACGACCCGTCACTGAAAGAAGCACGCAACGCCATCCTTGAACGGCACGATGCATATACACTTCACCGCGGCAGCCTGGCTGCTGCCGGTTTCATGCAGCAGGTATTCGATACCGAACAACCGGATCGAGTGATCCATCTGGCTGCACAGGCCGGCGTGCGATATTCCATAGACCACCCTGACAGCTACCTGCACAGCAACCTGGCGGGATTTCACAACATTCTGGAATGCTGCCGTCATGCAGATATCGATCACCTGGTGTACGCCTCAAGCAGTTCGGTTTATGGTGCAAACAGGGTGATGCCATTCTCGGAACAGCATCCGGTTGATCATCCCGTATCACTCTATGCGGCCACCAAACGGTCGAATGAGCTGATCGCTCACAGTTACTCGCACCTGTACCGGATTCCTGTCACCGGTTTGCGCTTCTTTACCGTCTACGGGCCATGGGGGCGACCGGACATGGCGCTGTTCAAGTTCACCCGCAGGATACTGGCCGGTGAGCCAATCGATGTGTTCAGTCATGGCAGGCATGAACGCGATTTCACCTTCATCGATGACATCATCGATGGCGTCTGCGCCATTGCAGCACAGCCGCCTGAACCAGCCAGCGCCGGCCTGGAACGCCCGGACACCAGCAATGCCCCCTACCGGATCTACAACATCGGCAACAACCGACCAGTGAAACTGATGGATTTCATCGAGACGCTGGAGCGGGCTCTGGGCAGGAAGGCGATCATGAACTTTCTGCCACAGCAACCGGGTGATGTGGCGTCAACCTTTGCCGATATCGACTCGTTGCATGCCGCTGTCGGCTACCAGCCGAAAACATCGATCGATGAGGGTATTCCGGCCTTCACCGACTGGTATCTCAAGTATTATCAACAGACCTGAACAGGGTGTCGTCGAGACCATAGCCGTGCCGTGACAGCAGCTCGCCAACGTCTTCGCGGTGCTGCGACAGAAGCTGCTTCAGCCGGGCATCCTCAGACCGGGTCCATGCAAAGGCACGATCCGGATTCACGGTCGAGCCGATGTCATCCGCAACAGCACCGGTCAGGCCCAGATTGCGGATCAGTTCCTCTGCGGTCTCTGCCGGATTGTTCAGCAAGCGCTCGTAATCGAGCTCGATGACCTGCTTGCCGGCCAGGCCTGCAGCACGGTATCGATCGAAGCTTGTCTGGTACTCGTCCCATAGTGACAGGCCATTGTGCAGCGAAGCGAAGCGTCCGTCGTAGAGCTCACTGTGGGCAGCACCGGCGAAATGGTAGGCACGTACTGGACGGTGACTGATGCGCCTGGATCTGGCTCGCCCCTCTGCCCTGTTCATCAGACTGAGTGCGACATCGATGCCGTGACGTCTTATGTGAATCACGGTGGCCTGTGGGTAGCGTTTCAGCCAGACCGGCAGTGTCAGTGTGGTTTTGGGGTCCTTCCAGCCCCAGGCGGTATCCGTACCCGGCTGGGAATAACTGCGATAGGCCCAGGTCAGCAGACAGGCCCTCGGTGAATTCCAGAGCGATGTGCAGATTTGTGTCCTGCATCAGGCATTCGGCGATGCCAGCAGGGTTGGCCCAGTTGCAGGCCAGATCTGACAGGATGCGCTTGTTGACCCGAGAATGAAAACGGGATTCGAGATGACGGTCGACACGCTTGCCAAGGTACAGACCGCCAGCCTGCAGAATTGACGCCAGCAGGCTGGTGCCGGACCGGTGCATACCCGTGATGATGACCGGTGACGATGTCATGAGAGACCCATCAGGGTTCCTGGCATCGTCACCGGACGTGCTTACTGTGACTGCACCAGGACATCCTGATTCGGCGCCTGCGGCAGTCTCAATGTCGCCAGATAGGCCAGCAACGCCGATTTGCCTTCCTCACTCAGGCTCTGGAAATTGTCATTGGCGAATTGAGCTTCACCACCATGCCAGCCAATGGCCTCGGTGATGGTCAGTGCCCTGCCATCATGCAGGTAGGGTGCAGAATCCGACACACCCCAGAGCTTGGCCGTGATGAACTCACGGTTCTGTTCCGCATTGGCTCCCTGGAATGATTCAGCCAGACCATCACCCATGTCATGTCGCTTCAGGTCGGAAAACAGCGGTACCGACACACCCGATTGCAGGTTGGACTGAAAGTTCATGGGGGACGCAGTCAGATCGACAGTGTAGTGCACCGGATCCTCACCCTTGCGGTACTCGAGCTCGGATTCACGTGTTTCCATCACCGGCATGTGGCAGCTGCTGCAACCCAGTGAAGAAAAGAGTGACAGACCGCTGATGGCATCAATGGTCATGCTCTCCTGAAACGGTGTATCCATGGTGGTGATGAAGACCTCGAGTGCGGCCATCTCACCGACAAACAATTCGTTGATGACACCGTCACCATCGTCATCGACATCTTCGCCGACCACCTCGACCGGCTGCATGCCGAAATGGAACTGCATGGCACCCATGTCAAAATCGCGCACGGTTGCGAATTCTCCCTTGCGACCGAACGGCTTGATGATCAGGTCGTCATCCACGCCCTCGATATCGGAAAAATCCAGATTGCCGTCAGCATCGGCCACCAGGGTTCCGAAATGCACACCCTTGCTTTCCAGTTCGAAGACCACGCCGGGCTGTGCCAGTGCGCTGGCCCTGATCTGAGCCAGATCCTCGGTCATTTCGGCACCGGCCTGCTGCACGCCACCACTGCCAAACAGGTGCGGCGGCACGATCAGCCGCCCGTCAAGGAAGGCAAAACCGGATTCTGCTGCATCGCTGACATCGATCACGGTGGGCTGGAATATCGGTGCATCATTGATGCCACCGAAACCGCCGACGCCGAATGTTGGTGGCACGGTCTTGCTGCTGACCTGTGCGTGGCATTCAACACAGGACTGGCCATCAAGGCCATTGATACGCAGGTATGTACCGTTGTTACCGAGTGAGGGCCTGCCGCCAAACGAGGTGGTATCATCCGGATTCACCGGACCGTCACCAAAGCCGTCTGCGTGATTGAACGGTGTGGCGAACATCTTGAGACCTGCTGCCCTGACCGTATTGAGATCCGGGTCGTCGGCAAAGGCTGACTGTCGAAACCGTTCGGAAACATCGCCCAGTCTGGGGGGCTCGGCAGCCTGCAGACTGGCAGTGGTGAAAACGGCAGCAATCAGAAATGGTCGCAGGCCCGTGACGGCGCTGGCTGTAAATGTTGTGTTGTGATTCATGATCTTGACAGCCACACGTGGTGGCGGTTAATTCCCTGCTCATTGTCCCGAAGACATGCTATCACGACTGCCACAAATGTCATGAATTTCTTCCTCTGCTCAGTCTGATGGATGCTGAGTGGATCAGATTTGTGCCAGATGCTCACGGACAACTGACCAGGAAGCGGGCATTTCCAGTTTACGGCCTGGCAGTTCAAGGATACGGGCCAGAGCATCGGGTACGGGCACTTCAGTATCGATCAGGGGCTCGACAATGGTTTCGAACTTGGCCGCATGCGCCGTGGCCACCAGCACCCAGTGGCGATTGTCATCACCGCTGTTGAGTCGTTGGTGGGCGACCGCCGCACTGGCTGAATGCGGACACCAGATCCGGCCAAGTCGCTGATAATCCTGACGAATCTGACCTCGTATCTCCTCATCACTGACCGACACGGCAGTGACGTGTTGCCTGATGGTGTCGTGCGATGGCATCAGATGGCGGAGCCTCTCCATGTTGCTGGGGTTGGAGACATCCATGGCCGATGCCAGTGTGGCCACCGTTTCACCGGGCGTCCAGGTACCGCTGTCGAGAAAATCCGGAATGGTCCGGTTGGCATTGGTCGCCAGCACTATCCTGTCAATGGGCAGGCCCAGTTGCCTGGCCCAGATGGCAGCCAGCGCATTACCCAGATTGCCGGTCGGGATCACGAAGCTGCAGGCATTACCTGTCTGGCGCCAGACATTGAGTGAGGTACTCGCATAGTACGTCATCTGTGGTAACAGGCGTCCGATACTGATGCTGTTGGCCGAAGTCAGGTTCAGCCTCGACACCAGTTCCTGATCACCCAGTGCCTGCTTGGCCAGTCGCTGGCAATCATCGAAACTGCCGTCGATGCAAATCGAAGTCACGTGATCGGGCCAGCAGGTCAGTTGCTGTTCCTGACGGGCCGAGACCATGCCTCGTGGATACAGAATGACCACGCGCGAATCGGGGTAGTCTGCAAACGCGCTGGCCACTGCCCCACCGGTATCACCCGAGGTGGCCACGATGATGGTTTGCTGACTGTGTCCGGTCTGGTTGAATGTGGTCGCCAGAAAACGGGCGCCGACATCCTTGAATGCGGCCGTCGGGCCATGAAACAACTCGAGCACGCGAGAATGCTCATCGTATCCAGTCACCGGCAGATCGAAATTGATCGCGGTGGCCAGTATCTCGTCCAGGCGCTCGGGATTCAGATTCTGACCAAAGAACGGTTGCAGCAGGCGACTGGCCTGGGCATGAAAATTACTGTCTGTATCAAAATCGGCTGGTGTGAAATGCGGAAATGATTCGGGCACATACAGGCCACCATCGGCGGCAAGGCCCCGGCTCAGTGCATCCAGCGGATCAACTCTGTGAGTAGTGTCTCGTGTACTGATGTAGTGCATGTCAGTTTTCAGGCTCCCAAAGATTCGTCTCGATACCATCTGAGCCTGTCACATCGGTCACGGCTGCACCCGGAGCATTCACAGGGCTGATGAAACCGTCGTGCCCTGTATTGGTCTCATTCAGGACAGCAGACATGGCGGATTCTATTGTGTGCGCCCTTTCAGGAGAATCAGCCCAGGCAAAAATACTTGGCCCGGCGCCTGAAATGGAACAACCCAGTGCGCCAGCACTGATGGCTGCTCGTCTTATGTCCTCAAAATCCGGAATCAGAACGGCTCGCTGTGGCTCGATGATCAGATCCTTCAGACAACTCGCCTGCAGCGCATGGTCGCCGCTGTAGCAGGCACTGACAAAACCGGCCAGCAGTGACTGCTGTCTCACTGCCAGGTTCAGTGGTAGCGATGCCGACAGCACCGATCGGGCCTCTTCGGTCCGGATCATTCTGTGCGGATGAACCACAACAGCGTGCAGCCTCTCATCCACAGGCAAGCTGATCACCTGTTCGAGCGGATAGACCTCACCTGCTGATGTGTCGGCGTTGCCGAAATCGGGCATGGCCATGCACAGACCACCGAACAGAGACGGCGCGACGTTATCTCCGTGTCTGGAGCCACTGGCGACTGATTCGCCATCCAGCGCCGAACGATACAGTTGCTGCAGTCCGAGCGGCTCTGCCAGCATGTGATTGAACGCCACAACGGCAGCCACGGCCGAGGCGGCCGAACCACCCATGCCCGATGCCAGCGGAATCCCCTTGTGGATGCTCAACTCAAGGCCGGCATCGCGGCAGGACGGGTCGCAATGATCGAGCAGGCTGTCGATGGCCACGGCAGCGGTGTTCTTCTCAGGCTCACTCGGCAATGATGTCACCACGCCCTTTACCTCGCGAATGCGGATTCCCGGTGGGCCCTGACGCGTGATGCAGACATGATCCGCTGCACCCTCGATGGCATGTCCGATAAGATCAAAGCCGACCGCCACATTGCCCACCGAGGCCGGTGCCATCGCGGTGCATGTATTGATATCGGCTCTGAAACCTACTGCCACGGGTCATCACCCAGCATGCTGCACAGGCGCAGCAGGTCGGCAAACAGACCAGCTGCGGTCACTTCAGGCCCGGCACCCGGTCCCTGAATCACCAGTGGATTGTCCGAATAGCGGTCGGTCACGAATTCGATGACATTGTCTGTCAGATTGATGTGAGCGAAGGCATGATCGCTGGACAGGGCCACCAGTCCGACGCTGGCAACACCGTCTTCGGTAAAGCTCGCGACATAGCGCAACACCTGACCGTCGTCACTCGCCTTCTGCAGCCTGGCCAGCATCGCATCATCTTCTTCACCCAGACGCAGGAGAAACTCGTCGACACTGCAATCGTTCATGCTGTCGGGGACCAGCGAGTTGACCTCGATCTCGTCCAGCGTCAGATCAAATCCTGCTTCACGGGCCAGAATAAGCAGTTTCCTGACCACATCCATGCCGGACAGATCATCACGCGGGTCTGGTTCGGTGTAACCGGCATCGCGTGCCTGTCGCACCAGATCCGAAAATGGCTGGCTGCCATCATAGCAGTTGAACAGGTAGGACAGCGTTCCGGAAAAGATACCTGAAATCGAGTGGATGCGATCTCCGGTCAGGATCAGGTCTCGCAATGTGCCAATGACCGGCAGACCGGCACCCACGGTTGTTTCGTACAGATAGTGCACCTTGTTGCGCTGGGCCGCCTGATGCATGGCACGGTACAGCTCAAGATCACCCGCATTGGCCTTCTTGTTCGGCGTGATCACATGCAGACCCTGCTCCAGCCACTGCAGGTGCAGATCGGCAACCGGATCACTGGCCGTGCAGTCGATAATGACCGCATGTGGCAGATGTGGCTGCTTGACGTGAGAGCTGAAGGCATCCAGGTCGGTTGCCTGCAATGAGGGTGCACCGCTTTCCTGCGCCAGGGCAGAACGCCAGTCTGCCAGTGACAAGGGTGAGTCTGACAGCAGCATCTGGCGTGAATTGGCCAGCGCCACCACTCGCAGATCCAGCCCGGATTTCTCGCGCAGCTGCTCGAGCTGATCTGAGAGCTGCTCAAGCATGACGGCACCCACGTTACCCGGCCCGATCACGCCGATCGACAGTGTGCGCGGTGACAGATAGAAACCGGCATGTACGGCCTGCACCGCCTTGCGCGTATGCTCGGCACGGATGACGGCAGAAATATTGCGCTCCGAGGCATCCTGGGCGATGGCACGGACATTGATATTGGCGTGTGCCAGTGAACGGAAAAAGCGTGCCGCCACACCCGGGTGACCTGACATGGCATCACCGACTGCAGCAATGATGCTGCAATCATCCAGCAACAGGATACGGTCGACCCGACCCATGCGGATCTCACGGTCGAATTCAATCGACAGTGCCTGCTGTGCCGCCTTGCCATCCTCGGAGTCCACCGTGACGCAGATGGCATGCTCCGAGCTGGCCTGGGCGATAAGCACCACGGACACGCGAGCATCCTTGAGTGCTGAAAATACCCGTTGCGAGGTACCGACCACACCGGACAGACCACTGCCACTGATGGTGACCAGTGCCATCGAGGTGATCGCTGTCACCCCCTTGATCTCGCGATGATGGGTTGAACCCGAATGGATCTGTGTGCCGTCTGCCGAAGGGTCGAAGGTATTGGTGATATACAGTGGTATCTGTGCCTCACGCAACGGTGCAATGGTCTTCGGGTGTAGCACGTGTGCGCCGAAGAATGCCAGCTCCAGTGCTTCATCGTAGGACAGCGTCGAAATGGGCCGGGCATCGGTCACCCAGCGCGGATCAGCATTCATCACACCGGGTACATCGGTCCAGATATTGACTGAGTTGGCATTCAGCAGGCGACCGAAAATGGCGGCTGAATAATCACTACCGTTGCGCCCCAGTGTTACCGGCACACCAGCCTGATTCGATGCCGTGAAACCGGTGGCGATGACAATCGGTGACTGACAGGACTGCTGCCATTTCACCAGTCGCTCGGATGACCCGTTCCAGTCGACGGTGACCGAACGGGAGCCGTGTACGGCTGCACTGGCGGTCTGATCCTGGTCGGACGTGCTGGACCGACTGGCGATGGATTCAACACGGATCACCTCTCTGGCATCGAGAGATTCGGCGCTGAGTCCACGACTGCATAGATATTCACTCAGCAGTCTGGCCGACCAGAGTTCGCCAAAGCCGACGACATAGTCATAGGCCGATTGTGGCAGGTTTTTCAGCAGTTGCAGCGTGGTGCAGATGTCTGCAATCATGGTCAGATCATTTTCAAACCGATCCATCGCAATCGGACCCAGCAGTTCGGTGGCGATGGAGGCGATCGACTCGCGACAGTGCGCCAGTTGCTCGCTGACATCGTTACCAGCCGCCGCCGTTTCGATGGTATTGACCAGCAGGTCGGTGGTATCGCCCATGGCAGAAACCACCACCAGGCTGTTGTCCACATGCCGCGCAGCCACAATATCGGCGACTCGCCTGAACAGCTCGGCTGAACCCAGTGAGCTGCCCCCGAATTTATGTACAACCCAGTTTTTCATTGCTCTTCACTCGTGGTGTTCGATCGCCTGGGGTACGCGACAGTCAGTAATACCTAATGACACACCATCCCGTGACAGTGATGTTTCAGGACAGTGAATGAATCGGTATTGGACTGTATAGTAATGACGGTACCGCCACGACCGAACCCGTGACCAGATTGCGGCATTATGCTGCCAGCCATTCTGATGGTAAAGCACTAATTGGCATAAGCCATAAAGGAAAGCCCGGTCCAATACAGGACCGGGCTTCCGATCTTCCCCCGTAAACGGGATATGGCTACAGGCGATGTGTCAGTTCAGCGCGCAGACGGTACCTGACAATCAACAGGATACCGGCCATCAGCAGCAACAATGCCCAGGGTGAATTGACCGGGATGATCAGCGGCGGCAGGAACACAGCCTCCGGATCAATATCGTCTTCACCATCCATGTCATTGCCCGGGTCCGAATCGACGTCGATTCTGGGCCCGCCGCCACTGTCCGTGGCTGATTCAATTTCAGCCCGGTTGATAACCTGACCACCAACATTGACATTGACGGCAACCAGGGTGATGTCCACCGTTGTCGATGTGCCCGCGGCAAGAATTCCCGGCAGTACAATCGATGCGGTGTCGTCGCCATTGTCGGTCCAGTCCGGATCATTCAGTTGCAAGCCGGCCGGGATGTAATCGATGACCGTGACATTGGCTGCATCCACATTGCCTTCATTGGTCACGGTGATGGTGAAGTTCACATCCTGACCGAAGCTGACAAACTGATCCTGTCCGGCGGCCAGTGCCTTGTCGATGCTGAGATCAAAGACTTCGACGAACACGGTTTCGGGATCATGATCGTCCTCGTCCGTGAGTGGGTCACTGCCACCGACCACACCTGTGCCATCGCCGTCGATATCATCATCGGCCGGTGAATTGGGCGCACCACCCGGATCATTGTCATTCATGGCATCCGGTGTGGAGTCCTGATCAGGAACGGTCATGCCGTTGTTGTCACGGAAATCGCTGATCTCGGCAAAGTTCGCCTGATCGCCCGCCAGTGCAGCATTGGTGACCTGCAGGGTGATATCCACCGTGGCCGGTGTCATCACGTCCGGCTGAAGCACACCCGGCAGCACAATACTGGCAGTACCATCAGCGTTGTCGGTCCAGGCCGCATCATTGAGGATGAAACCAGCCGGGATGTAATCGGTCACCATGATCTGTGTGGCCAGTGAGTTGCCCTGGTTGAAAACCGAGATCGTGAAGGTGACATCATCACCGGTATCAACCACGGGTGATTGTCCGACTGCCAGTTGCTTGCGCAGGGCCAGATCGTACACCGGTGTGAGGAAACCGAAATCAATGGTCATGTCGCCGTTGGCATCGAAGGCATCATCCTGCATGCCACCCGAACCCGGCTCCAGGCCACCACTGACTTCAGCACCCACCGCAATATCCACAATCGGTGAAACCACGACTGTGCCTGGCCCACCCAGCTGCTCGCCGTTGTCGTCCTCGTCTTCTCCATTGTCGTTGACATCGGTCGGCGTTGATGATGAGGCAATCGGATTGAGCGGGCTGCCGGCCATGAAATTGCTGGCCGGTATTTCGACATAGTAGGTACCTGGCGGGAATGATTCGAAATAGTACACGCCCATGCCATCAGTGGTATCAGTGAGGACCAGAGTGTCATCACCGCCACCGATCACGCCGTCAGGGCCCTCATCATAGAGGTTGACCGTGACGCCGGGAACTCCGGCTTCAACACCAGTCTGCATGCCGTCATTGTCCGGATCCTCGAACACGGTACTGCCAAGACTGACCAGCGTCGCAGGATCGAAGAACCCGAAATCAATGGTCATGTCGCCGTTGTTGTCATCACCATTGTCCTGGCCATTGCCCTGTCCCGTTTCGGTTCCGCCATCAACAGGCTCGGTATCCGGCGCCAGCGTGATTTTCGGTGAGATTACCAGTGTGCCTGAGCCACCTGGCTGATCACCGTTGTCATCGCTGTCGGTGCCATCGTCCATCAGATTGGTTGGGATCGAACTGGTCGGCAAGCCAGCCGGTGGTGTGGGCAGCTGAATGTAGTACATGGCCGGTGGCAGGTTTGCAAACAGGTAATCGCCCATCGCATCCGTCATGGTCTGTGTCACCAGGAAGTCATCGCCACCGCCAATCATCATGTCGGCACCCACACTCCACAGTTCAAGTGTGACACCGGGTATGCCAACATCGGCCACATCCTGGATTCCGTTATTGTCCAGATCGGTGAACACCGTTGAACCCACGCTGACGATATCGGCCACAGACACCGGTACAAATCCGAAGTCCACTGTCATGTCGCCGTTGTCATCGTCGACAGCATTGTCCTGACCGTTGCCCTGCCCTGTTTCCGTGCCGGCGTCGGTCGGTTCGACATTGGCTGCCAGGTTGATCAGCGGTGAGGTCACCACCGTGGCAAAGCCACCTGGCTGGTCACCGTTGTCGTCACTGTCGAAACCATCATCCATCAGGCCAGTCGGTGTGGATGACAGCACGATGTTCTCCAGTGCCATACCCGCCATGAAATTACTAACAGGGATATGAACGTAGTAGTCACCGGCAGCCAGTTCATTGAAGAAATAATCACCGGCTGGAGACGTGGGTTGTGAATCGAGCATCACGTCATCACCGCCACCGATCATGCCGTCGCCGCCCGGTACCCACAATTCCACGATCACATTCGCAATGCCCAGCTCACCACCGTCCTGGAAACCGTTATTGTTCGGATCAACGAATACGGTGGAGCCGATGCTGACCAGTTCACCCAGTGGTATGAGGCCGAAATCAACGGTCATGTCACCATTGGCATCGAACAGATCATCCTGCAGGTTACCCTGCTGAGTTTCCGTGGTTCCATTGGTGGGTTCCGCACCGACGGCCAGATTGATCACGGGCGAGCGGATCAGCGTGTTGGCACCGCCCGGCTGATCACCATTGTCATCACCATCAACCTGATCATCCATGGTATGTGGCGGTGTACTGCTCAGTGGTGCAAAGCCGGGTTTGGTTGGAATCTCGATGTAGTAGTTGCCCGGATTCAGCGCATCGAACAGGTAATCACCGTTGGCATCAGTGACATCACTGCGGATGAAGACATCATCACCGCCACCGATCACATTGTCCGGTCCGGTCGAGTACAGATCGAGACTGATATTCGCCAGCCCCATTTCGCCCGGGTTCTGGTCGCCTGAATCATCCGGATCCTCGAACACGGTTGAACCGATGCTGACCAGCGTGGCCGGATCGACAAAGCCGAAGTCGACTGTCATGTCACCGTTGTCGTCGTCTGCGTTGTCCTGCAGGTTGCCCTGTCCGGTTTCGGTACCGCCGTCCACCGGTTCCATGTCGATCGTCAATGTAATGAGAACCGACATCGTCATGGTACTGTCACCACCGGGCTGATCGCCGTTGTCATCGGCGTCAACACCGTTATCGAGCAAGGTCGTTGGACCGGAGGAGGTGCTGAGAATATCGAGCGGCTGCCCTGCGGTGAAA
>CBDBVC010000004.1:0-10852 GCA_965212525.1 Lysobacterales bacterium
CAATGTCTGGAACTGATGCTGATCCTGCGGGGTGGTGATGATGAGTATGTCCTGCATGCCAGCCTGCATCAGTGTCGACAGCGGGTAATAGATCATCGGCTTGTCGTAGATCGGCAGCAGCTGCTTGCTCACGGCCTGGGTGATTGGAAACAATCGTGAGCCGGATCCGCCGGCCAGAATCAGGCCCTTGCGGTTCATGCTTCTGATCCCAGGCGTTCACCGCGATAACTGCCGTCGAGTACCCGGCGGGTCCAGTCGGTATTGTCCAGATACCACTGAACGGTCTGGTCTATGCCGCTGCTGAAGCTGTGGGCCGGTTTCCAGCCCAGTTCGTTCTTGAGCTTGCTGCTGTCGATGGCATAGCGACGATCGTGACCGGGTCGGTCACTGACGTAGGTGAGCAGATCGAAATAGCCGCTGTCGCCGCTTCTTGGCAGTTTCTGATCGAGCTGTTCGCAGATGGTGCGTACGACATCGAGATTGGTCATCTCGGCATCCCCGCCCACATTGTAGACCTCACCGGTGCGGCCACCGTTGATGACGGCGCGAATGGCGGTGCAATGATCCTCGACATGCAGCCAGTCGCGCACGTTGAGGCCGTCGCCATAGATCGGCAATGGTTGTTCTGCCAGTGCTTTCTGGATCATCAGCGGTATCAGCTTTTCCGGAAACTGATAGGGGCCGTAGTTGTTTGAGCAGTTGGTGGTCAGCACAGGAAAGCCGTAGGTATGAAACCAGGCCCTGACCAGGTGATCCGACCCTGCCTTGGAGGCAGAATAGGGAGAATTGGGGGCATAGGGCGTGGTTTCTACAAATTGACCGCTCTCACCCAGTGAGCCATACACTTCGTCGGTGGACACGTGCAGAAAGCGAAAAGCCGAACGAGCCGGTTCATCAAGATGACGGTAATGATGCAGTGACCGTTCCAGCAGATTCAGCGTGCCGACTATGTTTGTCTGTATGAAGGCTGAAGGGCCATCAATCGAACGATCAACATGAGATTCGGCAGCAAAATTGATGACCGCCGTTACCTGGTGACGTTGCAGCAGCTGTTGTACCAGTTCGGCATCCTGGATATTGCCGTGAACAAAACTGTATCGGTCCGAGTCTTCCACATCACGCAGGGTATCGAGGTTGCCGGCGTAGGTCAGCGCATCCAGATTGACAATGCTGACGTCTTCCTCACGCAGGCACTGGTGGATGAAGTTGCTGCCGATAAAACCGGCACCGCCGGTGACCAGCCAGGTCGGCTGTTTGCTGTCGCTCATCTGTCAGCGTACTCAGAACGGGATATCGTCGTCGAAATCGTCGGCTCCGGATGGCGGTCCGGATTGTTGTGACTGCTGCTGTGACTGCTGCTGTGGTGGATTGTTGTGATTCTGAGCCGGTTGCCTTGTTCCCTGTCCCTGAGTCTGGTCGTATGCAGCGGTGCCGCCACCACGTGAGTCGAGCATCTGAAGGTCCTCGGCCACTACTTCGGTTGTCCAGCGGTCCTGTCCCTGCTGATCCTGCCACTTGCGTGTCTGCAGGCGACCCTCGATGTAGACCTTGGAGCCCTTGCGCAGGTATTCGCCGGCGATTTCGGCAGTCCTGCCGAACGCAACAACACGATGCCATTCGGTATCCTCTTTCATTTCACTGGTCTGCTTGTCACGCCAGCGTCTCGAGGTGGCCACACTGAGATTGCTGACGGCAGATCCGCTGGTGGTGTAGCGGGTTTCAGGGTCTGAGCCCAGGTTACCGATCAGTATTACCTTGTTTACGCCCCTTGCCATAAAAAAACTCCTTCTGATTCATTCCTTGAATTCATTCTTACTTCAACGACTTATGCAGCATTCATAAGGTCGAATGTAACGTGATTGTTGTGTCGATGAGCGTTCGTGAACTGGTCATAAACGTGTGCTGGGTACATCGTCCTGCTGTCCGAAAGATCCGTGCCGGACTGTGAATGGCCAGGATTTTCGATCGGGCATGAAGTCTAGCGCCGCTAACCAGCACAGTCAAACCTCGAAAGCTGCCATCAGCAGCGTCTCGTTCAGCAGCAGCCATGACGTGTGCGAGAAGCACGAAGACAGCTGTTTTCGCGCAGTCATCATGCGGGTTATACTAGGCACACAGATTCTTGAATGGATACATCATTGCAGCCCACTCACCTAGCACAGCACGATGATGCGACTCTCGACTACGCTGTGATCCAGTCACTGGTCGCCGATGACATGCAGTCGGTTGACCGCTATATCCGCGACAGCCTCAGATCTGATGTCATACTCATCAACCAGGTGTCGGAATACATCATCCATAGTGGTGGCAAGCGCATGAGACCGGTGTTGCACCTGATTGCGGCCAATGCCTGTGGCTATGACGGTGATGACCATATAAAGCTGGCCGCCACGCTGGAATTCATTCACACCGCCACACTGTTGCACGATGATGTGGTTGATGAATCCGATCAGCGTCGTGGTCAGGACACGGCCAATGCGGTCTGGGGGAACGCGGCCAGTGTGCTGGTGGGGGATTTCCTCTATTCCCGTTCGTTTCAGATGATGGTCGATGTCGGCTCGATGTCGGTGATGGACATCCTTTCCGAAACCACCAATACCATCGCCGAGGGAGAGGTCATGCAGTTGATGAACCTCGGTAATCCGGATGCGGATGAACACAGTTACATGGAGATCATCCGTTGCAAGACGGCAAAACTGTTCGAGGCCTCGACACGGCTCGGTGCGGTGCTGGCAGGCCTGGACAAACCCACGGAGATGGCGCTCGGCGACTACGGCAGGCATCTGGGGCTGGCCTTCCAGCTAACCGATGATCTGCTCGATTACACCGGCGATGCCGATGAACTTGGAAAGAATCTCGGTGATGACCTGGCCGAGGGCAAACCCACATTGCCACTGATCTATACTCTGAAACACGGTACGGCCGAGCAGAAGAAGATGATCCAATCGGTGATCATCAATGGTGATCGGGCCAATCTGGTGGAGGTTGTCAGTGCAATCCGTCAGTCCAGGGCACTGGATTACACCCGGCAACGTGCGCTGGAGGCATCGACAACGGCCATCGAGTCACTGGAATTGCTGCCGGACTCGGACAGCCGTCGGGCACTGGTGAGTCTGGCCCGGTTTGCAGTCGACCGTCACAGTTGAACGGGTTCTGCCCCCGGACGGGGACAGAACTGCATGATATTCGTCAGGATGCGTCCAGTGTCTTGTTCCAGTCCTCCACCCGGGCCTGCTGACTGGCCAGCAAACCGTCCGTATCCCCTTCGATCGAGATACTTTCAATGGTGTCACCCTGAGCAATGGCATTGACCACAGTCTGGTCATCGGCACCGGCAATCTTGCCGAACACCGTGTGCTTGCCGTCAAGCCACGGGGTTTCAACATGGGTCACGAAAAACTGGCTGCCGTTTGTGTTCGGGCCGGCATTGGCCATCGACAGCACGCCGGGAGTGTCATGCTTGAGTGCAGTGGTGCACTCATCCTCGAACCGATAGCCCGGTCCACCGGTACCTGACCCGAGCGGGCAACCGCCCTGAATCATGAAATTGGGTATCACCCGGTGAAAGTTCAGATTGTCATAGTAGCCACGTGAGGCCAGATTGACGAAATTGGCAACGGTCACAGGCGCCTGTTCATCAAACAGGTTAATTTTGATCGTGCCCTTGTTTGTTTGGATGTTTGCTACCAGATTAGACATCTTCAGCCCTTTAGATAATGAATCGGAACATGGTAGAGCATATCAGAAATATTGCCATTATTGCGCACGTCGATCACGGCAAGACCACCCTTGTTGACCAGTTGCTGCGGCAGTCTGGCACACTGGACGAGCGCGCTGACACGCCAGACCGTGTGATGGATTCGAATGACCTGGAGCGAGAACGCGGCATCACCATCCTGTCAAAGAACACAGCCATCAACTGGCGTGATTACCACATCAACATCGTTGATACACCTGGCCACGCCGATTTTGGTGGCGAGGTTGAGCGGGTGCTGTCGATGGTGGATTCGGTTTTGCTGCTGGTCGATGCGGTTGAAGGGCCAATGCCACAGACGCGCTTTGTTACGCAGAAAGCGTTCGAGATGGGCTTCAAGCCGATCGTGGTGATCAACAAGATCGACCGTGACGGTGCCCGACCCGACTGGGTGCTGGATCAGACCTTTGATCTGTTCGACCGTCTCGGTGCCACCGATGAACAGCTGGACTTTCCCGTCGTTTATGCCTCAGCACTGAAGGGATTCGCCAGCCTCAACAGCGAGACACGCGAGGGCGACATGCTGCCACTGTTTGAAACCATCGTGGAGGCGGTCGCCGCGCCCGAGGTGGATCGTGATGGCCCGTTCCAGATGCGTATCAGCTCACTGGACTACAACAGTTATGTGGGACTGATTGGCATCGGACGTATCGAGCGTGGTCAGGTCAGAACCAATATGCAGATCTCGGTCATCGACAAGGACGGCGAGAGCCGTAATGCACGTGTCCTTCAGGTTCTGGGCTTTCTCGGTCTGCAACGCGTCGAACGTGAAACTGCCAGTGCCGGCGACATCATTGCCATATCCGGTGTGGAAAATCTCGGAATTTCCGACACCCTGTGTGACCGTGGCACTCTGGAAGCCCTGCCCGCATTGACGGTAGACAGACCTACCATCAGCATGAACTTCTGTGTCAACAGCTCTCCGTTTTCCGGTCGATCCGGCAAATACGTGACCAGCCGGCAGATTCGCGATCGACTGATGCGAGAAACCACACACAATGTAGCCCTGCGTGTGGAAGACACGCAGGATCCTGAAAAATTCAAGGTTTCCGGGCGTGGCGAACTGCACCTGTCCATCCTGATCGAAACCCTCAGGCGTGAAGGATACGAGCTGGCGGTATCCAGACCCGAGGTTATCCTGCGGGAGGTCGATGGCGAAAAACACGAGCCTTACGAATCACTGGTTGCCGACATTGAAGACACGCATCAGGGTGCCGTGATGGAACGACTGGGTGAGCGCAAGGGAGAGTTGCGCAATATCGAGCCACTGGGTGATGGCCGTGTCCGGCTCGATTATCGTATCCCGGCTCGTGGCCTGATCGGATTCCAGACCGAGTACAAGACGCTGACTGCTGGCACCGGACTGATGTATCACGTGTTTGACGGATACGGACCATGGCAGGGCAAGGGCATTGCCAAGCGCAATCGCGGTGTCATGATCTCCAACGCCACTGGTAAGGCCCTGGCGTTCGCGCTGTTCAATCTGCAGGAACGCGGCCGCATGATCATCGATGCCAATGTGGAGGTCTACGAGGGGCAGCTGGTGGGCATCAATTCGCGCAATGAAGACATGACCGTCAATCCTCTCAAGGGCAAGCAACTGACCAACATTCGTGCCTCCGGCAAGGATGACAGCATTCTGTTGACGCCGCCCATCAGGATGTCTCTGGAGCAGGCCCTGGAATTTATCGCTGACGATGAACTGGTTGAGGTCACACCGGCTGAAATCCGTCTTCGCAAGAAATTTCTCAGTGAATCGGACCGCAAGCGGGAGTCACGCAAGAGCGACTGATATGGTGTGACGACGGCTGGCCGTCATCGGGCTGCAATCCAGTCGGCAAGGCGTGTTCGCAGGCGAAACATGATGGAGCTGTGAATTCTCAGCCGATCCATCAGTGCACTCATCTGCTCTCTTGCTTCCGATTCTCCGGCATCCAGCAGGAAATCGAATTCGTCAAAACGTGACCAGTGCAGGCTCATGACATTTGGCATCATTACGAAATCAGCCTCCCTGGCCTGAAACCGCGCCAGTTCCATCTTGCCCAGATGTTCGGAGCGCATCATCAGACGAAAGATATTGTGTTCTTCCAGCGCCGGCAGGCTGCGTCTTGAAATCTCGGAGGCGATCACGAAATCGGTGTGTGGTTTCAGCTGGGCTACCGGTACCGGTGTCATCACACCGCCATCGGCCATGACGCTACCGTCGTCGAGAATCTCGGACTCGAGTACACCCGGAATACTGGCACTGTTGGCCAGTGCATTGATCAGGTCACCGCTGCGATAGGCCATCACGTGACCGCTGTTGAGGTCGGTGGCACAGACCGTCAGCGGCAGCGACAATTCCTCGAAGCTGTTGACGGGAATCAGGAAGCGCAAGGCCCGCGTGAAGCGTTCCCTATCGACAACGAACTGTCGCATCAGCGAGAGGTTGACGGCGACATGCGACTTGAACTTGCGGGTGAATGCAGACTCGTTTTCTGCATCGAGCCGCTGTCTGGCCAGACGGGAAATGCCAAGATCCCGGTATACCTCGCTTTCCAGATAATCGCGAAAATGCTGTTCCATCCAGTCCGGATCCTGTCGATAGGCATACATGGCGGCGATGATGCCACCGGCACTGGTGCCTGACAGATGACTGATGGGGATCTTGCCGTGCAAGTGCTTGAAGATGCCGATATGGGCGATGCCGCGCGCACCGCCACCGGCCAGTGCCAGGCCCACCTTGAGTTTGTTCAGTTTGTGTGATCGCATGCGCGAGTCTGTGTTGCCGCTGTCATCAAATGGTATTCGATCCGGTCCCGGTTTTCGATTGTCAGTGAACAATTGAGCATGGGTCCAGCAGGCTGGATGAATTCAGCAACCGTTGCTGACTGCGATTACGATTCGGGCTATACTGAGCTTACGGGGATTTCAACGGCTTGGTTGTCTTCAGGAAGATCAACCCGGAAGTGAGAGCAGGGACTGTGCCACTTGCTTCCTATTAAGGTACTTGAATGACCAAATTGAAATCAAAACGAATGACAACTCATCCATACAGTGTTGTTGCGCTGCTTTCCTTCTCGATTCTCTATCTGATCCTGTTACCGGTACATGCCATCGAAACGCCGGCTGTAGCCCAGCAGGATAATCACGGTTTTACCCAGAATCAGGCCGACTCGAACCCGACCGCCGAGCCATTGCTGGAAGAAGATCCGCTACTGACGGATGAAATGAGTACAGGGTTGCGAAACCCGATCGCCGAAATCCAGTCGATGAAGATGGATCGGAATGAGGCGTCAGCACTCTACCGTCAGCTCACCGAGCAGGAAAAATACCTGGAAGCACTTGATGCCGCCGAAGTCGCCGTTGAGCTGACCGAAGATGTCTTCAGCAGTTTTGATACGGCACTGGCACCTGTGCTCAGTGATCTTGGGCACGCCTACCTGAAAACCGGCAAGCCGATGGAAGCAAAGGCCGTGTTCGAGCGCAGTATCCGCATCAGTGAGGAGAACGACGGCATCTTCAATCAGCAACTTGTTCGCTCGTTGTATGGCCTGGGCCTGTCCAATCAGCTGACCGGTGCTCACGAAGAAGCCATCGGCAACTTTCAGCGTTCGCAGCACATCTCACACCGCAATTTCGGTGTCATTAATCTTGAACAGGTGGAAGTGATCGAGGACAACGTCAACAGTTTCATCGCACTCGATCGCTGGAAAGAGGCCGAAAACCTGCAACTCTCGATTTTGAAGATCTATCAGCGCCGTTACGGTGAGGATGACATGCGATCACTGCCCGGTGTTCACAAGCTGGCGCGCTGGTATCACGATATCAAGGACTATCGCCAGGCACGTGTGCTGTACCGCAACTCGATGAAGGTCAAGGGTGAGGTTTACGATGAGGACTCGGTGGAGATGCTGCCCGAACTCACCGGCATCGCAACGGCCTATCTCGAGGAAAACGGAGCCGATGCCATCAAGGGGCTCCGCACCCAGAGAAAGATCGTCAGCATCATGCAGGAGAACAGTGACGAGGTGTCGCATCGGGACCGCATCATCGCCCATCTGGAAATGGGTGACTGGTACGTGATGTACAACGAAACCGAGGATGCGCGCCGGCTGTATCGTGAAGCCTGGGGACTGGCCAAGGAAGATGTCGAGAACCTGCCTTACTGGACCGATTACTTCAGTCAGACGCTATCCATCTACCCCGGCCCGCCACTGTCCATCGACATGATCGGCTATGGCTATGTGGGCAAGGAAGTCTATTATGATTTCAGGTTCACCATCAGCCGCGACGGCAAACCCAAGGATGTCAAGATCATCGGCACCAATCTGCATGCGATGAACCGTGTGGCAGCCACCACCGCGTTCCGCTTTGCACGCTTCCGTCCCAAGCTGGTTGATGGCGAGGTGACTGAAACACCGAATATCTCGGTCAGGCGTATCTTTCCGACCGATCCACCCGATGATTATGGTGTCAATCTGATGAGTAACCGGGCTCGCTAGAGAAGCCAGCCGAACTGGGGGATGTGTGTAAAGAGGGCCGGAAATCCGGCCCTTTTCATGTTCAGCTCAGTGTCAGTGCCAGCTGCTTGGCCAGGCTCTTGCAGGAGGCCGATTTGGTGCGGGCAATCAGCGGAATGGGGACACCCACCGCTGGCACCACGGAGGTACCCGTGGCTTCGCTGCTGATTACGCCTAGCGACTTGCGTTCATGGATATCCCAGATGGTGGCTTCGTAATCCGAATTATTGTCCCAGCTCAGCACGCCAACACAGCCAGCACCGGCCGGACTCAGTGTGCAGCTCATCAGACCCTGCTTGTTCAGCACCTGGGATTCACCGTGGATCCAGATCAGGTAGCGTACCTTGAGATCCTCCACACGCTGGGCGATGGCTTCACGCTTCATCAGCTTGTTGAGGCCGTCAGCACGCGTCGGTGCAAGCCGGGATTCAAACCAGGGGAACATCGCATTCTTGAAATCAGACTCGGAGATGATGTTCAGATCATCGCGTCCTTCATCGACCAGATTGGAATAGAGGCACTCGGAAAAACTCTTCTCGGCTTCAACCACGGCGTCCTGCCGGTTAGTGAGAATGACGATGGTGTCCAGCGGATTCAGGCTGGGTTTGGTTGTGATGTACTCCTCGATGCGGGAGGTCACACAGGCGCTGAGGGTGATGATGCACACCAGACTGATGGCGAGCCTGATCAGTGTCTTGGGCTGTGTCATGGTCCGATCAGTTTGATGAGTTGACATTCAGTTCCTCCGGGTTTCTCCAGCGTTCGTTCTCGACCACGTCATGGAATTGACTGCTCATGGCTGCCGCAGCGTCTCTGAGTGCGCTGGTGGTGGCCTCACCCAGCGCGGCCTTGCCACTGCCGAATGATTTTCGGTCCTTGCCGTAGGCCACAAAAGGCCAGTATCCGATCAGTTCACCGGATTCGGAATACAGGCGGATCTGGTACTTCATCGACACGGCATAGAAATGGGTTGCCGTATCGACAGGTGACAGGAAGGCATATTCCTGCAGCGCCGGTTCGATGATGATGTCCAGATTCTGGTCGATGTCAGTCGCCGTCAGGCTGTTGAGGCTGCGGGTTTCACTGAACATGGCCTGGAAGATCTGGTCATACAGCGCCGATTGCTTGCTGCCCAGTTCCAGGTTGAGCTTGGCATCTTCATCGACGTGAACGTAATTTCGAAATTCAGGGCTCATGTAGATACCGGCACGGTAGGGCAGTGGATCGACCACCGGCAACGGGTAACTGTCGGCGACGATGATCTTGCCGCCACACGAGGCCAGTATGGTGATCAGAAACAGGCTCAGTGCCAGCCGGACGATGATCTGTTGAGGGCGGTTCGGTAGTCGCGATGAACTGGATGGCCGTTGCCGGTTTGCGGCTGTAATGCGGTTGTGGAAATCATCGTCGTGTACCGTCCGGTTCATAGTTCATTTACCCTCAGTCTGGCGATCAGTCCTACAGGTAGACCTGTGACTGACCGGATTCGTTGCACCAACCGTTATCGCGCCGGGTCCTGAATGCATGGGCATCTGATATCAAGATTACACCATGTGTGCAGGAATTGATTGATACGGATGAAAAAACTCATTTACAAATCAATATACGAAAACTATAGTACATAGTAAATGGCGTTGCAAAAAATGAAACGAAAAAGCATTTTCCCTGGTCTATTCAGTAGTATGATCGGGTGTGCCACGCAAACTCCTAGTGAACGGAGAGAATCATGAGAGGAATCAGATCCTGTTACCCCGTGCTGGTGATTTCAGTTATGTGGCTTATCGTCACAGGCTGCGCCTCGACCAGCAGCAGTTCATCCAGCTCGATGCCGTCACTGCCGACGCCGACCAGCAGTCCGTCTTCGATGCCATCGACACCGTCGCCATCCTCGAGCCGGCCATCCAGTCGGCCGTCCAGCAAACCGTCGAGCCAGCAGTCTTCACGCAGTGGACAGCAATCTTCCAGCAGACCACCGGGAGCTCAGACACCAGGACAGCAATCAGCGTCACAGCCGTCTGCTCAGCAACCCGGCGGGGAACAGCAGGCCGATGCAGAACAGAATGCCGGTGGTCAGTCGGAGCTCGAATCGCTGGAAGAAGAGGAGGTTCGTGAAGTGACCTCCAACGAGGATCCTACCTGGGATGAATCGGAACAGACCGAAGAGCAGCAGGAGCAGGAGCAGAATGATTCCGAATCCGAAGCCAGTGCATCGGCCAGTGCATCGGCAAGTGCTGCGGCCTCGGCCTCGGCTGCCGCCGGCGGCGAACTGGCATCAGCCGAAGGCGCACCGGGCGAAGAGGGTTCTCCGCCGCCCGGCGTAATGGGCGCACCAGGCGCACCTACCGATGCACTCGATGCCGAGCTGGAAAGTTCCCTCGGCGACTTTGACAGCGAAATGCAGTCGGAGATGACGGTACTAGCATCAGCCCGCAACGTGATTGTGGTCGAGGGCGGCTATCCGGGACTGGAGGAGGACGACACCTCGTTCGAGAACAGTGGCGGCGGCGGCCCCGAAGACCAGACTGGCGAGGCGAGTACACTGATTCTGGTCAATGGCGATGTCAACATGCTGCCACCCACGGCTGACGAGCGTCAG
>CBDBVC010000005.1:0-77403 GCA_965212525.1 Lysobacterales bacterium
CTCGACAGCCAATACCCTGTGGCTGATGCACGCCAGGCCACCGAACGGCGAGCCCTCCGACGAATGGCTGTTTGAGAACACCGCCTCCGTCTGCCTGGATGCACGAGAAGACAACCCCAACTGTATTGCCTATCTCCGTGTGGATGATGCGCGTGTGCATGTGCAGGCAAGTTATGAAGACCTGAGCCAACATTACTCGTGGCCCGCAATGATTCGTGAGCAGGCACTGCTGCCAAAGGAACGCTGTGACTGAATGCAGACCCGTCATCACAGTCGCGCTCTGAAGACGTATCCTTTAGTACAGAACGATTACCCAGTGATCAGCAGCGAGTGACCTGATCAGACAGGAGAGATTGAACAATGACAAGACGACTGATCATCTCGCTGACCGCGCTGTTGCTCACCGCCTGTGACAACACACCCATGCCCGACTACAGGACACACACTCTGACGGACGGTGTCACGTTGTGTGCACCACAGGGTGTGATGACCATGGATCGAGTGCCCAATTCAATCGAGGTTAATTCCCTGCATTTCAGGATCAAGGGTCCGCAGGAAAGCGACGTGGTAGGAATGGTCTGGTCGGGCGGTTTTCGGCCGCATCTGGACGTGGCCCAGACGCTCCGGTCGCAACGCGATGCACTGGAGGCCCACGATATCAATACGGCACCCAAAGCCCACGGCTTTCACGAAGTTCGCGATGTCAACAACGGCGCCTTTGTCTGGCTGTACGAAAACCTGCCCGACGTGATCATGGTACGTGAGGAAGAAGCCAGCTCTGATGAAGTACTGGACGAGTCGAGTGATTCCGAATCGGGTGCGGTTTCGACGCGCGAAGAGGAGTCAGAATCAGAAATAATCGTGAGTCAGGGCAATCCGTCCGGGAAAGCGATCGCTGCGGCAGCAGATGACGTGGTTGCACTCGAAAGTCAACCGGAGTCAGCTGATCAGACCGAACCCGATGATGCGAACACCGGGGAGACTGTCTACCCTGAATGGAAAAAGCCCGAACCCGAAAAAGTCTCGGTATCCGACGAATGGATATTCGCCAACACCGTAGGCAAGTGCAACTACAACGCCGCACCGAACGGCGCCTGCCTGATCTTCGTTCACCTCGACGGAGCCCGTGTCCACCTGGCCCTGAAATACAAATACGTCGCACAGTACGCCAAACTGGCGAACATGCTTCGCAAACAGGCCGTGCCGGAAAAGAAATTCTGCGCACACCTGAAATGACAGCGCAGGTGTGAAACACGCCAGATCCTGAAAGATGGATCCCCGCCTTCGCGAGGACGACAAACACCGATTTGATGAGTAGGCTGATGAATGCAATGCGGTTACTACGCTACAGATCCCTCGACTGCGCTCGGGACGACATGAATATGTCGTTCCGACAGAGCGCAGCGACGAGGAATCCAGGCCATCCGGGCGTGACGCACAAGATCCCTCACATCCATTCGGGGTGACAATACTGATTGATGTCGTCCCGACCGAAGCGTAGGGACCTGTACGTGATGAGACGCATACTTGCCAATAAGCACACAAAAAATCCCCCTCGATCCCCCTTCGCAAAGGGGGAGGTAGCTAGTGCACGTGTCAGGTCTTAAGCCTCCCTTAGAAAAAGGGAGGTTTGGAGGGATTTCGCTCTTAGTCCTGTCCAGGCAAAAAATCCCCCTCAGTCCCCCCATTCGACAGGCTCAGGGCGGGCTCTTTGCAAAGGGGGAGGTAGATGGTGCACGCGTCGGGTCTTAAGCCTCCCTTTCGCAAAGGGAGGTTTGGAGGGATTTAATCCGTTGGTTTTTCCTGGGCAATAATCCTCCATCACAACACCCCACTTGCCCCAGAACGCCACAGCAACCACAATACGCATCGGCTTCAACGACGGCGACAGCACAAAGGCACACTCGATGAAAAACACCCTTCAAAAATTCATGGCAGCCCTGTGCGCCATCTGCATTCTCAGTTTCTCGTCCGTGATGGCCGACGAAGGCGACCGCTACGCCTCGTTCCGCAAGGGGGCCGATACATTCGCTGCGAAAATCGATTTTCCAGTACAGCTGAAACAACCGCTCACGGTCGTCATCTGTCGTTTGCTGATTGGGCAGGATGGCTATGTCTATTCAAATATCTGCCAGAGCAATGTGCTGCCCGACGGCGACATCGAGAAGCTGGAAGAAACCTTCGCCGAAGAACGCATGATGCCAGCCCGAGTCGACGGTCGAAAGCTGTCGGTGCTGCAGGCCAGTTATTCAGTTTACTTCATCAATGAGAAGGGCAAACAGTCGATCATCGTCACCGAAAACCTGGGTCTCAATATCGACCAGTACGGCGACAACTACCAGGCCCCGCAGCTGATTCGCTACAACTCGGACAACGACAAGATCGCCGCCCACTGCGATGAAACGGACGAACCGGTCTATGCCACTCTGACGGTTTCAGCAAAGGGCAGGGCAAGCGACATTGCCTTCCAGCCCGAAATCAGCGACCGCCAGTGCGAAGCCACGCTCAAAAAACACTACCGCCAGGCCGACTTCCTGCCCGGCAAAAGCAACGGTCGAGCCGTCGAGATGAAACACGTCGTGTGGTTTGCCAGGCCGCAGAGCGACTAACAATCATGCTCACGTCGTCCCGACCGAAGTGGAGGGACCTGAAGCCGATATGACGCGTTCTGTCCCATGAGCACTTCACCAGATGAAACGCTAGTCCAGCTTTCAACTTAAATGACTGAAAAACCACTCCGTTTACGAAATAGAAAGCAGGGCCGCTTGCCTGTTTCCCGATCAGCAGCGAGAATCAGGCACGGCAGAGACACGCATTCACTTCACAGGGGAGCTGCACTCCGATGGACAATTTCTGGCTGTTTCTGGCCGCTTTGGCGGTGTTCTACCTTGCAGCGAAGTGGCTCAACAACATTCTTGTGTTTGCCTCATTGCGCTTGCGCAGGGTACGCATGCAGGCGATACAGCCCGAGGCCCTCGACGCCGACGAACGCGCGCTGATCGAAGCGGGCTGCCAGACCCTGCTGAAGAACGGCTTCGAGACGCTGCTCTGGTATCGCCACGACGACGTGTCGGTAACAACCGATCATCAGCACAGCGCCGCGGTGTTATTCAATGCGGCAGAATGCACCTATGCCGAGGTGCGCATTTCCAACTCACCCGATGCGATCATGCCGTGGCGCGTCACCCTCAGCACCCAATACGAGGGCGTCATGGTCGAATCCGATAACGACACCGAGGTGATCACTACCGAAAACGTCACACTGATCGATTTCGACTATCACCTGTGCCCCGACCACGAGGAATTTCTGAAGCACCACCTGGGCCGCCTCAGCCAGGCCGATTCGGCTTACGGCGCAAGGCGAGAGATACCTGCCGACCGTTACGTGACAGAAGGAGAAAACTGGCTTCAACAGCAGTTTATCCAGATGCAGGACGCGGGCGATCTGAAGCCAGCCAGACACGAAAACCAGGACGTACTCAAACCGACACTGCGCAGCGTGTTCAAGATGCGACGCGACATGATCAAATCCATGACGGCTCGTCACACGCTCTACCACAAGTCGATTGGCCACGATAGCGACACAACCAGCCAGGAGGACAACAATGCAGCCAGCAATGACGACGACACGCAAGCAATGCACGTGGCGCCGGCACTACCAAAGCAGCTGATCCGCAGTGCCGAGGTCAACACCCTGCTCAACTGGCTTGAGGGCAGCCAGACCAGCTTCAACCCCTGGATCAAGACGGCGTTGTTCCTGGTCTCCGCCGTGTTCTTCGCCGCATTGTTTGGTTTCGCCGTCGACTTGCGGTTTGTGCTCATCATCGTACCCATACTGCTGTTCCACGAATTGGGTCATCTGCTGGCCATGTGGGCCTTCGGCTACAGCAACCTGCAGGTGCTGTTCATGCCGCTCGGTGCAGTGGCGATTGGCAAGAAAGATGACCCCAGCATCACCCAGGAAGTGATTGTTTACCTGGCGGGGCCTGTGCCCGGTATCCTGCTGGCCATCGCGCTCACCTGGCTGTACCCCGACTGGATAAGCAACCCATTGCTCACCATAACCATCGTGATGCTGCTGTTCATCAACATCCTGAATTTGTTGCCGTTTCCGCCGCTGGATGGCGGCCAGATCATCAAGGCCGTGCTGTTCAACCGCTCGGCGGTAGTGCCGCCTGCTGATCATGGATCTCATCATGCTGCTTCTGTTCATTGTGGCGGCCTGGTGGCTGAACGACGGTATCCTCGCCGTCATCGCCGTGCTGCTGGCCGTTGTGTTCTACGGCAGCTTCACGCGCATGAAATCCGAAAGGCAACTGTTAAGCGGTCAACCCTGGTGCGAAACCAATGAACAGGCCGTCAAGCGCCTGAACGAACGTATGGCGGACATGCCGCTATCGTTTATAGAAAAGTTCCAGTGGGTGCAGTTGCTGCTGGGCCGATTGCGATCAAGACCTGCGCAGGGCGCCGAGCGGGGTGCAGGCTTGCTGATCTACCTGGTACTGCTGGCCTTGCCCTTTGCCTGGATCGTGCTCGATAGCCAGCATTCGGGCTATGACCGGCTGAAATCGGCACTGGCTGCTGAGGCAGGTGACGACTATGCCATCGACACCGCCTATTGGGACGACAGGATCGAAGCCGCCAACACGCCACAGGAAAAGCTCGACGCCTTTGCCGATGTCGCCCGCGAACTGGCCGAAAGTGAAGTGTATTACGAATCAGAACAATACGTTGCACAAGGCCTGGCATTGGCCAGAGAACACAATCTCACACAATCAGACAGCTACATCGATCTACTCGTCCGCTCACTGCAATACAGCGAAAGCACCGTGCTGACGTCTGAAGAGAGAGAAGCCACGATGGCCGAAATTCGATCACTCACGGGGAATTCGGACGTTCGTCTGGCCGGTGCACTGCATACCCATTCCTACTTCCAGGAAATTGACGACGCCATCGCCACGCTGCAGGAAGCAAAGGCCATTTATCAGGCAAATAATTACAAATCACATGCCCTCTACATCCTGAGCACCATTGCATCACGGTACGACAGTGACGAACAACTGGAGCAGGCCGAAGCAATTTACCGTGACATGATTGAACAGAGTCGTCCTCAAGGCGGGTATCAATACCACAACAACCTGATCCAGTTGGCTAGAGTACTGATCAAGACCAACCGCCACACCGAAGCTCTCGACCTGCAGCAACAGGCCATCGATCTGGCTGAGAATGCCGAGTACGAGGGCGTGAATCTGTCAGAAAGCATCACCATGGGCGCCGCATGGAACGCATTGCATATCGGAGATTACGAAGAAGCCCAGCGCTACCTCGACGAGTACCGCGAACTGAACAGGAAATCACATGAACGCTACATGGAAACGCTAGAAGACCAGCGCGATGTGCTCGGTGACGACTACCTCAACATGATGGAACTGCCCGACAAGGAAGAACAATGGGCTCAGATCATCATCCTGTGGCACACCAACCAGCAGGACCAGGCCCAGAACAAACTTGACGACTTCATCGTCTACTTAAACAACCCCGAAATCGGCAGCCACATCCAGACCTTCCTCGCCGACCCTGGCAGCCCATATATCCATGAAAACGACCTGTACAAACAGAACCACCGCCTGATATTCAAGACTGCTGTAGAGATGAGACCTGAACTGCTGCGGGTGGAGTAAGCAATCGTAAGCCTCCCTTTCGCAAAGGGAGGTTTGGAGGGATTTGCATTTGACTTACCAACCACCAGCCACAACCTGAGCCACCCCTAATTCACAAGAAAATGCGGCCCCAGCAGCGTGTTCCACGAGCGATCCTTCTGCAGGTACTCGTACGGGCAGCGCTGGGCCCGGGCCACGGGCAGGGCATCCTCGCTGGCGATGCCGGCATAGGCTTCCGGATCGCTGCCGTAAATCAGGCACATCATGTCAAACATGCGCTGGGCATCCATGGAATGCTCATCGTGGAACGGATACTCACCGGCATTCGACTGGGCCGACAGATCAGCCATGAGGCCGTAGTTCAGCATGGCCGAGGTCAGCGCTTCCACATTGCCTGTCTGAATCATGATCAGCGAGGCCAGACTATCGGCCGAATCCTCCTCGCGACCGGTGATGGGAATTTCCAGCAGGTGCACCAGCGCATGGCCAATCTCGTGCAGCAGCACGTAATTGCCGACGCCATTGATGGCCTTCTCGAATTCCGCCACTTCCATGTTCTCGGACGACAGGGTACCTATCACCATGTCGAAAAACTCGTAGCACATGGTGATGGTGGTTTGCTGCGGCTGGTAGAAGGCATTGGCCACACCGCAGAAGGCAAAGTTGATGGGCACATCGTGCGGCAGCCTCAGCGTTGCACTCACCAGATCGGCCGTGGCCTGATACTGGCCCGTGGCTTTCAGCGAATTGATCATGCCGTTGTAGTGGGTCACGTATTCGGGCTCCATCTGATCCGCAAGCGGCTCATAGTATGTAACGATAAAGCGCCCGCCCTGCTGAACCGCATCCTCTGGCTCACTGCTGGCACACTCCTCCGATGCCGTGTTGATCAGCGTGTACACCTGCGCCATCGCCGCATAAGTGCTCTCCAGATCTGCCGACTGGTCAAGCGCATTCAATGCCGCTGTCAGGGGTTTTCCATAGGTTTCAGCAAGATAGCCACCCTCGGCCGTAAGCAAACGAGCCAGCTCAAGCGAATCAATCGCTTCAAGGTTCATGGCCTCGTTCAGCTCCATGGCATACTGCGGGTTCATCGCGTTCTGGGTCAGATCATCCAGCGCATAACCAATCAAATCCCACCGTTCAGCCTGCCGCCCCATGTCCACACAGATATCCGCCTGCGAAACAGACGCACCCAAAAACAGAGACAGGCCCAAAGCCAAACGAACAAAGGAATGATTCATGAATTTCTCCCCAACAAAAGTCCGCAACAACGCACACAGGCCAGATAGCCCTCAAGCCCCCATGCCCGAGATGGAATTCAGACTAGCTTGAAAGGCAATATTGGTCAATCGATGCGACTTTCGTCCCGTCCACATCACTCTATGTCGCCTCGACCGAAGTGGAGGGACCTGCAAGTGATCAGCCTCTTTCAATGCCCATCACTCAAAGCCTTGCCAGTTCAAATCGACAACCATCAATCAAATACACCGATTTAACGCCCTGCTCGACTTGATTTTTGTCCTATTATGTACAATATTAGGATATGTACAAAAATAATGTACATATATATTAATTGTACAAATGAAATGAAATGAAAACGGAACAGTACACCGAAAAAGCAATGCTTGATCAGGCTCTCGCGGCATTTGGCCGAGAAACAGGGCTGCATGCGACTGTTCAGATTGGACATGTGCGTGATGGACAGCAAGTTATAGATGCCATCATAGCGCTGGGGCCTGATAACAAACCCATGTTTGTGGAAGTCAAAAAGTGGACAACGCAACAGAATGTGGGTGCCCTGATACAGCGAATGAGACAAATGCCTCAGCCCGCATTGCTGATAGCAAACTACGTCAATCCACAATTGGCAGAGAAACTGAGAACGGCGGGCGTTCAGTTCATCGATTGTGCAGGGAATGCATACATTAACCAGCCGCCGCTCTACATCCAGGTTGTGGGCAAGAAAAGGCCGACAGATTGGTTAGATGGTGACACGGGTCATGTGCAGAACAAGGCATTCGACAAGACTGGCCTAAAGGTCGTCTATGATTTTCTTTGTCATCCTGTGCATGTCGATTGGCCGTATAGAAAAATTGCCGAACACACTGGTGTGGCTCAGGGAACGGTCGGCTGGGTGATGAAGGGCTTGAAGGGCGCCCGATTCATACATACGGATGCGGAAGGTAAACGAACTCTGGTTAACCAACAGGACATGCTGAATCGCTGGGTGGATATGTGGCCAATCAGGCTGAAGCCCCGGTTGTTTGAGGGCGAGTTTACAATCGATCAACTCGACTGGTGGCGAGGGCTGGACATAACACAATTCAAGGCACAGTGGGGTGGCGAAACCGCGGCTGCGATCATGACCGATCACTTGCAGCCAGAAGTCGTAACTGTCTATGTAGAAAACCAGCACAAAGCCAATTTGATAAAGGCAGGGCGTCTTAGAAAAGCCCATGAGTTGGATACAGGCATGCGTGTGCGATTGTATAGGCCGTTCTGGGCACAACCGCGAAATAACTTCTTTGATGAATGTGTGCATCCTGTCCTTGTCTATGCAGACTTGATAGCTACAGCCGACCCGCGCAACCTGGAAGTCGCAGAGATAATCCATGACAAATACATCAAACCACTGCTCGATTGAACTGCCAGCGTCATTGGCTGAAACACTTGCTGAGGTGACACAGGTACTGGTATCTGCACAGGTCCCCTACATAATGATTGGGGCCACGGCCCGAGATCTGGTGATGCACAGCGTACATGGGCTGGCAATACAGCGGGCAACCAGAGATCAGGATTATGGGATTCAGTTATCCTCGTGGGATCGTTATCAGGACATCAAAAACCTGTTGATTGCCAGAAACTTCAGGCAGGGTAGACAGCAACACCGATTGCACTCTCCTCAGGGCATACCCATCGACCTGCTGCCATTTGGTGGCCTTGAATCAAAGGGCACCATGCTCGCCTGGCCGCCTGATTTCAAGATTATCATGAACACGTTGGGCTTTATCGAGGCACAGCAAGACGCATTGACGCTGAAGGTGATCAAACCCATCGAATTCGAGCTATCAGTGGTTAGCATCAGGGGATTGTTGATCCTTAAGCTGATTTCGTGGTCAGAGCGCGCTCCTGAACAGAGGGAGAAAGACGCGCTCGATATAGCATACCTGCTGAAGAATTATCACAAGATCAAAGAGGTCGAAAACGCACTGTATGAGGAGGCATTTGAGCTGCAGGAAGAAACAGATCATGATCTGACGCTCGCAGGTGCGATGCTATTGGGTCAGAGACTCTCCGAAATTGCTTCGACCGAGACGATGCAGGCCCTTGAGTTGCTTCTTGCATCAGATGACAATCAACGCTCGCGAGAACAACTCGTCTACGACATGTCACCAGGCAATACTGAGCATTGGGTGCAACAAAACAGGGCGTTACTGAAGCAAATGCTGGCAGGGATGCAGATTTAACGCTGAATGGTCACCCACCCTGTTGTCTCGATACACCACACCACATCGTCCCAAGCACACCACTCAAGGTCGTCTCGACCGCACACCCTTTGTCGTCTCGACCGAAGCGGAGAGACCTGTAAGGAATCAGCCACTTGCTATCCCAATCACGCAAACCTCAACACGTGGCAATGCAGATACTGAATCTTGCAAAGCAATCACAGAACACGTGGTCTTTGCAAGTTGATTCACTCAAGGTGGAATCTGAGACATTTTCAACTGACACCAGCATCAATGCGCTAGACTAGACCCATTCAGTGTGTGCGATCTTTGGATGACGAGTCGATTGAAACCATGAAACAAACCATCTTGCCGGGAAATGACCCGCTAACCGAAGACGAACTGGACTATCTTGAGGAATTCCTGGTCAACCGCATCGATGAGGACGAAGCCACGTACGAAAGCGATTGCGGCGTGTTCTGCGCATCCATGCTGGACGGTTACCTCACGGCCATTGTCAGTGGGCCAGTTACCGTCCCGCCCTCTGTCTGGTTGCCCGACCTGTGGGGAGACTTCGATCACGTCTGGGAAACTGAAGAAGAACTCAGCAGCATCATGACCTTGTTCATGCGCCATATGAATGGTATCGCCAGAACCCTGATGGATGCACCAGAAACCTATTACCCCATCTTCAATGTGAGGCTGGTGGAGGGTGACGAGCATGAAATCGTTGATGAGTGGTGCGAGGGATACATCAGGGCAGTCAACATTTACCCGGAGCTGTGGCAGTTTGACGATGAAGAATCCGCTGGCCTGATGGGGCCCATTGTGGCTTTTACCAAACAGGGTGACTTCTTCGGGCACGAACTGGAAGAGTCCGATCGGCTTCAACTCGTGAATGCAATTCCTCCCGTCGCCATATTGATCCACCAGTACTGGCTGCAGCAGCGCCAGCCCGATGCGCAAGCAAACAGAAGACGCACCTACCAGAAAATTGGTCGCAACGACCCGTGCCCCTGCGGCAGCGGTAAAAAGTACAAGAAGTGCTGTCTGAACAGGGGGACTGTGCATTAGTGATCAACGGCTGTAGACGCACCAGTTCTACTTCCAGCAATACACCTGACAGCACTCCTTGCCGTTTCGACCACCCAGTCGTTCCCGCGCAGGCGGGAACCCATCTTGATCTTGTGAAATGGATCCCCACCTTCGCGAGGATGACAGGACTCGAGGTTGTCGTCCTTGGTGTACCCTCTGGGGCACCCCGATCAAACATCAGCACGCCACCCGACACCACGCTTTGTCGTCTCGAATGCACCACTCCATGCCATCCAGAACATATCACCCTTTGTCGTCCCGACTTCACCACACTATGTCGTCTCGACCACACACCCTTTGTCGTCTCGACCGAAGTGGAGAGACCTGTAAGTGATCAGCCTCTTGTTACCCTCATTACTCACAGTCCAGGCGGCCAAAATTGACATAAATCAACTAAACACCCCATCAACACTGACTTGAGTGAGAGTTTTTAAGGCTGAAATTCACTCTATATCTAATAGGGTAAAACTCATCCAAGCTTTGTGGTGCATCTGCGACACCACTGTGCCCATCCTAATTAGTTGCTTTTAAAGATGTGCACAGCCGCAGCCACGCAAAGTGAAAGCGGGGTAGTATCATGGCCATACCTGACTTCCAGACCACCATGCGGCCGTTTTTGAAGCAGACGAAATAACAAATGACATTCGAAGATTGGCTAGTTTCGATTGGTAAGTCCAAGAAGACAGCTCAAAATTATTCGAGAGCGATTTCGGGTTCTATGTCGAGTTGGGCTCTAGATTCGGGCTTGATCAATGAGCCCATAAGCGAAGAAATTAGCATTTCTGAGTTTGACGTATTTACCAACCAGATCAAAGAGCTACCAATTTATCAGGATAGAAATTTGGTTGGTCATGGAATGTATGCTGCGGCATTGAAAATCTATTCGAAGTATCTAGAACAAATCACCGAGAATCAGCTAGAGAAAGATCTCACACAAATCTTAGACGACAAGACACTCACCCAAACAGAGAAAGCCACACTAGTAACTACGCGCATTGGGCAAGGCAAGTTTAGAAAAGATCTCATCTCACATTGGCAGGGTTGCGCTGTGACTGGTTTCAAAGAGTGTCGATTTCTAGTCGCCTCACATATCAAGCCTTGGTCAGAGTCTGAACCAGAAGAAAGGCTGGACCCCTTCAATGGTTTATTGCTACTGCCCAACCTCGACAAGCTATTCGATCTGGGTTTCATCAGTTTCGAAGACACAGGTGCAATATGCGTTTCGAAAGAATTAGAAGAGCGGGAAATGCTAGGTATTGAGCCACACATGAAGATCAATCTTGAACAGCCGCACATGGCCTACATGGAGTATCATCGTATGCAACGATTTAGGCCATAAGCACTGGAAAACAGGTATGACTCAGGACGAGATCAAACAGCTGATACTAAAACATGTTCCGCAAGACGGAAAAACTATTGGCAACATTAAGATTCAAGAAAAAATTGCTAATGATGGAACAGAGCTATCTGAAGCACATTATGTTGACGCTAGAGACCAGCTCATTTCAGAGGGAACGTTAGTGAAGGGTAGAGGTCGTGGTGGTTCGGTTGCACTGTCTACCATTAAGACTCTACCTCTAGAAGACACCAAAGATACAAAAGCAAATCAGCACAAGCAACAAACAAAAAAACGAGTGAAAAAGAACAACACGAAATCAAAATCCTTTGAGGAAACCCTCTGGGACACGGCAAACAAGCTGCGCGGTACAGTCGAATCTTCTGAGTACAAGCACGTGGTGCTATCGCTGATCTTCCTCAAGTTCGTCTCAGACAAGTTCGAAGAGCGACGAGCCGAGCTGATCGAACAGGGCAAGGAGACCTATGCAGACATGGTTGAGTTTTACACCATGCAAAACGTCTTCTACCTACCAGAAAGCGCACGATGGACTTACATCCAGCAGCAGGCCAAGCAGGGCGACATCGCCATCAAGATCGATTCCGCCCTGAAAAGCGTGGAACAAAGCAATGATTCACTGAAGGGCGCACTGCCAGACAACTACTTCTCTCGACTAGGGATTGATGTCAGCAAACTGGCCGCCCTCATCGACGCCATCAACAACATAGACACAGTGAAAGACAAAGAAGAAGACACTGTCGGGCGTGTCTACGAATACTTCCTTGGCAAGTTCGCAGCCTCTGAAGGCAAGTTGGGTGGTGAGTTCTACACGCCCAAGTGCGTGGTCAATCTCATCGCTGAAATGATCGAACCTTACAAGGGAAAAATTTATGACCCTTGCTGCGGATCGGGTGGCATGTTTGTCCAGTCTGCCAAATTTGTCGAGAACCACGAGGGCAACACCAAAGATATTTCTGTCTATGGTCAGGAGCAAACCGCTACCACCTACAAGCTGGCCAAGATGAACCTGGCAGTGCGCGGGCTCTCAGCCAACCTCGGGGAAGTCCCTGCAGACACCTTCTTCAAAGATCAGCACCCTGACCTGAAAGCCGATTACATCATGGCCAACCCGCCATTCAACCTGAAGGACTGGCGCGGCCCTGATGAACTAGTGAACGACCCACGCTGGAACGGATACGATACTCCACCCACAGGCAACGCCAACTACGCCTGGATTTTGCACATGGTTTCCAAGCTGTCAGAAAATGGCGTGGCTGGTTTTGTGCTTGCTAATGGCTCCATGTCTTCTAACTCCAAAGGGGAGGGCGCGATCCGGAAAGCACTGATCGATAACGACCTCGTCGACTGTATGATTGCCCTGCCAGGCCAACTGTTCTACACGACCCAAATCCCCGTTTGCCTCTGGTTTCTGACCAAAAACAAAAAGGCCGACAGCGCACGCGACTTTCGCAATCGTGAAGGTGAGACCCTCTTCATCGATGCTCGCAAGATGGGTGCCATGATCAGCCGGACGCAGAAGGAACTCGATGTAGACGACATCGCCACCATCGCCCGCACCTACCACGCTTGGCGTGGGGAAAAGAAAGATGGCGACTACGAAAACGAGGCTGGCTACTGCAAATCGGCCACACACGTAGAAATCCGCAAGCACGAACATGTTCTTACACCAGGTCGCTATGTTGGTATGGCACCGTTAGAGGACGATGGTATTCCATTTGAGATCAAAATGACTGAGCTAAGTAAGGCACTCTACTCGCAGATGGAGGAGTCGTCGCAGCTAGATGAGGTGATTCGTAAGAACTTGGAGGGATTAGGGTATGGAGAGTGAGTATATCCGACTCGGAGATGTTGTATCGAAAAGCCATGGGGGCGTTTCTTTAAAGACTTTCGACTATACCAATGAGGGAACGCCAGTTTTAACCAAGGGGGATGTGAAGCCATATGGGCGGGTAGTGCATGGTGGAAAATTTGTGAACCCAAGACACGCTGTCGAAAAGGGATGGCGGCATACTAGATCTGGTGAACTAATTGTAACAACCCGCGATCTGACAATTGAAGCAAATTTCTTAGGCTTGATAGGTAAAATACCTAGCAATCAAAGTTTTGTGGTCAACCAAGGTGCATCAGTACTCTCAATTGACACAAGGCGTATTGATATTGATTATCTTATCTATTGGTCATCAGGTAACGAGTACCGCCATTACATTAAAAACAACCATGTAGGATCTACTCAGATTCATTTAAGGCAAGGTGATCTCTTTAATGCTCCAATTTTTTTGCCTTCGATGGCCCGTCAAAAATTCATCGCTCACATCTTGAGTACCTTGGATGATAAGATTGAGTTGAATCGGCAGGTGAATGCGACGTTGGAAGGGATGGCGCAGGCGCTCTTCAAAAGCTGGTTTGTGGACTTTGACCCAGTCATCGACAATGCCCAAGCCGCAGGCAATTTGATCCCTGACGAACTCGCTCAGCGCGCAACAGTTCGACGCAAAGCCATAACCCATAAGGCTGATAATCATCAAATCACAAGAATATTTCCTGACTCTTTTAATTACGATAGCGAGATGGGGTGGGTACCAGATAGTTGGGAAGTTTCAAAGCTCAGCGAACTGCTAGAAGTTAAATATGGTAAGGATCATAAGAAGCTGGCGGATGGTGAGGTCCCTGTCTATGGTTCAGGTGGTGTGATGCGGCACGCCGACTCATCTCTCTTTATAGGTGAATCCGTTTTGATTCCTCGCAAAGGTACTCTGAATAACATTCTCTATCTCAATGAAGAGTTTTGGACAGTGGACACTATGTTTTACACAATTCCTAAAAAGGGATCAGTTGCGAAGTTTTGCTACTATTATCTTAAGGGCTTGGACTTCACCTCGATGAATGTTGGATCAGCAGTTCCAAGTATGACTACAAAGATTCTCAATGACCTTCCTGTAATAAGCGCAACACAATGTGTCATTGAACGATTCGATGAGCAAGTCAGTTCTTACTTCAGAAAAATAGATCAAAATAATCGAGAATCACAGGTGCTTGCCAAAATACGTAACACTCTACTTCCTAAACTCATCTCTGGGGAACTCTGTGCCCGTGACATTGAGGTTCTTGGCGGGGTGCTAGAGTCGTGAACCCAGAATTTAGAAAGGTTGTAGAAACTGTGGACGTTGCGCAAAGAGGGCTCTACGAGAAGAACAGTGACTTCAATGATTATTATGACGATTTATCTGATGATATTTTTGTAGGGTTGAAACCTAGTGAGGTACTTTATAAATGTGATCCAACTGCTTACAACGCTGCTTATAACCAATGGCTTCAAGATAGTTTCGATCAACGATTTAATTTGACGCTTAATCTTTTGGAAGATGATCTATTCAAGGATAGAGTTCGGCCACTTATTCAAGCTCTCAAAAAGAAGAAGGTGGCCCCCTTTATTGGTGCGGGTCTTTCAGTTCCATGTGGAAAAAAAAGCTGGGCGTCAATGTTATTGGATATTGGAAAACGTTCAGCATACATAAACCACGAAAAGTTCCTGGCACTAATAAAAAAGGAACAGTTTATTGAAGCAGCAGATGAGATTGCAAAATGTTCTCCAGGGCAACTTAGTGAATATATCAAAACAACTTTATCTGATTCAAAACCTCAAGGTGCTGTGACACATCTTCCAGAAATTGCTTCTGAGTGTATTATCACTAGCAATTTGGACTGTATTCTGGAAGTTGTATATCGCGAGCATGGCGTCCCTTTCAATGACGGCTACATGTATGGAGTTCATGATCAAAACTTTCTGCATCATTTAGTATCTGGTGGACGCTGTCTCCTTAAAATTCATGGTGATTGCCTTAGCCCAGGTACGCAAGTATTCACTGGTGCACAGTACGATGATGCTTATGGTTATGCAGAAAAAATTGACTTTTCAAAGACGCTTCCAAAAGCTTTAAGGCAAATATTTATTAGCAACTCTCTCCTCTTTTTGGGGTGTGGTCTTAACAAAGACCGCACCTTAAGCCTTTTCGAGCAAGTGATTGCTAGTGAGCAGTATCACATTCCTGATCACTATGCTTTTATTGAAGCGCCTCCAGATGGAAATACTAAAGAGAGGGAGCATGAACTCGCTGAGTTGAGAATTAAACCAATTTGGTATCCTTTCAAGAAACATGAACACGTAGAAAATTTTATTCAATTTTTAGCGGCCCATAAAAACAACGAGGCACCAGAGCTCTAAGAGTATTAAAATGAATTTCACTGAAGCCCAACTCGAATCAGCCATCATTGAGCTTCTCGAAGTCGAGGGCCACCCGCACGTGTTGGGCGAGGCGATTAAGCGCCAGCCGCAGGAAGTTCTCATCAAGAGCGATCTGCGTACCTTTCTCGCCAAGCAATACGCGTCAGATCACATCACGCCGCAGGAAATCGAAGCGGTCATCAACCAACTCAAAGCCTACTCGGCCGCTGATCTCTACGAAAGCAACAAGGCGATCATGAAGCTGGTATCGGACGGCTTCCTCTTGAAGCGCGAAGATCACACCCAGAAGGATCTCTACATCCAGTTGATCGACTACGCCAAGCTTGTCGCCTTCCGCGAACCCAGTTCTGATCAAGCTCCTACCATCGTCGCAGAAGATGCGAATTATTCAGTCGATGATGAATGGGGCAACAACGTGATAAGAATTGTCACCCAGCTTGAGATCACAGGCGGTGAAATGCGCATACCTGATGGCATTCTCTACATCAATGGCTTGCCCATGGTTGTGTTTGAGTTCAAGAGCGCGATCCGTGAGGAAGCGACGATTCACGACGCCTATGTGCAGCTGACCACCCGCTACCAGCGCGATATTCCCGAGCTTTTGAAATACAACGCCTTCTGCGTCATAAGCGATGGGGTGAACAACAAGGCGGGCTCTTTGTTTGCTCCATACGAATTCTACTACGCCTGGCGCAAGACAGATGGAAGTGACCTGGTCGAGAAGGATGGCATCAATTCGCTCTACACAATGATCCAAGGGCTGTTTCACCCCACACGACTGTTGGATGTCATTCGCAACTTCATCTATTTTCCTGACGTCTCGCGGAAAGAAGAGAAGATCCTATGCCGTTACCCGCAATACTACGCCGCGACAAAGCTGTATCAGAACATTCTTGATCACAAGAAGCCCGAGGGTGATGGCAAGGGTGGCACCTACTTTGGCGCGACAGGTAGTGGCAAGAGCTTCACCATGCTGTTCCTGACGCGCTTGTTGATGAAAACGTGGATCTCGCTAGCCCGACTATCGTGCTGATTACTGACCGCACGGATCTGGACGATCAGCTTTCTGGCACTTTCACCAATGCCAAGGGTTACATTGGCGATGACTCGATTGTTAGCGTTGAGAGTCGTGATCACCTGCGCGAGCTGCTCAAGGGACGCAACAGTGGCGGCGTCTTTCTCACCACGATTCACAAGTTCACAGAAGACACGGAACTGCTAACTGATCGCACAAACGTGATTTGCATTTCGGATGAGGCGCACCGCAGTCAGGTGAATTTGGATCAAAAGATTCGAATCACTGAAGATGGCGTGAAGCGGTCCTATGGCTTTGCCAAGTACTTGCACGACTCATTACCCAATGCAACATATGTTGGCTTCACGGGAACGCCCATCGATGCCACCCTGGATGTGTTTGGTGAAGTGGTAGACAGCTACACCATGACCGAATCAGTCGTCGACGAGATCACTGTGCCCATTGTTTATGAAGGCCGCGCCGCAAAGGTGGTTCTCGACAATAAGAAGTTGGAAGAGATTGAGAAGTACTACGACGATTGCGCTGATGCTGGAGCCAGCGATTACGCCATAGAAGATAGCAAAAAGACCATGGCCAACATGCGCGCCATTCTAGGCGATCAGCAACGAATCGAAGCATTGGCCAAGGATTTTGTAGAGCACTTTGAAAAACGGATTGCTGAAAGCTCTACAGTGGCAGGGAAAGCCATCTTTGTCAGTAGCAGTCGCCAAATCGCATACGAGTTTTACAAGCAAGTTATCGAGTTACGCCCAGAGTGGACCGAAGTGCGCGTCGCGGCTGTGGACGTGGCACTGAGCGAGAAGCAGAAGAAGGAAATCTTGCCCATGCCATACATCAAGATGGTGATGACTCGAGGCAAGGACGATGAAAAGGCGCTCTACGATCTACTTGGCAATAAGGACGATCGCAAGAAATTTGATGCCCAGTTCAAAAAGGCCGAATCCAATTTCAAAATCGCCATTGTGGTGGACATGTGGCTAACAGGTTTTGACGTACCATTCCTAGACACCATTTACATCGACAAACCGATCCAACGTCACAACCTCATTCAGACCATTTCACGCGTGAATCGAAAGTTTGAAAACAAGAAGAAAGGATTGGTCGTCGACTACATTGGCATCAAGAAGCAGATGAACCTCGCGCTGGCACATTACTCCAAGGCAGACAGCAGCAACATAGAGGAAATTGAGGCGTCGATAGTAGTGGTTCGGGATCACTTAGATCTACTAGGGAGGATCTTTCATCAATTCGATGCCACACCTTACTTTGTGGGATCACCTGTCGAGCGGCTGCAATGCCTTAATTTGGCGTCAGAATATGTACAACTGACTGATAAAATTGAAAAACGCTTCATGTTCCTCGTCAAGCGGATGAAAGCTGCCTACGACATCTGCAGCGGTAGTGATGAAATCACACAAGATGAACGCGACCGCATTCAATTCTATCTGGCTGTGCGATCAATTGTGGCAAAGCTGACCAAAGGCGAAGCACCTGACAGCGCGCAGATGAATGCCAAAGTGCGAGACATGATCTCAGATGCCTTGCAAAGCGATGGTATTGAAGAAATCTTCAAGTTGGGTGATGGCGAGGCGGCAGAAGTAGACATCTTTGGAGACGACTACCTGGCTAAAATCGAGAAGATCAAACTGCCCAACACCAAAATCAAGCTTTTACAGCAACTGCTCAAGCGTGCCATTGATGACTTCAAGAAAGTGAACAAGATAAAGGGCGTCGATTTCACCAAGCAGTTTCAGGCACTAGTCAACAGATACAACGATCGTGATGAAAAAGACGTGCTTCGCAGTGAGGTGTTGGAAGGATTCTCAGAAGAAATGATCGAATTGATCAAGGCCCTGCATAAGGAAATGGCATCATTTGGAGAAATGGGAATCAACCTAGAGGAAAAAGCCTTCTACGACATCCTCAAATCCCTCGCCCACAAATACGACTTTGAGTACCCTGAGGAGAAGTTGGTCCATCTAGCCAAGGAAGTGAAAAACGTCGTTGACGACAAAGCCAAATACACAGACTGGAGCCAACGAGCTGACATCAAAGCCGAACTCAAAGCTGATCTAATCATCCTGCTCGCCGAAAACGACTACCCACCAGTTGATCGAGACGAAGTGTACAAAGAGATCTTTGAGCAAGCAGAGAATTTTAAGAAGTATCGTATGCTTTAATTATCAACTTTTAGAGCTAAAAAAATCTCTGAAATATTGGTGTATGATCGATGTTTAAGTATTGAAAAAGTTTCTCAAATGGAATGGCGATTTTGAAATCTGGTTCTATCAAGTCGACTTGTTTTATATGTGAGGATGAATTTCCTAACGGGCCTCATCAATATGAGCTTAGGCGAGTTCAAGGATATGGGTTCCATGTCTGTAGTATATGCAGAATGGGGAATGAAGATGGTTGGACATCAGAATACGAAGACAAAATAAAGGAGTACTTGAAAGATAAAGGAATACCTATTCCCAGTAATAACAAAAAAGGATTCCTGCCTTTTCATTTTTAAGGCCACGATGAGCCATTCAATGGCTGCTTTAAGAATGATACTGGTCTATTTTTAGCAGCATAGGCAAAGTAACAATTGATAAACTATGAGCATAATTGAAGCCCTAACACCAAGGTCTAGGCCTAGATTAATGGATTTGCTAATTGAATCAGGTGTTGATATCAGTGATTGGGCTAACTATGCGAAAGGGCCCAAGTATGCGGCTGCTAATCCCAAATATTGTTACCAATGGTCATTTGTTGAGCCTGGTCGTGTAGTTGTTTTGTGCCTTTGGCATGAAGATTTAAAGATGCGTGGTGATGATCTAATCTATCCCACTAACATGAGGCAGATAGCAGGCAAGGTCAGAGAAAAGTCGATCTGGTACAAAAGGTCGATTGAAATGGATAAACACCTTCAACTTGCCTTTGAAAAAAGCTTGCCCATCCGAATGATTCTTGGCACAGGAAAAATGAGGCATGATGAAGATATTCAAGGCAAGAGGTCGAATGTCAAGAAACGTATTTTGGATAATGAACCATGGGGAATTGAACGCTATGACATATCAACAGGTGAGTGTGTATTAGTACGATCGAAAATAGGTGTTACATACGTTGACCAATTTTCATATGAGTCTAACGATCATCACAATAAGCAAACCAAGCGAGTAACTACTATCTATCAAAGAAGTGCTGGTGTTAGGACACAAGTGCTTTATCGTGCGATGGGGTATTGTGAGTACTGTGGTGATCAAGCATTTCGAATGCCAAATGGTAGGATGTATTTAGAAACACATCATATTACGCCATTGTCAGAAGGCGGCCCTGATTCAATTACAAATGTCATCGCGTTATGCCCAAATCATCATCGTGAAGCTCATCATGGTGAGCGGAGTGAAGAGCTGAGAAGAAGATTTAACTCGATAGTGGGTGGTGGTTTAGTGTGTAATTCTGATCTGAGTTAGTTCCGATCTGATCTGACACTTCGACTTGAAAAGAAGAGAGTTACCCGTTTTGATAAAGGTGTCGAATCTTTCACTCAAAACAAAAGGTAACTCTCATGATTCATTCTAACAATCCGATCATCAAGCATAAAGCAGGACTGCTGAACCTGGCAGAAGAGCTGGGCAACGTATCCAAAGCCTGCAAAGTGATGGGCGTTTCACGCGATACGTTCTATCGATATCAGGAATTGGTTGAAGAAGGCGGAGTCGATGCGCTGATCAATCAGTCACGTCGTGGTCCCAATCTGAAGAACCGCGTCGATCTTGAGGTCGAGCAGGCCGTCGTGGACTACGCGATTGAACAACCTGCACATGGCCAACAGCGTGCGAGCAACGAACTGCGAAAGAATGGGGTCTTCGTCTCTGCCAGCGGCGTCAGGTCCATCTGGCTCCGTCATGACCTTCATAACTTCAAGCAACGCCTCAAAGCACTCGAGCAGAAAATCGCTCAGGAAGGGATCGTTCTGACGGATGCGCAGGTTGCTGCGCTGGAGAAGAAAAAGCACGACGATGAGGCCTGTGGGGAGATCGAAACTGCCCACCCAGGCTACCTGGGTTCACAATATCTAGCAATATCTAGGACAGTCGGAAAATGAGGGGTCGATGACAACATCACTCTCTGTTGATTGGCTGACAGTTTCTATTGTGGTGTGCGAGGTGGGGTCGTGCGAATTTGAGATTTGGCACGCTCATTCTTAAGAAATACCCACAATCAAGTCGTGCGCGATTCTCTGGAAACCCAGAAGTTGCAATTCAGGTATCTGGTTTGATCAGTTTCTAGCTTTCTGCGGCTGTAGATGACTGCCAGAGCCACTTCTGGCCAATAGACTGGCAGTATGCCTTGATCTTTTCTCTCGATCCCAACGCCTTTTGCGTCCAGCTGGGCCTGGGTTTCATCAGCTTCATCCATTCCTTCGGTGGTTTACCGATTCGATCGAGTATTGGCGGGTAGTCTTCAGGGATGGCGCCGCGCTTGTCTTCCCGGATGATTCGTCCGGTCCAGTCCACCAGTGCCAGATAATCACTGAATGAGTAGGGTATGACATCCACGTGTTCTTTATGATTTTGTTGTCCTGGTTCCTTGAATGGCATCAGTTCGTGCATGGCTTCGTCCAGCCGCTTCTTGATGGACGTGAATTCAGATTGTTCAGGCGTCCTGGCAATCTTTGCCCTGACTGGATTCAGGTCCACATAGGCCATGCACTGCAGTAGCGCCGCCTCATCCAGCAGAGCCTGAGATTTGAATCGTCCTTCCCAGAATCGTCCTGTGCAGTCGTCTTCTTTATTAGCCTGCACAGCAATGTTGTAGTTCATCACCTTCATGAACCAGCTCAATGAACACAGGCGATTGCGCCATTGTTCGACGATGGTATCCAGATGATTTGCCGCTTCCAGTTCACCGGCCAGGTACTGTTGAACAATCTCGGGAACAGCATATAGCTTGCCCCAGCGTTCAGTCACCTCATCGACAGACCATTTCGTGGCCTCGTCACGGTCGATCCTGACAATGACGTGGTAGTGATTGTGCATTACGGCATAGCCGACCAGCTGTAGCGAGAAGATATCGGCCAATCGAAACAGCTCATCCTCTATCCAGCCGCGACGGTGTTCATAGGATTGGCCGGTGAGCTTGTCTTCGCCACATAGAAAGGCGCGACGCACACAGCGGCAAATACAGTGGTAGTAGGGGGTGGAATCCAGGCACACCTGCCTGTTGCGGGCAATAGTCATGACGACCTCCTGTCATCAATTCAGTCCATTGAGGTTTGATCATACGACACTGTGATTGGCTGTCAAATGGCGTGTGTCCAGGATTGGGGTGCCGTGTTCGGTGATGATTTCCTGAAAATGCTTGTCCACGGTGTCTCTTTCCGCTGCCTGCAATACGCCGCAGCTCAGCATTGCGGCGATCAATACATGGGTACAACGCACGTGCTTATCTGATGGCTACGGTGATGTTCCTGTGTCCTGCAATGTCATCTTGCCGACACCAAACACGTGATAGAAGGTCTTGTCTCTGTCTTTTTCGGCTGTGAGCCAGTTGTGCACGGTTCGGGTGAAGGTGAGTGCTGCTTCCTTTTCTGCTACGCGGGCAAAGAACAGGTTGTAACGCTCGATCCAGACGCCACCTTCGCGCCGGATCGAGATATTCCAGCCCAGTGCTTCGGGTATGATCCGTACGTCGCCCTCCAGTGGCAGAAAGCCTTCCTTCTTGTCGAACTGAATGGCCACAGTCGGGGCAGCACCTTCTGCCAGCACCACGCGTAGTTCGTAGGTGCTGTCGGTAACCCCCTGTTGTTTCAGCAGTTCGCGGTAATGCTCGGGTGCGCTGTCAACGATGTACGACCCAGTCCAGGTGCCCTCGATCGAACCCCAGGCATTGATCTCATCGAGTCGGCTATTGAATTCCTCTTCGGTTTGAGCGATGAGTGATTGGCTGGTGATGAGGAACAAACCGGTGAGCATGAATCTGGTGATCTTGTTCAAGTGATGATCCTTTTTGTGAATCGTTTGTGGGATTGCCAGATTGTATCACTTCAAGATTCCTCGATGATCTGGACTCTCAACATCATGGAGAGAGTCTGACCTGTGACCAATATTGGCCAGAACGCTGACAATACTGGCGTCCAAAGGCCGCTTCGTTCACAATGTCCGACGGTTCGACACCCTAACAGGAGAGCGCCCTTGGCCAATCAATCCGGTTCATCCGATCAAATCCCTGCACAATCCACTCGAATGACCCGGTTTCTGAGGGTAGTCGAAGCCCTCGGAAATGCATTGCCTCACCCGGTCACCCTGTTCTTTATTTTCTGCATCATCATTGTGCTGCTCAGCGGTCTGCTGGGCTGGCTGGAAGTGGCCGTACTCGATCCGCGACCGGAAGGTGCCAAGGGACGGGCGGCCAACGGCATGATCGAGGTGGTGAGTCTGCTCAATGCTGAGGGTTTCCGCATGATTGTGCTGAACCTGGTGACAAATTTCACAAGCTTTGTGCCGCTGGGCACGGTGCTGGTGGCGCTGCTGGGTGTGGGCGTTGCAGAACGCTCCGGTCTGTTGACGGCGGTGGTTCGCTCGATGGTGATGAATGCCAGCCCCAAGATTGTGACGGTGACGATTGTGTTTGCCGGGATTATCTCCAATACCGCGTCCGAGATGGGCTATGTGGTGCTGGTGCCGCTGGCCGCCATTGTCTACATGTCGCTGGGGCGGCATCCACTGGCCGGGCTGGCGGCAGCATTTGCCGGGGTTTCCGGCGGCTACAGCGCCAACCTGCTGCTGGGCACGGTTGACCCGCTGCTGGCCGGTATTACCGAAGAGGCGGCGCGCCTGATTGATCCGGAGTATGCGGTCGATGCCAGCGCAAACTGGTACTTCATGATTGCCAGTACCTTCCTGGTCACGGCCATCGGCAGTTATGTCAGCCTCAAGATTGTCGAGCCTGCACTGGGGCCCTACGATCCTAAACAGGCGAACCTGGGTGATGAAGACGATCACAGGCTTGATCCACTGACCCCTGAAGAGCGCAAGGGCATGCGCTATGCGGGCCTTGCCGCGCTGCTGATGATTATCGGAATCGCGTTTCTGGTGATTCCCGAAGGTGCTGTTTTGCGAGATCCGGTTACTGGCCTGGTCAAGGGCTCTCCGTTTCTGAAGGGCATCGTGGCCATCATCTTCGTGTTCTTCCTGGTGCCCGGCGTTGTCTACGGCTGGGTAACCGGTACCATGCGCAGTGATCGTGATGTGATCAACGCCATGGCCGGCGCAATGAGTACGCTGGGTCTGTACATCGTCATCGTGTTCTTTGCCGCGCAGTTCGTGAAGTTCTTTGCCTGGACCAATCTCGGTGCGGTCACGGCGGTGACCGGTGCGACCTTCCTCGAGAGCATTGGCCTCACCGGCCCGATCCTGTTTGCCTTCTTTATCATGATCTGTGCCTTCATCAACCTGATGCTGGGATCGGCTTCGGCGCAGTGGGCCGTCACGGCACCGATCTTCGTGCCGATGCTGATGCTGATCGGTTATTCACCTGAGGTGATCCAGGCGGCCTACCGGATTGGTGATTCCTCAACCAACATCATCACGCCGATGATGAGTTACTTCGGCCTGATCATGGCCTTTGCTGCCAAGTACGTTCCGAAGGCAGGTGTGGGCACGCTGATCTCGATGATGCTGCCGTACTCGGTGGCCTTCCTGCTGTTGTGGAGCACCTTCTTCTTCATCTGGGTGTTCATGCTCGGCATGCCGGTAGGGCCGTCAACACCGACGTATTACACGCCGGGTTGATCGCGCTACATATGAGTGTCGTTCCCGCGCAGGCGGGAACCCTTCTTGATCTGTAAAATGGATCCCCGCCTTCGCGAGGATGACTATTCCTGTCGTCCCGACCGAAGTGGAGGGACCTGAACCGGATGAGACGCGTACTTCGATGTCAGCACGAAAAAAATCCCCCTCGGTCCCCCTTTGCAAAGGGGGAGGTGGATGGTGCGCCGATCTGATTTTTAGCCTCCCTTAGTAAAGGGAGGTTTGGAGGGATTTAGCTCTTAAGCCTGTCCAGGCAGAAAAATCCCCCTCGATCCCACTTTGCAAAGGGGGAGGTGGCTAGTGCACCGATCTGTTTTTAAGCCTCCCTTTGGTAAAGGGAGGTTTGGAGGGATTTTCAAGATGGATCCCCGCCTGCGCGAGGATGACGAGCACTCCACACTGTCGTTCCGACAGAGCGTAGCGACGAGGAATCCTGGTCATCAGGGCTTGATGTAAAAGATCCCTCACATGCGCTCAGGATGACAAGGGTATTCACTGAAATAGACCCAGTCATTGCTCGGTCCTGTATCTGAGTTTTGCCCTTATTAGGGGTTACCTGCACAGCAGATTCACCCGGGGCAAGACATATTGACAATGATCCGTTCAATGGGGATGGTATTCCTGATCATCCCGGAATCAGATGAGGCAACAGTAATGAGTGACGAGCAGCAGTACGTACCGCCGAAGGTGTGGCAATGGAACAGTGAAAGCGGCGGGAAATTTGCCAATATCAATCGCCCGATTTCAGGGGCGACGCATGAGAAGGACCTGCCGGTGGGCAAGCACCCGATGCAGCTTTATTCACTGGCCACGCCCAATGGCGTCAAGGTGACGATCATGCTGGAGGAGCTGCTGGCGCTGGGTCATGAAGGCGCCGAGTATGATGCCTACCGGATTGATATCACCGAAGGGGATCAGTTCGGCAGCGGTTTTGTCGATGTGAATCCGAATTCAAAGATTCCAGCCCTGATGGATCACAGTGGAGACGAGCCGGTTCGCGTATTCGAGTCTGGATCTATCCTGATGCATCTGGCCGAAAAGTTCGGTGCGCTGATTCCGCAGGACTCAGCCGGCCGAATCGAATGCCTGAACTGGCTGTTCTGGCAGATGGGCAGCGCACCCTATCTGGGTGGCGGTTTTGGCCACTTTTATGCCTACGCTCCCGAACCGATTGAATACTGCATCAATCGATTTGCCATGGAAGTGAAACGTCAGCTCGATGTGCTCGACAGGCACCTGTCTACGAACACCTATATGTGTGGTGATGAGTACAGTATCGCCGATATCGCTATCTGGCCCTGGTATGGTGTGCTGGTACAGGGCAAGTTGTACGATGCCGGTGAGTTTCTCGATGTGGCTTCCTACAGGCACCTGAACCGGTGGACCGATCTCATCGCCGCTCGCCCGGCTGTTGAACGCGGGCGCATGGTGAATCGCAGCTGGGGTGATGAGAGTGAACAGCTGCACGAGCGGCATGATGCCTCGGATTTCGAACTGCGTACTCAGGACAAGCTTGAGGCTGATTAAGGGGCGGTCTTGAGCATCATGCCCTGATGGCCAGGATCCCTCACATCCGTTTGGGATGACAAGGCCTGAGGCTGTCGTCCCGACTACCCCTCTATGTCGTCCCGACCGTAGTGGAGGGACCTGTACCGGATGAGACGCGTAGTTTCCGATGAGCTTCTGTCTCATGGCACCCATAGGTCGTTCCCGCGCAGGCGGGAACCCATTTTGACTTTTGAACAATGGATCCCGCCTTCGCGAGGATGACAAAGACCCCACATGTTGCTTCTGGATGACATCCTTGAATCTGCCTGACGAAGTGACAGATGGACGGAGACGATGGATATCCTCAATCCATGGGTGATGTGATGAACGCCCCCTTATAACGGCGTCACAATGCGCCATACTTGTTGTTGATACCACAAGTAAACCAAAGGAGGCATTCATCATGAAACAGTGTAGTTTACTCAGCATCGATCTGGCAAAAAATGTCTTTCAACTGTGTGCACTGAATGCACATCACAAGGTGGTCAGCAACAAACGCGTGCGACGAGCAAAGCTGGTTGAGACGGTTCTTCAGCTGCACCCCGATTGCATTGTGATGGAGTCGTGTTACTCCGCCACTTACTGGGGTCGAACGTTTCAATCTCATGGCTTCAAGGTCAAGCTGATTGCACCGCAACACGTCAAACCGTTCCTTAAAGGCAACAAGAATGATCATCACGATGCCCTGGCCATCGCCGAGGCGTCCCTTCGGCCGGGCATCCACTTTGTGCCCATCAAGTCGATCGAGCAGCAGGACATCCAGACGCTGCATCGTGTGAGACAACGTTGGGTACGGGATCGCACCGCCCTGGTCAATCAGATCCGCGCCATCCTCAGTGACTATGGGCTGCTGATCAAGCCTGGGCGACATGCCTTGTTGAATGAGCTGCCCTTGCTTATAGAGGATGCTGACAATGAGCTGACCCTGCCATGTCGCCGCATCCTGCTCACACTGATGGAAGAGCTGGTTGACCTGAATGAGCGAGTCGAATCGGTTGAACATTCGATCACCGAACTGGCGCGTGAGCAGTCGGGCTATCATCAACTGCGGGATATCCCTGGCATGGGTTGGCTGACTGCGTCTGCCCTGGTCAGCCAGGTGGGCAATGCCCGACAGTTCAGCAGTGGACGGGGCATGGCGGCCTGGATCGGGCTGGTACCCAAGCATCAGGCCAGTGGCAGCAAAATCGTTAATCAGGGCATCTCCAAGCGCGGTGACCGATACTTGCGGACCCTGTTGATCCACTGTGCCCGAACCATCGTGTACCTGTACAAGGACAAGGAGGAACCGCTGAAGCGGTTTGCTGATCGCATCGCGGAACGACGCGGCAAGCACATCGCCTGCGTGGCAGTGGCGCACAAGATGGTTCGTATCATCTGGGCCATGCTGTCACGGGGTGAATCATATCGGCCCGATGCAGCGTATGGCTGCCGCTGATTGAAAACCGGACATAGTTGAGACAAGAGGGCAGGAGAAATAACCCACCAGACAAGTTAGATTGCATGATGAACAAACAGGTAACCCGGCCTGGCTTTAGACTGATTTTGGACACGGTCCTCGAGACCCTGTGGGTGATAAGCAAAGCCAGGCACGGATCTCATCAAGGCCAGAGGTCAATCATGCCTCACAAACAGGCCGGATATATGTCAGTAACCGTTTTTGATCGTGCGAGAATAACTTGATGGATTTGGGGCGTTCATATATGTCCCAATTTCATCCCGTGATTGCGTTGCACCATGAGGAATCGGATGAGGCATTCCCCACTCGATCATGTAGTCGCGTAACGACGCAGAAAAGTCGGACATTTGTTTTCGGGATGTGGTGGGATTACAGATGAAATTGTCGAAATGTCGACATCGTTTGATTGCACGGAATCATTGATCTACTAGAGCTTGACTTGCTGGTGTTCAGCTCACTGGCATTGAGCTTGATCGCAATAATCATTCATGCAATCCTGATCCGCGGGCAGTGAACCCGGGGGCAGGTGTGTGATCCTGTGTGCGGCCGTGTGGTTTCACTGTGGCAAGACTAAACAACAGGGGAACACACATCATGGATCCAGCCAACAAGCGGAATATGGCAATTCTGGTGCAGTTTATCGGATTGCTGTGCATAGGCGTGTACATGCCTTATGGCATGATCGTTGGTCTGGTGCTGGTGGTTGTCGGTGGCCGTCTATACCGCGATGCCAAAGAGAAAATCAAGGCGGCGAAAGTGGCTGCCCGGTCAGATTCTGCTGAGGGCGAAACTGAGGCAACTGAGGGTGAGCCTGACAGTGCGTTGGACAGGATCAACTTCAACCTGGTGGGCGGTGTGCTGGTTCTGGCGGTTCTTGCCTACAATTTCTGGGGGGTTTTCTTTCCCAATCCGCATATCGATATCTATAACAGCTACGCAGCTCAGGTCAGGCCACATTTACTGGCCAGCTCCAGACTGGAGACCCGTTTCGAGCAGATGACGGTTGACCTTGCGGATGCGAGTGTGGATACCCTGATCGGGGAAGTTTCCGAACTGATGGAAGCGCAACGAAAAATCACGAATGAGCTGGATTTGGTGCAAACCGATGACAAGGCCCTGCAGGACATGAATCGTGACCTTGTGCTCTATTCATCCAGGAAAGTGGACGCATACGATGCCATGGTTATCGCATTGTCCCGCGATGAAAACGACACAAGTCCCGAGCCTGATATTGTCGGATTGATCGCCGATTCCAATGCGGCATTTGATTCCTTTCTGACGGCTCAAAATGATTATTTCATTGAGCATGATCTCGTTGAAGAAAGTTCAGGTCAATGACTAACCCGAGAGACAGCGCCTTGTTCAGATTGCGAGTGTCAGACCATTTCAGTAATAGTAACTAACCAGATACGGAATACCGGGAGGAAGGCAGCGACATGAACAGGAAGCAATTGGCCATTCTGCTACTTTGTCTGCCGCTATGCGCATTGGCAGGCATTTCTACGACACTGCTCGATCAGGACATTCGTGCCTGTCGCATCACGATCGAGCACGATCATGTGGAGCAGTCGGAATGGGCCACGGTGCTGTTCAGGCACTCGCAGAATGAGGCGGCTGCAGCATGCACTCTGCTCGAGAAGGATTTGAGCAAGAGTCTTGAGCGGGCCTTTGGCGTGCTGCTGCGTTCGGATCTGAAACCCGTGTCATCAATCTTTATCAGACGACTGGATCGCTACCCCTGGATTGTGCACTGGCTGACAGAGCAGGCGGAATCTCACAATGGGCCCGGTGAAAAACCGGGCCAGGTCACCGACTGGCTTTTCAACTCTCCTGTTTTCGAGGCGTACAACAATGCCATCCAGCCACATGGTTACCACATCAACTCAGTCTCCTGTGAAAAACTGCGCTTTGACGAAAACGCTGCACTGATCGATGCGCTGTGCTGGCTGAACATTTCCGCGACCGATTCCCCCTCCGGGTAAAGACGGTTTCACTTCGCTGATTCGATTGGTCATTCTCCCCGGCGCCCGCTGGTCTCCCCCATACTCCGGTGAAGGAATCGTGATGCAGGTGATAGCCTGATTTAACAGTGCATTAACCCTGTACGGCTACACTGTGATCATGGCAGGTCAATTCATTCGGTTCGATGAGTGAATTGCATGGATGAGGGAAAAGGAGGGTTGTCATGTCTAGAGGGAATTTCAAACAGAGGTCTTGCGGCTCCAGTCACGCGTATTCATTAATCAACAGGATTTTGCTGACCCTCTTGTTGTGTCTGGCCAGTGGCCTGGCAACTGCAGAGATTCAGGTCGTCGAGCGCACGACTTCGAGTGCGGTTTTTTTCGGTGTTGCTGATGGCAGTGGGCACGCGTTCTATGTGGATTCCAGTGACATACCGGAGGAGGGACGCAAACTGGTTCGTGTCGGCATCGATGGAAACACCGATTCCAGACAGGTTGTCGACACAGGAACAACAACTGTCCTGGTCTCACAACGGCGGGTTGTGTTCAGTGATGATGGGCGTTTTGCGGTCTGGGTCAACTGGGATACTGATGCTGTGAATGAAGGCGTTGGCGTATACGATTTCCAGGCGCAACAATTTGTCTCACTGACGTTTGACGAGGGCGATTTTGATCACTTTGACAATCTGCAATTCCTGTCCGACTCGCATCAACTTGCATTACTTCGTCTGAAGCGTGGGTCCAGTGTCTTCGTGCGTCGAAGCGACGGCATACAGGTGATTGATCTGTTGTCGGGCAGCAGCACGTTGCTCACTGCGGACGCAGTGTCCGATGCGGATACGCCCATCGAAGGCTTTTCGTCGTTCCGATTCAGTGGCGATGGCTCAGCGCTGGTCTTTCTCGATCAGTCCGATGGTTCCCGCGTGTTGTATCACCATGATTTTGATACGGGAGAAACCGGCGTCATCGGAAATGATCTGGCCTTTCTCGAGTTCAGGTTGCTGGACATCTCCACAGACGGCCAGAAAGTGGTCTATGTGCGCGACAGCCATTTCAGTGACATTGAACTGGTACTGAAAACGGTCAACGTGCCGCGTGAACAGGTGGTGCCGTTGAGTCAACCGGTAAGTTATGTTGACGGCTCAGATGATCTCAATCGCATACTCATAGAGGGCGGATTCGATTTCAGCGATGGGCGCAGCAGGGGTTATATCCAGTCACCTCAAGGCCTGTCCGGGCTGATCATACGCGAGGATCGTCGTAATGACGCGCTATCGGTACTCGATATGACGACAGGTCAACGCACTCAGATCAGTCGCCTGAGCAATTACCATAATCTGAAGTCCAGACCATTGGGCATTTCGGCTGACGGCAACCATGTCACGGCCCAGATCGAGATTATCGACCTGATTCCCCTGAGCGCGTCGTTGATACGCGAGACGATCGATTTCAATTTCAGACCCGATGCGGCCGTCTCCGGCCTGTGGTACCAGCAGTCTGCACCCGGTCAGGGGCTGAGCGTACATGTGGTGCCCGACCAGGTGAATACCATCGGCAAGGTGATCGTGGTCTGGAATACGGTCGATAGCACCGGCGAACCGCTTTGGGTGTACATGGAAGGCTATTTTGATGGCAATGCGGTGTCGGGCCAGGCGTACACCACGCGTGGATCACGACCAGGCATGGGCTTCAATCCCGCTGAGGCGGAAACGGCCATTATCGGCCAGCTGAGCCTCACTTTCGACAGCTGCAAATCGGCTCGGCTGGACTACACACTCGAACTGGCGAATCAGGAAATTGGTAGCATCGATCTGAATCGACTGGCCTATCAGTATGGCGTGGGTTGTCTGTAACCGAGTCTGCTGAGCTGGCTCAACGCAAGCGCGGCTTTGCGGTCACACCCACCTGATGTCGCGGGAAGGCATCGGCGTCGATGGTGTCCAGATAGGCGTGCCAGGCGGCGTGGCCGAGTACCGGCAGAATGACGACAAGGCCTACACAGAGCGTCAGCAGGCCTATCACCAGGCCGCCCACGGCAATCGTCAGCCACAGGATCATCACCAGACGGTTTCGCAGCACGGCGTTGATGGAGGTGACGACAGCGGTCATGGCATCCACCTTGCGGTGCACGATCATCGGCAGTGAATAGGCACTGGCCGAGAAGGTGATGGCGACAAAGATGGCACCCACCACGCTGCCGACAGTGAGAAAGGTGATCAGGTCGGCCGGGTTGACCTCGTCATAGGCCGGAAAGAAGACATGCACCATGGCACCGGCACGCGCCCACACCAGAAAGATGATCAGCAGCACGATGGCGAGAAACATCTGGCTGCCCAGATAACGCTTGAATCCGGCCCGCAGTGCCCGCCGCAGCGAGACGGGTTCGTCCCGTTCCAGTTGTGCGCTGATGGCATACAGGCCAATGCACGTGAGTGGGGCGACGAACACGAAACCGCCCATGATCACCAGAGCAAAGCCGAAGCTGCCGTAATACCAGGCAGCGATGCACACGGCAGCGGTGATCAGCGCCATGAACAGGCCATAGACCAGACTGGCCCGCCAGGCATGCCTGAAATCTGCCCAGCCTGCCTTCAGCCATCTTGCAGGTGCGGCAAGCTCGAGCGTTCGACAGGGTGCAACAAATGGCAGTTCGGTACTGCTCTCCGGTGTGTGCTGTTGATTCAAATCTCTCCCCTCCATTGATTATGGCCTGCCCGTGTTTGTCTGATTCTTCAGCCATGAATCTAACCTTTCAGTCTACGGCGATGACGAAGTCAGGCAATCCGTATAAACCGCAAAATTCACCACTCGAACCCACGGATTCCACGGAGTGAGGCGGCGTGATCTGGTTGATATATTGTCGCGCATTGGAGCACTGATTCTTTCGTCCCGAAGCGCCCGAAACCAGAATGCTGTATTACAAGGACAAAATGTTTCGAGGGCACCTGTCGGTTGTTGAAACAGCAGGTATTTCAGCTCACTGATGAATCAGGTGCACCAGGCCTGCTTGATCGAAACAGTGATCAGGCGGCTCAACAGATTCAACAATAGTCAACCAAGAGGTGGTGACATGAAAAACTACTCAAGAATCGTCATGGCGATAATTGGCCTTGTACTGGTGATGCCTGCAGCTCAGGCACTGGAGAAGGGCGACTGGATTCTCGATATACGGCCGGCGACGGTTTCGCCCAATGATGACAGCAGCCTTATTTTCCTGGATGGTGCGCCGCTGGATGGCACCGGTGTGAAGCTGAACAGTGACCAGACCCTGGATATCTCTCTGGCCTACATGTTTACCGACAACTGGGCCGTTCAGGTGCTGGCTGACGTCAGTTCCGAGCATGACGCCCGTGCATTCGGTCTGGGAGCCGTGGGTGTGCCCGATGGCACCAAGGTACTGAGCTCTCGCGTATTGCCACCCACCGTGTTCATGCAGTACCAGTTCAACCCCAAGGGCAAGGTTCGTCCCTTTGCCGGTCTGGGTCTGAACTACACAATGTTCATCAGCGATGACCTGACCGACGCCGCCGTCAGCGTGCTCGGTGCCTCTGATCTGGACATGGACAGCTCTGTCGGGCTGGCTGGCCAGTTCGGCATCGATTTCGACATCGGCCGGGAATGGTTCCTGAGTGTGGATGCAAAGTACATCGATATCGACACCGAAGCCTCCTTCAACACCTCACTGGGCCGCGTCAATGTGGATGTGGATATCGACCCCTGGGTGTTCGCCGTGGGCTTCGGCAAGGCGTTCTGATCTGAACGCTGATCAATAGCTTCAATCCTCCACAAATCCGGGTCAGATGGCCCGGATTTTTTATTGCTTGAACACACATCACCCTGAAAGTGGTTCAACAAACGCCTGTTCTGACCAGGGCACGCAGTGAAGGGTTCTCACCTGCCGACATCACCGATCACACAGAATGCAGGAACTCAAAGGTTTGACGGAAAGATACCAACAAGGCGCTTCATTGACTATGTACCTTTGAGACACTCAGGTTGGGTAAAGGCAAGATAGAGGGGGATTGCTGCATTTAGTGTGCATTTGAATGGATTTGAGTGCAAGATAAGCGCCAAGTAGATATTTCAGCACTACTCCTCATCATGTACTATGCCGATTCTGCATAGTACGATAACAGGCGAATCAACCTAATACACTGTTATAAGGCTCTGCTCTAAGGGCTTTTAGCTTTGGAGTTTATTGCTCCGTAGCTAAGTAAAATAAGAATGGCAGCATCAAAATGTTGCTTGGTAGTAGCAAGTAAGAATTAGTTTTCCGGCTATCTCGGTGTTGGGCATCGGCATTACTTCTAGGTTTGTATTGTTTGTTCTTCGCGGGATAGCAAAGTTTGGTGGTTGCGGGTTGTTTGGAATTCTTGCGGTCGCAACCTAAAAGTAAGGTGGCGCTGGGGCGCCACATCGTAGTGGTCTAAGGGTAAGTTTGTCGCCGTTATAACAAGCTCAGCCAACATCGCCCCTTTGGGGCTGGACCTCCGTTCCGGTGTTTTTTTGTGTTTTAACGCTTACGCTAACACAATAAAACACCTCCACTGCGGCCGTTGCTGCAGGGCGTTAAGTTTTTGAATGATGAAATACACAAACTATGAAGAATTAATGAAGTTTGCTTTGGCAGAGGCTGATACATTTAGTCTTGTATGGAGAAACTTCGCTTTTGAGCAGACAGCCTTTGATCTATTAGAGAGCCTCTCTAATTGGCTAATATCTGATTACAGTAGTTCATCTTGGCCGGGTACAGAGTTGTATGGAGAAAAGGCTAGAGTTAAAACCTATGAAGTAAACACAAAGACAATAGAAATACTCAGTTGTGTAACTTCTGTATACGAATGGCAATCTCCGCGTTACCCAGAAGATCTAGCCTTTTATCGAGGTAAAAAGGTAATTTTCGGCTCTATCGCGCATGAGGGAGAATCGTGGTTTGAAACTTAACAAACTCAGCAAGAGGGACCTCCGCTCCGGCGCTCGTTTTTGTATTGGTCGCTACGCTTATACAAAAACAATCGCCTCCACTGCGGCCCCTTCTGCAGGGCGTTATACGTGGACGATTGAATGAGTGGCTTTCACTTAGTCGCAGACCTCGAGGCGAATCATCGCCGGTTCGTGGAGCGGGTTCGAGAACATGGCGAAGTCTGGGGTATTCGGGGAAAAGAAGGCATCCTCGTATTCCCCTCCAACCATGTAGAAGATACTTGGGTTTATCCTTTTTGGTCAGATCATGCGTACGCTAAGAGACATTGCGCTGGAGCCGATAGAGATCCATTCGTCATCGAGTTCGATAGCTTCATTGACGCATGGCTCCAAGGGCTCCACAACGACGGCCATCTTGTCGGCACCAACTGGAATGCCGACATGGCTGGCCTAGAACTTGAGCCGTATGAACTCGCCATCGAATTGTGCCCGGAGGCAATCGGTGGCGTATAACAAATCGCTCAACCTGACGCCTTTTTCGCTGCTCGCGAAAAAAGTGCATTCCGCGGCACAGCCGCTCCATCGCAGGTTAGCTCAGCGTTATGTGTAATCGTTTATGCCAAACGTAGAAATATATATTGAGGATGTAGAAGAAGTTTCTCTTATGGAATGGATTTCTAGCGTGCTGGAAGAGGTCGCTGAAGTTCAGAGAGAGGACGATATGGTCATCCTGTCTGGAGTCTATGAGAAATCTGTGATTCCGGTTATTGTTCAGAAAAATGTCGAAGATCTTAATTTAACCGGGGTTTGGTTCAATTCAGAGGTCACGCCCTGGGCGTCGGATATGGACTGCGCTAGAGAAGCGCATAGGGCGCTGAGAAAAACAGTCCAATGCGATCCAGGAGATGATTATCCTCACCCTGATCAATTTATGGAAATCTCCGAGAACGGCGAAAGACTTCTTACTATTTAACCGAATAAAACAACTAACCAGGCTATCTACCGCCCTCCATTTCCGTAGCTTGCCTTTTGTGCTTGTTAGCAGAAAGATCCAATTTACGATATTTATCCTGTCATAATGGCGTTAAGTTTCCATACTCACACCAGCACCGGATCATCCAGTGTGCGCATGACTTCGTGTTGCCTGGCCTGTTGCCAGCGGCCGGCGGTGAAGTCGGGTACTTTCATGCGCTGACTGCCGTGAGCTACCGAGAGTTCGGACAAGGGTGTGACGGCACTCCAGATGACGCCATCGTAGACGTTGTGATCCAGCGCGACGCCCAGGTTCAGGCAGGTGACAAGCCGGTACATCATGACAAAATCCATACCGCCGTGGCCCTGTCTGTAGTTTTCGCTGATCCGCTTCAGGGTGTTGATCATCGGATGCCGGTAGCGATCCCTGTACTCACGGTACTGTTCCTCTGTCAACCAGCGGTGACCGGAGAAATGCAATTCGTTCTTGTCATCAATGTACAGGCGACTGGGGTAGCCCTGATGCACGGCATCGGTGCCAACCAGCTTGTTGAGCCGGGAATAGGGGCTGCCGGTATGGACATCGAACTGCATCATGACGGTTTTGCCCTGATGGGTTCGGATCAGTGTGGTGTTCATGTCGCCGCATCGGATACTGGTATGCGGTGACTGCACCTTGCGAGCGGTTTCGCTGAGGGCACGTTCCCTTGAACTCATGGAGGTCAGGTGTGAGAAGTTGTCACCGCGACCAATGCCAAGGTACTGACTGATCGGGCCGAGTCCGTGTGTGGTGTAGAAATTGCCGTCACGGCTCTTGTGATGTTCTATGCGCCACTGGTTTTCGTAATAGGTCTCGCTGAGCAGGTGCTTTCTGAGGTCATGTATGTAGGCGCCTTCGGCATGCGTCAGGTCACCAAACACGCCGTTTTCCACCATGTTCAGCACCCACAGTTCTTCATCGTTGTAGCAGCAGTTCTCGATCATGATGCAATGCTTTCGGGTCTGTTCGGCCGTTTCGATCAATGCCCAGCAGTCGTCGATGGTATAGGCAATCGGCACCTCACAGGCCACATGCTTTCCGTGGTTCATGGCCTCAAGACACATGGGTGTGTGCAGCGCCCACGGGGTTGCGATGAGTATCAGATCCAGATCGTCACGTTTGACCAGGTTCTTCCAGTCGTGCTCGTCCTTGCAGTAGGTGCTTGGTTTATTCCCCTTGCTGACTGGCATTTGCTCGATCAGCGCGTCTGCCTTGTGCTGCCTGAGGTCAGACACGGCGACCAGCTCAGCGCGATCGTGTTCAATCAGCCAGGTAAGCATCTGTGAGAGTGTATTGCCGCGGTTGCCTGCACCGATCAGGCCGATGCGGACCGTTTCGATGGCATCGGCCGTCAGCCCGGTGGCACTGCCGTTGACGTTTCGAGCCACGCTGTCGAGAGCCTGTTCGGTCACCTCGGTATCGGCTGCAGAAAACGCGCGCATGGGGGAGGAGATCAGGGCTGAGGCGCCAACCAGGGATTGCAGAAACTGTTTTCTGTTCACGGTCATTGTCCATCGCATCGAAAGATTCCGGGATCTTAGACCCCGCTCATGGCCTGGGTCAATTCAGGGCATATGACGCTATGGCGGCTTTCTGCTAGACTCGTGCCGCGTTGGGGAAGCCGGCGAGTCGAAAACATCCAAACACTTTGAGGGGAGTGGCTATCGTGAAAATTCTCTATACAGCGTTGTGCTGTCTGTTCATTACGGCCGTCAAGGCACAGACTGGCGGGGTGACATGGCCAACACCACCGGATGCCTGTACCTATGAATCGCATCCGGGTGAACTGATCTGGACTGGTGGTACTCATAACGGTAACCACGATATTGTTCGCCATCCGTCAACCAGCCCGCGACGACCTGCTGGAATAGTTTTTGTCATCAATGCCAACGGATATACCAGCCTGGACTATCATGCGCTTGCCATTCATTACGCGCGTCAGGGGTTTCTGGTCAAGTTGCACCAGCGTGATTCGGCCGAACTGGAGGTTGATGATGCCATCATTGATCTGCTGACACTGTTCAACGAGTTTCAGATTCATTCCAGCACGCCTGTGGCTCTGGTGGGCCACAGCAAGGGTGGTGGCACGGTGATCGAGATGGCCCGCCAGTTCGAGACCTGGTTGCCTGGCATCAATCTGGCCGCGGTGATCAGCATTGCTCCCAATGTGGGCGTCGGTGATGAGGTCACCGGTTTCTCGGGCTCACTGGATACGGCTTATCTGGCCATGTACGGCAGTCAGGACGAGGATATGCAGGGCATGTCCGGCTTGCCCAGAGAAGGGTTTGCCGGTTATGACCGTGTCGGGTCCGAGCAGAGTACGGCCTGCAATGAGCCAGGCTGTCTGATCTTCAATCCTCCTCCGGCAATCACCAGATCCATGGTGTATGTCTACGGTGCGGATCATGGCGGATTTGTTGGTCATGAAGGTAAAACAACCTGGAGTACAGCGACGGGTAACCTGAATCTCAACGATTACCTCAGCGTGGATGATCAGTTGTGCATCGGCAAGGCTTACACCACTGGATTCTTGCGCTGGCATCTTCTGGGTGATGATGACTACAGCGTCATGTTCCAGAACGACTGGCGACCACCATCGATCGAAGCCATCCAGACGGCCGAGCCGGATTACAATTGCCACTTCAATGGCCAGTGCGGCGCGGCCGGTCGCGACCTGCGGCTGTTCACGCAATACAGCGCCGCCCGGCGCAAGGTGCTGACCAACTTCGAATCGTTCGTGGGCCTGCAGCCCATGTCGGGTGTGAGCGCCGCACGTGTCGATGCCCATGCCAGTAACCTGAAATCACGTCACGAGAGCCGCGTACTGAGGGCACAGTGGAACTATTCGAACCAGTGGAAGCGACTGCGGATCACGTTGCCGGGTTCTCAGCCACAGGGAATCGATTCGTTTGATGCCCTGAGCCTGCGCATGGGCCGCTTCAAGCAGGGCAGTGCCTTTATTGACTGGACACGATCGACCTCACCCTGGATCGGACTGGCAGATGATCAGGGCGGCGTGGCTTATGCACGCCTTGGCACCTATGCCGACATACCGGTGCCGGATGCCCGGGGCAATGATGATCTGGGTACTGACAGCGATCCCGGTCACCTGCACATGCGCACGATCATCATCCCGCTTGATCATCTTTCCAGTGTTAATCTGGAGCGTGTCAGGCACGTTGACCTGTGGTTCCGCTACCGCACCTGGGGCGATGTCATCGTCGACAACATTGAGGCGATTCGCTACGACTGAATGAGGCTTGTTGATGAATACCAGAGATAATCGGATCGAACCGACCATCGGTGCGGTCGATGGTGTTGTGCCGGAAATCCAGGCCCCGCGCCTGCCACCTCGGAACAACAGCCTGATGATCACGTCGCTTGTGATACACGCCGTAGCAGGGCTGGTCTGGTTTGCCACACTGGTGGCGGTAATGATTCCCAACCTGACCAGTGTGTCGATTGATGCCGAATTTCACTGGATGTCGCTGCTGTTTTTCGGCCTGTCGCTACTCAACCTGGTCGTGCCATTGCTGGCCTTGCGTTTTCAGCGCCAGCTTCGCTCGGCGTACGCACTGTCACTGTTCAGCGCAATTTTCCTGCTCATCTTTCTGCGTAATACACCACTGGGAATCGCGTTGATACTGACGCTACTGATCGCGGCCGGCGTGCAACGTGTCGTCTTGCGGCGTGTCAGTTTCTTCAGTGGAAAGTAGTCAGCCTGAGTTGTTCATGCACTCTTGATCAACATTGGAAGATTCCAGAAGTTACTGATTTTCATGTACTTTTCACACAGGTTGCCCTTCGTGCTCAATGCGGCTGAATCGCTTGCCACAGGCTGAAACATTGCAGAGAATCGATGCGGGGGGAAGATAAAGACCGAACCGTGTGGAGATGATGATGACTGCCTTTCGCCTCAAGCTGACTGTTTTGCTCCTTTGACTGATACTGTCGAATACGATGGCCCAGGAGACAGATTATTCACCCGCCCGGTTTGCAGCTGGCGTGGAATCGTTCGCTGAAAGCATTCCATTCCCGAGCGCGCAGCGGGACTTTCCCGCAATCCTTTTCTGTTCCGTACTGGTCGAGAGCGCCGGATCGGCAGGTGAGCGGCATTGCATTGGCAATACAGCCGGGAGTGAGTCGCTGGCCAGAAGTGTGGAAGATTTGCTCTCGCAGCAGGCCTACACGCCGGCAGTGATCGGTGGCAGCCGCCAGGACGCACGCATGGCCTTCAGTGTCTATTTCATCAGTGATGATGCCGGTGATGATGTGCTGGTGATACCAAATCTGGGGCTCAATCGTGATCAGCATGGCATGAACTACAGTGCACCGCAGGGGCACGACTTTCCGACGACCATCGACAGCGGCTGTTCGAAAGATTTCACCACGGTGATTGAACTGACCGTCAGTCGCAAGGGGGAGGCGATGAGGGTTGCCGCCAGGCCCACACCCACGCGTGACCGTTGCCTCAGAAAACTGCTGTCCTATGTCAGAAACACCCAGTACATCCCGGCGATGAGCAATGGCAAGCCAGTGGATGCACGACATTACGAGGTGTTTTCAGCAGCCAACTGAGCGAACCTGCTGCGGTGACCGGGATCACGCCGTCAGATTGTGACGGCTCAGTTGCTGTACTCTATTCCAGCGTCACAGTGCGGTCGTAGGCGATGGCCTTTTTCTCGTAGATCAGGTTCATCTCGCGCTCATAGCTGGCCTTGATGGTGAATCCATCACCATCCCGATAGACGTTGAAGATACTCATCATGTCGTCCATGTTGTTGATATTGAGCTTGGCGGCCAGTCGCGTTTCAATGTCCTGCTTACTGCGAAGCGCTGTCTGGGCATGATCCTGTTCGATGTTGTCGAGAATGGTGTCAATCCTGCCCGACTCCATCTTGATTGGAATGTACTGGAAACCCAGGTATACGCCGATTCCGATGATTGCCAGTACAATGATGACGACAATGGGCGATGCACCGCGTTGCTTGCTGAGATTTGATGGCATGTCTTGAACCCCTTTATCTGCCTGATTCTGAATCACACTGATTCTCCATTGATTAATCAGTGAAAGTTCCTCCGCAGGCATGATGCCACGATCGGCTGTTCTGGTGAAATGGTTGTGGCATTCAAAGCCGTAATTGGCCCTGATTGAGCTTCGGGAAAGTGCTCTTGTGTTTACAGCGATCGGGTATCTGTTCTGAACTGTGCACAGTTTATTCATTTTCACTTAACGTCCTCGTTACGATTTCTGGTTTAGTCTGACTGCAATGGAGGATTGGACCGGAACTGGTTCCCGTGAATCAGTTATGCCGGATCTCGATTCATCAGATGACAAGACTCGCCCGGATGTGACCCCATCCGGTGATTGGCACAACGTACAGGGATTGGTTACCTGTCCGTGCACACAGGTAACCCGGGGCCTGCAGGTGAGTGCATCAGCAGGCCCTGTTTTTTCTCACCCGCCACTGCATCTCATTGAAGTCAAAAATTGACAAATGTCCGGCAATGTTCTGTGGCATCAGTACACTGGGTCATGAGGAGGGTGGAGAAGTGTGGTGACGTGCCGTGCACGATAATCATGGACAATCTGATCAGTTTCGAAAGAATGCCCTGGCAACAGCTGTGCTGCTGGCTCTGGGTGCTCCTCATGCGCTTGCCGATACCATCGTGGTGGACGCCGTCGGTGGTTGTACACTGAGCAATGCCATCACCGCAGCCAACAATGACACGCCTTTCAACAGCTGCACCACCGGTGGTGGTGATGATGTCATTGTGCTGCCATCAGACACCACACTCGAACTTGACTATACCCTGCCGCAGATCACCACCAACATCACCATCACGGGTAACAACACAACGGTGACACCGGCTGCGGCTGCGGGAGACATTCGCATATTGAATGCGATGGGCAGTGTGCTGTCGCTGAGCGGTATCACGTTTACCGGCGGCAGTACCGGCGGGGGCAATGGCGGGGCGGGCGTTACGGTCTATGGTGGGGCCCAGCTCTACATGGATAATTGCACAGTCAGTGGCAATACTGGCGGTGCGATCAACATACTCGACAGCCCCTATTCCCGAATCACCTCCACTATCGTTTCTGATAACCCGGGAAATATTTCCAATGTGTATGGCGGTGGTATCAATATCGTCAGCAGCATGGTTTATATTGGCGATTCAACCATCAGCAATAACAGTACCGGTTCATTCTTCTCGGGCGGTGGCGGTGTGTACATGGGGCATCGTGGCCTGAACAGTTATGCCCGTCTTGACCTGTTGAACTCGACTGTCTCGGGCAATTCGTCGGCACAACGTGGCGGTGGACTGTCGCATAACCCCAATTCCAGCTCGACTGCTCTCATCCTGATTCAGGATTCAACCATCTCGGGCAATACCAGTATTGACGAGGGTGGCGGGCTTTCCATGAATGGTGCCAACCTGATCATCAGGCGATCTACATTCAGCCAGAACACGGCCAGCTCGGATGGTGGTGCGGTGTCCAATGCACAATATCTACCCGGTGTATTCAATGATCTGACCATCGAGAACAGCACGTTTTCAGGCAATGACAGTGGTACTGGCGGTAATGGGTATGGTGGTGGCCTCTCACTCAATGGTGCATCGGCCACGCTGGTCAATGCCACGATCACACGCAACAACAGCTACAGCAGTGGCGGTGGCATCAATGTGACCAGTGGTTATGTCACCATTCGACAATCACTGATCAGCAACAACAATCTGGTTGCTGCGCCCTCGCCGGATGACGGTTCTGTTGCTGTTCGTGGCAATCAATACGGCCCTGAACTCAATGTACAGGGCGGCACGGTGACGCTGGATGCCTTCAATCTGTTTGGTACATTCGGCGTCTCCAGTGTCAACGGGGTTGCTCTGGGGCTGACGGATCTGATCCTGCAGGGTGATCCGGACACGGTGTTCGAATTTGATCTGGCCGACAATGGCGGCGCTACTCTGACGCACAATCTGGTCGCCGGAGGCCAGGCGATCGATATCATCAATCAGGCGCTGGTTGGCTGCATCACCGAAGACCAACGGGGGCGACCAAGGCCGTTCGACGGGGATGACAGTGGCAGTAGTGAATGCGATATCGGTGCCGTGGAATTTGCACCGCCGCTGATCTTCAGCGACGGTTTTGAGTCTGGTCCCTGACACTCAGCCTGTTGTCTGCACTCACCAATGAATCTTTAATATCGTCCTGATGTGGTGGCACCACAATGAATTGCCCCTGTACTGCCATCACTCTGCAGATGCGAAGCGGTTCGGGAAATCCTCAAACAGCACATTGCGTTCGTAGTAGCGTTTATCGACGTACGGAATGAAGTTCTTCCAGATCAGTTCACCGCTTGAAGCGTTGATGAGAAAAGCATAGGCGCTGGGTCGTCCAGACAGGCTTACCGATGTAATGTAGCTGCCACCGGTTGCCGCGCCAGATACGGCAGCGGTCATCAGCGCTACGCCGAAAGACTTGGTGAAAGACACGGATGGCTCATTCAGGCGCAGCAGCAGAATCAGGGCATCACCCGGAATCGTCAGTTCGTCGAGAAGATTACTGAAATCCGCTTGTGCCAGTTGGTCAATCGTTTCCTCGTCGACGGCTGTTGATCCGGCCACCCGGATCAGTTCATCCGACAGGTTGACTATCGATCCCACCTCATCCTCGGTGAATCCGCTGGCCTGAACCTTGAATGGGGGCGTTATGGGATTTTCCTGCTTGTCGCCGTCCACATAGTAATCGAACTCGATTTCGTTGCTGAGACCGAGACCACTGCTGACCAGTCCCTGTTCGGACATTTGATAACCATGGGCTCTGAGCAGTTCACTGATCAGTCTTCCATATTTGTCGATGTTCTGGTCATTGTCATCCTGTTTGTAATCCCAGCGCTTGCCGACATCATCAACCACAGCAAGATAGTCATAGATAACAACCACATCCGATGGCAGGGGGGTCTGGCCCAGATCCGCTTTTGTGTAGTTGTATTTGGGGGCGCAGGCGCACAGTAGCGTGGCCGCGAGCAGCAGGGGAATGATTTTCATGTGTCGGTTTCCTTGTGTATCTATTTTCCGGTCCGGAGATCCTCACAGATGAAAGAATTCCGGTTGAATACTGGGATTATCGTAATTGGCCAGAAAAAGCGGACATTTGATTGTGATCTGAATCAACTCGCACAGCTTGTCCACGTGTTCCTCAATCTGTTTCCGGGTTGAAGCTGTATTGGCAGTCATTCGCATGAATTCTGAAAAAAATCACCAATCTGGCCTGAATCCTGATAATTCTGTCCTCGAATCGATCACTTGAATCTTTCGATTCTCTGAAAATGATTGCACGGAAACGACAGGACAGGGATGTCACTTTTTTCAACATTTTCAGGAGCATATTCATGAACAAATTGAAGACATCAATTCTGCTGGCGCTGGCAATGATTATCGGAATGGGATCAACAGTACAGGCTGAGACACCTTGCGAGACAGCAGTGTCGCGTGAGGTTTCGGCATACATTCGAATGATCAATTCGATCTGGGATGGCAACAACGTTGAATTCCAGAGAGCGCTGATCAACTGGCGCAATGCTGTCGCTGACGTGGACAGAGAGTGCCATCAGGAATGATCCTGCATTACAGGCCGCCCTGTCCGGGTGGCCTGATTTCCTTGCGGACATGAGAGAAACATCAACCTGAATTCACCCTATAGAGACAGGGCATGTAAATTATTTTGTCGCATGCCGGTCTGTTTGTTCCGACCTGAGGGGGTGTTCTCATGAGCGATACACTGAAGTCACTACTCTGGATCAGCCAGGGTATGCATTACGAATTTCCAGAGACGACCATTCCTGAAATTGCCAGCAAACCAATGATCGGGGCCTGCTTTTCCGGTGGTGGCACACGGGCCATGACGGCGGCCATGGGGCAGCTGCGCGCCATGAATCATCTGGGTGTGATTCCGACACTGCGTTACATCTCCTGTGTTTCAGGCGGTTCCTGGGCATCAACCATTTACACCTACTACCGAAGTGGTGCCAGTAACGATGATGAGTTGCTGGGCCCGATCACGCGGGCGAAGGACATCAGCGAACAGCATGTGAATACCGGCCTGACGAAGTCGCAACTGGCCTACGGTGCGACCAAATCGCTGGAGGATATCGTTGCCAGCTGGGAATTCGATATCGAGGGCAACTACAGCTCGCATGATGTGTGGAATTATTCGGTAGGGCAGGCCTACCTGTCAGATTTCGGTCTGTTCGATGTCAATCAGGCCACCTATCACCCCGACAGGCTGGATTATTTTACCTACAGCGATTCAACCGAAGCCGATATCAAGCATTGCAACCCGTCACTGGCACACAGAAACTTCATCAAGCCAAGGCCGGAGCGCCCATTCCTGATCGTCAACTCCTGCGTGTTGCTGCCACAGGATGATCCATCCCAGGCCGATCTGATCAATTTCGAGTACACCGCGCTGACCGTTGGTCGGCCCTACCTGACAGATTTCCAGGGGACAAAATACGGTGGAGGCTATATCGAGCCCTTTGCGTATCGTTCTCATGCACCATCATCTGGCCCGGTTACTGATTGCTGCAAAAACCCGCCTCCGGTGAGAAACAGCAGTGGCTGGGTCGATGTTCCGGCCCCAAAGCGGCATTATTCACTGACTGAAACCACCGGTACCAGCAGCTCGGCCTTTGCCAAGGAGATTATCAAGAAGTACGACGTTACCCGGTTCACGCCGCAGGATTTCTACTGGGCCGTCAATGGTGATGGTCCCTACAGCGGTGCAGAAACCCTGTTCGGTGACGGTGGGCTGCTGGAGAATAACGGCATAATTCCGCTGATCCAGCGCGGTGTCTGGCTGGCGATCGTGTTCGTCAACACGCAAACCAAACTCGATCCGACCTATTCACCAACCCTTGATAAACACGATGTTGCCAACGACCCGGATGGTCGCTGTGATGTCTATGTGCCCTCACTGTTCGGTTATTCCAATCCGAACTGGAAGTGGACCTATCCCAACAACCAGATCTTCCCCACCAGTGACTTCAAAACGGTGCTGGACAAACTCAATGAGAAGCGCAGGCGCAATCAGCCGATGATTGTCAATTGCCGTCACAGCGTGGTGGAAAACAGTTCATGGGGTGTCAGGGCCCGACCCGAGAAGATGTGGGTCACCTGGTGTTATCTCGACCGCTGCAAGGGCTGGGAGAGCAATCTGGGTTCGGACACTGTTCGCAATCAGATTGAAGCGGGCAATGCCAGTAAGCCCACAGGCCCGTATCAGCACTTTCCGAACTATCTGACCATGTGGCAGAACGGAGACAACCTGGTGAAGCTGAGCAGGGAACAGGTAACCCTGCTGGCCGACTTCACCTGTGACTCGATTCTGATCGATGACGAGAACAGCCTCATGACCGCAATCAGGGCCGTCACTGACAAGGCAGAATGATTCTGGATGCGTCAGGCTGCCCATGTCTTGCGTGGGCTGGGTTCTCTCTGCTTTGAGTCTACTGGAACCGGTGTCTGCACAACCATAATCTGAAGATCTCAACAATCGCAAAAGCGGGATTTCCAGTCTCGCTCAGCTGCCAGCTCTGGTACACTTCGGCGTCTGAGTCTTCTAGAACGGATGTGCCCGGAAACAATGGTCAAAATTGGTAAAACCGCAGACCTGAAGGTCGTTTCAGTCAGCGATGATAACGTTGAGCTGGATGCTGCCGGGCACGGCCGTGCCAGTTTGCCGCTTCATCAGGCGCCTGCTGGCGTTGCGGCAGGGGATGTGCTCACCGTCTTCGTGTATCCGGGTGATGAGGGCAGCCTCAGGGCCAGTACACAACTGCCAATTTGTCAGGTAGGCGAATTTGCCTGTCTCAAGGTCGTCAACACCACCACGGTGGGTGCCTTTGTCGACAACGGCATGGACAAGGATGTGCTGGTGCCCTTTGCTGAACAGCACCGGCCGATGGAGCAGGGTAAATTCTACATCGTGACGGTCTATCTTGGTCGCCGGGACGGCAGGCTGACGGCATCGTCCAAGATCGACAAGTTCATCGATGACGACTTGCCGCATGCATTCCAGCCCAGACAGGCTGTTGATCTGCTGGTGGCCAACAGCACGGAGCTGGGTTACAAGGCCATTATCAACAACAGGCACTGGGGCGTTCTGTACCGCGACGAGGTATTCCGGCGACTCAGTTTCGGGCAGCACATCAAGGGCTATATCAAGAACATTCGCTCAGATGGCAGGATCGACCTGACGCTGCAGGGTGGACAGGAAACACGCGATCGCAATGGCCAGAAAATTCTTCGCTACCTGGAACGTCACGATGGCTTTGCCGATGTTCATGACAAGTCAGATCCACAGCGGATACAGACCCTGTTCAGCATGAGCAAGGGGGCCTTCAAGAAGGCCATCGGTCAGCTCTACAAGCAGCGACTGATCACCATCGGCAAGGATGGGATCAGGCTGGTGGAGAGGCAGTGATTTTCTTGAGCACAGACTGTCCCAAGTCTTCAACCCGCTGAAAAACCCGATCAGTCCTCATAACCGTCCTCGAAAATGTCCCGTTCCTGGGCAGTAAAGGTGCATTCGACATTCTCACCAGAGTCGAGATTTATTGCGGCAGAGATATCGGCGATTTTCCTTCACCCACAATCATTCGAGGCAAGCCCAGAAGATTTTTCCCGTCATTCAGAACCCTGGAAAGGCATGACAGCAGAAATCAGTTCCTGTGCGAAAGCGCCAGGCTGAGTGATTATCATTCGCCGGGCTGCAGTGGGGTTTGTGGTTTTGTTCTTTACCATTGGATCTGCGCCTTAATCTCACCTACACTGCCGCCATGTTCAGATGGATACGACGATGGCTGGATCAGCGAATCATCCGTCGCTCACAGATTTCCGATGACGACTGGCAGCTGGCCATGGTCGGCCTGCCTGTGCTCAACAGACTAACGGAAAGGGAAAAACAGCGCCTGCGCGATCTGGCTATCGTATTTCTGCACCGCAAGGTCATCGAGGGTGCCAACGGTGTGGTCATCACGCTGCAAATGAAACTGATCATTGCGCTGCAGGCCTGTCTGCCGATCCTGAATCTGGGCATGCGCTGCTATCGCAACTGGGTCACGGTCATCGTCTACCCGGCAGGTTTCAGGGCGTCACGTGAGCACGTTGACGAGAATGGTGTGGTGCACCAGGGCGATTCTCATATGCTGGGCGAGGCCTGGGTTCGCGGGCCGGTGGTACTGTCCTGGGATGATACGTCGATCGCCGGGGAAATCGACGGCAGCAATCTGGTGATTCACGAATTTGCGCACAAGCTGGACATGCAGAACGGGCGTGCCAATGGTTATCCGCCATTGCACAGACACATGTCTCACAGGAAGTGGGTGGAGACATTCACTGCAGCCTACGAGGATTTTTCCAGGCGCTGCCAGCGTGGGCAGGCTGTTGAAATCAGTTGTTATGGTGCGACGGCACCGGCCGAGTTTTTTGCCGTCTTCAGCGAAGTGTTTTTCGAGCGTCCGGAGGTGATTGGCCGGTATTATCCCGAGGTGCTTGAGCTGCTGAAACAATATTATCGTCAGGATCCGAGGATGGATGCATCGTCGTTCAGAGCAGGCATGTAATTGGATCTGTGAAGGACATACAGAAGGATTTCATCTGACAGATCATCAGACGCAGTTTATACGACTCAGTCGTCTGTTTGATTCAGTGAGTCAATGGCCTGCTGTAATGATTCGCGCAGTTGCCTTAATTCGATGTTCGAAACCTGGTTAGGGTCAAAATGAATGGCATCAAGCCGAAAGCCTTCTCCTTCACGTCGAAACAAGCCGGTTTCCGGATCGGTCACTTCACGCCCCGTGATTTCATGTGTATCGACAGGTCTGGAGACGCCCTTGAGTTCCAGCGTGCCGAATGGACGGCTTTTCACCATTGATTCAACCAGCTGATGGGTGGCTTCACTGACCAGGATGCCACCGTGCGGACATTGACCCTCAAGTCGCGCTGCGATATTGACATTACCGCCGATGAGTGTGTAATCCATACGTTCATCAGAGCCGAAATTTCCGACTGTACAATACCCGGAATTGATGCCAATTCGCATTTTCAATGGGTGTCGACAACCCTGTTCGGCCCAGCGCTGGCGCAGTGACTCCATCGATTCCTGCATCTCCAGTGCCATTGAAACGCAGGCCTGTGCAGCTTCCTGATTACTCATGTCAGCATCGTTGCCGAAATAGATCATCACTGCGTCGCCAATAAACTTGTCGATGGCGCCGTTGTATTTACTGCAAATGCGTGCCATTTCATTGAGATAGGAGTTGAGTACGAATGACAGTGTTTCTGGCTCAAGGGTGTCGGTAATGTCAGTGAAGCCAACGATGTCAGAGAAAAATATCGTCAGATGCACTCGTTTATAGCTTCCCGCCGTAGTGTCAACTTCGCCACCCACGATCTGTTGGTATAGCTGTTCGGACAGATAACGTTTCATCTTGTCAATCAGTTGTCTGATTTCCTTGTTTCGCTCTGTCAGATCGTTCTCAAGTCCCGTGGCGTGATCGAGTACAGACTGATGTATCAGTTGTGCGGTATCCAGATCCTCGCTCATGCGCATCAACAGGGCATGGGCCTCCTTGCCGTGATCTGTTTTCATCAGATCGGTCAGTTCAAGAATACGCTTGAGATCATCGTCGCTGAAACTGATGGGCAGGTCGCCGTTGCTCATTTGATTTCCAGATCAAGCCTGGGCAGGAATTTGCGCATGTTGCCCAGGGATTTAGCCTGCCAGGCGATGCTGTTGCTACCTACCACTTTTATATCAACATCCGGGTGCGAGCGCAGGCTGATAATGAATTTGTACATCATGTTGATGCCCGAACTGTTCAGAAATTCGAGAGCTGTCAGGTCCCACAGTTGCGATTTGTTTTCCTGTTCGAGCGTCGATGTGAGAAAGGCCGAGATTGGCGCGTATTCTTCCGTGCCATTTAACCTCAGGCTACCCTCAAACCGGGTTACACCGGTCTGGGCCTCATAGTTGATGCTGTAATCTTCCCCTTGAATGTTCATGTCTGATCTCGCGATGTCATAGTCATTGATTGATCCCGGGCTGTTCGGCAAGGTTGAGGCGAACCATGGTGCTGATGATATGGCGGTCATGTCGGGTATCAAATTTCCAACCGACACGGCCCTTATGATCGGCCACGATGCTGAGCAAGCCAAGGCCGGATCCACTGCCATCCGGGGCATTGGCATTACTCATGATGCGGTCCGTCATCAATTCGTCAGCATCACTGGTTTCAAGCGTGTCGATAAATGTTTCAAGCTCTGCCCGGTGGGCTGAGTCTGTCTCGTGACTGACCAGAATCACCCAGTGATGATCCTCAATGCCCGCAGATGTGCGAATCTTACCACCTTGTGCGTACTTGATTGCGTTTTCCAGTAACTCGTTGGCAATGTAGTTGGCTGAACTATTCAGTACCCTTGCCTTGTCACTGTCGTGATTACGCTGGTTTATTGCCTGCCTGTCACCCGTGTCCTGATTCTGCTTCAGGTACTGGATAAGGTAGTCGGCAGTTTCGCCCACATGCGCCCAGTTACGTTCCAGTTCCTCGTGCCCCAGCTTGAGAGACAGCGGCAGACTCTCATGTCTGATGTTATCGATGTAATCCCCACGTAACACCGGTCTATCGCGTTCCGCTGAATCGCAGGATCAGTTGTAGACGGTCTTCATGCCTGAGGTCGAGTTGAACACCGAAATCATTCACCATCTGCAATAATCCGAGCATGGCATGCGGGTTTTCCCGTCTTACTTCTGACAAGAACAGTTCTGATGGGGAGCCTTGATCGAGACGTGACTCGAATTCGCGGCAGATCTCACCGATCGGATCATCAGCAGGCAAAGTCAGATTCAATTCGAAACAGCCGTTGACCGTGCGCAATGCCAGTTCGAAATTATCAACAGCATTGCTGTAATTATAAATCAGTTCCAACAGCTCATTGATGATGGTTGAACAGAGCTGATAGGACGATGTGTCTGTGCGATCTTTGGCGCCGAGACAGGCAAAGTAATTGGATGTGAGATGGCAGTGGCGCCATGCACGCTGGAAGTGTTCCAGGTCATAACGCCCATTCAGTGTCTTGCCATCACTATCCATCACATCCTGTTCCATAGCAGTCGTTTACTCGATCAGGCTGAAACTGCGAGAGATGGAGAGCACAACCCTGGAATCGGTAGTCTCACTTCCGAACAGCTCCTCACCGTCGTCGTTTGTGTCAAAGTAGTCCAAGGCAAAATCGAATCCGTTCCAGGACTTGCTGACGCCCAGATTCCAGCTGACGTAGTTGTCAGGAGATCCGGTGAAAAACAGATTGTCGGCACTGGAATAGTCGGAATAACCAACAGAACCATGAATCCCGAAATCATTGCCGAGATCGTGTTCGAATCCGCCTTCAAGGTACAGTGCGCTTTCATCGGTACCGAAGTTGTCCCAGGTGTAGCCGATCAGTCCTTTGAATACATTGTAGTTGAAGTTGAACAGTAGCTCAGGATAGTCATTCTGATCATCCGAACTGGGGTAGGTGTAATAGACCAGCTGAAAATCATAACCCAATCCGTTTCCTGTTTCACCGGCGTAACCGCCGTAGTAGTCAACCTCGATACCGGCATCATCGCCGAAATCAACATTGGATCCCCAGATGCCGGCATACCAGCCATCCTCGTTGGCCCAGTCAAAGCTGACCTGCACGGCGGGATCCTCCAGTGTTTGCGACACGCCCCTGAATACGTAATCAGAGTACAGGCCCAGAGTCGATGACAATTCTGCCTGAGCGGGCAGTACGAATGACATGCCGGCTGTTGCCAGCAGGGCGGTCATGGTTGATTTGTTCACGATAGGCGCTCCCTCGAAATTTTGGATTGAGACATTACTCGACCCTGTAACGGGTCAAGGCGTATGAAAAATAAACAACACTGGCCAGCATGATGATGTAGGGCAAACCATCGGATGCAAACATCTCCATGGCCAGACCGATCAGTAACACACCCAATACGCCGCCGATGCTGTCCATGACGTAGAAGGCGGCATTGGCTGCAATCAGTTCAGGACCTTTGAAACGATCACCGATCAGGGCCAGGCATGTGGAATAGAGGCCGCCAATGATGCCGCCCCACAGGAACAGCAACCCAAGTGCCAGGCTGTACGTATAAATGGCAATGGGCAGAAATACGGCGCAGGTCAGACTGAATAATGTGGAAAACAGGATGATCACCCGACGGTCAATACGGTCTGACAACCAGGCGATGGGTGCCTCGAGAACGATGGCACCCAGCATGAATGCACTGAGCAGATACGCCGCATTGGTGATGTCGAGACCGTTTTGTAGCCCGTATATCACGATGAAGGATTGCACACCGAATATGGAAACCCCCGCCATGGCAACGGCATACATCGCTGCTGGTGATTTGACGATCACCTCGCGCAATTTCGCCCGTTTGCTGCTGGTCACTTTGGGAATCAGAAATCCACCAATCAAAACGGGCACCACTGCCAACAGACTGATCAGGGCACTGGCGGTTAACTGGGCTTGCACCGCCAATTGTACGCCGGAATCTCTGGAGATCTCGATGACTGGACCGATCATGTCTCTCAGCTTGTGATTCAGCGAGAGCATTGAATCGTGGAACGGCTCCAAATAATTGAGAACTACCGGTCCAAATGCCAGACCCAATGAGAGTGCAGTACCATAAATGGCCAGACTGAAGCCGCGTGATTTATCCGTAACGACAGAGTTGAGCCAGGTTTGCAGCAGCAACACAAACAGGAAGTTGCCGATGCCGTGGACAAACACCAGCGCAATCCAGGCCGGAATGCCAGTGACGTATGCCAACGCCAGCAGTGCCGGGACACGGAACAGAGTGGTCAATAAAATGGCGCCGCGCATGCCCAGTCTGGAAACCAGATGAGGCACAGACGTCGAGATGATCAGTACCGAGACAATTTCCACGGACATGATCAACCCAACCATGGAGGTACTTGCACCGTAGCTTTGCAGGGTAGTCGGGAAGATGACGGCATTCATGCCGACTGAGACGGAGACAAGAAAGGCACCCGAGGCTATGACCATCATCGCGATCAGCCGTTGGCTGGCGTTAAGTTCTATCCCACTCATGATGTCTGTTCCAGTTTCTGTTCGATTGACTGCTCATTTTTTGATAGCAGATTGGTTCGTAATCTGCTTAACTGGGCGGCGAAATTTCGCAGAAACCAGACGACCGATCCAATCAGGTAGGCGATGAAAAAGCCGGCGACCATGGCCCGTACTGTGGCGCGCTTGATCGGTTCCAGTCGGGCAAAATAATTACTTTTTTCCAGATCGACGCCAAGTACGGCGACAAATTCTCCAGCACTGTCGAGCAGTGGTGTGTAACCCGATACGAACGTGCCCCATTGATCGGAGTAGGGCTTGCCTGATGTGATTTCTTGCTGGGTTTTCAGGGCATTGATGAGGTCCGGCGGTGGATCCTCATATTCTTCCATCACGGCAACGGAATCCTCGATGCCGTCGCCGTCAGCATCGCCTTCCGGGGTCGCATCCAGAATGAAATAGACCTTGTCGTCCTGCAGGATGGCCGTGTAAACAAAGGCGATGCTCAATCCCGCATCCAGGATTCTTGCGAGCGGCTCGATCTGAGACTGGTAAGGCTCCGTATACTCGCTTTCTGCCGTGGTGAATGTTTTGTGCAGGTCAACATCGATAAACGATTTGATGACGCCGGCAGACAGGGTCAGGCTTTCCTTGATTTCATCTTCTTGAGCTTCGATCGCCCTGACATAGATAAAGTAGGAAACAAAGAAGATGGCGGTGAAAATAATGACAAAGACAGCGATGGCCTCGGACAAGGGGTTGAACCGATACTCACGTGCAGGGGTGGTCATGCATTGGATTCCTTGCGTGTTCGCCGGCGTCGCCGACGCATTTCGTCAGGTACTTGTTCCCCAGCGGGCATGCTGGCCGTGCCGAACAGCCAGTCCCACCAGGTCACGACAAGACCATAGTTCCGTTTCAGGTTCATGTGATGATAGAGGTGATAATGACCCCAGGCAAATACCCGTGTCAATGAACCCCTGATACGAGGATTGTGGTCAAGCAGTGCTTCGCTCAAGAACACTTCATATAGATAATGGAACACCAGCAAAATCAGGCCCTGTGTCGGAAAAAACCAGGTCAGAACCAGCAACGGCAGCGTCATGACGATGATCACATCCAATGAGAGTCGCCAGCTGCCAAGCCAGAACAGGAACTGTGCTGGCTGCGGTAACAATTCCCGATCTTCCGACAGATAGGGTACTTTATGGTGTGCCCGATGTATCTTCCAGAGTGGGTTCAGGCGATGTTTGACATGAGACAGTCTGTGCAGCAGGTACATGCATAGTGTCCACAACAGAAATACAGTGAACAATGTGATCAGCTGTGTTGATATTTCTGCCACGTGCTAAAGAGTCCCCCTGAGGATATTTCGAGAGTCTTCCAGCTCAGTGCGAACCCTTCTTCAAGCCGTTCAAACACCCGCTGTCAATTCGAAAATCCTTTATACCAATCCTAAAGATACACAATTCACAGGCAGATAAGAACGCCTTTGGTGACAAGTTAACGTTCGTTCAAGTTCTTTTGTCTGGGCCTGACAGTGATTCAGCTGTACTCCCTGATTTATGACGAAAACGGCAACTACCTGGATAGCTCCGGACTGAGGTTGCCCGAACAGCCACAGAATCGTGCTGACTGTGGCATAATTGCCGCATGAGGGTACCGTTTTCATTGAAACTGATGTCGGCAGTGAGTCTGCTGGCATTCATAGTCGTTGGCTCATCACTGCTGTATTTCTATAGAACAACTGAAGAAATTCTGCTGGATCAGATGAAATCGCGTCTGCGTGATGTGGGTCAAACCGGAAGTTACCTTATTGATGCAGAGAGCCGATCCGCAATCACTTCGTTGTACCAGAAATTACTCCAACGCAGTGAGCCGAGGGATCAGGCGCATGCCGAGAATGAACTGGGTACCTATGTGTCTCTGTTTGAACCGGAAGATGACAGCGAATCAGCCATCGCAGCCGTCACAGCCATTTATGATTCAATGCATGCTGATCCGGCTTATCAATCCCTTGTACAGATATTGCGTCGAATCCGGTCCGGTTCCAGTCGCAAGATTACCCCATTCGGGTACATGCAGCAGATTCCGGCAGACAATGATGAAATTTCGGACATCAACTTCGCATATCTGATGGCACCCATCCCCGAATCACCTGATTATTCAGTACAGATGTTCATTGCCGATTCCGACTATGAAACCATCGATCAGAATGGCAATGGCACGATCGAACCAGAGGAAGAAGGCAATCCGGTTGGTACCCTGTATTGGGTAGATACGGCCGATGACTTTTTTGTGCAACCCTATCTCGATGGTCGCACACATGTGGCCGAAGACTGGTACACCGACCAATGGGGTACCTTTCTCACCGTAGCGGTTCCCATCGTTGATGAAATGGATCGCGTGATTGCGATTCTCGGTCTGGATCTGCTGGTGACCAACCAGGCAAACAGATTGCGTGAATTGCGCAATATTTCCATTGGCGTACTCTTGGGCAGCCTGTTGTTGTCAATTCTGTTTTCCGTGTTTCTCGCCCGCCTGTTTTCACGGCCTGTGTCTGCCCTGGCAACGGGCGCCAAGCGTCTGCGTGCCAGGGATTTCAGTACCCACATCGATATTGGAAACCGTGATGAATTCGGTGATCTGGCCATCACATTCAATGAAATGATGGATACACTGGGCGCTTACGCCAACGATCTTGAAACCAAGATCAGCGAACGAACTCGGGAGCTCGAAGAAGCCAATCGGACCATCAAGCGTATCAATGAGAATCTGACTATCGAAAATGTTCGATTGGGTGCTGAAGTGGAGGTGGCCCGCAAGTTGCAGATGATGGTACTGCCCAGTGATTTGGAACTTGGTCGCGTACCCGGACTAGAGATTGCAGCCTATATGGACCCTGCAGATGAAGTGGGCGGAGACTACTATGATGTCCTGATGAGTGACAGCAATCGAATCAAGATTGGCATTGGCGATGTATGCGGACATGGACTGGAGAGCGGTGTAGTAATGCTCATGGTGCAGACTGCGGTACGTACGGGCCTACTGGCAGGTTTTGATGATCCAGAACAGTTTTACCAGCTGGTTAATCAGGTAATTTTCCAGAACCTGATGCGAATCTCTTCAGACAAGAGCCTCACACTGTGCCTGCTCGATTACCACGCGGACGGTTGCATGGTGGTGACAGGACAGCATGAGGAAATGATTGTCGTGCGCACCGATGGTTCGCTTGAACGACTCGATACCGTAGATCTGGGAATTCCAGTCGGACTGGATGAGAACGTGAACAATTTCGTTTCAAGCATTGAGGTGGCCCTGGCACCTGGAGATCTGCTGCTTTTGCATACCGATGGGGTAACTGAGGCAGAAAATGAGGCGCGGGAGTATTATGGTTTTGAGCGGTTGTGCAGTCTCGTGCGTGAATATCACACCAAGCCGGTAGATCGGGTGATTGGCGAGATCATCAGCGATCTCCGCGGTTTCATTGGTGAGCGTGAAGTGTTGGATGACATCACTCTGGTCGCGATAAGGCGTCCATGACACTGATGCATGCCACCAGCACACGGCTGGTTTCCGGTCGTTCAACTTCATGCAGTCAGCCACGGATTTTGTCAAAATGAATTTACCATGAACCAGTTCTCACTGATGGGCAAGCCCTTGGTCACCTTGAATAACCTGCTCAAATTCGAGGGAATCTGTTCATCTGACGGCCAGGCAAAAATATGATCGAAGATGGACTGGTGACTGTGATCGTCTATCCGGCCTGATTCAGGGCTGCACGCGAACACGTAGATGAGCATGGTGTGGTGCACCAGTCAGACTCGCATCTGCTTGGTGAGGCATGGGTTCGTGGGCCGGTCGTACTCTCGTGGGACGATACCTCGGTTGCCGGTGAGATAGACGGCAGCAATCTGGTGATTCATGAGTTCGCCCACAAGCTGGACATGCAGAACGGCCGGGCAAATGGCTATCCCCCCCCTGCACAGGAATATGTCACACAAGCGGTAGGTCGACACCTTTACGGCAGCCTACGAGGATTTTTCCAGGCGCTGCCAGCGTGGGCAGACTGTTGAAATCAGTTGTTATGGTGCGACGGCACCGGCCGAGTTTTTTGCCGTCTTCAGCACAGTGTTTTTCGAGCGTCCGGAGGTGATTGACCGGTATTATCCCGAGGTGCTTGAGCTGCTGAAACAATACTGCCGCCAGGATCCGACGATCGATATGGATCAGCTGAAAGCCGGATTATGATCCTGTGCTCAATACTGGCCTTGTCAGCCAGTCTATTCTGCTAGGGAACAGTATATTCGTCTGCGTGATCGAAGAGCCAAGACCCCCTCGCACATGCTGAATCAGCATGGTCAAGGCGATATCGATCTGCAACGTTTCCGGTTCAGCTCGTGCTGAAATGACCTGTCTCAGTTCTCAGCAGGTGTTTGCTGAGCTATCAGTTCTGAAGATCAAAGGTACGCGCCACAGAGAACACAATACGATCGTCACTGATATCGTCACCGAACAACGCGTCGGCATCACTGTTGGTGGCATGATAATCGAGCGTGAAATCAAAGCCATTCCAGCTCTTGCTGATGCCGATATTCCAGTTACTGTAGGAATCGGGAGCGGAGGCAAAGAACTGCCGGTCGGCCTTGTCAAAATCGGACAAGCCGGCAGACAGGTGCATGAGCACATCATTGCCGAGCTCGAATTCGGCACCGATCTGATAATACAGTGCCGATTCATCAAGGCCGAAATTGTCAGGAGTATACGCCAGCACTGCATTCAGGAACCGGTAGTCCAGACTCAGAATCAATTCGGGGTAATTATCCGTATTATCCGAGCTGGGGTAGGTGTAATAGACTGCCTGGATGTCATATCCCATACCGTGTTCTGTTGTGCCGGCGTATCCTCCAAGAAAATCGACTTCATAATCACCTGATTCACCATAATCCACATCGGATGCCCAGATGCCACCATACCAGCCGTGTTCACTGGCAAAGTCGATGCTTGCCTGAAGCGTCGGGTCTTCATCGGTCTGTGAGATTCCGCGAAATACATAATCGGAATACAGGCCTGCAGTGAAGCTTGTTTCAGCTTTTGCAGCGGTGAATGGAAGTATAAAAAGGAGAGATAACGTCGGGTTCAGCGTCTTTTTCATGATATGTCCTTGTCATTGGTTAGTAATCAATCAAGGTGCATTTCAACCGACTGCTGACCGGTCATTGCCACTTCAGTTTACATGAAACTCGTGTAAGGTGTGAAGTCATTACAGTGGAACAGCTCGGGATTGCTGCGTGAATCAATTCAAACTCAATGGTCATCCCCATGTGGCCCTGAATAACCTGCTCAAGTTCGAAGGGCTTTGCCAGTCCGGTGGTCAGGCGAAGCTGGTGATCGAAGAGGGACTGGTGTTGGTGGATGGCGTAGTCGAACTCAGAAAGCGTCGCAAGATCAGGGCAGGTCAGCGAGTTTCTTTCCAGGGCCAGGACGTCGAAGTAGTGGAATGAACACCGGATCAGACAGTCATCAGACAGAACGCCAGGTGAGGGCGTTCGCCGTTACAAGGCTACTCCTGGCGGGCCTGAACTGCGCAGCACTGCTGTCCTGTGCATCGAAGCCGGAGCCTGTCGTGGAAACCTGGTCCTGTGATGATATAGATCCAGCGCACCAGCGTCCTGGCTGATGTTCAGGGTGCTGTCCTGGTGCACATACTCGATGTCGACAAGGGTGAAGGCCGCGCCTTCAGATACTTGAACTGGCGCTGTGAGAATTATTCACCGGCAGCATTTGTCAGTACTGTGAAGGGGCGAGCAAATTGACAGGATTCTGCTGGCTAACCCGCAGCAGGCCTATACCACGTGTATACGTCATGTTGCCGGAGCCATCGGGGCACAGCCGCTGGTCGTGTCGCCAGCAGAACCGGGATTTGAGGTGCAGAACGCGGCGCAGGGTACCGAAGAGATGGTGTTTCGATTCTGTTCCACCGATTCGACCATCATCAACCGACTCAACAAGCAGCGATCCATCCGCGACATGCTCGATGATCTGGAGCCGGTAGAAGAAGACCACTGAGCCGTTGAACATCAGCGGCTTATCACTTGAACTACTGGTGCCATTACCCGGCATCATCATGCAACGATTGTTGACAATCAGGCTGTGCCGGATCTTCTATACTCAGTAGATGGGTATTGATGTGTTGAAGCAGCACGGCATCGGGCAATCGTCCGGCTTGTGGAAATCTCAGGCGGCAAGTCTCCAGTTCGTGATTCTGGCGATCCTGTTTGCTGTACCGCTGTTCAGCGATCGTGAACTGTATCTTGTCCAGGTCGAGGGTCTGAGCTGGATTCTGGTTCTCGAATTTGCCGCCATCGTCATGGGCGGATTCATCGTTGGACTGTTCTTCGTGCCTCTGGGGGCAAGCGGCAGTTTGCGCGGCCGCTGGTTCTGTACTGGCCTGGCCCTGCTGATCGCCACGCCACTGTCAATCGGATTCTGGCGTGAATACGGTGCGTTTGCAGCACTGATTTTCCTGTGGCTGGTGTTTGCAACCTATTGTGGTGCCATTCTGGTGCGCAAAAGCAGGGCAGAGCGCGGCCGTTTGCTGGCCGAGGTCGGATTGCGCTGGCTCAGTTACATGCTGCTGTTTGCTGTGCTCGCTTCTGTGCTGGGAACGCCGGTGAACGTCGAATCCTGGGCCGATACGCGCGCCGGGCTCTGGTTCGGCTTGCTGTATTTTGCTACTGCCGGTCTGCTTGAAGGATGCCATACTTTCCCGAGGCTGGTTAACCGGCTGTTTCAGCTGCTCAATGGCCGATATCGAAAATTGCCGGTTTCTGTTGCTCGCTACCGTGACGATCAGATCATCGGCTTTGTCGCGACTCGCAACAACATTCAGAAATGGGCACTGATGTTGCTGACTGGCGTGTTCTGTACAGGCCTGTCAGCGCCGTTCCTGTATTTCACGCTGACCTGGGAATCCTGGCTCGGCATCAGCCTGGCCTGGATTTTCCTGTTACCGTTTCTGATGCTGGGCCTGTTGTGCCTGTGCGTGGCGCCGATTCATTTCCTGATGGCCATGAAAGCAGGCTCGATCCTGCTCAATGTCAACGAGGTGATGTTGCTGCGTGAGGGCAAACTGCAGGCAGAAGGCGTCATTCCAGCCTACAGCAGTCGTGAACAGCGACAGGGCATCAGTGCCCGACTGGTGCTGTACGAACTGAGACGGAATCCTGACCCGAGTCTGCCGCTGAGTGTGTTTGAAACCGAGAAGGTGCTGGACAAGGTCGAACTGACTCATCATCAGTCTTCAATCGGGTCGAGTTTTGGTGTCGACTGTACCTTGCCACCCAGTATGCAGACCGATAATCACCGTGCTCATCAGAGCACGGGTGTTCGCTATGTGCTGCAACTGCGCATCGCAGTTGACGAGCTTATCGTCAGCAGCCCGGTCAACAAGACGCCCTACAGCTGGGAGTGTGGTTTCGTGCTGCCATTCCGGCAACGTGCCTGACAACCCTGAGCACTGATCGCTCAGCACGTAGCCATTTGGTCAGTCTCAGGCAGCCTGTTTCTGACGGTTGTTACGCCGGGCATTCTTGCCCGGACGTTTTCGACCCCAGGCTCGTTTGCGGCCGGACCCAGGCTTGTTGCCAGATGGGCGATTGTCCTGTCCGCCCTGCCGCTTGCCGCCACGTCCCTTCTGAATCGGTTCGGGCCGGATGGAAGGGTCGGGCTCGTATCCTTCGACAGTCACTTTTGGAATGTCGCGCTTGATCAGCTTCTCGATATCCCTGAGCAGCTTGTTTTCATCGACACAGACCAGTGACATGGCTTCGCCTTCACGTCCGGCCCGGCCGGTGCGTCCAATCCGGTGTACATAGTCTTCGGGCACATTCGGCAGTTCGTAATTGACCACATGTGGCAGCTGGTCGATGTCCAGGCCTCGTGCAGCGATGTCAGTTGCCACCAGCACGCGTACATCACCGGACTTGAAGCCAGACAGCGCACGTGTTCTGGCTCCCTGACTCTTGTTGCCATGAATGGCGCTGGCACTGATCCCGTCCTTCTCCAGCTGCTGTGCCAGCCGGTTGGCACCGTGTTTGGTGCGGGTAAAGACCAGCACTTGTTGCCAGTTCTGAGAACCGATCATGAACGACAGCAGTTCGCGCTTGCGTGATTTATCTACCGGATGCACCACCTGGGCAACTGTCTCGGAGGCAGTGTTGCGCCTGGCCACTTCGACCAGTGCCGGATCATCGAGCAGATCTGCTGCCAGTTTCTTGATTTCATCAGAGAATGTGGCAGAGAACAGCAGGGTCTGTTTCTGTTGCGGCAGCAGTGCCAGTATCCTGCGAATATCACGGATGAAACCCATGTCGAGCATGCGATCAGCTTCATCCAGCACCAGGATTTCCAGTTGTGACAGGTCGATGGTGTTCTGCGAGACATGATCGAGCAATCGCCCGGGGGTTGCCACCAGCACATCGACACCGTTCTGCAGTGTTCTGATTTGCGGATTGATCTTGACGCCGCCGAAGATCACGGTGGACTTGAGTGGCAGGTACTTGCCATAGGTACTGACACTCTCCTGCACCTGGGCTGCCAGCTCACGTGTCGGGGTCAGTACCAGGGCACGGACGCTGCGCAGGTTTTTCTGGCGCTTGCCGCCAGCCATCAGGCGTTGCAGCAATGGCAGCGTGAAGCCGGCAGTCTTGCCGGTGCCGGTCTGGGCGCCGCCCATGATGTCCCGGCCCTCAAGCACAAGCGGAATGGCCTGTGACTGGATTGGTGTTGGTACGTTGTAACCGTTTTCAGAAACGGCACGAAGCAGTTCGGCTCTCAGGCCGAGATTTTCAAATGACATCGTGAGATGTTCTCCAGGGGATCAGCCCACCCACGTTCCGGCATAACGGAAATCAGGGTCGGTCCAGGCAGAAACTTTTTTGTTGTTATTCGGGGGAATCGATTGAGGATTACCGCGGTGAATCGTGGTGCAGACCGAAGTGCACCGGAAATTTGAGGTGCATTGTACAGGATTTTCAATGGATTACGAGCCTTTTTTTGTGTCTTCTCTTCAGTGCCTGTGAGTAATCAGTGAAGTGCTGCCGGTCAAGGCCGGATTTGAGTGTTTACTCTAATTTGGGTATCGCATTTGCCGGCAGATATCGGTATGGTAAATGCGCGCATTGTTTCAGCAGCGAATGCGATTTTCAGAACAGACACTCTCAGGCCGAGCTACGCCCAGGCCACATGAATCTGTTTTTTGTCAAATCTACTCGCATACGGGGAACGCTGATGAAACTGGTGACTGCTGTTATCAAACCCTTCAAACTCGATGATGTCCGAACGGCCCTGTCCGAAATCGGTGTACAGGGCATGACTGTAACCGAAGTCTCCGGTTACGGACGCCAGAAAGGCCACACCGAACTCTATCGCGGTGCTGAATATGCCGTCGACTTTCTGCCCAAGACCCGTCTCGAGGTTGCCGTTGGCGAATCACAACTGGAGCAGGTGCTCGAAGCGATCTGCAAGGCAGCCAACAATGGCAAAATCGGCGACGGCAAGATTTTCGTCACATCCCTGGAGCAGGTAATCCGTATCCGTACCGGGGAAATGGGTGAGGATGCCATCTAGCATCGGGTCTCATCATCTCATCATCACACACCGTACCATCGGGCATCCTGGGCTGATGCTGCGGATTAGGGAGGAACGAAACCCATGGAACAACAACTGACTGAATTTTCCTACGCACTTGATACATTTTATTTCCTGATCTGCGGCGCACTGGTGATGTGGATGGCAGCTGGCTTTTCCATGCTCGAAGCGGGCTTGGTGCGCAGCAAGAACACCACGGAAATTCTCACCAAGAACGTGGCGCTGTATGCGATTTCCTGCACCATGTTCCTGATCTGTGGTTATGCCATCATGTATCCGGATCTGGGCGACATGTTGCTGTCCGGTATCACGGCGGATGGTGTCACTGGTGCGGATGAGCCGGCCAGCTATGCCCCGTCAGCGGATTTCTTTTTCCAGGTGGTATTCGTGGCAACGGCCATGTCGATTGTCTCCGGTGCGGTTGCCGAACGAATGAAACTCTGGGCTTTTCTTGTATTTGCCGTCGTGATGACTGGCTTCATTTACCCCATGGAGGGTAACTGGACCTGGGGTGAGGCGCCTGTGTTTGGCTGGTTCAGCCTGAAGGAACTGGGGTTCTCTGATTTCGCCGGATCCGGCATCGTACACATGGCCGGTGCCGCGGCGGCGCTGGCAGGAGTGATTCTGCTTGGGGCCCGCAAGGGTAAATACGGGCCTGATGGTGAGGTCATTGCTATCCCGGGAGCCAATCTGCCGCTGGCGACATTGGGCACATTCATCCTCTGGATGGGCTGGTTCGGTTTCAATGGCGGATCCGTTCTGGCCATGGCCTCGGTTGATTCGGCCAATGCTGTGGCCGTGGTATTTCTCAACACCAACGCGGCCGCTGCGGCCGGGCTGGTGTCATCGCTGTTGTTCGCACGATTGCTTTATGGCAAGGCGGATCTGACCATGACGCTGAACGGTGCGCTGGCCGGACTGGTGATCATCACCGCTGAACCGTCCACACCAACAGCACTACAGGCGGTCATGTTTGGTGCACTGGCCGGTATCGCGGTGGTTATCAGTATCCTGATGCTGGACAAGCTGAGAATTGACGATCCGGTGGGTGCCATTTCGGTGCACGGCGTTGTCGGGCTGATCGGATTGATGCTGGTCCCGATCACCAATTCTGAGTCGACGTTGACAGGTCAGCTGATTGGCGCTGCGACCATTTTCATCTGGGTATTTGTCTGCAGTTTCGTCGTCTGGTACCTGCTGAAGCTCATCATGGGCATTCGAGTCAGCGAGGAACAGGAATACGAAGGTGTGGATCTGGCCGAATGCGGAATGGAAGCCTATCCGGAATTCAGCAAGGCAACGCATTAACAGCACGAAAGGTGCCGAATGTCAGTAATTTGCGCAATCATATGTCAGTAATGTGACATGGATCGCCATGTTGGGGTAAAATTGCGAGCTGTGTGGTGTTATTTGCCTGTAAAAACGGGTACACTGCGCGCGCTACATACTCTACGGGTTGTTGTCAGAAGGTCTCTCCTGCTAATTACCATCGTAAGTTTTGTACATTTTTTTTTTATTAATTGGTTAGAGGAATATCTCATGGCAACAGGAACCGTTAAGTGGTTTAACGAATCCAAGGGCTTCGGCTTTATTGAACCTTCAGATGGCAGCAAGGACGTGTTTGTTCACTTCTCTGCGATCGCCAGCGAAGGCTTCCGCACGCTGACTGAAGGTCAGCAGGTCACTTTTGACGTGGAAGACGGCCCGAAAGGCCCACAGGCATCTAACGTCCAGGCATAATCTGTCTGACGCTTGAGTCTGAAAAACCCCGCTTCTGGCGGGGTTTTTTTATGTCTGAGTGAAACAGGAGAGCGGAATCCGATCACTCGATTTATTCCTTTGTCTTCAGGATGGCTTCGATCAGATCTTCAGGCACATCATTCGGTAGACTGTCCTCACTGGCCGGCACAACCGCCTGGCCCAGTTCAATGGCCCGCTTGTAGGCATTCAGGTATTCGCGACAATCGCGGCAGAAACGGATATGGAATTCGAATTTTCTGCGCAGTTTGCTGTCCAGCTCACCGTCCAGATAGGCGATAATGAATTCATCGAATTCGCGACAGGTAATCATGTAGTACACGTTCCTGAGCATCAGGCCCTTCATGCGGCGCATCATGGTCTTGAACAGGGTCATGGCAATTCGACCTCCCCGCGCATCAATGGTTCGAGCAGTTTCTTCAGTGCAGCACGGGCACGATGCAGGCGAACCTTGACATTGCTTTCGCTGATGTCCAGCATTTCAGACACCTCGGCCGTGTCGAAGCCTTCAATATCCCTCAATTCCAGTACGATCCGGTAGGCATCAGGCAAACGGGCAATTCCTTGCTGAACTGTATTGCGCAGATGCGCATTCTCCATCACCTCTTCAACGCTGGCGAGATGGTTCCAGCGTGATTCGACCAGACAATTGAACTGATCAAATTCGGGCAGGTATTCATCGATGGGCTGTTCGGCAAGTCGCTTCATGCGTCTGAGTTTCATCAGGCATGAATTGATAGTGATGCGCCTGAGCCAGGTTTTCAGGCTGGACTTGCCCGCAAATTTCTCCAATCCGCGAAAGGCATCCATATAGGCATCCTGAACGGCGTCTTCTGCCAGGGCACGTTCGCCCATCAGGCGCTGTGCCAGTGCCAGCATCCAGCCGATATTTTCCCGCACCAGGCGTTCGCGATCCGAAACGGTTGCCTCGGGTGATGCCCTGTCCTGTGTATTCGACGTGTGATCACTCATCGGTGCTGATCCACAACACACGCCGAGGCCTGATCGAATGGCCTAATGTGCAGGTTGCAGCTGGTGAGCGAAAACACGTGTAACGAATCCCCCGTCTTGTGCATCTAGTTGTCCTGAGCGGCCAGTATAACGTTGAAAGGGAAAATTATGGAACCATCCACTATCGGCACGATTGCCCTGCTGTTTCTGGCCTATTCACTGATCTCGGGTCGCCTGACAGGCAGCATCCTGACTGCACCTGTCGTCTTTATCGCCCTGGGCTGGCTGCTGGGACAGGGCGGATTTTCGGTGCTGGAACTCGGCAGCGGCCACACCGGTGTACACCTGATTGCCGAACTCACGCTGATCCTCCTGCTGTTTACCGACGCCGCCCGTATCGATACCGTGCGCCTTCGACGTGATCACACGCTGCCATTGCGCATGTTGCTGGTCGGCTTGCCACTGGCAATCGTTTCAGGTGCGATTCTGGCCTGGCTGGTCTTTCCGGATTTCGGGCTGTGGCAAGCGGCATTACTGGCTGCACTGTTGGCGCCCACTGATGCCGCTCTGGGGCAATCGGTGGTGTCAGCAAAAGCGGTGCCGGTCCGAATCCGGCAGGCGATCAATGTCGAGAGCGGTCTGAACGACGGCATTGCACTCCCGGCCGTGTTGCTGTTCGCCTCACTGGCAGGGCAGGCCCATCATGCAGGCGGCGCCGAATTCTGGATCACATTTGTCATGATGCAGCTGGTGCTGGGGCCAGTCACCGGTATCGTGATCGGTTATGTTGGTGCCAGACTGACCGATACCTGTGCCACCAATGGATGGATGGGCAGCCAGTTTCAGGGAATCGCGATTCTGGCCCTGGCCCTGCTGACCTATGTTGTTGCCGAATGGACTGGTGGCAACGGTTTTATCGCCGCATTTGTTGGTGGCCTGGTCTTTGGCAGAACGATACGGCATGGCTGTGAATTTCTGTTTGAATTCATGGAGACAGAAGGCAATCTTCTGATGTTGCTCACGTTTCTTGTTTTCGGAGCGGTACTGCTGCCCGAGGCCATCGGGACGGTGACGCCTGCCATGTGGCTGTATGCCGGCCTCAGCCTGACAGTCATTCGAATGATTCCCATTGCAGTCTCACTCATCGGTTCGGGTGTGCGCTTGCCCACCCATCTGTTTCTTGGCTGGTTCGGGCCGCGTGGACTGGCGTCCATCCTGTTTGTCCTGCTGATACTGGACGAGGCTGAGCTCAGCCATCAACACGAGATCTTCACCGTCACCATGCTCACCGTTGCATTGAGTGCGCTGCTGCACGGCATCACGGCGGCACCTTTTGCCCTCCGGTACGGGCAGATGGCCGCCGCAATGGGTGAATGCGAGGAAAACCAGGCCACATCGGAGTTGCCACTGAGGCAAGGGCCTGTCGATACAACAATAACCAAGGAATTCAATACATGAAAAAGATAGCGATTCATTCATACAGCGAACTGGCAGACAGAACCCCGGTATATGCCCTGGTTGGCGAGGTTGATCTGGTCATTGTGCGTTACGATGACGAGGTGAGTGTGCTGTACGGTCGCTGTGCTCACCGCGGCGCACTGATGTCGGATGGTCATGTCGATGGTGACAACCTGATCTGCGGCGTTCACGGCTGGGACTATCGTCTCGACACGGGTGTCAGTGAATACAACAACAGCGAACTCCTGCCCAAGTTCAATGCCTGGGTGGACGACGACCAGGTATGGGTCGATGAAGATGAAATAACTGCATTCGCCCGCAAGCACCCCCAGCCGTGGAAACGGGACAGTTATCAGGGCCTGTACCAGGATCACACCGGGACGCCTGATGAACCCCACGTCAAGCTGATTCGTAAACTGGCAGATGAGGGGTTGAGTAAATTTGGTCACCATGGGCCAGCGGCTGCGATGGGAGTTCCGCGTGGTCAGCTGCCTGTCTGGGATGACATCCAGTTTGTGGTCGGTCAGCTGGCTCGTTTGCCGTTACTGGATGATGAAGAGGTATCCACATCGCTGGTCATCGGTCCCAACGCTGCCAGGCCCCTGGCTCTTGATATTCCACTGTTTGTATCAGACATGAGTTTCGGAGCGCTCTCGGAAGAGGCCAAGGTGTCGCTGGCGAAGGGGGCAGAGCTTGCCGGTACGGGAATCTGTTCGGGTGAGGGCGGTATGCTGCCCGAGGAACAGGCCGCAAATTCGCGTTATTTCTACGAGCTGGCCTCGGCACGTTTCGGTTTTTCCTGGGACAAGGTCAAACAGACCCAGGCCTTTCACTTCAAGGGCGGGCAGGGTGCGAAGACGGGTACCGGCGGTCATCTGCCTGGCAACAAGGTGAAGGGCAAGATTGCCGAGGTGCGTGGGTTGCCTGAGGGTGAATCCGCGATATCACCGGCACGGTTCCCTGACTGGACTTCGCTGCAACAGTACCGGGATTTTTCAGCCGAGGTTCGAGAGCGAACCGGAGGAATACCCATTGGTTTCAAGCTTTCTGCACAGCACATCGAGAAGGACATCGATGCCGCACTGGACGTCGGTGTCGACTACATCATTCTGGATGGCCGTGGTGGTGGCACCGGCGCTGCACCGCTGATTTTCAGAGACAACATCTCGGTGCCGACCATTCCGGCACTGGCCAGGGCACGACGGCACCTGGACAGCGCTGGTGCAGAGGGCGTCACGCTGATTGCAACTGGCGGCCTGAGGCACCCGGCCGATTTCGCCAAGGCCATGGCATTGGGGGCCGATGGTGTTGCCGTGTCCAACGCAGCAATCCAGGCCATTGGCTGTCTGGGCATGCGGGCCTGTAACAGCAACAATTGTCCGGTGGGTATTGCCACCCAGAAAAAACAACTGCGGGATCGCCTGCCCGTGGAGATTGCTGCTGGCCGGCTGGCGAGGTTTTTTGGTGCTTCGGTTGATCTCATGAGCGTCCTGGCCCGCGCGGCCGGACACCGGCACCTGAACGAATTCAGCATTGACGATCTCACCACCTTCAAACGCGATATGGCCCATCTCACCGGCATTGCCTATGGCGGTGTGCAGCTGGACTGACAAGGAGACAAGATACTCATGACACGAGATTATTTCCCCCAGCTCGATGACCCGGATCTGCCGGTTACACGTGATCTGGCGCACCAGTACTCGAAGTTGATGGGCAACTGGCTGAAGGCATACCGCACACCGCGAAAGCACTGGTGGCATGCCAGCCTGCGGCCGTCACTATCCGGGCTGACCACCGGTGTGGTTCATGCTGCCATCGATTTCGAGATGCGACTTGATCTGCGACAGAGCGTGTTGCGTATCGAGACCACAGGCGGCAAGGAGTTTTACGAAGTGCTTCGCGGACAGTCAGCGACTGAACTGGCTGTCAGTATTGAACGTTTCCTGATTGACTGCGGCATTGACGAAGCCTTTGTGCCCCAGATTCCTGAAGCCGACAGTGGCAAGAAGAATGCAATGAACTGGTGTACCAACAATGCCAGCACCATGGCCTGTGCACTGAACTCGGTCAGCGCCTGCATGAAGACATTCCGTGCCGGTATCCGTGAAGAGACCAGCCCGGTGCAACTGTGGCCACATCATTTCGATCTTTCGATGCTGTGGTTGTCTGGTGATCGGATTGCAGATCAGGACCCTTCGGATGAAGAGCATGCCGACATGCAGATGAATATCGGTTTTACGATGGGAGACAGCGTGATCTCACAACCGTACTTCTATGTGACGGCTTATCCGCTGGATGGTGAGTTGCCGCAACTCGCACTGCCTTCGGGTAGTCGCTGGCACAGTGACAGGTTCAATGGTGTTGTTCTGGAATACAGGACACTGGTGACATGCAGTGATCCGGAGGATTATCTGTTGAGTCTGTGGACCGCATGTCGATCGGCTGCCGCTGTTCATTTCAGCAACCAGTCGGTCCTGGAGGTGTGATTCAGCGACATGCTTTGAAGATGTCCATCGGTGTCGATGCTGTAATCAAGATGATGCGATAGTCCGGCAGAGTGTGTTCTGTGACAGGCCGTGATTTCAGATCATTTGATCATAATGCTGTCTGCTGTTGTAGCCGGGAAACCTGATAGAATTCGCCGATGAATCAATCATCGTCCTCGTTTGTCGCCCTGAGGCGACTGCTCAAGTATGCCCGCGGCTTCCGTTCGCGAATCTGGCTGGCCTCGTTCTGTTCGGTCATGAACAAGCTGTTCGATGTCATGCCGGAAATCCTGATCGGCATTGCCATCGATGTGGTCGTGCGGCAGGAAGATTCCTTTGTTGCCGCCATGGGCATCACCGACCCCAAGGGTCAGATGCTGCTACTTGCTGGTCTGACGCTGCTGATCTGGATTGGCGAGTCGCTGTTCGAATACCTGCTGCTGGTGCTGTGGCGCAATCTGGCCCAGGATCTGCAGCATTCAATGCGGCTGGATGCCTACCGTCATGTGCAACGGCTCGATCTGTCCTATTTCGAGGATGCCAGTTCGGGCAATCTGGTGGCCGTGCTGAATGATGATGTCAATCAGCTGGAGCGATTTCTGGATGGCGGTGCCAACAGCCTGATCCAGGTCGCCGTGACGCTATTGGCCGTTGGCGGCGTGTTCTTTGCCGTCTCGCCACAGATCGCCCTGATGGCCTTCACACCCATACCCGTTATTGTCATTGGCGCCTTCTATTTTCAGCGCCGTGCACAACCGCTGTATGCCCGTGTACGCGAGCAGGTCGGGCTGCTGGCATCGAGACTATCGGCCAATATCACTGGCATCACCACCATCAAGAGTTTTGCCACCGAGGATTACGAGGCCGACCGTGTGGAGCAGGAAAGCCGGGCCTATGTGGCCGCCAATCGCAAGGCGATTGCGGTCAGTTCTGCCTTCATTCCCATCATACGAATGGCCATTCTGGCAGGGTTCGTGGCCACCTTCGTGGTGGGAGGCTACAAGGTGCTGAACGGTACCCTCAATGTGGGTGCCTACGGTGTGCTGGTGTTTCTGACCCAGCGACTGTTGTGGCCACTGACCGGGCTGGCTCAGGTGGTGGATCTGTATGAGCGTGCCATGGCATCCACGCGTCGCATACTGGATCTGATCGAGCGACCGATCCAGATCAGGGATTCTGAAGACGCCGTACCAGTCGCAGCGGTGAGGGGTGCCATCACGTACCAGGACGTCAACTTTGCCTATCAGGATGATGCACCGGTGCTGCGCGATATAAATCTGGAAATACCAGCCACCCACACAGTGGCCTTTGTCGGACAGACCGGATCGGGCAAGAGCACCCTGATCAAGCTGCTGCTGCGCTTTTACGCGCCGACAGATGGCACGATCTGCCTTGATGATGCGCCGCTTGATGAGATCAGTCTGGACAGTCTGAGGCGGCAGATTGGTCTGGTCAGCCAGGATGTGTTCCTGTTTCATGGCAGCATTCGCGACAACATTGCCTACGGTTCGCCGGATGCCAGTGATGACCAGGTGCGAGCGGCGGCCGAGGCTGCCGAAGCCACCGAATTCATCGATCGCATGCCCGATGGCATGGACACCATCGTCGGCGAACGCGGTCAGAAACTGTCTGGCGGTCAGCGTCAGCGCCTGTCAATCGCACGCGCACTGCTGAAGGATCCACCGGTACTGATCCTCGATGAGGCCACCTCGGCCGTCGACAATGAAACCGAGGCTGCGATACAGCGTTCCATCAAGCGCATTTCGCATTCACGCACCACCATCATCATCGCGCACCGACTCTCGACGATTGTGCATGCCGATCAGATTCACGTACTCGATCAGGGGCGCATCTTGCAGTCCGGCACACATGAGGAACTGATCAGTCAGGACGGTCTCTACGGCAACCTCTGGCGGGTGCAGACGGGGCAGGGACACTGAATAACACTGATCTCGCCGAATTAGTGAGAGATCGCACATTCTCCAGCATGCCTGGCTGTACAATGGGCTGATCGACACGGAGATGAGTGCGTATGTTCAAACTCCACCTGCAGCTTGACCAGGACTGCATCACGATAGGCGATCTGTCGCTCAGTCGTGTTCTGCTGATGAATGATGCCCAGTATCCCTGGTGCATTCTGGTGCCACGTCGCAATGAGGTCATGGATATCCATCAGCTGTCACATGAGGACCAGCATCAGCTGATCCGTGAATCATCATTGCTTTCGCAGATCATGATGTCGCTGTTTCAGGGCAGAAAGATGAATGTGGCGGCGCTGGGCAATCTGGTACCGCAATTGCACTTGCATCATATTGTCCGCTATGAGGATGATCCCTGCTGGCCATCGCCGGTGTGGGGTCAGTTGCCAGCCAGATCATACGAGCAGGATGTGCTGGAACGGGTCGTGGAAGAGCTGAAAACCCTGCTCGACATCGACACGATCTGACTGACCGCCGCAGGCAGTCACTGTGCTGTTATGGTCATGAACCGGCGCCCGCTTTTGCGACGGTCACCATGCAGAATGGCAAAATCCTTGCAAAAGAGCCCGTTTTCAGGCCTGTTTCGGGTCACAAGGCCTGGTTTTGTTACATATTTTAAACATTCTGTTCTCACCGAAGAAGTCACGGACATGCTAAGATAAACCTGTTCATATCAGGTGGTGAACATGCAAACAGGTGGTACGTCAGGGATGGGCTTAGGCTTGATCCCACTTCTCAGGTGTTCAAATATCATACGCCAGGGGACTACTTGTGACCGATTTTCAGTCTGTCTGCTCCTGTTCACACTGTTTCTGGCACCTCTCACCCATGCAATCGACTCCGCTCAGTGGGAAATTCATCCGGTACTGGTGGAGGATGGCCTTCCCGATTCCACCGTGTTTTCCATCGTGCAGGACCGGACCGGATTCATCTGGTTTGGAACCACCAATGGCATCGCACGATACGATGGCTACGAATTCCGGTTGTTCCAGCACGATCCCAACAATATTCAAACCATTTCGAGCAACAATGCCGGCAATCTGTTTGTGGATTCACGCAATCGTCTCTGGATTGGCACCTTTGGTGGCGGATTGAACCGGATCGATCTGAACTCGGGTGAGCTCACTGTATTTCCCTACACCGGTGACACTGATGAAATACGCGTGTCGGAGAATGTTCAGACACTGTTCGAGGATCGTGACGGCACTGTCTGGATCGGTACGGCGAACGGTCTTTTCAATATCACTAGTGATGACAGGATCAGCTTCTATGGCCATGACCCCGATGACACCAGCAGCCTCAGTCATCCACGAGTCTGGGATATTCTCCAGGCTACTGATGGCAGTTACTGGGTGGGGACTTCAAACGGGCTGAGCCAGCTGAAACCCGGGCAGACCGGCTTCACAAATCATTACCTGCCGGCCGAAATACAGACCGAGGATTCAGCGGATGAATTCAGAACGCTGCTGCAGGACAGGTCGGGAAATATCTGGATCGGGTCCTCAACAGGTCTGCACAGTTTTGATCCGGTATCACAGGAATTCAGGCGCTATACCCCTCATGATTCCGGCATCAAGATCAATCGCATCGAATCGATCCAGGCCGGGCGCATGCTGATCGCCACCAACAACGGTGTCTACGATTTTGATATGAACCGCCGCGTCTTTGGGCGGGATGAAAATGACAATTCGATCTGGCACATATTTCCAGACCGCGATATCCGTGACATTCTCAAGGATGAATCCGGGCTGTTGTGGTTGTCAACCCGCTACAGTGGTGTGCTGAAGATCGATATTTCAGGCAATCCCATTACCCATCACAACCGGTATCTGGCAGACGACCCGGATCACCTCAAATTCAAGCGTGTGTGGGCGATCGAGAAAGACATTGACGGCACGCTGTATCTGGGCACAGCCGAAGGCGTGGTCATGAAGACAGCTTCCGGTGAATACGAACGGGTGCTGATGGCAGACGGCGATGTCATACCGGGTGTCATACGCAGCATGCACAAGGCGGCAGATGATGGCCTGTGGATAGGCAGCACACGCGGATTGTTCTACCGTGACAAGCAAAGCGGTGAGACTACCGAGGTTCCGGCACCATTTGATCTGGTGGGATTGTCGCCGACCAATATCTATGCCATCGAGGAGACTCGATCAGGCGAAATCTGGCTGGGTCTGTTCAATTACGGTGTGTTGCGCTGGCAACCAGACAGCGGCGTGGCCGAACTGATTCAGGACTACGATCAAGGCACACTGACCTATCTCAATGTCAGGGCTGTGTATGAAGACAGTCTGGGCACGATCTGGATCGGCACCAGTCTGGGTGGGTTGTTCCGTTATGATCCGGCGTCTGGCGATATCAGGGTTTATATTCATGATCCCAAGAATCCCGACAGTATAGCGGCCAACCGTGTCAGGACCATTCATGAGGACACCTCCGGCAGGCTCTGGGTGGCGACGTTCAAGGGGCTGGATCAATATAACCGTCAGAGTGGCAAGTTCAGTCATGTCACCACAGGTGATGGATTGCTGAGCAATTCAATACAGTCGATTCTGGAGGACAGTGAAGAAATACTCTGGATTGGCACCCAGTTCGGCATCAGCCGGTTCGACCCGGAGACCCGTGACATCATCAATTTCGGTGCCAGCTTCGGCATCCAGAACCAGGGGTTGAACGCCCGATCTGCACTGATCGATGAGAAGGATCATCTGTATTTTGGCAGCGTGAATGGCTACTACGACTTTTCTCAGGATCATGTCGCCTATGTGAATCCGTATAACCCGCCGGTGACGATCACGGATATCTACATCAACAATCTGCCGCTCGAGTTCGAGCGGGTGGTTCAGGTGCCAGAGGTTCTGGAACTGAATCACCAGGCCAGGGAACTGGCCATCGAGTTTTCCGCACTTGATTACAAGTCGCCTGATCAGAACCGCTACCTGTTCCGCGTCAGCGGGCTTTATGACGACTGGATCGATGCCAGCAAGACCCGGCGACTGATCATGAGCGGTATCGAACCGGGTGAGTACCGTGTTGAAATCAAGGGCAGTAACAGTGACGGACGCTGGAGTGAACAACAGGTGGGGCTGTCAATTCAGGTATCACCGGCCTGGTGGGATCGTGGCTGGGTCAAGAGCCTGTTGACGCTTGCCGTGGTGCTGCTGGTGCTGGCGTTTTACAAATACAGAACTTTCAATATTCGCCGTCGCAATCAGGAGCTCGAACGTGAAGTGGCCTGCCGTACGGCTGATCTGCAACGACTGAATGAACAGCTGGCGGCCTCGGCCGATACCGACTATCTCACCGGCTTGCCCAATCGTCTCGCCTTCATTCGCAGTTTCAGTGAATTGCGCGATGCACTCGATACCGAACACATTCCGATCTGTGTGGTGCTGGCCGATGTTGATCACTTCAAGCAGATCAATGACGAGTATGGCCATGAGGCCGGTGATGCGGTTCTCAAGCAGGTGGGCACTCTGTTCAAGACCATACTGCGAGAAGAAGACATGGTGGCACGCTGGGGTGGTGAGGAATTTGCCTTCTATCTGGTCGATACCGATGAACGCCAGGCCTGGGAAATTACCGAACGCATACGTGAATCAATGCAGAATCTGGCCATCCTCTACCAGAAGGAATCCATTCAGCTGACGGCGACCTTTGGTATCTGTCAGTATCATCCGGACATGTCGCTGGAGGCCTGCATCCGCAGGGCTGATGACTCTCTCTACAAGGGCAAGTCCAGAGGGCGAAACATCGTGGTGGTTCACAAGGAAGATTTCGGGTCCTGACCCTGCTGCGCGGCCTGTGCCATCCTGCGCATCCTCTCAAGCGCCATCCTGCGCCACAGCATCATCATCGCAAAGCCGACAACCGCACCACCCAGGTGGGCAAAATGGGCAATGTTGCGACCGAAAATCGAGAATCCCGTGAATCCACCAATGACGTCAATTGCCAGCAGAACAGGCACAAAAATCTTGGCCGCGATCGGGATCGGCAGGAAGATGAGCATCAATTTGTAATTGGGAAACATCAGTGCAAAGGCGACCAGTACACCGTAGATGGCGCCCGAGGCACCCACGGCCGGTACGTTGAAAATCTGCGTGGCGACGGCTGATTCCTCGATTACGGGATAATATTTCGATTCCAGTAACATTCGCCCGAATTCTTCCGCCGAAGCGCCCTGGGCAATGACAGTGTCGTAGGCAAACTGAAACTGGAAATACTGCACCAGCATGTAGACCAGTGATGCACCCACGCCGACGGTAAAGTAGAACACAACAAATCGGGTGCTGCCCCAGATCGATTCCAGAATACGTCCAAACATGAACAGTGCAATCATGTTGAACAGCAAGTGGGTGATGTCGGCGTGCACGAACATGTGTGTCACAAACTGCCATGCACCGAATTCCGGGTTCTGGTAGAAATACAGTTGCATGTTGTCGACCACATCGGGTGCGATCTCGACCAGTGCAAACAGCACAAGGCAATTAAGCACGACCAGACAATTGGTCGCATTCAGATAGGGATTCATTGGCATACTTATGACAGACGGTCCTGTTCTATCGGTTCATGTTATCAGGAACACGTGAACTGGATGTGTGCCGAAAGCTGACTTTCATGTGCAGATCATCTCAATTCAGGTGTGTGGTGAAGAATTCGATAGTACGCGTCCAGGCCAGTTCGGCCGCGTCGGCCTTGTAGCGTGGCGTGGAATCGTTGTGAAACCCGTGTTTTGCACCAGGGTAGATGTGGGCCTGGTAGCGAATCCCGTGCTTTTTCAGTTCAGCTTCATAAGCCGGCCAGCGTTCGTTGATGCGCTTGTCATCCTCGCCCATCTGAACCATCACCGGGCATCGAATGTCGACCACACGGGTCAGATCGGGTGGCGAGCCATAGAACGGTACTGCCGCATCAATGATGTTCGGCAGTTCGGCGGCCATTCGGTTGGCCATGCTGCCCCCGAAACAGAAGCCGACCACGCCCAGTCGGCCGTTGCCATTGGCATGCGCATCGAGAAAGTGTGCCGCTGCAAACAGATCATTGACCAGCTTGTCACGGTCCATGCTGCGCTGCATCGTACGTCCCTCGTCATCATTGCCCGGATAACCACCCAGTGGATGCAGGCCGTCGGGCGCGAAGGCCAGAAATCCGGCTTTCGCCAGTCGACGTGCCACATCCTTGATGTAGGGGTTCAGTCCGCGATTTTCGTGAATGACCAGCACAGCCGGGAAGGGCTTGTCTGTTGCAGCAGGGCTGACCAGGTAGCCGCGTCCCTCGCCATGTCCATCGGGTGAATCAAACACGGCATAACTGGCCCAGATGTCAGGGTCATTGAATGAAACCTGCTCGGCCAGTGCATAATCGGGCATCAGTGTGCCCAGCAGCGTACCGGCAGTCAGACTGCCTATGGCGATTCGGTTGAGTCCGCTGAGGAATTCGCGGCGCCCGATGAGTCCGTGAGCGTATTCATCGTACAGGCTGAAGGCTTCTTCAGGGATTGCCTTTGGTTCAATGTGTGATGAATCCGAATTTTTCTGCCTGCTCATCGCGCTGTTCTCCATCAGGGAGGTTGAATAGTGTCAGACATTCCGCGGGCTGTCATGCAGTCGTCGCTGATATCTGCTGGCACGAACACGCATGGTGACAGAACTGCCGTTTGACAACAACACGGTTTGTGTTTCTGCTGTCCTGGCTGGATAATCAGCTGATCGACGCATGAACGTGTGTGAACGGGGAATAGTCATGAGCTGGATCAAAACCTTGTCCTACGATGAATCGGAGGGACTGCTGCGTTTTCTCTATGACCGGATCAAGGGGCCTGACAATTACATCGACAACATTCTTCTGGCCCACAGTCTTCGTCCGCACACCTTGGAAGGCCACATGTCGCTGTACAAGAGTGTGCTGCATCATTCCAAGAACACCATACCGACCTGGTACCTCGAGTCGATCGGTGTCTACACAAGCATGCTGAACAACTGTGATTACTGTATTGATCACCACCTGAAACGGTCTGGCCCGGGTGCTTGATGATGAGTATCGTTTCGGCAAGATACGTGCCGCACTGGCAGACAATGACCTGAAGTCGGTGTTCAACAATCGGGAAGCTGCCGCATTCACCTATACCCGGATACTCACTCTGGAACCGGCCTCCATGACTGAGGACGATATCAGTGCCATGCGCGATGCCGGCTGGGATGATGCTGAAATCCTGGAAATCAATCAGGTGGTGTCCTATTTCAATTATGCCAATCGCACAGTGCTCGGTCTGGGTGTCACAACAGACGGTGACATACTGGGACTCAGTCCACGCGATTCATCCGATCCGGAAAACTGGGCACATCATTGATGTGACATGCATGGCCGGCATGAGCATGACATCAGGAATATTCAGCTGATGCAGTGCTGGTGTTCAGAAAAGACTTGA
>CBDBVC010000006.1:0-19452 GCA_965212525.1 Lysobacterales bacterium
AATGGGTCGTCCAGTACCTCCATTTCATCGGGTTCGAACGTGAACGTGACATGGACGCATCAATTTGCCGATTCATGTACGGCAACTGGCGGATCAGGAACCAACTGGTCTGCAACAAACGTCAACTCATCACCAGGTGCAGTGACGCTTACCAATGTGACAGCCAGTACAACTCTGACACTGTCATGCAGCAACACTTTCGGAACCACACCCGTAAATGCTTCCATCACGGTACAGGGCGGTGGCGGCGGTGATTTTGCCGGCTTTGAGCCGCCTGCAGATTGCCCGACAACTGCACCAGCACCTCCTGGAACGACAAGAGAAAATCCACTTGAAGAGTGGACAGGGTTGGCTCGAATTACTCGTACCAATAATTTCGAAGGCGCATACGGTAGCAAGTGGCCAGGTATTGCACTGTCGAAACCAGAATTGTTCCTTGAAAGAAACAAGTACGTCGCCGTAGGTTTCAATACGGGTGATCGTTGTACTTCTTCCGGTTCCTGTAACCGAACTGACGGATTCATTGAATTCGAGGTATCGATTCTGGGAGATGGCAACAAGGTCGTGTCCGTATCGAGGTGTCCGGGTGATTTCAGTCAGAGTCTGGGTGAGTGTCGACAGGTGCAGAACACACGCATCAGGTGGCAATATGATTCAGTCTTGCCGACAGTCTGCTCACTGGATTCAAATGCTCAGTACTATCTGAATATCATTCATGGCACTGATTTGGATCCCTCGGTGACCACATGTACCAGCAGTGAATGTGGAATCCTGACTCAGGTTCGTTAAACTCAACACTTTGAACTATCTGACAAGCGACTGGTCTATCCAGTCGTTTGTCGTATTGGAACTACTATGAAAAAAAGATTCACCTTACTTGCAGTAACCATGCTGGCAACCGGCATGACTCAGGCCGAAGATTATCTGATCCGACAGGGTGAAGTCTCTGTCCAGATGATCGATATCGATGCTGTCATGAACAACATACCGACCGACACCCGGCACGGTGTGATGGACAGCCCTGTCAGGATTCAGCAATACGTTCAGACATTGATGAAACACCGACTGATGTCACGTGCAGCACAGGCGGCGATGATTGGTGAGGATCCGCTGGTACAGCGGGAGATCCAGCAGAGCATCGAGAAGATCATGGCGAAGCACTTCATCAATCATCACCTCAAGACGCTGAAACGACCTGACTATGAGCAGCTTGCCCAGGAACGTTATCTGTTTGACAAGGACAACTACAAGAAGCCGGCGAGTGTCGACATTTCACATATCCTGATTTCTACCAAACAGCGGACGGATGAGGAAGCGATTGCTGAAATCAATGCATTGAGAAAGCGTGTCCTGGCAGGTGAGGATTTCGAAACTCTGGCCAGGGAGCACTCCGAAGATCCCTCCGTGACCAAGAACAACGGTCACCTGAACACCGTCGTCAAGGGCAATATGGTGCCAGCATTCGAGGAAACGGCATTCAGTCTGAGTGAAGACAACTCGCTCAGTGATGCGGTGAAAACCCGTTTCGGCTATCATCTGATCCAGTATCACGGCAGCGAACCTGAACGACAGTACACATTCGATGAAGTGAAGGCCGCCATGATTGTGGAACTGGAGGAAGAATTCACCGCCAAAGCCAGGGAAGAATTCGTCGACAGCTTTTCAATGGGAGGTGAAGAAATGGAATTCAATCAGGCTGCACTTGAAGCACTTCGCAGCCGATATGAGGATGGTCAGATACCCGGTCATGAACAATTGACCTCTGGCTCATACTGATCTCGGCCTAAATAACTCAATCAGACAATGGCAACCACATCATGGCGATGTGGTTGCTTTTTTTATGCGTGGTTTGGATGACCGGAACGTGATTTTGTCCAGCGAACCATGGGCGAATAGAGTAGACTGTGCTGATTGATCGAATGGACCGAATCGATGGATCAGTTTCAGGTCAACTACACATTATTCAAGAATCTTCTCTACCGACAAATTCGTGAACAGTACCTGAGCAGCATGGGTGGGATGCTGTGGGTGTTTCTGTTGCCGGCGTTGCAACTGGCCGTCTATGGTTTTGTATTTGTCGAGATTCTGAAAGTCAGGCAATTGCCCGGTTTTGACGCAACAGGATTCGTACCCTATCTGGCCGTGGCGTTCTGGCCATGGATTGCCTTCTCCGATGCCCTCGCCAAGGGAACGATCTCGATCACTTCGAACCGGGAACTGATCGGCAAGATTGCATTGCCACATGTGATTCTGGTGCTGTCCGACGTCACGGCTGCGTTCATGCTGCATTCGGCTGGCTACCTGTTGATACTGGTGATTCTTCAATTGACAGGAACAGACATCAGCTGGATCAATCTGCCCTATGTCATCTGGATACTGATACAGCTTTACCTCTTTACGCTGGGCCTGGCGATGATTCTGTCGGCCACTCAGGTTTATATCAGGGATCTGTCTCATGCGCTCGCTGCTCTGCTGATGCTGCTGTTCTTTGCAACACCCATTCTCTATACGATCGGCCAGATTCCGGAGCGATTCAGGCACTGGTTCGAACTCAATCCACTGTACTACTTCATGCATGAAATTAGACAGAATCTGCTATTGGGAACGACAGAGATTTCATGGCTGGACGGTATTGCGCTGTTATCAACCATCCTGATACTGGTTCTCGGTTATGCCTACTTCAGACGCCTGAGTTATCGATTCGAGGATTTCCTCTGATGGACAGTTTGCTGATGCTGGATAATATCAGCAAACATTATCCTCGATTATCCCGTTCTCGCGATCGGGCACGTGGCCTGTTGCAGGCACTGACCGGTTCAGATTCGAAGCAGGGTGTGGCGGTATTGAGGGACATCAACCTCAGCATCAGGCGAGGTGAGTCAATGGCGATTGTCGGCGAGAATGGTGCCGGCAAATCAACCCTGCTGAAGCTGATCGCCGGCGTATTGCATCCAACCGAAGGCAGCATAACGGTCAATGGCTCGATTGCTGCCCTGCTTGAATTGGGTGCCGGTTTTCATCCGGAGTACACAGGTCTGCAGAATCTCAGATCGGCAGCTTCACTGATGGGGCTGGCAGATGCGGATTTCGAGAATGCACTTGCCGATATTGTCCAGTTTTCAGGGCTGGAGGATGAGCTCAATCTGCCGGTCAAGAAATACTCCTCTGGCATGCTGGCGCGGCTGGGGTTTTCGCTGCTCACCGTTGTCAGGCCGGACCTGCTGATCAGTGATGAAGTGCTGTCTGTCGGCGATGAAAGCTTTCAGAAAAAATGTATTGCATGGTTGCAGGATTACCTGCAGCAGGGTGGAACATTGTTGCTGGTATCACACAGCATGTATCACGTACAGAAGCTATGTCAGCAGGCCTGCTGGATTGATAATGGCCGCATCGTGGAATCGGGTGATGTCTTTGCCGTGTGTCAGGCTTACAACAGTGAGAGCCGAAAGCGCCATGCCGGCAAGCTTGATGATATTTTCAAAAGGGAAATCAGGATCGAGGCAATAGAATTGTTTGATGTGGCAGGCCAGCCCGTCAGCGAGATTCAGCCTGAGAAACAGGTCAGGTCCTGTGTCAGCTTCAGTTACAGCCAGGATCAAGTTTCATCACAGATTCGTTACCGCTTGTTATCTGCTGACGGAACGGTCATATCCCGGTTAACGCATATGGTCAGGGATGCTTCAGAAGCCGAGTCAAAATCAGTGCAGGCAGATGATGAGGATACCCATCTCAGAATCGAACGACAGTGGTGTTTTGCCGGGCTGTTGCCGGGACATTACACACTGGAAGCAATGGCTGTAGACGATGACAATCAGGCCATGTCCAATCAGGCCCGTTGTGAACTCATCATCAACGGCAAGTCTCGGGAGTTCGGGTCACTGAAGCTGCCCAATCGATGGAATGTGGCATGATTGAAATTGTCGTACCGGTGTTCAATGCAGCTGATGCAACACGACAATGCCTGGCTGCGCTTGCGCGGCATACGGATGTGACAGTTCCGGTGACGGTGATAGATGATGCCTCGACAGATCCGGAAATCAGCACCATTGTTGAGCGGTTTACTGCTGAGCGCAAAAACACTCGTCTTGTGGTGCATGAGACCAATCAGGGCTTTGTGCGAAGCGTCAATGAAGCAATGGCAGACTGTGAACACGATGTCATTCTGCTGAACAGCGACGCCATCGTGACACCAGACTGGCTCGTCGGTTTTGAACGATGTGCTGCCAGCGATGCCCGCATTGCGACCATCACACCATTTTCCAACAATGCCGAGATTTGTTCATGGCCCCGTTTCTGCGAGAACAATCCAGTGCCGGACTCTCCCGATCAACTGGCCGGCATGATCCGGGCGTTTGGTTCGAATCGTTATCCCGATCTGCCTACGGCTGTTGGTTTCTGCATGTACATCAGACGTTCAGCACGCGAAGAGCTGGGCCTGTTCGATGCGAGCACTTTTGGTCTCGGCTACGGCGAGGAAAATGATTTCTGCAGGCGGGCCGACGCGGCAGGCTGGCGTAATGTGTTGTGTGATGATACCTATGTCGTGCACCTGGGTGGCCGCTCATTCGAGGCTACCGGTCATCGACCGGGTGGTGAAAACCTGCAGCGCTTGCTCGATAGGTATCCGGACTACAATCGAATCATTGCCGATTTCATACGTGAGGATCCGATAGCCCCGATTCGGTCTGCACTGAATGATTTCATCCGGTCAACCATGAACGAAGAGTCTGCTGCTGGCAACAATCCGGAAAATGACGACATGACAGATAAGAATCTGCCCTTCACCGGCGAACGCTTCACGCCAGAGTGTGTACGTGAAATCTGGTATGAGCACATGCACCGCTATGTTGCGATCCGACAGCTGATTGCAGGAAAGCGTGTGCTGGACATGGCCTGTGGCGAAGGTTATGGCAGTCACATGATGTCGAGACATGCAGCACAGGTCACCGGCATGGATATCTCGGATGAGGCCATCTCGCATGCCCGCGATCGTTATGCCAGTACAGAAAACCTCAGCTTTGCTCAGGGCAGTGTCACGGCGATTGATGCTGCTGACGACAGTTTTGATGTGATCGTCTCGTTCGAGACCATAGAGCATCTGCATGAGCAGGAGCAGATGCTGTCAGAGTTTGACCGGGTTCTGACTGCGGATGGCATGCTCATCATTTCCTCACCCGACAAGGCGACCTACAGTGATGCGGTCGGTCACGACAACGAATTTCATGTACGTGAACTGTATCGGGATGAATTCGAGAGCCTGCTGGACAGGCATTTTCCGGCCAGGCTCATGTACGCTCAGAAGCTGATGTTCCAGTCAGTCATCTATGCGCTCGAACGGGAACAGGCAGGTGGCAGGTCAGCGGACTGGGTGATACTGGATGGCGACACGGTTACGGATGATTCGGCAGTCAAGCCGCTGTACTACATTGCCATCGCGGCACGATCGAAACAGCAATTGCCGGATTTTGACCGGCTGCACCTGTTTCAGGACCTTGATGAATCGGTGTACCGTCATTATTACCATGAAATCCGCAAGAACATGCAATCAGGCGAGATGCTGATTGAACAACAGCAGCAGGTCGATCAGCTGCAGTCACGCCTGGCGAAGCTGGATCGTCTGCCTGGCTGGCTGCAACGCCTGCTGGGACTGTCAGACAACTGAAGACAAACTGGCCACCTGCAGGCTGCGAATCCGCGAAGCAGATAGGAAAAATATGGAATTATCAACAGAGACAAATGGTGCAGCAGCCACATTAGACCTGCCACAACTTCTCGCCAGCGTTGAGGGTCAGGCCGCCATGCTGTCGGATGAGGAGTGTGTGTTCCACCGGCATGACAACGGTGAAGCCCACGTGATGACGCTTGAGGTGCTGCAGGCGATGGGTGCATGCAAGGCATTCAACACGCGGGATCATCAGATTGAATCCATTGCGAAAGCGCTGCCGCATCTGGCAGAGAACCGTTCGGCGATCGACAGCATGCTCAAGACATTGCAGCAACGTGGTCTGGTGGAATCGGTGAATGAGCTGGTTGGACGCGCTGTACGGCAGCAGGGCATTTCATCTGACGAATCACACGATGCTGATGCCGATCTGTACCTGATGCTTGGAGATGAGGTGCCCAATGCCGAGTCCTTGCTGCAGTCTGTATCAGCACGACTGGGCGATAATCGGCTACCGTACCGGGTCTTTGCTGTCGAAACCTGTGATGATGAGGACGTGGCCAGCGCCCATCGGGACTGCATTGCACGCTGTGAGGCCGACGGCCACAGCGTCCGCTACCTGGACAGGGCATGGCAACATCGTCTGCATGCGCACCTGAGCCAGGTATCCGGGAAGACAGAATCAGGGCGCGTCACAGGGTCGACAGTAAACCAGCTGAATCCACACAATGTCGTCAATCTCATTACGGCGGGTCGAAAGTACCTGATGCTTGATGACCGTCATGACATCAGCACTAAAACCTTGCCGCACGCGAGACCAGACAGGATCAACCTGCGGTCACCGAATATTTTTCCGGCTGAATTTGTGCCTGAGGATGCGATGTTCGACAGTGGTCTGACTGATTCTCAGGATGACCCGCTGGATCTGCAGAATCAATTGCTCGGCAAATCGGTCGCCAGTCTGGTGTCGGGCGATGCGGCCAGGCAGATGGAACGGACCGCACTTGCGGGCATGTCCTGGCTTCAGCTTCATGAAACCGTGACAGACGCGACGGTTCTGACGACCCAGCCGGGCAGCTGGGGAGACAGTCGAATCGACTCGTCGTTATGGTTTTATTCCATGCCTTGGCAGATGACATCGGCCATGCGGATTGACGAGAAGAAGTACCGTGCACTGCTTCATCGGCCAAGACTGACCGAGTTTTACCCAAGTCTGCAACTGGCCAATCAGTCAAAATACCTGCCAACAGGCGTGGACAATCGTCTGCTGACGCCGCCCATGCCTGACAGCCCAGGTGATCATGCCCGTTTGTGGTATGCATGGATGCGTTTCACTCGTCCCAATGGCAAGGTTCTGCATTTGCCCATGATGCATGAATACAGGCAGCCAAGGCAGGGAGAAAGTCCCTATGCTGAAGAATACGTGCCATCGTTCAACCGCTTCATGGCCGAATACGTGGGTAGCCAGCACGCACAGTTCAGGGCAGACTATCCGGAGCACCGCATCGAGTCCCTGGCAACACTGTACCGGGATCTGTCAGCGGCTTCTGACCATGATTGCATCACGCTGATGCGCGAATACCTGGCCTATCTGCGGGCTGGCATCATCAGTCAGCTGCAGCAGCAGCTGTTGTCGGCAGAACAGGTTCCCCAGTTCTGGTATGACGATGTCACCGAATGGATCACCGTACACGGGAATGCTTTGCAGCGATCTGATTTACCTGTTTTTCGTGGCTGGCAGGCCGGTCTGACGGAAGCAGATATCGCTGACCGCATGCGTGAGGAGCTCGATCGGGCAGCAGACATGCTGGAATTCTGGACGCCAATGTGGCACAGCTGCATGGATCAGTTCGATACGCTGCTGTCACTCTGATGCAGATGGGGTGACGGGAACGATGCCATGACAAGCGATAATCCATCACCCCGGGTTCTGATCGCAATCGTCAATTACAACTGCGGGGACTGGCTGCAGCGCTGTCTTGATTCTGTCACTGCACAGCAACCACCTGGCGACAATTCGCTACAGATATGCATTGTCGACAATGCATCCAGCGATGAATCACTGGATTATCTCAAGACCATTGACGGAACACGTGATGATCTGCACGTGTTGTTCAATGACACCAACACCGGTTTTGCGGCTGCCTGCAATCTTGCGGCAGCGTCGATGGCATTTGACTACCTGCTGATTCTCAATCCCGACTGTGAGCTGCCTGCACATGCCATTGCCAGCGTCATCAGGATCATGGCAGAAAAATCGCAAACAGGGATTGCCGGAGTCCGGGTCAATGATCACTCCGGCCAGGAACAACGCGCCTCACGTCGACTCTTGCCTACGCCTGGACGTTCTCTGATCACAGCGCTGGGACTGGAAAAACTCGGTTTCAGCGGCATCAACAGTGCCCCTGTCATCGAACAGCAGCATGAGAATGTTGAGGCGATCTCCGGCGCATTCATGATGATTCGGCAAGCCTGCTGGGATCAGCTGGGCGGTATGGACGATGCGTATTTCCTGCATTGTGAGGATCTGGATCTGTTCGTGAGAGCCCGTTCAGCTGGCTGGGATATCCTGTATTGCCCGCAGGTTCAGATTGAACATGCCAAGGGTGTCAGTCAGCGGCAATGCCGACTGGACTCGGAACGACACAAGCGTGACAGCATGCTGCGATATTACAGGCAGCACATGCGCGCAATGGCGAACCCGCTGCTGCGCTGGCTGTGGCCGTTATTGCTTCGCCTTCGATACCGTCTGTACGCCTGTCTCTGGTGGAGGCACTGAATGAGTGTTGCCATGCAGCGGATTCTTCTCGTCGGCGGCAGCAATCAGGTTTCGGCCTGTCTGATTCCGGCACTGGCCGATCGCGTCAGCGAGGTTCTGGTGCTGTCCCGAAGCGATCGGCCAGCGCATGTGCCCGCACGAGATAACGTCAGCTGGCATCAGCGAGTCGGCGACATTGCCGATGCCGAAATGTCTGGCGTCGATGGTCTGGTCTGGATTGCGCCCTTCGATCAGTTCGAGGATGTTCTGCTGCGCTGTCGCAAGCTCGATACGGTGGTGGCCTTTTCATCTGCCAGTGTTCACGGCAAGGCCGACTCGACATCAATGGCGGAAAGGGCGCTGGTTCAATCACTGCTGGATACCGAGAGGCATGTCAGCGAGTGTGCACTGGCCCGTTCGGTACGCAGCGTGATTTTCAGGCCGACACTGATCTACGGTATTGGCCTGGATCGTAACCTGAGCCGAATCGCCTCGCTGGTCAGTCGATTCGGCTGGTTTGTACTTCCCAGGCAGTGTGCGGGTCTGAGACAGCCAGTACATGCCGATGATCTGGCAATCGCAGCCATATCGGTACTGCTGGATTTCAGAACCAGCAAGGGGATTTATCACACGGGCGGTGGTGAGCGACTCGCGTATGACATCATGGTTACCCGAATCTTCCACTCACTGGGCAGAAAGCCGCGCCTGCTGCGTCTGCCGCGCTGGTGTTACCGACTGACCTTCCGGGCACTGACGCTGTTGCCACGGTTTCGTGATCTGAATCTCGACATGGTTGACCGCATGTCAAAGGATCTGGTGGTCGACAATGACAGGGCAGGGCAGGATTTTGATTACAGGCCAAGGGGTTTCAATCCGGACAGTGCCAGCTGGCAGAAGCCCGAATTCACAGATAACGTGGCCCTGACAGCCGCTTCAGAGTAAAATAGTCAGCTGTAAAATCAGGACAGTGCATGACTCGCAATCGGTCGGCAATGCGTGATCAACTGACCATGATTCCAGGCACAAGACCGATCCAGAACAGGACTCCGTATGTTTGACCAGACCATGACGATCAAGGGTTTCGATGACGAGTTGCAGGCGGCAATCGAGGCTGAACAGCAGCGGCAGGAGGATCATGTCGAACTGATCGCATCCGAAAACTATGCCAGTCCCCGCGTGATGGCCGCCCAGGGTACTGTTCTGACGAACAAGTACGCCGAGGGTTATCCATCGAAGCGATACTATGGCGGTTGCGAACATGTTGATGTGGCGGAAACACTGGCCATTGAACGTGTGAAACAGCTGTTTGGTGCAGACTATGCCAATGTTCAGCCTCATTCTGGCTCACAGGCCAATGCGGCGGTCTATCTCGCACTGCTGCAGCCCGGCGACACAATTCTGGGGATGAGTCTGGCAGATGGCGGTCACCTGACACACGGATCCAAGGTCAATTTCTCAGGCAAGCTGTTCAATGCGGTACAGTATGGCCTTGACGATGACACCGGCCTGATTGATTACGCACAGATGGAGGCGCTTGCCCGCGAACATCAGCCGAAGATGATCATTGGCGGATTTTCCGCCTATTCCCAGAAAGTCGACTGGCAGCGCATGCGCGAGATTGCCGATGCCGTGGGTGCCTGGTTCGTCGTCGATATGGCCCATGTGGCCGGGCTTGTAGCAGCTGGCCTTTACCCCAACCCTGTGCCGGTGGCGGATGTGGTCACCAGCACGACGCACAAGACCCTGAGGGGGCCGCGGGGTGGCATCATCCTCGCGCGCAGCAATGAGGAAATCGAAAAGAAACTCAATTCACTGGTCTTCCCGGGAACCCAGGGCGGGCCGCTGATGCACGTGATCGCCGCCAAGGCGGTGGCGTTCAAGGAAGCACTGGACCCTGCCTTTGCCGAGTATCAGCAAGCCGTAATCGACAATGCCTGCGCCATGGCCGACGTCATGATCGAGCGCGGATACCGGGTGGTCTCGGGCGGAACCGAAAACCACCTGCTGCTGATCGACCTGATCGACAAGGACATCACCGGCAAGGATGCGGAAGCTGCCCTGGGCCGTGCCAATATCACAGTCAACAAGAATGCCGTACCGAATGATCCACGCTCTCCCTTCGTGACCAGCGGCCTGCGTGTCGGTACACCGGCGATCACCACACGCGGTTATGACGTTGACCAGACCAGACAGCTGAGTCACTGGATGTGTGACATCCTGGACGATCTGGATAATGAAGCGCTGATTGACGAGATACGTGCGAAGGTGCAGACACAGTGTCGGCAGTTTCCAGTCTACCGCTGACGGAGTGATCGATGCATTGCCCTTTCTGTAATTCACTGGACACTCGGGTGGTTGATTCCCGACCCAAGGGAGACGGCTTCAGTATCCGCCGCCGGCGTGAATGCATGAAATGCGGCGAGCGGTTTTCCACACTTGAAACACCGGAGCTGAAACTGCCCTACGTGATCAAGACTGATGGCACGCGGGAATCGTTTGATATCGAGAAATTGCGTGCCGGCATGCAGCGGGCCCTCGAGAAGCGACCGGTCAACACCGAACAGGTTGATGATGCGCTGCAACGTATCCTGCACGCACTGCGCTCGGTGGATTCCTCCGAGATTGAATCCAGGGCCATTGGTGAGCACGTCATGCAGGCCCTGAGCAAGCTGGATCAGGTCGCCTACGTCCGCTTTGCATCGGTGTATCGTCGTTTCGAGGATGTCAATGCGTTCAGGGAGGAAATCGAGCGGCTTGAACGTGAATCTCCCGATGGACTCGATGCACGCCAGCTGACCCTGCTGGGAGACCAGCTACGACGCAAGAAACGGTGAGCAGCATGGCTTCCGAGACCGACGAGCGCCTGATGCATCGGGCGCTGGCCTGTGCGGCCAGAGGGCTCTATACGACTGATCCAAACCCGCGTGTTGGTTGCGTACTGGCTATCGACGGTGAGTTGATCAGTGAGGGTTTTCACGAGTTTGCCGGTGGCCCGCATGCGGAAATTGTGGCTCTGACCGCGGCTGGCGATCGTGCAGCAGGCAGTACAGCCTACGTGACACTGGAACCCTGTGCTCACACTGGCCGTACCGGACCTTGTGCAGATGCCCTGATTACAGCTGGTGTGAGTCGTGTTGTCTTCGCATGCCGGGATCCGTTCGATCAGGTCAACGGTCGTGGAATCGCGCGACTTCGGGCAGCCGGTATTGAAGTCACCGAAGGCGTATGCCGGGATCAGGCACGTGAACTGAATCCGGGGTTTTTCAAGCGTCATGAATCCGGTCTTCCCTGGGTCAGACTCAAGCTGGCAGGCAGTCTGGATGGCGCAACAGCAATGAACAATGGCGACAGCAAGTGGATCACCGGCGCCGAGGCACGCTCGGATGTGCAGCAGTACCGGGCCCGTGCATCAGCCATTCTGACGGGTATGGGGACGATCAGGGCCGATGACCCTGACCTCAATGTACGACTCGATGACGCCCGCCAACAACCGGCCGTGGTCATCATCGATCCTGATCTGTCGATAGATCCTGGGGCGAGAGTACTGTCACATCAGCGACAGTGCATACTGGCAACAGCCAGCCGCACTGCTATACCGGACTGGGCCGGCTCGATGACGCTGATGCGTGACATTGATGCCGCTGCAGATGGGCGCAATCTCGATCTGCATGAGCTGATGAAACGCCTTGCCGATCTTGAGTTCAATGAAATTCATGTCGAAGCCGGTGCGCGACTGTCGGGCCAGCTGATCCGTCTGGGGCTGGTGGATGAAGTGGTGCTGTATCAGGCCGCCGTTGTGATGGGTAATCAGACCCGGCCGCTGTTTGATACACCAGGCCTTGATGAATTTGACCAGCGCATCCATCTAGAGTATCACGCAATCACACAATTGGGTCCGGACCTCAAGCTGGTGCTGAGACCTGTGGCGGGATAAATGTTTACCGGAATCATTCAGGAAGTGGCTCATGTGGCCGAGATCGAGAACAGGGAACACGACAGTCGTTTCCGTTTTACGGTCAGTGACAGGTTTCTCGACGGCTGCCGCAACGGTGACAGCATTTCTGTTTCCGGTGCCTGCCTCACCGTGATTGATCATGACGGCAACAGTTTTGCGGCCGATGTATCTGCCGAAACGCTGGCCTGCACCAACATGGCGACACTTGAGCCGGGCAGTCGGGTCAACATGGAGCATGCGCTCGCGCTGGGAGACAGGCTGGATGGTCATCTGGTGACCGGCCATGTCGATGCGACGAGTGAATTGCTGCACCGGCAGCCCGATGGTACCAGCATGCGACTGCGATTCAGCCTGCCGCCGGAACTGGCACACCTGGTGGCTGCCAAGGGTTCGGTCGCGCTCGATGGCGTGTCGCTCACAGTCAATGACTGTGATGATGACAGTTTCGGGGTCAATATCATCCCGTACACGATGCAACAGACAACCCTCGGCGGTCTGGAGACAGGCAGCCGGGTCAATATCGAAATCGACCTGATGGCCCGCTATGCAGCCAGGCTGGCGGACAGGCGGGGAACGGAACAATGAATACGATAGAAGAACTGATCGACGAAATTCGCGATGGTCGGATGGTAGTCATGGTCGATGATGAGGATCGCGAAAACGAAGGCGACCTGATCATGGCGGCCAGCAAGGTACGTGCCGAGGATATCAATTTCATGGCACGTCATGCACGTGGCCTGATCTGCCTGCCGCTGACCCGGCAACACTGCGAGAAGCTGAAGCTGCCGTTGATGGTCAATGGCAACCAGTCGGCGTTCCACACCAACTTTACCGTATCGATCGAGGCTGCTTCAGGGGTCACCACCGGCATCTCGGCCCATGACCGTGCCATCACCATCCAGACAGCAGTAGCCGAAAACGTCACATCTGAAGATCTGGCACAGCCCGGGCATGTGTTTCCTCTGATGGCACAGCCAGGGGGGGTGCTGACACGTGCCGGTCACACCGAGGCTGCGGTTGACCTGGCCGCGCTGGCCGGCTTGCCGCCGGCAGGTACGCTGGTGGAGATCCTCAATGAGGACGGCTCGATGGCACGTCGTCCCCAGCTGGAGGAATTTGCCCAGGCGCATGACCTCAAGATCGGATCGATTGCCGATCTGATTCACTATCGACTGGCCAATGAGAAAACAGTCGAGCGCGAGTTCAATCATCGACCATTACAAGTTTTGCCGCCCAACGGCTGCAGGTCATCCAGCAGCGCGTGATGACGACGCAGAACCTAGTGTCGATCATTAATAAGTTCGGCTTGTTTTAAGGAGGCGCGACGGCAGAAGCCGATCAGTGAAATTGCAACGAGTTCCGCGGCAATATTTCGATGGATCTGGTTAGCGCCGAGGTGATCGATCCGCGGAGCGGCCAATCCATGCAGGCCACCATCGCCTTCAATATCTCATATCAGGATGCGAGCCGCCGTGTGGCCCAACAGGTTGCCAATGAACTTGTCTCGCTTTATTTGAACGAAAATCTCAGAGATCGCCGCGAAAAGGCTGCGGAAACTACAGGATTCCTTGCCGAGGAGGCGCGGCGTCTCGGGCAGCTCGTGAGCGAGGTCGAAAACAAGATCGCCGATTTCAAGCGGCGCAACGCGGGACAATTGCCCGAACAACTCGAACTCAATCTCGGGCTTATCCGCCGGTCTGAGGCGGACCTAGCGGAAACGGGCCGGCGTATACAGCTTCTCGAAGAACGCAAAGTCGTCCTTCAATCTGAGATTAGCCAGCTTAGTCCGCATGGCGCCCGGACGATCGACGGCGAAACTGTCCTCAGCCCGTCGGAGCGCCTGAAGGCACTGCAGACCAAACTCATCAGCATGCAAGGCGTGTACGGGCGTAGCCATCCGGATGTGCTGAAAATGCGCCGTGAGATCAGCGCCCTGCAAAAGGAGACCGGCGAGGGCACAGACGTCAATGCGTTGAAATCCAAACTGCAGCTTGCCCAGCAGTCCTTGGCGGTGACACGGAAGAAGTACGGCCCGAAACACCCCGACGTGGTGAATGTGGAGAAGCAGATCGCCAGCCTCAAGGTTGCCATCCGCAATGCCGGCAGTTCGAAGGGTAGTGGTTCGTTCAAGCCGAAACCTGACAACCCTGCCTATATCATGGCGCAAACGCAGCTCAAGAATCTGGACTCTCAGATTCGGTCGCTGGTCAATCAGCAGGTGGAAGTTCGCAAGTCCCTGAAGGTGCTTGAGGCGAGGGTGCTGAAAATTCCCGAAGCCGAGCGGGAATATCTGACCCTCAAACGCGACTATGACAATGCGTATATCAAATACAAAGAGGTGAAGGCGAAACAGCTTCAGGCGCAGCTCGCGCAGTCCTTGGAGACGGAGCGCAAGAGTGAGCGGTTCTCGTTGATCGAACCGCCGCAACTGCCGTTGAAGCCGGTTCGTCCAAACCGAATTGCAATTCTGTTCATCGGCCTGGTCTTTGCCGGGGCGGCGGGGGTCGGTAACGTTTTTCTGGCGGAAACGATGGACGAGACGGTCTATGGATCCAAGCAGTTGGCCTCGATCATTGGTCATCAGCCGCTGGTGGTCGTCCCGCTTATCAAGCAAAAGACAGCCAAGACCGGCCGCCGTTGGCTTATCGCGGCGGTGGTCCTGATACTGATCGCTGCCGTCGCCGTGGCGCTCTACGGCTTTCACGTTTATGTAAGGCCTTTGGACGTAATGTGGTTTTCGACGCTCCGGCGATTTGGGTTCGGGTAGGATAAGGGCGCTTAGAATGGATCGAACCCGCGTAGCACTGGATAAAGCGCGTGAGAAGCGGCTCGGTGGCCGGCCGATATTCTCGGTGTCGCCGTTACCGACGCTGAACGCGAATCCCGTTCCGATCAAGTATCAGCAGACCAAGATCCTGCCGTTGTCGCCCAAGACATTGCGCGCCAATAACGTGATTTCGGGCCTGGAGAATGAGCCGCTTGCCGATATCTACCGGATCCTCCGGACGCATGTGTTACGGCGGTTATCCGCCGAAGGCCTATCGACGCTGGCGATCTGTAGCGCGAACAAGGGTGACGGAAAGACGCTGACCGCGGTCAATCTCGCAATCAGCCTCGCGATGGACGTGAATCAGACGGTGCTTCTGGTCGACCTCGATCTGCGCAGTCCGTCGGTCGCCGACACCTTGGGAATTCAACCCGAGTTCGGTCTTGACGATTTCCTGCACGATTCCGCCGAACTGCCTCAATGTCTCATCAACCCGGGCACCGAACGGCTGGTGATATTGCCGATCAGGGCACCGATGGAACAATCGTCGGAAATGCTGGCGTCGCCGAAGATGGCGAATTGGCGCATGAATTGAAGAACAGGTATCCGGACCGGGTCGTGCTCTACGATTTGCCCGCCGCTGCTGGCGACCGACGACTGCCTTGCTTTTATGTCGAACGTGGATGCCACGCTGTTCGTCGTGGCGGAAGGGGAAACGCCTCAACCCGATATCGAACGGGCGATGATGCTGCTCGGCGATACGCATTTGATCGGGACGGTACTGAACAAGTCATCACAAAAACAATTTAATGCTTATCTTTAGGCCGGTCGGCCGCGCCTCCGGGTGGGACGGAGCAGTGCGGACGTTTCGAGAACCGGCATGCATCAGGGACACGATGCCATGTATGAATCGTTTTACGGACTGAAGGAGAAGCCGTTTACCCTGACGCCTGATCCGGAATTCCTTTACATGAGTCGGCAACATGAAAATGCGCTGACGATGTTGGAATACGGACTGACGTTGCACGGTGGTATTACGGTGATTACCGGCGAAGTGGGATCGGGAAAGACGACGCTGATCCGACGCGCGATGCAGGTTCTCGACCCGCAGTTTACGGTCGGGATGATCACCAATACGCATCGTAATATCGGTGAACTCCTGAAATGGGTCCTGTTTGCCTACGACCTGGATTACAGCAGCAGCGACAAGGCCGAGCTGTATCACATCTTCATTGATTTCGTGGTCAATCAGTACGCCGCCAACCGGCGCACGCTGTTGATCATCGATGAAGCGCAGAATATGGATATTGAGACGCTCGAAGAGCTGCGCATGCTGACGAATGTGAACAGCGACAAGGACCAGATTCTGCAGCTTCTGCTCGTCGGCCAACCTGAACTGAACGACAAGCTGAGGCAGCCCGAATTGCGGCAGTTTGCCCAGCGCATTTCGTCCGGGTTTCATCTGACGCCGCTCGAATTCCGTGATACCCGGGAATACATCCACCACCGCATTTCGGTGGCCGGCGGCGCGCCAGGTATCTTCGATGATATGGCCTGTGGCGCGGTTCATTATCAGACCAAAGGTGTTCCACGGTTGATCAATACGTTGTGTGACGCAGCACTTGTGTATGGGTTTGCCGAAGAGAGGGAACAGATTGATATCGATACGATTTTCGACGTTGTCCTAGATAAGAACCAAGGCCCACTCAGTCCCTTTATGGTGTGACCAGCGGGTCGCGCGGGCACCTTAATTTCACCACAAGAACGAGCTAAACCGGCTCTCTGGTAATTCAGATTGCATGATGAATAAAACGATCTGCGTGGTTGGCCTCGGGTATATCGGGCTTCCGACAGCATCAATTCTAGGCACGAAAGGGTATCGCGTCGTCGGTGTGGACGCGTCGCCCGACGTTGTGAAGACGATCAACCGCGGCGAGATTCATTTCTTCGAACCCGATCTCGATATTCTGGTTCGTTCGGCGGTCCATTCCGGCAATCTGGTGGCGGTTTCAGAGCCGCAGCCGGCGGATATTTTCATTATCGCGGTGCCGACGCCGTTGGACGACGGCGACAAGACGCCGGACATCACCTATGTCGAAGCGGCGACGCGCAGTATCGCGCCCTACGTCAAAGCCGGTGATCTCGTGCTCATTGAATCCACCATCCCGGTGGGAACCACCACCGGCGCGGTTTTGCCGATCTTGCAGCAGGCGAGTGCGAACGGGGCCGCTGGCGTGCGGTTGGCGCATTGCCCCGAACGGGTGCTTCCCGGCCGCATTCTGATTGAGCTGATCGACAACGACCGGATCGTCGGCGGGATCGACGAAGACTCCGCGGCCGCGGCGGCCGATTTCTATGAGACATTCGTTCACGGTCAGGTCTACCGGACGGATGCGGCGACGGCTGAGATGGCGAAGTTGGCGGAGAATACCTTCCGCGACGTCAACATCGCACTCGCTAATGAGTTGTCGGTGGTCTGCGACCCGCATGGGATCGACCCTTGGGAGATGATCAAGCTCGCCAATCGCCATCCGCGCGTGAATATCCTGCAGCCGGGGCCCGGTGTGGGTGGTCACTGTATCGCGGTTGATCCCTGGTTCATTGCCGCCGGCGAGCCGAATGCGCGGCTCATTCGCACGGCGCGCGAGGTGAATGACGCGAAGCCGGATTGGGTGATTGGCAAGGTGCGTCAAGCCGTGGCTGGAATGTCGTCACCGGTAATCGGATGCCTCGGACTTGCTTTCAAGGCGGATGTCGATGATTTGCGAGGATCGCCCGCCGAGATTGTCGCCCGCCGACTTCAAGGACGAAGCGATCGGCGAGATGTTGGTGTGCGAGCCGAACATCTCCGACCATGCGGCGTTCACGCTTTCCACGTTGGACGAGGTCCTGGCGAGAGCCGATGTGGTCGTATTGCTTGTCGATCACAAGGAATTTCGATCTCTTCGCCCGGAAGACATGGGGGACAAGGTCGTCATCGACACCCGCGGGGTCATCCGCTGATGGCAATCCGGGTCCTCAGCATCGTGGGAACCAGACCGGAAGCTATCAAGCTTGCGCCGGTCATCTTGCGCCTGCGGGATGCGCCGGGCATTCACGGCGCAGTTTGCGCCAGCGGGCAGCATCGCGAGATGCTGGATCAGGTGCTGGGACTGTTCGAAATCGTTCCGGACTACGATCTCGATGTAATGCAGCCGGGACAGGATCTTTTCGACGTCACATCCCGCGTGTTGCTGGCGATGCGGGATGTCCTGGACCAGGAACGGCCGGATATCGTGCTGGTGCAGGGCGATACGACCACCTGTTTGTCGGCCGCGCTGGCGGCCTTTTATGCGGGCGTGCCGGTCGGTCATGTCGAAGCGGGATTGCGGACCGGGGACCTGTCGGCGCCCTTCCCAGAGGAAGCGAATCGATCGCTCGTGACGCAGGATAACCGACGCTGCATTTCGCGCCAACCGAACAGTCCCGCGAGAATTTGCTCGGTGAGGGCGTCGCGGCGGACTGCATTTCGGTTACCGGTAATACGGTTATCGATGCCTTGCTGTCCATTCGCGATCGTGCAGCCGCGATCTCGGAGTTTCCGATATCCGATAACCTCCGGGCGAATTGGCTGAAGCCCGGGGCGCGCCGGCTGCTTGTTACCGGGCATCGGCGCGAGAATTTCGGTCCGGGGTTCGAGAATCTATGCAGTGCGATTGCCGATCTGGCCGCGAGCCATCCGGATTGGCAGGTCATCTATCCCGTACATCTGAATCCCAACGTACAGGAGCCGGTGCGCCGTATCCTCGGAGACATGAAAAACGTCGCATTGATCGAGCCTTTGGACTATTTACCCTTTGTATGGCTGATGGATACGTCGGATGTCATTCTCACCGATTCCGGCGGCATTCAGGAGGAGGCGCCGTCGCTCGGCAAGCCGGTTCTGGTGATGCGCGACGTGACGGAGCGCCCCGAAGCGGTGCAGGCCGGAACGGTGCGGTTGGTTGGCACAGACAGAACGAAGATCGTCACGGGAGTGGAATCCGTGATGCTGGACGAAGAGACCTATAGGCGGATGTCCAAGGCGCATAATCCTTATGGTGACGGCCACGCGGCGGCGCGTATTCACGCCGTGATCGAGAAATGGGCGCGCGATAGAGCGGCCGGTTCAGGTGACAACGCTGCATTGACGGCTAACAGCGCGGGTATGGCAAAGATATGAGCACAGTCGCGGTTGTCGGCCTGGGTTACGTTGGGCTGCCGCTGGCGGTCGCGTTCGGGCGTGTGACCGACACGATCGGCATCGATCTGTCGCAAGAGAAAGTCGACCA
>CBDBVC010000007.1:0-15065 GCA_965212525.1 Lysobacterales bacterium
CGGGGACTTCGATTGCTCTTGGCTCGGGTGCTTCTATCTTCAATACGGGCACTTTGACCTTCAGTTCCTCAGGCTCGGTGACGATCAGTGAAGCCTCTTCGCTTGATCTGGTCGGAATCAACACGGCAAGCAGCACTGACCTTGATTCAACTGCAGGTGTATCTGACGCCACGGCAGTCAGTGTCGATGTGACTGGTTTACTTGATGTGTCGGGACTTCAGTTGCTCTTGGCTCGGGGGCTTCGGTGTTCAACGCCGGCACGTTGGCGTTCAATTCAGCAGGTTCGGTGACGGTCAGTGAAGCTTCGTCACTTGATCTGGTCGGAGTCAACACCGCAAACAGTGCCGACCTGAATTCCACTGCAAGTGTGTCCGACGCTGGTGCAGTCAGTTTGGATGTGACTGGTTTGCTTGATGTGTCGGGCACGTCGATTGCTCTTGGCTCAGGGACTTCGGTGTTCAACGCCGACACGTTGACGTTCAATTCAGCAGGTTCGGTGACGATCAGTGAAACGTCGTCACTTGATCTGGTTGGAATCAACACTGCAAACAGTGCCGACCTCGATTCCATCGCAGGTGTATCTGACGCCACAGCCGTCAGTGTCGATGTGAGCGGCCTGCTTGATGTGTCGGGAACTTCGATTGCTCTTGGCTCGGGTACTTCGGTCTTTAATACGGGTACTTTGACTTTCAGTTCCGCAGGCTCGGTGACGATCAGTGAAGATTCATCGCTTGATCTGGTCGGAACCAATGCGGCAGACAGTGTCGATTTGGATTCCACCGCAGGTGTGTCCGACGTTGGTGCAGCTAGTGTCGATGTGACTGGGTTGCTTGATGTGTCTGGCACGTCGATTGCTCTTGGCTCAGGGACTTCGGTATTCAACGCCGGCACTTTGACCTTCAGTTCCGCAGGCTCGGTGACGATCAGTGAAGCCTTCTTCGCTTGATCTGGTCGGAATCAACACGGCAAACAGTGCCGACCTCGATTCAACCGCAGGTGTATCTGATGCTGGTGCAGCCAGCGTCAATGTGATCGGTCTACTTGATGTGTCTGGCACGTCGACTGCTCTTGGCTCGGGTGCTTCGGTCTTCAATACGGGCACGTTGACCTTCAGTTCCGCAGGTTCGGTAACGGTCAGCGAAGCTTCATCGCTTGATCTGGTCGGAACCAATGCGGCAGGCAGTGCCGACCTTGATTCCACCGCAGGTGTGTCCGACGCTGGTGCCGTCAGTGTAAATGTAACTGGGTTGCTTGATGTGTCGGGCACGTCGATTGCTCTTGGCTCGGGGTGCTTCGGTGTTCAACGCCGGCACGTTGACGTTCAATTCAGCAGGTTCGGTGACGATCAGTGAAACTTCGTCACTTGATCTGGTTGCAATCAACACGGCAAACAGTGCCGACCTGGATTCCACCGCAGGTGTATCTGACGCCACAGCAGTAAGTGTGGAAGTGACTGGTCTACTTGGTGTGTCGGGCACGTCGATTGCTCTTGGTTCGGGTGCTTCGGTCTTCAATACGGGCACTTTGACCTTCAGTTCCTCAGGTTCGGTGACGATCAGTGAAGCCTCTTCGCTTGATCTGGTCGGAATCAACACGGCAAGCAGTGCCGACGTGGATTCCACCGCAGGTGTGTCTGACGCTGGTGCAGTCAGTGTCGATGTGACTGGTTTGCTTGATGTGTCGGGGGCTTCGATTGCTCTCGGGTCAGGGACTTCGGTCTTCAACGCTGGCACGTTGACCTTCAATTCAACAGGTTCGGTAACGGTCAGCGAAGATTCGTCACTTGATCTAGTCGGAACTAATACGGCAGGCAGTGCTTCCCTGGTTTCAGTCGCAGGTGTATCCGACGCAGGTGCAGTCAGTGTGAATGTGACTGGTTTGCTTGATGTGTCGGGCACCTCGATTACTCTCGCTCAGGTGTTTCTGTTTTCAACGCCGGCACGTTGACCTTCAGTTCAGCGGGTTCGGTGACGATCAACGAAGATTCGTCACTTGATCTGGTTGGAATTAACACCGCAAACAGTGCCGACCTGGATTCCACCGCAGGTGTGTCCGACGCTGGTGCGGTCAGTGTCGATGTTGCTGGATTGCTTGATGTATCTGGAACTTCGATTGCTCTTGGCTCCGGGACTTCGGTCTTCAACACGGGCACGTTGACCTTCAACTCAGCAGGTTCAGTAACGGTCAGTGAAGATTCATCACTCGATCTATTGGGAATCAATACGGCCGGTAGTGCTGATCTCGATTCCACCGCAGGTGTATCTGATGCTGGTGCGACAGGCTTGAACGTAACAGGCCTGTTGGATGTGTCAGGGACTTCGATTGCTCTTGGCTCGGGTACTTCGGTGTTCAATGCGGTGCGTTGACGTTCAACTCAGCAGGTTCGGTCAATATCGACGAATCTAGTTCGATGTTGGTTTCTGGTTCGAGTACTGCGGGTGCAGGCTTGGACCTTGTGAGCACCGATGATGTGACGCTGAATGCAAGCGTGACAGTGGTTGGCGATACAAGCATCCTTGCAGGTACTACAGTTGGTGGCATCACTGTGAATGCCAAGCTGAACGGTAGCGGCACGATCCTCCTTGATGCTGCTGATGAGATAACGATTTCTGCAGCAATTGATCCCACCACGGTGACGCTGAACGCTGATGATGACATTACGGTCACTGCGGCGGTGGTGGCATCAGAGTTGATCACGGTATCTGCGGGCGAGGATGGCAGCGGCAGTTTCATTCTTGGAGCGGCAGGCAGTTTGGAGACGACCGATTCGGGTAGCGACATCACTGTCACGACAGGTTCGGCTAGCGGCGACATTACGTTAACAGGTACGACGACTGCTTTGGACTTGGTCACGATGACGACCGCGAGTGGTTCGCTGAACGGTCTGGCTTGGTGACCAGCGAGACGGTCGATCTGAATGCATCTACTGGGATTGGCAACACGACGGGAGTCACGTTGTCGTCGAGCAATGTCACGGCCGACACAACGATCGGTGACGTTGAGATAGCGAACAATCTTGGCACCGCTGTGATTGTGTCATCGCTGACCACGGGAACAGGTTCGGTTAGCTTCAGTCAGTCGGGTGGTGGGAATGTCACCTTTGTTGGCCCAGTGTCGAGCGGGGGCGCAGTTAATGGTGGAAACATCACACTGACAGCGAGCGATGGTCTTGTTGTGGGGGGGACTGTTAGCAGTGCTCTGGGGACTGGGGGCAATTTGTTAGTTTCTGGAGCGACTCTCAGTGGTGCCGTGACTGTTGGCGCTGGTGATGTTTCGATTCAAGGGGGGTTAGTAGATCTTGTTGTTGACGCTGCCATTGTTGCCGGGGGCGATATCACGCTTGCTGCCTTGCGTGACGTAATCGTCAATGCAGTTGTCGATGCTGATAATGGCGGCAGCATCATTGTTTCGGCTGACACCAATAGTGCCATTGACCCAGGTACAGGAGTTGGTGGGCATGGTGGAGTTAGAGTATCAACTGCTGGGCAGTTGGACGCAGAGGGAGAAGTAACAGCGACTGGTTCAGATTTGTTTGCGACTACTGGCCAGGTTGACAGCGTGTTAATCGATGCTGATGGTGCGACCGCTCAAGTATTGGCGATTGGCAACATAACGTTGGCTGATGGAAGCAATGCTCCGGTCAACGCGTCAACTGTGATCAATGGAGTGGTGCAGAGCTCAGGCGCAGCGGCAACGATCACACTTAGTAGTGAGAAAGATATTGTTATCGGCGTACTTGGTGACATCATGTCCGTGGATGGAACGATCACCATTACTGCTGACACAGCTGCTGGTTTGAATGGTGGTGTTGTTTTGATGGCCGACGGAGGCAGTGTCTCTAGTGGTACTGGCCAGATTGTGATCGCAGCAGATGGGAATATAACGCTTGGCACACTGAGTACTGGCAGCACGAGCGATAGCGCGGTGGAGTTGACCACCACCAGCGGTGCGATCGTTGATGGTGGTGACGCCGGCACCGATGTGAACGCGAATAGTGGTGGCTTGATAATTCGAAGTGACGCCGGAGTCGGCGTTGGTAATGCGATTGAGACGTCTGTTGCAACGGTTGATGTAGAGAATTTTGCAACAGGTGCGATTCATTTGTCAGAGGCAGATGATGTTTTTATCAAGGAACTCAGTCAACTTGGCGGTGGTGAGATCCTGTTCGACTCTGATGCAGGGACGGTCGAAGTACTCACCAGTGGTGCTGGAGTTACTGGAAGCGAGAACGTGCGACTAGCGGCCTTGGGTCAGGACATGATCATTAACGCCGATGTGATTAGCGGAACTGGCAACATCACTCTGGATGCTGGCAACGATCTGGATGTGAATGCTGCAGTGACCAGTGGCGGATCGGGCACGATCTATCTGACATCAGTCAGCAATACAACGATTGATTCACAACTGACCAGTGCCACTGGCGATATTCTTCTTGAGGCCGGCTTGACTCTGACCCAAGACGCCGCGATCACGAGCACCAGCGGTGACGTGGGTCTGATTGCTGGCAGCACACTGGCTCAAACCTCAAACGGCGACATCACAACCGGTGGTGACGTTTTGGTTTCGGCTGGCACCGACTGGACGATGGCTGGCGATGCTGTGATCACAGCGGTTGGTAATGTTGTTGGCGAAGCTTTGGGTGGCGACATCGGGCTGGGAGTCATCAACGGTGTGAACGTCGCGTTGTCGGCAAGTAACAGCATTTTGGATTCGAATGCCGGTTCTCTGAATGTTTCAGCCACTAGCCTTTCGCTTGTTGCGACAAACGGCCTGATTGGTGGCAGTGATACGGGAAATATCAACGCTGATGCGAATGACAACGCGATCGAGATCACGGTTTCGACTCTGGCTGCCAGTTCTGACTCAGGCACCTATGTCTCAGAAACAGACGGGCTGATCGTCACAACGGTCGCCGCGGTGACCGTGGATATCGAGTCTGTGGTTCGAGTGAACTTCAACAGCACAACGACTGATGTCAGCGAAGATCTCACAGGGTCTTCTCTTGAGGATTTGAGTACTGACACTGATGGTCCGGTCAAGCTTGTTTCACTTGCCGGTTCGCTCACGATTAACGGCGGTTCTGACAGCGTGGGTGTATCAGCCAACGGTGCTGGCGATGTGCTCCTCGAAGCTCGCGGAGCGGGTAGCGATGTGATCATCGCCGCCGATGTGATCAGCGGAACTGGCAACATCACTCTGGATGCTGGCAACGATCTGGATGTGAATGCTGCAGTGACCAGTGGCGGATCGGGCACGATCTATCTGACATCAGTCAGCAACACAACGATTGATTCACAACTGACCAGTGACACTGGCGATATTCTGGTTGAGGCGGGTGGCGATATCACTCAGACCGCCGTGATCACGAGCACCAGCGGTGACGTGGGTCTGATTGCTGGCAGCACACTGGCTCAATCCTCGAACGGCGACATCACCACCGGTGGTGACGTTTTGGTTTCAGCTGGCGGCGACTGGACGATGGCTGGCGATGCTGTGATCACATCAGCAGGTAACGTTGTTGGCGAAGCTTTGGGTGGCGACATTGGGCTGGGAGTCATCAACGGTGTGAACGTCGCGTTGTCGGCAAGTAACAGTATTTTGGATTCGAATGCCGGTTCGCTGAATGTTTCAGCCACGAGCCTTTCGCTTGTTGCGACGAGCGGCCTCGATCGGTGGCAGTGATACAGGAAATATTAACGCAGATGCGAATGACAACGCGATCGACATCACGGTTTCGACTCTAGCTGCCAGTTCTGACTCAGGCATTTATGTCTCAGAAACGGACGGTCTGAGCGTCACAACGGTCGCCGCGGTGACAGTGGATATCGAGTCTGTGGTTCGAGTGAACTTCAACAGCACAACGACTGATGTCAGTGAGAACCAGACCCGCTCCTCACTGGAAGATTTGAGCACGACAACTGATGGACCGGTCAAGCTTGTTTCGCTCGCCGGTTCGATCACGATTACCGGTGGTTCAGGCAGCGATCAGGTGTCTCGGCTAACGGTAGCTGGCGATGTGTTACTGGAATCTCGCGGAGCGGGTAGCGATGTCATCATCGAACGCCGATGTGATCAGTGGGACTGGCAACATCACTCTGGATGCTGGCAACGATCTGGACTGTGAATGCTGTCATTATCGACCAGTGGCGGATCGGGCACGATCTATCATGGCATCAGTCGGGCAATGACAACGGGGTTATTGATTCTGTCAACTGACCAGTGACACTGGCGATATTCTGCTTGAGGCCGGCTTGACGATCTGACCCAAGACCGCCGCGATCACGAGCACCAGCGGTGACGTGGGTCTTGATTGCTGGCAGCATCACTGGCTCAAACCTCAAACGGCGACATCACAACTGGTGGTGACGTTTTGGTTTCGGCTGGCACCGACTGGACGATGGCTGGCGATGCTGTGATCACAGCGGTTGGTAATGTTGTTGGCGAAGCTTTGGGTGGCGACATCGGGCTGGGAGTCATCAACGGTGTGAACGTTGCGTTGACGGCGAGTAACAGTATTTTGGATGCGAATGCCGGTTCTCTGAATGTTTCACGGCCACGAACCTTTCGCTTGTTGCGACAAACGGCCTGATTGGTGGCAGTGATACAGGGAAATGGCAACGCAGATGCGAATGACAACGCGATCGAGATCACGGTTTCGACTCTGGCTGCCAGTTCTGACTCAGGCACCTATGTCTCAGAAACAGACGGGCTGATCGTCACAACGGTCGCCGCGGTGACCGTGGATATCGAGTCTGTGGTTCGAGTGAACTTCAACAGCACAACGACTGATGTCAGCGAAGATCTCACAGCATCTTCTCTTGAGGATTTGAGTACTGATACTGATGGTCCGGTCAAGCTTGTTTCACTTGCCGGTTCGATCACGATTACCGGTGGTTCAGGCGGACCAGGTGTCTCTGCTAACGGCAATGGCGATGTGCTCCTGGAAGCTCGCGGAGCGGGTAGCGATGTGATCATCGCCGCCGATGTGATCAGCGGAACTGGCAACATCACTCTGGATGCTGGCAACGATCTGGATGTGAATGCTGCAGTGACCAGTGACGGATCGGGCACGATTTATCTGACATCGGTTAGCAACGCAACGATTGATTCACAACTGACCAGTGCCACTGGCGATATTCTGGTAGAGGCAGGTGGCGATCTCACTCAGGCCGCCGCGATTACGAGCACCATTGGTGACGTGGGTCTGATTGCTGGCAGCACACTGGCTCAAACCTCGAAGCGGCGACATCACAACCGGTGGTGACGTTTTGGTTTCGGCTGGCACCGACTGGACGATGGCTGGCGATGCTGTGATCACAGCGACTGGTAATGTTGTTGGCGAAGCTTTGGGTGGCGACATCGGGCTGGGAGTCATCAACGGTGTGAACGTCGCGTTGACGGCGAGTAACAGTATTTTGGATGCGAATGCCGGTTCTCTGAATGTTTCACGGCCACGAACCTTTCGCTTGTTGCGACAAACGGCCTCGATTGGTGGCAGTGATACAGGGAATGGCAACGCAGATGCGAATGACAACGCGATCGAGATCACGGTTTCGACTCTGGCTGCCAGTTCTGACTCAGGCATCTATGTCTCAGAAACAGACGGGCTGATCGTCACCACGGTCGCCGCGGTGACCGTGGATATCGAGTCTGTGGTTCGAGTGAAATTCAACAGCACAACGACTGATGTCAGCGAAGATCTCACACCCGCTCTTCTCTTGAGGATTTGAGTACTGACAACTGATGGACCGGTCAAACTGGTTTCACTTGCCGGTTCGATCACGATTAACGGTGGTTCAGGCGGACGTGGGTGTCTCTGCTAACGGCAATGGCGATGTGCTCCTGGAAGCTCGCGGAGCGGGTAGCGATGTGATCATCGCCGCCGATGTGATCAGTGGTACTGGTAACATCACGCTGGATGCTGGCAACGATCTGGATGTGAATGCTGCAGTGACCAGTGGCGGAGCGGGCACGATCTATCTGACATCAGTCAGCAACACAACGATTGATTCGCAACTGACCAGTGACACTGGCGATATTCTGGTTGAGTCAGGTGGCGATATCACTCAGACCGCCGTGATTACGAGCACCATTGGTGACGTGGGTCTGATTGCTGGCAGCACACTTGCTCAAACCTCAAATGGCGACATCACCACTGGTGGTGACGTTTTGGTTTCGGCTGGTACCGATTGGACGATGGCTGGCGATGCTGTGATCACAGCGACTGGTAATGTTGTTGGCGAAGCTTTGGGTGGCGACATCGGGCTGGGAGTCATCAACGGTGTGAACGTCGCGTTGTCGGCGAGTAACAGCATTTTGGATTCGAATGCCGGTTCGCTGAATGTTTTAGCCACGAGCCTTTCGCTTGTTGCGACGAGTGGCCTGATCGGTGGCAGTGATACAGGAAATATTAACGCAGATGCGAATGACAACGCGATCGACATCACGGTTTCGACTCTAGCTGCCAGTTCTGACTCAGGCATTTATGTCTCAGAAACGGACGGTCTGATCGTCACAACGGTCGCCGCGGTGACAGTGGATATCGAGTCTGTGGTTCGAGTGAACTTCAACAGCACAACGACTGATGTCAGTGAGAACCAGACCCGCTCCTCACTGGAAGATTTGAGCACGACAACTGATGGACCGGTCAAGCTTGTTTCGCTCGCCGGTTCGATCACGATTACCGGTGGTTCAGGCGGATCAGGTGTCTCGGCTAACGGTAGTGGCGATGTGTTACTGGAATCTGCTCAAGATGTCATCACGAACGCCGATGTGATCAGCGGAACTGGCAACATCACTCTGGATGCTGGTAACGATCTGGATGTGAATGCTGCAGTGACCAGTGGCGGATCGGGCACGATCTATCTGGCATCAGTCAGCAATACAACGATTGATTCGCAACTGACCAGTGACACTGGCGATATTCTGCTTGAGGCTGGCTTGACTCTGACCCAAGACGCCGCGATCACGAGCACCAGCGGTGACGTGGGTCTGATTGCTGGCAGCACACTGGCTCAAACCTCAAACGGCGACATCACAACTGGTGGTGACGTTTTGGTTTCGGCTGGCACCGACTGGACGATGGCTGGCGATGCTGTGATCACAGCGGTTGGTAATGTTGTTGGCGAAGCTTTGGGTGGCGACATCGGGCTGGGAGTCATCAACGGTGTGAACGTTGCGTTGACGGCGAGTAACAGTATTTTGGATGCGAATGCCGGTTCTCTGAACATCACGGCCACGAACCTTTCGCTTGTTGCGACAAACGGCCTGATTGGTGGCAGTGATACAGGGAATGGCAACGCAGATGCGAATGACAACGCGATCGAGATCACGGTTTCGACTCTGGCTGCCAGTTCTGACTCAGGCATCTATGTCTCAGAAACAGACGGGCTGATCGTCACCACGGTCGCCGCGGTGACCGTGGATATCGAGTCTGTGGTTCAAGTGAACTTCAACAGCACAACGACTGATGTCAGCGAAGATCTCACAGCGTCTTCTCTTGAGGATTTGAGTACTGACACTGATGGACCGGTCAAACTGGTTTCACTTGCCGGTTCGATCACGATTAACGGTGGTTCAGGCGGACCAGGTGTCTCTGCTAACGGCAATGGCGATGTGCTCCTGGAAGCTCGCGGAGCGGGTAGCGATGTGATCGTCAACGCCGATGTGATCAGTGGTACTGGCAACATCACTCTGGATGCTGGCAACGATCTGGATGTGAATGCTGCAGTGACCAGTGGCGGATCGGGCACGATTTATCTGACATCGGTTAGCAACGCAACGATTGATTCACAACTGACCAGTGCCACTGGCGATATTCTGGTAGAGGCAGGTGGCGATCTCACTCAGGCCGCCGCGATTACGAGCACCATTGGTGACGTGGGTCTGATTGCTGGCAGCACACTGGCTCAAACCTCAAACGGCGACATCACAACTGGTGGTGACGTTTTGGTTTCGGCTGGCACCAACTGGACGATGGCTGGCGATGCTGTGATCACAGCGACTGGTCATGTTGTTGGCGAAGCTTTGGGTGGTGACATCGAGGCTGGGCATCATCAACGGTGTGAACGTCGCGTTGTCGGCAAGTAACAGTATTTTGGATGCGAATGCCGGTTCTCTGAACATCACGGCCACGAACCTTTCGCTTGTTGCGACAAACGGCCTGATTGGTGGCAGTGATACAGGGAATGGCAACGCTGATGCGAATGACAACGCGATCGAGATCACGGTTTCGACTCTGGCTGCCAGTTCTGACTCAGGCATCTATGTCTCAGAAACAGACGGGCTGATCGTCACCACGGTCGCCGCGGTGACCGTGGATATCGAGTCTGTGGTTCGAGTGAAATTCAACAGCACAACGACTGATGTCAGCGAAGATCTCACAGCGTCTTCTCTTGAGGATTTGAGTACTGACACTGATGGACCGGTCAAACTGGTTTCACTTGCCGGTTCGATCACGATTAACGGTGGTTCAGGCGGACCAGGTGTCTCTGCTAACGGCAATGGCGATGTGCTCCTGGAAGCTCGCGGAGCGGGTAGCGATGTGATCATCGCCGCCGATGTGATCAGTGGTACTGGTAACATCACGCTGGATGCAGCCAATAACTTGACTGTGAACGCGTCATTATCGACCGGTGGTTCCGGCACGCTGTACATGGTCGCGGGGAATGACATCGGGGTTAATGATTCTGTCATAACTGTGTCAGGCGACATCCTGGTAGAGTCAGGTGGCGATATCACTCAGACCGCCGTGATCACGAGCACCAGCGGTGACGTGGGTCTGATTGCTGGCAGCACACTGGCTCAATCCTCGAACGGCGACATCACCACCGGTGGTGACGTTTTGGTTTCAGCTGGCGGCGACTGGACGATGGCTGGCGATGCTGTGATCACATCAGCAGGTAACGTTGTTGGCGAAGCTTTGGGTGGCGACATTGGGCTGGGAGTCATCAACGGTGTGAACGTCGCGTTGTCGGCAAGTAACAGTATTTTGGATTCGAATGCCGGTTCGCTGAATGTTTCAGCCACGAACCTTTCGCTTGTTGCAACGGGTGGCTCGATCGGTAGCAGTGATACGGGAAATATCAACGCAGATGCGAATGACAACGCGATCGAGATCACGGTTTCGACTCTGGCTGCCAGTTCTGATTCAGGCATCTATGTCTCAGAAACTGACGGTCTGATCGTCACAACGGTTGCCGCGGTGACAGTGGATATCGAGTCTGTGGTTCGAGTGAACTTCAACAGCACAACGACTGATGTCAGCGAGAACCAGACCCGCTCTTCACTGGAAGATTTGAGCACGACAACTGATGGACCGGTCAAACTGGTTTCACTTGCCGGTTCGCTCACGATTAACGGTGGTTCTGACAGCGTGGGTGTATCAGCCAACGGTGCTGGCGATGTGCTCCTGGAAGCTCGCGGAGCGGGTAGCGATGTGATCATCGCCGCCGATGTGATCAGCGGAACTGGCAACATCACGCTGGATGCAGCCAATAACTTGACTGTGAACGCGTCATTATCGACCGGTGGTTCCGGCACGCTGTACATGGTCGCGGGGAATGACATCGGGGTTAATGATTCTGTCACAACTGTGTCAGGCGACCTCCTGGTAGAGTCAGGTGGCGATATCACTCAGACCACATCGATCACGAGCACCAGTGGTGACGTGGGCTTGATCGCTGGTGGATCTTTGAATCAAACCTCAAGCGGCGATATCACCACCGGTGGTGACGTTTTGGTTTCAGCTGGCACCGACTGGACGATGGCTGGCGATGCTGTGATCACAGCGGTTGGTAATGTTGTTGGCGAAGCTTTGGGTGGCGACATCGGGCTGGGAGTCATCAACGGTGTGAACGTCGCGTTGTCGGCAAGTAACAGCATTTTGGATTCGAATGCCGGTTCGCTGAATGTTTCAGCCACGAGCCTTTCGCTTGTTGCGACAAACGGCCTGATTGGTGGCAGTGATACGGGAAATATCAACGCCGATGCGAATGACAACGCAATCGACATTGCGGTTTCCACTTTGGCTGCTAATGCAGAATTGGAGATTTATCTATCCGAGGCTGATAGCCTGACGGTTACGACCGTCGCTGCTTTGACAGTGAATCTAGGTTCTGCATTAAGAACTAATTTTAACAGTACAGCGAATTCGGTAGCACGGGCTCGCACAGCATCTTCGCTCGAAGATCTGAATAGCAAAACTGATAGTCCCATCAAGTTGGTTTCACTTAGCGGTTCTCTGACCATTGAGGGCGGCACGGACAGTCAAGGCGTATCGGCGGGCGGTAATGGTGATGTGCTTTTGGAGGCCCGTGGCGCGGGTGGCGATATCATTATCGATGCCGATGTAATCAGCGGTACTGGGCACATCACTTTTGATGCTGCTAATGACTTGGCGGTTAATGCTGCTGTGACCACAGCTGGATCAGGTGTCGTCTATCTTCTGTCAGGAAACGATGCCTCAGTGTCAGGCACCCTGAATAACGACAGCGGGGATTTGTTGATAGATGTTGCTCGAAACCTTGAACAAACAGGCGTCATTCAAAGTGTGACTGGTGATGTGGGGCTCATTGTAGGTAACGACCTTACCCAAGGAGCTTCGAGTGCAGTTAATGCCGGCGGTAATTTACTCGTGGAATCCGGTAACGATTGGATAATGTCTGATGGTTCAGTCATGACTGTCGGCGGTTCGCAATTGGTTGGTTTGTCGGGAGGAATGATTACTCTGGGGCGAATCACCATGACTAATATTGCAGCGAACCAAGTGGGGTTGGTCGCGGTTGGCGATATTCTTGATGGGAATGCAGCTGACGCGAATATTGAAGAGTCCAACGCATCGGCGGAAACGGTTGTTGCACTTCGAGCCGGCGGCGAAATTGGAAGCACTCTGGGAGCTGACGCTGGAAGTAATGAGCAAGCACTCGACTTGGCTATCGACAGGCTTGCTGCGGAAAGTTCGTTTGGAATACACCTGAAACAACTGGCTTCAGGAACAGATCTCGTGATTGGTCAGGTGGCGGGTCAGACTGTCGATGTCGTGGGTGTTCTGAGAACTCAATTCAACGGGGCAGTCGTTGCAGTACCCGGTGAATCTGGAAGTGTTCTTTCGCTGGAAGACTTGGTTACGACTGACAATGGAGAGATCGAGCTAGTTGTCACTGGAGGTGATCTGAAATTCCTTGACGGTGCCGATGCCGATGGGCCTGATTTGAAGGCTGACCCTGAAGTGGTAGCAAGCGGTGCGATGGGACGAATCGATTTGCGTGCATCTGGAGTAATCGAACTTGAGAATAATGTGCAGTTCCATGCGGATAAAGTCACTGCTGAGTATGCGGACCCAATGACTCGGCCTATGCCGGGTGGTGCTGGGCCATCCTTGAAATCTCGAGCAATACATTTGCAGTCGGATTCAGTTGTGTTGGGTACGGATGTCGAACTGTTCACGGGAGTGGATCAGGGAACAGCCAGGGTTTTCTCACCTCGGCCCATTGAGTACACCGTCGATGATAATGGGGTGACCATTCCTGTAAGCGGTGCGTTTCCAACGGACTCAGCCTTCTATGACGCATCAACTGTATTCACTTCCGAGTTGGTGCAGGTGAACTCTCGCAATCTGGTCGGTTCACTGTTCATTGATGTTGGGAATGCTGGTGAGCGAGGTTTGACTCTGGATATTGATTGGGGAGCAGCAAATAAACGATACCAGCAAGTGAATGGCTTGAGCGGTGACTTGGATGTGCTGGTTGGAGTCAATGGTTCAGGAGTGCCTACGAATCCCGTTACGTCGGCTGGAAGCGGAGCAATAACGCTGGAACATTTCTACACCGACATGGATCTCCTATTCAGTCGGGCTAACGGTAGATCAACAGCGACCGATCCTTTGGTTGTACGTTTTGCGGTACGGCATCATGAGTCGATCTTTGTTCAAGCCGATCTCGTGCAGCAAGATCTGGGATTGGCAGAGCCGGTTACAGGTGGCATTGTCAGTTCCACTGATGATCCTGCCACGCCACGCGGAGGCGTTTTGGGTCTTGAGAGTGGGCATCATCGATTCATTATTCCAAATGTTCCTGAGTTTTCAGTGCCGATCATTCCGCAGCGCGAAGTGATCCCGAATATTGAGGTGGCCAGTTTTCTTCCCGCTGTCGAATTGGACTCTGTTGCCTTGAGCGTTGAGGTTAGTTCTGCAACTTCAAGTGCTGTTGTGTCCGCAACACGCGATGAATATTTCCAGTTGCGAGTTTTGCGACCTGATCAAAACGCCGAACCTTTTGGCGTTTTCCGGTTAGCAGATGACATCATGACTGGAGATAAGCTGCAGCAGTTGCAGCGGTCTTTGCCCGATGGTCGATATGAAATTGAATATGTGCTCGGTGATACCTTCAGCCGAGTCGTGCTGAGATTTGATGTGCGGAACGGTGAGCCAGTGATTCCTGAGGACGCTCTGGATGAGGGTGAGTTACTACTGGAAGAAGTTCCTGAGCAAAGTGAAGCAGAGTCGAGTGAGAAAAATCCAGGTGTGAAAGCCGGTCAACTGCCCAATGGTGGCCAGGATTCAAAACTTGAGGATCAATCATTTCTGGAGCACCAACCCCATCATGGTCTTGTACATGCCCTGAAGATGAATCTGAACCATTTGGGGATTTCGTCGTGGGAGCCGATGAGTGAGACTGTCGTCATGGTTCCCGTTTCTTCGGTTCCAATGCTCTCCAGCACTGAAAACGATTTTTCAAGTGATGCAACGGTAACAGAATCGTTACTCGATCCCGTCGTATCGGATATCGAGAAAAATTCTGAGCAAGTTGAAGAGAAGACTGAGGCGAAGGATTCGAGTTTGCAGGCTGTTTCAGCCGGAGTTGTTCTGACGACTGCTTTACAAAGGCGGCGACAGAGGTCGGAGCGGAAAAAGTTGTCGCGATCTGCACGGTTTGCGGCGCGAAGAGAATCGGTAGAGAATCTACACGATTCAGAAAGTAATTAGATCACTCAGATCGAATGAATGGAAATGGGTAAGCACAGTAATAGTCAAGACGATGAACCAAAGCGAGTTCCGCCAGAGAACG
>CBDBVC010000008.1:0-8381 GCA_965212525.1 Lysobacterales bacterium
TCAGAAACCCAGGCCATCAACAATTACGTGACCTCAATCTTCAGTGATCAGCGAGGCCCGCTTGACAGTGATGCCGCGCCGGATGACACCAGCGGGGTGTACCTGGATATTCACAGTTTTTCCGAAGTGGTGATCTGGCCCTGGGGCTGGGGTGCGCCCACAGTGGCACCCAACCACGATCAGTTACAGACGCTTGGCAGAAGGCTGGCCTGGTTCAACGACTATATGCCGATGACTGCGGATGATTTTGGTCCGGCGAGCGGAGCCTCTGATGACAATACCTATGGCCAGCTGGGCATTGCGACCTACACATTTGAGCTGGGCACCAATTTCTTCCAGGCCTGTTCCACGTTTGAAAACACCATACTCCCCGATAACCTGGACGCGCTGATGTACGCGTTGCGTGTGGCCAGAACACCGTATATCACCGCCTCCGGGCCGGATATCCTCACTCCCCAGCTGTCACAGTCAGTCGTGGATATTGACGACAACTCGCCCGTGATCATTACAGGCAACAGTTCCGATGATCGCTTCAACAACAATAACGGTACTGAACCCACCCAGAATATTTCAGGCGTCGACTATTTCATTGACATTCCACCATGGGAACCCGGCGCCACCGGTCAGCCGCTGATTGCCAGTGACGGCAATTTTGATTCCACGAGCGAGGGCTTCGAGGGCACGATCGATCGCACAGGTCTGACACAGGGGCGACATACTATCTACATTCGAGCCACCGATGCCAGCGGTACGGACGGTCCTGTCTATGCCCTGTTTCTCGAGATCACGGGGCCGATATTCGTCGACGGTTTTGAATGATTTAGCTGTGCCTGTGCACTGACCGACACTGAATCGCAACTTCTCGCTGGCCGTCAGTACTGCTAGAATGACAGTATCGACACCAGGAGGATTCAACCGATTGAATTCCATCAAAACTGAATCGCTGCAGGACAGCAAGGCACTGACTCCGGAATCCATAGCCGAGCTGGTTGTCGCAGCACTCGAAGATGCCAAGGGCATCGACATCATCGTGCTGGATGTGCGCGACAAGACCTCCATCACCGATTACATGATCATCGTCTCCGGAACCTCTTCCCGACACATCAAGACACTGGCCAATGGTGTGGTGCTGAAAAGCAAGCAGAAGGGCATTGGCGTACTCGGTACCGAAGGGGATTCGGGCAGTGAATGGATGCTGGTTGACCTGGGCGATGTACTGTTGCATGTCATGCTGCCGCAAACCCGCAGCTACTATAATCTGGAAGGCATCTGGCGTATCGACCAGCCGGACGAAAGCTGAAACCGGCTCTCGCTCAGACCGCTTCAGTCTTCCCCTGTTACTGACCCATGAAACTGTTCATCCTTGCCGTTGGCCACAAGATGCCATCGTGGATCAGCGATGGATTTTCCGAATTCAGCAAGCGCATGCCGGCGCACATGAAGTTGCAGCTCAAGGAGTTGCAGCCGGAAGTGCGCTCGCGCCAGAACCTTGATTCATCACAGCTGAAAGCCAGTGAAGCGACACGAATTCGCAAGGCGCTGCCTTCGCAGGCCGTCACCATAGCCATGGAAGTGACAGGAAAGAACTGGTCCACGGAACAGCTGGCCGGAAAGTTTTCCAGCTGGCTGCAATCCGGACGTGATCTGTGTTTCATCATTGGCGGTGCCGATGGTCTTGACGATTCTTTCAGTCAGTCCTGTGATTTCCGATGGTCTCTGGGTGCCATCACACTGCCGCATGGCCTGGTTCGGGTGATTCTGGCAGAGCAGCTGTACCGTGCCACAACCATTCTTTCGGGGCATCCCTATCATCGTGGCTGAAGAATTTCCAAAGCGTATCTACCTGGCGTCACGTTCGCCAAGGCGGCAGGAACTGCTGCGACAGATCGGTGTGTCGTTCGTGCAGATTTCTGCCGATATCGACGAATCGGTCGTTCCCGGTGAATCCCCCCGGGACTATGTCGAGCGCATGGCCACAGAGAAGGCACAGGCGGGTCTTGACAGCCTGGCCGAACTTTCTGGCGATGTTGAACAGTTACCTTTGCTTGCGGCCGACACATCAGTGGTGGTCTCGGGTGACATTCTAGGCAAGCCCCGTGACTGTGAAGATTCACGCCGCATGCTGCGCATGCTGTCGGACAATACGCATCAGGTGATCACGTCTGTTGCCGTGACACTTGCGGACGATTTGCGAGTTGCCACAAGTATCAGTGATGTCACATTCGCTGCACTGGATGATGACTGGATAGATCACTACTGGCTCACTGGTGAGCCACAGGACAAGGCCGGTTCCTATGGTGTGCAGGGAATTGCCGCATCTGTCATCAAGACAATTTCGGGCAGTTACTATGGTGTCATGGGGCTGCCGCTGTATGAAACCACGCAATTGCTGAAACATTTCATGCCGTGTTCTGATCGGCCGTTGACAGAAAACAGAGGAATTGTCGGGAGACAGCGCAGTGAGTGAAGAGATACTGATCAATGTCACACCCTCCGAGATCAGGGTGGCCATGATCGATAACGGCATGCTGCAGGAGCTGATGATCGAACGGCGCAGCAAGCGTGCCTATACCGGCAATATCTATCTGGGCAAGATCATTCGGGTGCTGCCCGGCATGCAGGCCGCCTTCGTTGATATCGGTCTGGAGCGGTCGGCATTCCTGCATCTGTCAGATATCCGTCGCAATAACCACAATGATGACGAGCCCGAACCCAGTATCAATGATGTGGTGAGCCAGGGGCAGGAGTTGCTGGTTCAGGTCATCAAGGACCCGCTGGGTACCAAGGGTGCGCGACTGACCACACAGATTTCAGTGCCCTCGCGATATATGGTGCTGACGCCCGGCAACCCGCAAACCGGTGTCTCGCTGCGAATTGCGGAAGAAGCCCGTGATCACCTGAAGCAGATGGTGGAGGATGCCCGGCCAGAACCGAATGGACACGGTTTCATTGTGCGAACCAATGCCGAGGAGGTTGATCAGTTCGTATTGCGGGCAGACATGGCATTCCTCAATAAACTGTGGGCAGTGATCGAGGATCGACGCAAGGGCGCAAAACCCGGCGATTGCGTTTATGAGGACCTGCCACTGTACATTCGTGTTATCCGGGACTCCATGACAGCCAATATCGAAAGGGTTCGCATCGACTCGATACTGGCCTATGAACAGACGGCAGGCTTCGTCAGTCAGTTCCTGCCGGACTGGGCCAGCAAGATCGAAGCCTATCAGGAAGCGCGCCCGATATTTGATCTGCATGGCGTCGAGGACGAAATCAATCGTGCACTGGAGCGTCAGGTGAATCTCAAATCGGGTGGGCACCTGGTGATCGATCAGACCGAGGCCATGACCACCATCGATGTCAACACAGGCTCGTATGTGGGCTTCAGGAATCACGCCGAAACCATATTCAAGACCAATCTGGAAGCCGCACAGGCGATTGCCAGACAGCTTCGGCTGCGTAATCTCGGCGGCATCATCATCATCGACTTCATCGACATGGAGGATGAACCTCACCGGGAGCAGGTGCATCGCACCCTGTCGAGGGCACTGGAGCAGGATCATGTCAAGACCAGCATCTCAGGGCTGTCCGAGCTTGGTCTTGTGGAGATGACCCGCAAGCGAACCAGTGAGAGCCTCGAACACGTGCTGTGTGAACCCTGCAACAGTTGTGGTGGGGTCGGCTATATCAAATCGGTTGAAACGATTGCCTACGAGATTTTCCGGGAAATCATCCGATCGGTGCGTCAGTTTGATGCTGAACACCTGATGGTTCTGGCTGAACCGAGCGTGGTTGACCGTATACTGGATGAGGATGCGTCCATCGTGGCAGACCTGGAGGAATCACTGGGCAAGGCCATCGAGTTCAAGCGTGAGGATCAGTACTCGCAGGAACAGTTCGACGTTGTGCTGCTCTGATCAGTTAACATGATTTTAATCCTGCCGTCCTACAATGGTCTGTTGATCTCAGAAAACCGGATACCTGCCATCAGCCACAGCAGCCTCACAAGCCCGATTCAAGACCGCCGGATTACCCAATGAAGGCGATCAAGACAGGATTGCACAAGTTACGGGCGATCCTGTGGACAGCCGTGGTCATCAGCACCCTTTGTCTGGCGCTTGCCGTCGGCGTTCTGCGACTGCTGCTGCCCTATGCCCCCGGATTCAAACCTGATCTCGAGCGCTGGCTGGCTGAACAGACTGGCCAGAGCGTGCGCATCGGCAGCATGGGCAGCGACTGGACAGAGGGGCATGCGATCATTTCATTGCTTGATGTCGGCTTCAGCCAGGGTGATGCTGACCCGCTGACTTTCGAGCGAATCGAGATCAGCCTTCACCCGGCGTCCTATCTGTTGCCTGGAGGTCGCTATGGCATTGATTTCAATGTGATTACCGACCAGATCGACATTGTGCGGGATCTGACGGGTCAATGGCGGGTCTCTGGTATCAGCACGGTGACGGATGCTGACGATGATGGTCGCATCACAGATCTTCTGACGACCTTTGGCAATGCCGGCTTTATCGCCAACCGTTTGCAGATCACCGATCAGCTTAATGACCAGTCAGTCACACTGGATACTATCGAGGTGTCGGTCATTGATCAGGGTGAAGTCCGTATCATCGAAGGCCGCATTGGTGAGTCGCCTGACGACAATGGCATCCACTTTTCTGCCACACTGACCCAGCATGAAGATGACAGTGGCTGGGGTTATGAGGCTTACGCCAGAATCGAAACCGACTCGCTGGGTGAGTGGTTCCGGACCTGGACTCAATTCGGTGCCAGGCCTCTATCCGGCGATGTGGATCTGGAGGTCTGGATGCGCGGTCATGAAGATCGACTGCACAGCCTGCAGTCCTCGCTCGAACTGGACAATCTGGTGATCGGTGGCAATATCCGGCTGGACGATGACGAGCAGTCGCTGATCGCCACGCGATACCAGATCGAACACCTGAACACACAGCTGGCTATGGAATTTTCTGAGAACGGACAGTGGCAGCTGTTTTTCCAGGATTTCATCATGGAGCGTAACGACAAGCAGTGGCCAGTCACGGATCTGGCAGTGCGGCGGGTTCTGGATTCAGACGGTGTTTCGTCATACCAGATCGGGACAGATTTTCTGCGTATCGAGGATCTGGTTGATTCACTGGTGGTCATCGATGGTCTGCCACAAGAGCTCAGACGGCTGATCTATGAAGCATCACCGCATGCTGATTTGAGCGACATTCGAATTGCCTCGCTCAGGATAGGCTGGCCATTACAGATCACCGGGACGCTGTCATTCGATGGTCTCTCATCGACCCCGTTCAACTACCTGCCTGGGATCAGTGATATCAGCGGTCAGGTGGAACTGAATGATTTCCAGGGACTTGCCCGATTGTCAGGTCAGGACAACTTCATCGATCTTCCCCGGATTCTGCGCTGGCCCCTGCTGATGGAGAGCATGTCGGCTGATGTCCTGTGGGACTGGGACGGTGAGATCTGGAACATGGATGTCAGCCACCTTTCGCTGAAGAATGATAATCTCGACAGCGAGGGCAGGGTGGCGGTGACCTTTGACAGTGAGCGTCCGACCGTGGACATTCAGCTGGCGGTCAATCATTCCAATCTGCGGCAATCGAAACTTTACTGGCCATTGATTGGATTCAAGCCAAGACTGGTAGAGTGGCTGGACCGTTCACTGATCAGCGGAACGCTTAACTCCGGGCAGATCACTCTATACGGTGATCTGGATGACTGGCCGTTTGCTGACAATCAGGGCGTGTTTCATGCCTCAGCCAATCTTGTCGATACCCACGTTGACTATAGCCAGAACTGGCCGGAAGTCCGTAATCTCAATGCTGCCGTCGAGTTCTTTCCCGGCGGCATGCGGCTGAACTCCAGTCGGGCGACTACGGGGGAACTCGACATCGTCGATATTCAGCTGTATCTGCCGGATCACAGGCGCAAGATCATCGAACTGACCTCAACCGGTGTCGGGGATGTCGATGAAATGATCCGATATCTGCAGGACACACCGCTGAATGAGCGTTATGGTCAGTATCTGTCAGATACCAATGCTCAGGGTCAGGGAAGAACCTCGGTTAATCTCAAGGTGCCGTTTGCCAAGGGACTGAAGCTGGATGTGGATGGCGTGGTCGAACTGACCGACACCCGGTTCAGTTTCAATCAGTGGGATCTTGAGCTGACGGGCACCAATGGCCGACTGAATTTTGACCGTGACAGCCTCAGCAGCGAGGCGCTCAGTTCAAGTTTTCTTGGCGAGACCATCGACATCAATCTGCTGATGGGGGCTGCTGCCGGCGACTCAGCCGATGTCAGTATCAATGTCGACACACTGGCACCACTGGAACTGTTCAGCAGGTATCTGCCGGAACATCTGGATCTGGTCAGAATCATGCCCGATCCCGTACGCTGGCAGGCTTCCTTCGTCAAGCCGTCAAGACCCGATGGCGCAACCGAACCTGCAGATGTGATGTTCAATCTGAGTTCGGATCTGGTGGGTACACCCATCAACCTGCCGTCACCATTCGCCAAGGCACCGATTGAGAGCAGGCGAGTGACACTCAGTACCGATCTGCCCAATCTTGAATCGGTCAGCCTGGATATCGATTCCCTGCTGTCGATGAAACTGTTGCAGGGAACGCCTTACTGGCGTGGTGATGTCATGTTCGGTGGGCCTGTTGAAACGGTCACATCCGAAAACGGGCTGATAATCGGCGGAGTCATCGGAGCGCTTGACCTGGATGGTGTCTGGCAATGGGTCGGTGAAAATTTCCAGACCCAGGGCACAGAAGGTGACGGCCAGCTGATCATCAACCGCATGGATGGACAGGTCGACTCGATGATCCTGATGGAGCGTGCCTTCGGTACCACGGCATTCGAAGCTGGACGCGAGGGTGAGTTCTGGCAGATCGCGGTCGACGGCGACTGGGGAGCCGGTCAGTTGAGGCTGCCTCTCGAACAGACGCCGGGCCTGCCGGTTCTTGCAGAATTCACCGAGCTCAACTGGCCCGACAAGATGCCGGGATCAACACTGGATTACAGCGATCCGTCACGACTGCCACCAGTCCAGTTTCTGGCTGAGCACATGATCATGAACAGTATCGATTTTGGCCGGGTCAGTTTTGCCACATACCCGACCGCTGAAGGTATGCACGTGGAATACTACGAAACCCGTTCAGACCGGTTTTCGATCAATGCACGCGGTGACTGGCGAGTCAGCGGTGACGACAATTCGAGCGATTTCGAGATCACCCTGACGGCCGAGCGGCTGGGTGATCTGCTGACCAGCTTCGGCTACGACACGATCTCGGATAACGGACAGACCATCTTGGCCATCGATGCCGTGTGGCCAGGGGCACCGGGTGATTTTCTACCGGAAACACTCGATGGACAGTTGACAGTATCGGTCAGCGACGGGTCTATCACCACCTTTGAAAGTGGTGCCGGCAAGCTGTTCGGGCTGCTGAACATTCTGCCAAGGCGATTGTTCCTGGATTTCTCCGACGTGTTCGAGAAGGGGCTGGCCTTTGACCGTATCGACGGCAAGATTGCCATGGCCGATGGCAAGGCGATAACCGAATCACTGCTGATCGATGGACCGACCGTTGATATCGAAATCAGGGGGATCACCGATCTGACCGAACTGACGACCGATACTGTTATCCGTGTCACTCCCAATGTGGGGGGTACGCTGCCAATTGTCGGCGCGATTGCCGGCGGCGGTCCGGGTGCTGCGGCAGGCATGGTACTGCAGAATGTGATAGGCAAACCGTTCGGCAAGATTGCCGAAACCTTCTATCAGGTATCCGGCGAAGTGGGCGATCCGCTGGTGGAGAAAATTACCGACAGGGAAGGAATCGAGATTCTGCGGCAGCGATATGACATCGACAAATCGGATTCCGAAACCACAGGCTCGTGAAATGTCTCATGCATCATCTCGTTGCATGGTAAACTCCCGGGCCGTTACTCAGACCTACAGTAATCATCACCTTGCATGAACAGTAATACTCACATTGAACAGGCCCGGCATCGATTGCTGGAGCCGGGCGAATTGTCCGACAATTATCTCGGCAGGCTACTTGGTCAGATGATGACAGCCTCGGCTGATTTCGCTGATCTTTATTTCCAGTACACCCGCCATGAGAGCTGGGTGATGGAAGATGGTCTGGTCAAGTCGGGCGGGCACAATATAGAACGGGGTGTTGGTGCACGTGTGGTTGCCGGTGAAAAATCGGGCTTCGCCTATACCGATGAGATTCACCCTGCTGCACTGGACAATGCCGGTCGTGTGGCATCGGCCATTGCCAGATCCGGCCAGCATCGTCAGATACAGCTGGGACAGCCGAAGCAGCCACCCTCACTCTATCAGCCGCTGGATCCGA
>CBDBVC010000009.1:0-105175 GCA_965212525.1 Lysobacterales bacterium
TGCCACCAGACGAGTTCCCGGACAGGTCGATCGCGACGATGCCTCAACTGCCCGCTGCAACACTCTCAGTGCCGGTTCCAGTTAACGAACCTGCCGATGACCTTCTCCCAGTCCCGGATGTAAGCTCATCCCAGCTGCTGTCGACACTGGATATTTACAGGATGCCGGGAGCCGAACAGGATCTGCAGTTTCTGCGTCAGCAGGAGGTAATTGAAACCTCCATCCCGATCTCGAGATTTATCGAGACCAGCGCTGATGAGCTGCTCGCCAGCAACATACCGCGATTGCCGCTGGCCGATGGCGAGCTGGATATTCGATTCTATCCCTTCGGATTCAAGGGCGAGGTGGCGCGTGCCTGGGACAGGATGACACCGGAATTCGGTTTTACCACACGATTTGGAATGAAAGTGAAGTGCAAGTGGATTCTCGCCATCGTGGCCTGCGCATGGGAGTGACAGTATTCATGTCAACCGATTTGTGCCGGGTGCGTTGTAGGAGCAGAATACTGTTGAATGTTACACAAAAGGAGCTTGACAATGGCACAACAAACAACAAGGGCTACTACCCGATTGCCGCATCAGCGACGCCGCCGGGTATCTTATGTTCTGATGATGGTCACCGCCATGGCATTTGCCTATTTTGCCGGGCAGGTCAGTGCGGATCAGCCACGCATGCAGGCTGCACTTGATGCGCTGAATATTGCGGAGAATCAGCTTTCCAAGGCCACCAGCGACAAGGGCGGTCATCGGGTTGAAGCGTTGCGGCTGGTCCGCAAGGCACAGACCGAGGTGAAGAAAGGGATCCGATACGATCGTCGGCACTGATCGGTTTCATCAATGGATATCGCGGATACTGTCTCTCCCTCATGAACCCCCATCCAGGTATCCAGACATAGAAAAACGGGCCATCAAGGCCCGTTTTTTTCAAGTCGCCATACTTACCAGCCGCACTCACGGCCCTGGTTCTGCTGATCCAGCCAGGTCTTCAGTGGGGCAAAGTAATCGATGATGGCACTGGCATCCATATCGCGCTCACCGGTCATCTTTTCCAGCGCATCGGGCCATGGCCGCGATGAGCCCATCTTCAGCAATTCATCCAGCCGTGCACCGGCATCGGTATTGCCGGCGATGGTGCAGCGGTGCAGGGGCTCGGTGTTACCTGCAATTTCACACAGGGAACGGTGGAACTGGAATTGCAGGATATGCGCCAGGAAATAACGTGAATAGGGTGTATTTCCGGGGATGTGGTATTTGGCTCCCGGATCAAAATGTCCCTCATTGCGTTCAACCGGTGGGACGATGCCCTGATACTCGGTACGCAAAGCCCACCAGTCGGCATTGTAACGTTCCGGCGGCGTTTGTCCGCTGAACACCTGCCAGCGCCATTTGTCCACCATCAGGCCGAAGGGCAGAAAAGCCACCTTGTCCAGCGCCATGTTCAGCAGCAGGCCGATATCCTTCGAGGCATCCGGAATCTCGTCGATCAGGCCGATCTGCTTCAGGTATTTCGGTGTGACCGACAGTGACAGGGTGTCACCGATGGCCTCATGGAAACCGTCGTTGGCACTTTCCTGATACAGAAATGACTGGGTGTTATAGGCTCGCTGATAGAAGTTGTGTCCCAGTTCGTGGTGGATGGTGGAAAAATCTTCACCCGTTTTCTGGATGCACATCTTGATGCGCAGGTCATCAACCTGGTCAATATTCCAGGCACTGGCGTGGCAGACCACATCACGATCGGCCGGTTTGGTGAACAGCGAGCGGCTCCAGAAGGTCTCGGGCAGGGGATCGAATCCCATGCCGGTGAAGAATTTCTCTGCACTCCTGACCATATCGGTCTCGGACATGCCACTGTCAACGATCTGCTTGCTCAGATCATAGCCAGGGTCTGCATCGGCCGGTGCCACCAGCGGATAGATATTGCCCCATTGCTGGGCCCACATGTTGCCAAGCAGATGTGCCGGGATGGGGCCGGTCGCGGCCACCACCTCATCACCGTACTGCTCATTCAGTTCGGCACGAACATGACAGTGAAGCGCATCATACAGTGGCTTGACCTGCCCCCACAGTCGATCCATCTCGGTGGCGAAGGCGTCCGGGTCCATGTCGTATCCGGATCGCCACAGATGACCGACATTGTCATAACCCAGATCGACAGCACCTTCATTGGCAATGTCTGCCAGTCGCACATACTTGTCACGCATCGGTGGCGAGATCTCGCGCCAGCCGACCCAGATTTCCTTCAGCAGATCAGGGTCACGGCTATTGGCCAGTTTTTCAGTCATGGCCCCCAGTGACCAGCACTCACCATCTGCGCGACAATACTCACCCTGACCATAGAGTGATGACAGCTCACTGGCTATCGTTGCCAGTTCGCTGGTCTTGGCTGCATCCTGAGGCGCTGGAAGTGTCAGGGTCAGTTTGAGCTTGTCGAGCTTGCGCTGTGTGTCGTAATCCAGATCCAGGCCATTGAAACGAGCAGCCTCATTGGCGAATCGTACACCGGCTGCGGTGTATTTTTCAGAAGCCTGGGCAACCAGGATATTGGTGTCATCGGTAATGAAATTGTTCTGGATCCAGGCAGCACGAGCGGTTTCAACACCAATGGCGCTGAGCTCAGCTTCCGCTTTTTCGATAAAGGCGCGGGCCTCCTCGGCTGTCGGCGCGCTGCTGGCTGCAGCCTGATCATCATCTGCTGAAGCAGTGGAGGAGGCGTTGTGGCAAGCGATCAAAACAACAGGCAGGGCCAGCATCAGTAGCCAACGTTGCAGGGAGAACATGCCAGAATGGGTCTTGTCAGGATTGCCACCGCTATGGGCAGCTGAATTGTGTGTCATGGTGTGCTCCGGAAAAAATCAATGCGCCAGTATAGCGAACTCACCATTGCTGTCGAATGTCAGCCTCTGTCAGCGATGACTATCGGCAGTGTTGTCCTTGTTTCGAAATGTGTCTAATCACGGCTCGATCCGATAGAATGAGATCATCATGACCTCGCAGCCCGAATACAGAACCGGACTGACGGCAACAGCCCTGAGCAACCCCGTTGCAGTGGCTGTCGCCTGCATCCTGATCGTCATATTCGGCATCATCTCGCTGAGTCGTCTGCCGGTCCAATTGACACCGGATGTGGAGCGGCCAGTCATATCGATAACTACAGGGTGGCGTGCGTCTGCACCCAACGAGGTCGAATCCGAAATCATCGAGCCGCAGGAAGACGTGCTGCGTGGCATGCCCGGAGTGGTCAAAATGACCTCCAATGCCGGACGTGGCAATGCCAGTGTCAATCTCGAATTTTCAGTCGGCACCGATATGGGCAAGGCGCTGATCGAGGTGATCAATCGTCTGAATCAGGTACAGCGTTATCCGGTCGATGTCACCGAGCCCTTCATCCGCGTGGGTGGTGACGAGTTTGGCAACACCATCGCCTGGTTTGCCCTGCTACCGACTGCAGAAAACCCGAATCATATCTCGACCTATCAGGATTTTGTCGATGAGCGTATCCTGCCCATGCTCGAACGTGTGCCAGGCATCTCTTCAGCCAATGCCTTTGGGGGCAGGCCCTACGAGATCAGGATCACCTTTGATCCCTACAAGACGGCCAGTCTCGGCATCGACCTGACACGCATTGCGCAGGAACTGGGTTCCAATGCAGACATCTCGGCGGGCAGCCAGGAAGTCGGTCGACGTCAGTACACCATTCGCTTTGCCGGCAAGTATGATATCCAGTCACTCGGGGAACTGGTGCTGGAATGGCGTGAGGGGCGCCCGGTCAAACTCAAGGACATTGCCAGCATCGAACTGATGCTGCGCGACCGCGCAGCTGTCATCAGCCAGAACGGAGGCCCGTCAATCGCCCTCAATGTGATACCGGAGACCGGTGTCAATGTACTGGAGGTGATGAACGGTGTGCGCAACACGGTCGATGAACTGAACCGTGACGTAATCGGGCCCGAAGGGCTGAGCCTGACCCAGGTATATGACGAAACGGACTACATCTATGCCTCGGTCGGCATGGTTCGCAACAATCTGCTGCTTGGAATCCTGCTCGCCACCGCGGTACTGTGGTGGTTCCTGCGAAAACTGCGGGCAACCGGCATGGTGGCATTATCGATTCCGCTGTGCCTGTTCATCGCATTCATGGTACTCGATGCCTCCGGGCGCACGCTCAACATCATCTCGCTGGCAGGGCTGGCGTTTGCCACCGGCATGGTACTGGATGCTGCCATCGTGGTGCTGGAGAATATCTTCCGGCAACGTGAGATGGGACGATCTGCGCATGAATCCTCTCTGCGTGGTGCCGGACAGGTGTGGGGGGCGCTGCTGGCGTCAACGGCAACCACGGTTGCCATCTTCATGCCGGTGGTCTTCCTGGAGGACGAAGCAGGTCAGCTGTTCGGTGATCTGGCCATCACCATTTCAGTGGCTGTCGTGGCATCACTGTTTGTGGCAATCACGGTGCTGCCGACGGCAGCCATGAGCTGGCTGGGTGACAAGCCACTGGATGATCTGCACCAGAGCTGGTGGCGTCGCAGTACAGAATTCATCATGAAGCTCACCGGATCACGCAAGGGACGGTATTTCTGGATTAGTGGCCTGACCATCATCCCGGTGGCGCTGGCGCTGCTGATGAAACCCTCAGCCGAATATCTGCCCACCGGCAAGCAGAACTTCTTTTTCGGATTCATGCAGACGCCCCCTGGGCTGGGCGTTGATACGGCTGAATCAGAGCTGACCAAGGTGATGGATCAGCGCTTCATGCAGTATCTTGACGGTGGTCAGGAACCGGCACTGAAAAGCTATTTTCTGGGCTTCTTTGGCACTGGCGGGTTTTTTGGCGGCAGTGCCCTGGACCGCAGCAATGTCGATCTCTTCCTTCAGGAAGTGAACTTCAAGATCATGAGTGGTTTCCCGGACACTATCGGCTTTGCGCAGCGGGCACCGATTTTTGGCGGGATTCGCGGTGGCCGAACCATCGAGCTGGATCTGCAGTCGAGGGATTACGAATCAATCCTGCAAGCCGGAGGGGCCGGATTCGGCCTGGTGTCACAGGCCCTTCCGGGCGCCCAGATCAGACCGATTCCGGGGCTGGAGCTGGCCGAGCCGGAGCTGCGTCTGATACCAAATGACCGCGCCATTGCCGAAGCCGGCTGGAATCGATCCAATGTCGCCACCATGATCCGGGCACTGGGTGATGGTGCCTTCGTCGGCGAGTATTTCGACGGCGACCGGCGTCTGGATGTGATCATGCGAGGCGAGAGCTGGACTCAAACCGGAAGACCTGATGGCCATGCCAGTGGCGACGGCCGATGGCGCTGTCCATACACTGGGTGAGCTGACCACGCTGGAGCGAACAGCGGGCCCGAGCGAGATTCGTCGAATTGATCGCAGACGAACGCTGACTCTGCAGATCACGCCGCCTGAGAGCATCGCGCTGGAGGACGCCATAGAAACCCTGCGTACCGAGGTTGACCCTGCACTGAGGGCGATGTTGCCCGACGATGCCTCCATCGAATACCGCGGAACGGCAGAAGCCCTCGACAGCGTGCTCGACTCACTGCAGTGGACCTTTGCACTGGCGATTGTCATTCTCTACCTGCTGATCAGTGCACTGTTCAGATCGTTCAGGGACAGCCTGCTGGTGGTGCTGACATTGCCGATGGCAACCGTCGGTGGCGTGCTGTTCCTGCGATTGCTGGACTGGGTGCTGAAGATGATGGGTGAATCCGCAGGCCAGAGCATGGATCTGCTGACCATGATCGGCTTTGTCATCCTGCTGGGCCTGGTGGTGAACAATGCCATTCTGCTGGTGTACCGCGCGCGTGATGCCGAACGTGAAGGCATGAACCGTGTGGATGCCGTTCGCAGTGCCATGCGTCTGAGGCTCCGGCCCATTCTGATGAGTACCCTGACCAGCCTGTTCGGCATGTTGCCCCTGTTGCTGATACCCGGAGAGGGTACCGAAATCTATCGCGGCATGGCCGCGGTCATTGTGGGTGGCATGTTGATATCCACCCTGTTTACACTGATATTGTTACCAAGCCTGCTCAGGTTGGGAGAAAAACAACATGCAACGACTCAGCCTGCTTAGCACAGCACTGCTGTTTCTGTTCACAGCCACTGTCGCCAGTGCACAGTTCGGTGGTCCGGTTCTGGTCAGGACCTCGGAGGCAAGCATTCGTGACATGACGCCGGTGGTGCAGGTGGCCGGTACTGTGCTGAGCAAGTCGGATGCGACCATCTCCTCGGAGATATCCGGCCGGCTGCTGAAGCTGTCGGAAGTCGGCACGGTGGTTGAGCCAGGTGACTCCATGGCTCAGGTGGATGATACCGATCTGCTGCTTCAGCAGGACGAGCTGGTGGCAGAGCTTGCCGGGCTTCAATCCAGGGCCCGCTATCTTGCATCTGAATTCGATCGACTCAATTCACTGTCCGAGAAGAATGCAGCAGCCAGAAACCTGCTGGAACAGACCCGCTCGGATCGGGATCAGGCCCGCTCGAATGCCACGGCCACGCAGGCAAGGCTAAGCCGCGTCGAGGATCAGTTGCGCAAGTCGCGGGTTGAGGCACCCTTCGGCGGCGTGGTTACCGAACGCTTCGCCAGGGTGGGTGAGGTGATCAATTCCAACAGCGAACTGCTGCGACTGGTCGACCCCGCTGATCTGGAGGTAGTCGCACGAGCACCGCTGGATTATTTCGATTTTATCAGTCGCGACAGTATCCTGCTGTTCACTGCCATGCGCCGTGGTCAGCCAGTCGAATTCAGTGCCCTGGTGACCAGTGTCGTGCCGGTGGGTGATGAAACGACTCATCTGTTTGAAGTCAGGGCCCGGCTCGATGAGCGCCTGCCTGTCGGACAGTCTATTCGTGTCCGCATTCCGACGGCAATGCCATCATCGGAACTGTCGGTGCCCCGCGATGCGCTGGTTCTGAGACCTGGCACTGCTTCGGTGTTCACTGTGGATGAGGAGGGAAAGGCCCGCCAGATACAGGTGAGGCCGGGGATCGCCAGCGGTGACTACATCGCTGTATCGGGTGATCTTGCTGCCGGTCAGGTCGTGATTGTGCGAGGTGCCGAACGATTGCGAGACGGCATGGAAGTCATGGCGCAGCCATTCGATCAGCCGGGCGAGGATTCGGGCAACCCGCCCGCCAACGCCATAACCGATTCCTGAGCGATTTCTGGGCATCGTCCAGTTTGATCAGGGCAGGACCTGTGGCTGTCATTGCAGGGCTGATGGTGCATAATGCCGGTTTCATGACGGCCGATTCGGACAATCCATGAAATCATATCTTTCCGGCCTGTTGCTGATCAGGGATGAGGAACGCAACACGGTGTTTTCAGCCTTCGGGTATTTCAGTTGCCTGATGTTCGGCTATTACCTTCTGCGCCCGTTGCGCGAGAGCCTTGCCGTCAGCAGTGGCCATCAGACAGTGCCCTGGCTGTTCACGGGCACATTTTTCGCCATGCTTGCGGTGGTACCTGTCTACGGTTATCTGGTGTCGCGTTACTCGCAGAAGAAATTTCTTCCGGCCATCTACCTGTTCTTCATTTTCAACCTGTTCGCTTTCGTGCTGGTGATTGAATACCTGCCGGGCAATGTCTGGACCGAACGTGTCTATTTCGTCTGGTTGAGCGTTTTCAATCTGTTCATTGTTTCGGTGTTCTGGAGCTTCATGGCCAATGTGTTCAACAGCGAGCAGGCCAAGCGTCTGTTTGGCTTCATTGCGGCGGCGGGCAGTCTGACGGCAATCCTGAGTTCAGCAGTCTCCTCGGTGATCTCGTCCATGGTCGATATCCAGGGTGTGATGCTGTTCGCCATCCTGATGCTGGGTGGTGCGCTCTATTTTCAGTTGCGCCTGATCAATGCCAGGGATCTGGATCTGGACTATACACTGCATCCTGACAAGGTCATCGGCGGTTCCATCTTCGCCGGTGCCACCACCGTGGTGCGATCGCCTTATCTGTTCAGGATAAGCGTGGTGCTGGTGCTGATGGTGGTGATCAGCACGATTTTCTATTACGCGGAAATCTACATCGTCGAGAAATATCTCAGCGAAGGCGAGCAGCATCGACGATATTTCTCACTGGTCAATCTGGGTGTGAATGTGGTGGCCTTCGTGCTGCAGTTTTTCATGACTGGTCGTCTGTTGCGCCGATATGGCGCGGCATGGACCCTGGCGATCATGCCTGCATTCACCCTGATTGCATTGATCATACTCGGGCTCTCGCCCACGCTGTTGGTGATCGGTCTGCTTCAGGTGTTCCGTCGCGGTGGTGAATATGGCCTGATGAAACCGGCCAGGGATCTGCTCTACACGCAGGTGACACCTGAAGAGAAATTCAAGAGCAAGAATTTCATTGATACCGCGATCTATCGAGGCGGTGATGTGGTCAGCGGTCACCTGTATCGTCTGCTGCACACGATGGCGAATTTATCCATTCAGGTCATCCTGCTGCTCATGATACCATTGGCCGCTTTCTGGATCTGGATCTCGTGGACCACCGGCAAGGTGTTCGAGCAAAAGGGTGACAAGTCGTCATGAACCGTCTGGTTTCATTTTCCATACTGTCTGCAGTGGCCATCGGGCTGTCTTCAGCTCAGGCACAGCAACAGGCACCCAATGCACCGTGGTATCTGGGTGTCAAGGCGGGCATGATCTTTACCGATGGCAGTCTTGACGCCGATCGTGGCGATCTTGTCGGACTCGAGGTGGGGCGACAGTTCGGCAACAACTGGACTGTCGAGCTTGAAGCCTGGAAGGATACGACACAGTTTGATGATGGTGCAGACAAGGATCAGCAGGGTTTCCAGATCAATTTCGTGCAATTCAACCGTGTACCCCTGTGGGATCCCTATTTTCTGATTGGTGTTGGCGCTGCTGAATACGATTTCAGGCAGCGCTCGGAAACTGATCTGACGGTTTCTGTCGCCATCGGTGGCGTATGGGATCTTTCCGAGCAGGGTGGTGTTCAGCTGAAGGCCGATGCACGCTACCGCTACAGTCTCTACTCGGATGATTCGCCTGCAGGCATTGAGAAGGGTGAGCCGATATTCTCGGTCGGTCTGATGATTCCGCTCTGGGTCGGCAATAGACGCTGATCTTATCCATCATCCATGAAAAAAGGGCCGCGAACGGCCCTTTCTCATTTTGCACTAGTGTCGGATCAGGCCACAGCCTTGGGCTTTGAACGTGGCTTTCGCTTCTTGCTGCCTGCGGCGAGATCCTCGCTGTCAAAGTCATCCACGGCGATGATCGACGCCACATCCTTGCGGGTCTTGATCAGCAGGGCGTGATCTTCCTTGTTGATGATGTGCTGTTTCAGTGCTTCATCAAGTTGTGCCTCTGGATTGGCTTCGCTGATCTGACCGGCAATGATTGCCTTTCGCAGTTTGCGCTCGATTGGCTCGGCCCTGATGATATCGGGCAGTGCCGCTTCGATCTGTCCGGCATGGTAGTTGGGCAGATCCTGCTTGAATGTCAGTTCGATCAGGCGATCACGAGCTTCACCCGGGCTCAGCAGCAGGTTGGCTACCTGATGGCCAAGGCGATCGGCAGGCGGCTGACGCCAGCGTCCGATGGGGAAGATCATGGCACGCATCATCCATGCCACCGGTCTGATCGGGAAGTTCCGAATCACGCCTGCGAGTGCCTCCTGCATCTTGAAGATGGCATCCTGACAGGCCCAGTGCAGAAATGGCAGATCGGCATGTGGCCGGCCCTGATCCTCGAATCGCTTCAGGATCGAAGACAGTATATAGAGCTGGCTCAGCACATCACCCAGACGGGCAGACAGCTTTTCCTTGAATTTCAGCTTGCCACCCAGTGTCAGCATGGAGATGTCCGATGCCAGGCCGAGTGCAGCACTGTAGCGGTTGATGGCACGGTAGTAGGAGCGGGTCTGACGGCTGCCGGGTACACGTGCAATCCTGCCACGTGTCATGCCCAGGGTAAATGCACGGCAGGCATTGGATATGGCAATGCCGATATGTCCGAACAGGGCCTTGTCGAAGGCTTTCAGTCGTTCGCGCTTGTCGTCCAGATTGAGCGCTTCCATTTCCTTGAGCACATAGGGGTGACATCGAATGGCACCCTGACCGAAGATCATCAGGCTGCGGGTCATGATGTTGGCACCTTCAACCGTGATGGCGATCGGTGATCCCTGATAGCCGCGTCCGCTGAGATTCTTCGGCCCCAGAATCACGCCCTTGCCACCGAGAACGTCCATGGAATCGATTACGGCCTTTCGCGCCAGTTCAGTGACATGGTATTTGGCGATGGCTGACGGCACGGACGGCTTCTCGCCCTGATCGACAGCAGCAGCTGTCATTCGGGCAACGGCAGTGCCTGCGTAGGCATAGCCGCCAATGCGTGCCAGTGCTTCCTGCACTCCTTCGAAACGGCCGATAGGTAGATTGAACTGCTTGCGCACACGGGCATAGGCACCGGTGTACATGGCAACAGCGCGCAGGCCACCTGCAGCCGAGGAGGGCAGTGAGATGGCGCGTCCCACCGACAGGCATTCGACCAGCATGCGCCAGCCCTGTCCTGCCATCGATTCACCACCGATCAGGTAATCGAGCGGAATGAACACATCCTTGCCTCTGATCGGACCGTTCATGAACGGGTTGTTGAGCGGGAAGTGGCGTCGACCGATTTCCACACCCTTGGTATCGCGCGGGATCAGTGCCAGGGTGATGCCGATGTCCTCGGTGTCACCAAGCAGACCATCGGGATCCTTCATCTGGAAGGCCAGACCGATGACACTCGCTACCGGTGCCAGTGTGATGTAGCGCTTGTCGAAATTCATGCGAAGGCCAAGCACCTTCTTGCCATTGAACTCGCCCTTGCAGACAATCCCGGTGTCAGGAATGGATGTGGCATCCGAACCGGCAGTCGGGCCGGTCAGGCCGAAACACGGTATTTCCTCACCCTTGGCCAGACGTGGCAGGTAGTGATTCTTCTGTTCTTCGGTACCGTAATGCAGCAGCAGTTCAGCCGGGCCCAGTGAATTGGGGACGGCAATGGTGGAAAACGCCGTAACGCTGCAACTGGAAACCTTCTGCAGTACACAGGAGTGTGCATAGGCTGAAAAACCGTGGCCACCGTATTCGGTTGGAATGATCATGCCGAAGAAGCGCTCGTTCTTCAGAAATTCCCAGACGTTCGGTGGCAGGTCGGCCAGTTCGTGTGAAATCTCCCAGTCATCGAGCATGCTGCACAACTCTTCTACCGGCCCGTCCATGAAGGCACGTTCGCGTGCAGACAGCTCGGGTTCGGGCTTGCGGTGCAGAATACGGAAATCCGGCTTGCCGGCAAACAGCTCACCTTCCCAGCCAACTGTCCCAGCTTCCAGGGCAATCTGTTCGGTATCGGAAAGGCTCGGTGCCAGTTTCTGGTAAAGGTTCAGCACAGGTCTGGTGATGTACTGTCGACGGTATTGCTTGTTGTTCAGCAGAACAGCCAGCCCGCCGAAGATGGCCGTGATCAGCAAGGCGGACAACCAGCCGACTGATCCGAACAGGACAAAAACAGCGATGGTCGCGGCGCTGGCAATGGTCCATTGCATCAGGGATGCGCGCAGATACCCGCTAATCAGTCCGATTGCCAGTAATGAGAGTAACAGGGTGAGGGTTGACATAGTTGCTCCGGAATTCTTTGTAAACAGGAATGTGGCTCGCTGCAAAACCACGCCATACGCATAAGTATGGAGTCTGCGAAAATAGTTGTCAATACGCATGCGTATGGTCATAATGATGGCCGATGCAACACGCTTGACTGTTTATGTCCAAAACCCTGCAAGCCACCGAGAAAATTCAGCTGTCTGCTGCCGACTGGGAGCAGGCGGCACTCGATACCATTTCACAGAAAGGTGTTGCGGCAATCGCCGTGGAATCACTGGCGCGAACACTTGGGGTCACCAAGGGCAGCTTCTACTGGCATTTCCAGAATCGTGATTCACTGATCGAGTCTGCCCTGAGTCGCTGGGAGCAGGATGACGTCAATACCTTTGCCCGCAGTTTCGACATCATCCGGGATCCGGCAGACAAGTTGCGCGCGCTGTTTCGCAGGACGCGCCAGGAAATTCAGTCACACCTGATATTTTCAGCACTGTTCCGTGCCACCGATCATCCGCTGGTGCAGCAGATCATGCAACGAGTCTCAGAGCGCCGAATCGAATATCTGACAGCCAGTTACCGAGAACTGGGTCTGTCAACACGGGAGGCTGTCAATCGCGCGCGGCTCACCTATCTGTCCTATGTCGGCTTTCTGCAGTACTACCAGCAGTTCAAGTCGGTGCGCATGAGTGCACAGGAGGTATCGGAATACATGGAGCATGTGATCAGTACGCTGATCCCGGCTGAACCATCTCCAAATGAAAGGCCAGCAGGCTGAATAGAAATTGAATTTGGCATGAAGACGCGTTATCTTGTGCGCTTTTCTGCATCCAAGAATTCACGCCAGCGGAACAATCCCGTCGTAACAACACCGATGACACCTGCCGAAACACAATACAGGGGTACTGCTGCATGCAGTCGACTCCCGCTGCCGGTGAGCACTGACTGCTGCGTGAGAATGAACATGAATGAGGTAATCTGGTAATGACCACGACCAATCAGGCACTCGCCCAGTGGGTTGCCGACGTCGAACGATTGACACAACCCGAGGCGATTGTGTGGTGTGATGGCAGCGATGAGGAAAATTCGCGCCTGATCGACCTGATGCTGGCATCAGGCGACATGAAAAAACTGAATGAAAACACACACCCGGGCTGTTATCTGCACCTGTCAGACAGTCAGGATGTGGCCCGTGTCGAGCACCTCACGTTCATCTGTACCGATAATCAGGATGATGCCGGTCCGAACAATAACTGGATGAGTCCCGATGAGGCTCATCAGAAGATCGATGCCCTCTATGACGGTTGCATGAAAGGGCGCACCATGTATGTGGTGCCCTACTGCATGGGGCCAATTGATTCACCACTGGCACGCTGTGGTGTCGAGATAACCGACAGCCCCTATGTGGTTGTCAACATGCGCTTGATGACGCGCATGGGGCAGCAGGCGCTGGCAAGAATCGAACGCGAAGGAAACTTCGTCAAGGGTCTGCATTCCACCGGTGAACTCGATCCGGATCGTCGTTACATCATGCACTTTCCCGAAGAGCTGACCATCAAGAGCTATGGCTCGGGCTATGGTGGCAATGCCCTGCTGGGCAAGAAATGCCACGCACTGCGTATTGCCAGCTGGCAGGCCAGGCAGGAAGGCTGGCTGGCCGAGCACATGCTGATTGTCGGTGTGGAAAACCCGCAGGGTGAGGTTCATTACGTTGCAGCCGCGTTTCCATCGGCCTGCGGCAAGACCAATCTGGCCATGATGATTCCACCGGCTGAAAAGGACGGCTGGAAGGTATGGACTGTCGGTGATGACATCTGCTGGATGCGTCCTGGCGAGGATGGACGTCTGTGGGCCATCAATCCGGAAGCCGGTTTCTTCGGTGTCGCGCCCGGAACCAGTGAATCCACCAATCCCAATGCACTGGCGATGCTGAACAGGGATGCGATTTTCACCAATGTCGCTGAAACAGCTGACAACCAGCCCTGGTGGGAAGGCTGTGCCGAAGGCAAGCCGGTTACCGACTGGAAAGGTCAGGCCATGTCAGATGACGGCCCGGCGGCACACCCGAATTCACGTTTTACTGTCTCGATGAAAAACTGCCCGAGTTATTCCGAGCAGGCCGAAGCATCACGCGGTGTGCCCATCTCGGCCATCATATTCGGCGGTCGTCGTGAGCGACTGGTGCCGCTGGTGATGCAGGCGAAGGACTGGCAGCACGGTGTGTTGCTGGGCGCCGCCATGGCATCGGAAACCACCGCTGCCGCCACCGGTGCAGTCGGTGTGGTTCGTCGCGACCCGATGGCTATGAAGCCATTTTGCGGCTACAACTTTGCCGATTATTTTGCACACTGGCTGTCCTTCGAGGAGCGAGCCAGCAACCTGCCCGAGATCTTTCATGTCAACTGGTTCCGCAAGGATGCCGAGGGCCGCTTCATGTGGCCAGGTTTCGGTGACAATATCAGAGTTCTCGAGTGGATCCTCGATCGCTGTCACGGCAATACCGCTGCGACTGAAACTCCGGTGGGTATCCTGCCTGTCGATGGCAGTCTCGATCTGACCGGCCTTGATATGGATCCGGCCGTGATGGCAGACCTGATCAATGTGGACTCCGCCAGCTGGGCAGACGAACTGGAACAGATCGGTGAGTATCTCGAATCTTACGGTGAGCGCATGCCGCAGGCATTACGTGCACGCTACCAGCAGGTTGTAGCCGATCTTGCTGCCTCGCAGCGCGTTGCGGCACCAGTCGCCTGATCCAGCAATGATCTTCGAAACCGGTCTGGTGTGTTCTTGCCAGACCGGTTTTTTTTGCCTCAAGATATCGATCTGTCAATATTCACGCATCCGCACTAAACCATTTCTGTGTCATTGCCGTCTATTCTGTTAGACAATAACGCTGACTGAAGCAGAACGTGTACGCACTGTTGAACGAAAAACTTGAAACCTCTCAAGTACAGCAAGAACGTGGCGATGTTGATCTTGTTGAGCAGGCGGTTGAAGGCAATCAGTGGGCCTTCGAGTCGCTGTACCGGTCCAATGTGTCGCGCATACATGCGTTGTGTCTCAGGCTGGTTGGCGGGCATGTTCAGCTGGCAGAGGAGATGACGCAGGAAGCATTCATTCGTGCCTGGAACAAGCTGTCCACATTCCAGGGACGTTCAAGCTTCTCAACCTGGTTGCACCGACTCACGGTGAATGTCGTGCTCAGTGACAAGCGCAGTCAGGCCAGACGACGACAGCTCGAAGTGGTTGCCGAGGATTATGTGCTGGACAAGGCTGATGGCTTGTCTCGTGAGCCAGGAAAGACCATGGATCTGGAACAACTGGTGGCAAGGCTGCCGACACAGGCCAGGACCATACTGGTACTGCACGATATAGAAGGCTACAAGCACCGTGAAATCGCAGAAATGATGGGCATTGCCGAAGGCAGTTCCAAGGCACATCTGCACAGGGCCAGAAAACAGATAATTGAATGGATGACAGACTCATGAACGAAAAAGAGTTACTCCAGAAACTGAAGGCATTGCCAAAGGAAATAGAGCCAGAACACGAGCTCTGGCCAGGTGTCGAGAAATCGATCAGGCCCCGTCGATCAGAAGCACGGCAGTGGATGCTGGCTGTGGCTGGCCTGATGGTGATGCTGACAGGTGTGCTGTTCTGGCAGGCCCGGCCGGACCCGTCTTCGGTCAGCACCGAAGATCTGCGACTGATGGCTCGTGAATGGCAGAATGAACAATTGCGGTATGCATCCACGCTGAAGGGCTTGTCCAGTCAGATCAGTGAACTGGAACAGAACCAGCAATTGTATCTGGCCAGCCATTACCAGCGAGGACTCAATGGCGTTCTGGCTGCGGAACGTTCGTTGACCAAGGCCATGGTCGCATCACCCGGTGACGAATTCCTGAGCCGAAAACTGGCCGATGTACAGGCCGTTCACCTGGATCTGTTGCGCGATATCATCGAGCGGTCCCGGGCCCGAGTCTGAGACCCCGCGTCTGAGCCCGGATCTCAGGCATCGCAAATGTCTCCGCTTGCGGGTGCTGCCGGGGCATGATCACTACGACCAATAAATTCAAGTACATCCGACAGTATGCGATTGTTGTTCGGTCGCCCCAGTCCTGAAAACGCGATCACTGTGGTGGCATGTCTGGCATCATCATAATACCGGGTAGTCACCTGTCCACCACTGGATTCAATCGTGCGGCTCAGTGACTGTGTATTCTCGATGCGTACCGTCCGGTCCTTGCGGCCATGTATCAGCAGTGCCCTGGCTTCATTGCCGTCAACATAATTGACAGGCTGGCTGATGTGTATCGGCAGGTGGTCGGAGAATATGGCCTGCAGCAGCGGATCGTTGCTTGGCAGGAAGTCATATGGGCCGCTGAGCCCGACAAAGGCATCGAAAATGGTTGTTTCGCTCACCATGGCTTCATGCTGGCCCAGTGAATCGATCAGAAAGCTCTGGTTGAACGTCAGCACGGCAGCAATATGTGCGCCTGCCGAATGACCCATGACGATGCGTTTGTCGTGAACCCCTCCAGGCATGTCGCAAAGGCTGAATGCGACCGCATTGGCAGCATCTTCGATAAATGACGGATAGCGAACCTCGGGATAGAGACGGTAGTCCGGTATGATGACCTGATATCCCCGGCGCGAAAGTGTCTTGCCGACAAAGGCATAATCCTCCCGCTGACCATCACGCCAGCTGCCGCCATAGAAGAAATAGACTGTTGCACGCGGGTTTTCCGGTGTGTACACACTGAGGCCGTGTCGCTCATGCGGGCCGTACTGATAATCTGCCACGCTCACCTCATCACCTGATCGGGTGCTCAGGTTGAGGAAACGGATCGGCTTGCATGCGGTCATAGCTACTGTCATCAGTGCCAGCAGGACGCCACGTGACAGCGGTGATAACAGTTCATGTCGTTTGTCGATCTGCAATTCAGTCACTTGAGGTAAGGCCATTGTATGCAAAAGCTCGCTTTCATCTGTGTACGGGCACAGTTTATAATTGATCGTTTGTGACTATCACGTAAATGAAATTGACAGATCCCAATAAAATTCGCCTGTCGCTGATGATCCTGCTGGCATCATCAGTGCTGATCCAGCAGGTACATGCCCAGTTTACAGACATGGCTGAGGAGGCGGGTCTCGATTTCACTCATTTCAACGGCATGTCCGGAAAGACCTATTTCCCGGAAATGATGGGCGCGGGTGCGGCGCTCATCGATTATGACAAGGATGGTGATCTGGATGTGTATCTGGTTCAGGGTGCACCGCTCGGCAAGGACATCAGCGATGAAGAATTCATCTTCCAGCCGGTGTACCCCAGGCCACTGACTGATCGTCTCTACCGCAACGACAGCACACCCGGCAAGCTCAGCTTCGTTGATGTCACCGAGAATTCCGGTCTGGAAGGCACCACGGGCTATGGCATGGGCGTCACAGTGGTTGATATCAACCGCGATGGCTGGCCCGATCTGTACCTTTCCAATTTTGGCAGTAACCAGCTGCTGATCAATGAAAGCGGACGATTCACTGACAGGACGGCTGCCTGGAATGCCGATGATGACCGCTGGAGTATCATTGCCGTGCCTCTGGATTACGACAGTGACGGATTTCTGGATCTGTATGTGGTCAATTACGTGAATTTCAGTTTCGGCAACCTCAAGACCTGTCGCAGCAACTATGATGCGCCGGATTACTGCTCACCACAGTCATACAAGCCCGAAGCTGACCGATTGCTGCGTAATCTGGGTGGCAAGTCGCTGGCCAATGTCACTTCAAACACTGGGGTCGGCATTGCCGAGGCACCGGGCCTTGGTGGCGTGGCCGGAGACTTCAATGGTGATGGGCTGACCGACCTGTATATTGCCAATGACGGCGCCGGCAACTTCCTTTGGCTGAACAAGGACAGTCGCAGTTTCGTCGAGGATGCACTGATGGCCGGGGTGGCCGTCAACATGAGCGGTACACCGGAAGCCAGTATGGGTGTTGATACAGCAGACTTTGATGCCGATGGTGATCTGGACCTGTTCATGACCCACCTGAACCGGCAGACAAACACATTGTATGTCAATGATGGCGAGGGCTGGTTCACAGACACCACCGGTGCCAGCGTGCTCGGTGCCAGCAGTTTTTCATATACCGGCTTCGGTACACGCTGGTTCGATTATGACAACGACGGCTGGCTTGACCTGTTCAGTGCCAATGGTGCTGTGGTCAAGGTTGAAGAGCAGGATCTGGGCGGCGACCCGTTTCCGCTGAAACAGGATAATCAGCTGTGGCGCAACGTCGGTCAGGGCAAATACGAGAAAGCCGGCAGCAGTTCCGGCGATGTCTTCAGCCGCTTGCGGGTCAGTCGCGGGGCAGCCTTCGGAGATCTGGACAACGATGGTGATACCGATATCGTGGTGACCAATAATGCCGGCCCGGTCGAACTGCTGGTCAATACTGTCGGGCAATCCGCCGGGTGGGTCGGGTTCAACCTGACAGACCGTCACGGAAGCCCGGCAATTGGTGCCCGGGTCACAGTCAGTTTGAACGAAATAGAACTAATCCGGTCTGTCCGTACTGACGGGTCCTATGTATCGTCACACGATCACAGGGTTCTGATCGGTCTTGCCGGTCATCAGGGCAGGGTGACGGCAACGGTGACCTGGCCTGACGGACAGAAACAGCGATTCACGGAACTGGAAACGGGTCGCTATCACGATCTGGAGCAAAAGCAATCATGAAATGTCTCAAGTTCACAACCCTTGTGCTGGCGCTGTGCCTGTCCTTAAGTACGCAGGCTATCGTCAATGTCGCACATCCTGATGCCTCGGCTCTCGAAGGTGCGGTCAGGGATGCGATTGTCGAGGGGCGCCGGTTGTTTGAAGAGTCTGAAAAAAACGCCACGGATTATGGTCAGCTCGGTGCGGTGTATCATGCGCATGAATTCGAAGCTGCAGCCGGGCAGGCCTATCGCAATGCCTTTGAGTTGTCCCCGGCAGATGCCCGCTGGGCACACCTGGCCGGCATCATTTCACATTCCAGAGGGCAGTTTGATGATGCGATCCGGTTTTTCGAGGACGCGACACGCCTCAATCCCCAGTATCTGCCATCCCGTATCCGACTGGCAGAAGCCTGCATCGAAGCGGCTCAGCTAGATCGTGCACAGCAGGTGCTGCTGCCACTGATCAATGACAATTCATCAATGGCGATCGTCTACTCGAGCTATGGCAAGACGCTGTCGCTGAAGGGTGAGCATTCGGCAGCGCTGGAACAGTACCAGCGTGCACTCGAGCTGCAGCCCAAGGCTACACAGCTGCACTATCACATCGCCCAGTCATGGCGGCAGCTGGGTGATCGAGAAAAAGCCACAGCAGCGCTGACCTTGCAGGGCAATCGTCCGGTGTATTATCAGGATCCGATTCATGACCGGGTACGCAGCACCTCTCGAAGCTCGGCCTATTACATGTCGCTGGCCGAAAAGGCGGCACAGGCCAGGGATTACCAGATCGCCCTGCAGCTGCTGCAGAAGGCTGCCCGGTTTGACCCGGAAAACCTGAGGATCCTTGTGCATCAGGCGCGCATGATCGATGCGCTTGAATTCAACGATGAGGCGATTCGGATGCTGGATGAGGTGCTGACAAAAGACCCCGGTCACGCCGGAGCATTGCTCGAACGCGGCTCGATCGAGGAAATTGCCGAACGTGACACGAGCGCTTCCGATTTCTATCGCCGCGCCGTGCGCTCACAGCCCGAACTGTTTGCAGGGCATCAGTTTCTGGCCAATTCGCTGATGCGCCAGCTGCAATTCGGTGAAGCTGCCGAGCATTATCGTCTGGCGCTGGATCTGAAGCCCGAGCGTACCGAACTGGTGTATCGTCGTGCAGCTGCAGAGTATGAGTCCGGTGACTGCGTCCAGTCCACAGCCACGCTGCTGAATCTGGTGAGCGAGCTGCAGACCGATTTCGAGGCGCTGATGATGTATGCCCGGGTAGTGGCAACCTGCAATGCCGTTCATGCCGAGCACCTTGGCAACGCACTCAATGCTGCCCGCAACATGTACCGTCTGCAGCCCGAACTTCCTGTGATCACCACGCTGGCCATGGTGGAGGCAGCCGCAGGCAACTTCGAAGAGGCCTATTCCTATCAGGCACAGGCCATCTTTCAGGCTGTGAAAAACAGTCAGAAAGAGGAGCAGGACAAGCTCAGGCATGATCTGTCGCTGTACGAGCAAAACCGTATCCCGGATCGGCCCTGGTCATCTGTGCATAAAGTGTTGTTTCCGCGCCACATGACACGTGCAGACAAATACTAGCTTTTTTCAAGTTACTGATTCATAAGCTCTTTGCCTGATGGGCGCGTCTGGCGAACTGTTGCGGGTTTGCCAAAAGTGCGGAAAAACAGCAAATTTCGTATCGAAAGGCTTAAATTATCTTGATCAAGGTGATAATATTCCCCATCGCCTAGGGATAGGTGTGTTTTGACTATGCTCACGGAAGAAAAATTTGCATAGCCCCGATAATGTTTTTGAGTGCCAATCAAGACAACTTGGGAGAGTCTTTGAATGAAAAATAAACGTAACCCACTCTATAGTGCTGTTAATTATGCACTGGTGTCAGGCATGGCATGTGGGCTCGGTGTTTCTGGTGTTGCCTTTGCGCAGGACCAGGATCAGGATGCAGCAGAACTCGATCGTATTGCAGTAACGGGTTCACGCATCAAGCGAGCTGACATTGAGCAAGCCTCACCGGTCTTTGTTATTCAGCGTGAAGAAATCGAGCGTACCGGTCTGACCTCAGTTGGTGATCTGCTTCAGGATCTGCCAATCGCTGGTTCCGCTCTAAACACACAGTTCAACAACGGTGGTAACGGTGAAACACAGATTGATCTTCGTAATCTGGGTACCAACCGACTGCTGGTTCTGTTGAACGGTCGTCGTCTGGTAACCAACCTGAATGGTGTTGTTGATCTGAACAACATTCCGGTTGCTGTTATCAAGCGTATTGAAATCCTGAAAGACGGCGCGTCTTCAGTGTATGGTTCTGACGCCATCTCTGGTGTTGTGAACATCATCACACGCGACGACTTTGAAGGCATGCAGGCCAATGCTCAGTTCGGTCAGTTCGAATCTGAGAATGATGGTGAAATCCAGGCCTACGACTTCTCAGTCGGTACCACATCTGATCGTGGTTCAGTCTTCTTCAGTGCTTCTTACGTCAAGAACGAGCCCGTATTTGCCGGTGACCGTGCCATCTCTGCCGAGCCTCAGTTCGGTACAGGTAACGCATTCGGTTCATCTGGTACACCACAGGGTCGTTTCGGTTTTGTTAACCCCGTAGACGGTTCATTCTCATCTGCATTCACTACCGATCCCGGCACAAACGTGACCGGTCCTGGTGGTGCAGGTCTGGGCGCGTTCCGTGTAGGTGACTTCTCATTTGGTGCACCTGGTGACGGTGGCGATCGCTTCAACTTCGCTCCGGACAACTACCTGTTGACCCCACTGGAAAGAACCAACATCTTCACACAGGGTACCTATGACGTCACTGACGACATTCGTATGACTGTTGAAGCTTCTTTCAACAACCGTGACTCCAACCAGCTGCTGGCTCCGACACCTCTGTTCATCGGCCTGTTCGATGCAGGTGGTTTCGGTGGTACCATCGGTGTTGGCGCACTGAATCCGTTCAACCCTCTGGGTGTGGACATTCCTGCGTCAAGCTGGCTGCTGGGTCGTCGTCTGATCGAAGGCGGCAACCGTATCTTCAGTCAGGAAGTTGATGCCTATCGTTTCGGTGCCGGTCTGGAAGGTTCATTCGAACTGGCCGACCGCTACTTCGACTGGGACGTGAACTACGTCTACGGCAAGATCAACCGTAACGATATCGCAGAAGGTCGTGTCAACCTGCAGCGTCTGCGTGATGCACTGTCTAACGACTGTGTCACTGGCGCGATCCCAGGTTGTGTTCCGTTCAACGCATTCGGTGGCCAGGGCCCCGACGGCAACGGTACCATCACTCCTGCGATGCTGAACTACATCCTGTACACCGAGCAAAGCACACGTGGAAACGAGCTGCGCAACTACACCGGTAACATCACTGGTGAGCTGTTCGAATTGCCAGCTGGCCCGCTTGGATTTGCTGTTGGTTACGAGTACCGTCAGGTTGAAGGTTTCGACCAGCCAGACGCACTGGTAGCTGCCGGTATCACTTCAGGTAACGTTCGTCAGCCGACTTCAGGTTCAACAACAGTGGATGAATTCTACGTAGAATTCGCGGTTCCACTGCTGTCTGGTGTCACTGGTGCAGAGCGTCTGGATCTGTCTGTTTCAGCCCGTCATTCTGACTACGACACCTTTGGTGACACAGTCAATACGAAGATCGGTCTGGAATGGCAGCCCATTGATGACCTGCTGCTGCGTGCCACCTTCTCTGAAGGTTTCCGTGCGCCGAACATTGCTGAACTGTTCGCAGGACAGGGTGACAGCTTCCCGACCATTACTGACCCATGTAACGGTCTGGACACCGATGGTGACGGCCTGCCCGACACCAACCCAGGTCTGCCAGGTTGTGCCGGTATCCCCGGAACATACCAGCAGCCAAACCCACAGATCCGTATCACAGTCGGTTCCAACCCGCTGCTTGGACCAGAGGAATCTGATTCCAAGACATTCGGTATCGTCTACAGCCCAAGCTGGCTGGACGGACTGGATATCACGGTTGACTACTACAACATCGAACTGGACAACGCGATCTCTGGTGTTGGTTCTCAGACCATCCTGAACGCTTGTGCGAACAGTCTGCAGCTGTGTGGTCTGATCACACGTGACGGTCCTACCGGTTTTGTTACCGATATCCTGTCAGCGGGCGCCAACATCAACTCGGTTGAAGTTGAAGGTGTTGACTTCCTGGTCAGCTACAGCTTCCCCGAAACTGATTGGGGCTTCTTCCGCGTGATCTGGGACGGCGCGTACCAGGGCAAGAACGAGTCAGAAACACCTGACTTCGGTAACCCTGATCCGAATGCTGCTCCCGTGTTCAACAACTTCCTCGGCGTGAACTTCGGTGATACCGGTCTGCCACGCTGGAAGTCTGCACTGGACATCAACTGGTCATACGGTGACTGGGATGCAACCTGGGGTATGCAGTACATCCAGAGCATCGAAGAAGTTTGTGCCATTCCTGGCGCATTCGGCTTCTGTAATGAAGGCGCCGACGCAGACGGCGACGGATTCCAGGATCGCCGTCACATTGGTTCAGTCGTGTACCACGACGCCCAGGTCTCATACCATCTGGCCGAGTACGACACTCGTCTGACATTTGGTGTGCAGAACATCGGCGACAAGGGACCACCTCTGTCCACAGCAGCGTTTGCTAACAGCTTCAATGCTGCAGATTACCGCGTACCGGGTCGCTTCCCGTACGTACGTGTTACTGTCGACTTCTAAAGACGACTTTTACACGGTGTAATCGATCCCGCAGTTCGCAAGAACTGCGGGATTTTTTTTGCATGTGATTTGATATTTGATACCCTGCTAGGCTTGCTGAACAGGCTAGGATGTTTCAGAACAGGAAAGCCACATCGTCAATGAATCGAATAGCGCTAGATATTTCACACCTTGAGAACACCGATGTCATTCGGGCGAATCTGGCCCGTGATGGCAGGGTTCTGATCAGGGGATTCCTGCAAACAGACATTGCTGAACGACTGCATGACTGTCTCGACAATGAAGTGCCCTGGACGCTGGCTTATCGTTCGGAAGGTGAATCGCGAACACTGGATGCTGACTCCTATGCTTCTCTGACGGATGAGCAGGCCAGCACGATATATCAGGCCGCGCTGAATGATGCAGCCCAGGGCTATGGTTTTCACTATGACAGCTACATGATGATTCCCGCCTACCTGCAAAAACGCGATCCTGGCCTGTTACTGCATTCGGTAACCGAGCAGGTGAACAGTTCCGCTTTTCTCCAGAGCATCAGGTCACTGACTGGCGAAAACAGGATTGAACGCTCGATAATCCAGGCAACACGATACCAGCCTGGCCAGTTTCTCTGCAGGCATGATGACCGGCATGATGAGGAAGACCGGCTGTTTGCTTTCGTCATTGGATTGAGTCGTTCCTGGCGAGCTGATTTAGGTGGTCTGACCCATTTTTACGATGCAGAACAAATCGTCGACACGGTTGTGCCCGATTTCAACCAGATGCTGATATTCAGGGTTCCTGTCTATCACAGTGTGGGTATAGTTTCGCCGATAGCAGCACAAAACCGGTATTGCCTGACAGGGTGGTTTTCAGGGCGTGGCAATGCTTCATAGGGCCGTCAGTGCCCTGAAAGCGGGTGATTTCAGACAGGCAGCTGCTGTCTGCGAACAGGCACTTGAACAACAGGATTCGGGCAATCGAATTCAGGTCCTGAATATCCTGGGAATCGCTCAATTGAACCTCGGGAGCTTCACGGCCTGTATCGAGACACTGTCACGACTGCTTGAGCTGTCACCATCAGATGACGCAGCCTGGTATCACCGCGGCCTGTGCCATCAGAATCTGGGTGACTGGCAAGCCGCCGGTGCGGATTATGGCAGGGCCTACCAGCTCTCTCCCGGCAGGATCAACATTCAGGTTAATTACGCCAATGCGCTGCTGAAGTCAGCCGAGACTGAACGCGCACTGGACGTGATCAATGACAGCCTTGTCTCCGCTCCCGGAAACGAACATCTCGAAACGCTCAAGGCGCAGACACTGTATGCGTTGTCTCGCTGGAACGAGGCACTTGCTGTGCTGGAGCAACTGGATCGGCAGGAGCTAAATCCCGATCTGAATGTACTGAAAAGCAAGGTGCTGCTTGGTGCAGGCAGGATTGAACAATCACTGGCGATACTGAACGGCATGGGCGCAGCAATCGAGGCCCATTACGAGGCGCTGGTCACCCGATCAGTTGTGCTGGACAAACTGGAACAATTTCGAGATGCGATCATCGATGCTCGCATGGCACTCAAGCTCAGGCCGGACAGATATCTGAGTCACTATAATCTTGCGGCGTTTCTCTCCAGGCGCTTTTCTGCCGATGAATTGCAGGAAGCAGAAACGGCGGCCAGCAAAGCCTTGCAACTGAACCCGGATGCAGCAGAAGCCTGGGATGCACTGGCACTGGTACTCGGCAAACAGCAGCGTTTCGAGCAGGCGATCACTGCAGCAGATAATGCCGTAAAGAAGGATGGCACAAACTACCGGTATCACCTGACACTGGGGGATCTGTGTGACAGAGCTGGTAATCTTGAAAAATCCATTTCGACTCTTGAGTCGTGCCTCAGCAGTCATGCAGGGGTAGCCGAAGTCAGTCGTCAGCTAGGTATTGCCTATCTCAAATCCGGACAGTACAACCAGGCTCTGGAGGCACTGAGCCGCGCCGAACAGCTGGACCCGGAAGATCAGCGCGTGATTGCCCACAGACAGATTGCACTGATCCACAGTGGCTTGGAGGATGAAGCGCGCTCATACTTCAACAGCGAACGCAACATCAGGATAATCGAGCTGCAGGTGCCGGCATCCTACGACAGTGTCGAGGATTTCAACACAGAGCTGGCAAGAGACATACTCGAGCATTCCACATTGCGGTATGAGCCGATTGGTCTGGCAGCACGCGAGGGCTCATTGACTGAAGAATTGAGGGACGATCAGACAGAAGCAATTCTTGCATTCGAGCAGAGCCTGATCAGTGCCATTGACAGCTATATCAGTTCGCTCTCATCAGAATTGGTGAATCAGGATGATCCATTCATCAGAAACCTGCCCAGACGCGGTTACCGGCTGAACCTGTGGGCGACTGCTGTCGACAGCGGTGGGCAGATAGATACCCATATCCATGAGGAGTCCTGGTTGTCCGGTGCCTACTATGTGCAGAGCAATATCAAAGATCGTGACATAAAAGATTCAACCGATGGCTATCTGGAGATAGGCAGACCACATGCTGGGCTGCCGGAGCCCGATCAGCAATGGATCAGGACGATCCCGCCTCGCCCGGGTACGCTGGTGCTGTTTCCATCCTTTGTATTTCATCGCACCATCCCCGATACTTCATCGGGGCAACGCATCAGTATCGCCTTCGATTTACGTGAACTGGAACATGAGGAAGACAGGGGCTGACACAAGCGATGATGCTATCCGAACTGGCAAGTCAACTCGATGGTCTGACACCTGCTGATGGCAGGTTCGACGGATTGTTGAAGCAGATAGAGCAATTGGCCAATGCGGGCGATACCGATGCCTGTCTGACTGCGGGTCATCTACACACTCAATATCCGGGACTGCGCCGAGCCGGAAGTTCAGCACGGCATTTCTATGAGTTGTCAGCACGTGCCGGTCATCCACTGGCAGTCGAGCGACTGGCTGATCTGTTTCTGACTGGTTCAGGCATCATGAGGGATCGGCAGAAGGCTTATTCGATGTACAGGCAGCTCAGTGCCTGGATGTTCCCCCATGTGTTATGCCAGGTTGCCTATATGGAGCTGACAGGTACTGGCTGTGATGTCAATCTGAAGAGTGCACTTGAGCTGCTGAGCCTGGCTGCATTGCAGCAGGACAGGCTGGCATGCGGCTGGCTGCATCATCTTGAAACTCTGCGGCAGAATGAAGCAGGGAGTGATCCAGCCAGTGAGATCGAGGCTGGCTGGCACAATCTGCTTGCTCTGACAGGTGATCTCCGGTACTCAGCGACGGAGGAGGCACTGGAATCTGAGCTTGAGGCTCTGCTGCAGGGTGATCCTCAAAATCTTGCTGCGGGCCTGCAATCATTTGCTGCGACGCACAAGCTGTTTGAGGCGCTTCCGGTAGATACGGCCATGAGAGCGATTGACGCTATGCCCACAACGGTAGAGATGCATTCTGAACCTCGTCTGTATCGAATTGATAATGCGCTCAACTGTTTCGAGTTGATCTATCTGGATCAGCTGGCCATGCAGACACAGGCTAATGATCAGGGCAACAGCGGCGAGCCCGCGTCAGATTCAGTGGACATGACTGTACCCGACTGGTCGGCACAGCCGGTGCAGAGACTGATTACCGAAAAACTGGCAACGCTGATGCACATGCCAGCATCCGCTTTTGAGGCGATCACGGTGATTAGTGTGCCGGCAGATCACCGTACTGATGCCCGCAGAGATTATCTGACGCAGGCTGAACAGGTACTGCTTGAGCACGCTGGTGACTGTCGAGGGCAGCGACTGGCGACACTGATGATGACGATCGGGCCAGAACCACTCGGTCTTGAACTGGAAAACGGGGCTGAACAATTCGAGGTCGAAAGCGGTCAGGTCTGGGTTCAGTACGCAGTCACTCCGGATGGGCTCATTGATCAGAACTCGCATTTCAGAATCCGGAATGCAGCAAGTGAATGCAGTCTCTCGATTCGGATGGGTCTGAGAGAGCGATCGACTACAGCAGACAGGTACATCACACTATGAACAGGCGTCTGAGCGAACTGGTCAGGATCTATGACAACACACTGTCACCTGATGTGTGTAACCGAATGATGAAACTGTTCGACAACAGTACCACGCAACCGATTGTTCGCAATGACGGGGTACGTTCGTTCAGGGAGCTATCAATCGATGGCAGTCCGGACTGGTACAGCTACCACCATATGCTGGAATCACTCAAGAATGATTTGCTTGAGCGCTACAAACAGGACGTTCCTGGAAGGTTTCCGGATGTCTGTGAGTATGAATCTTTCCGTCTCAAGCGCTATGATGCAGAAAACAATGATCAGTTCACCGAACATGTTGATGCTTATGATCTGTATTCGTCGCGCAGGTTTCTGGTCTGTTTCTGGTACCTGAATGATGTTCCTGAAGGTGGCGAAACCGTCTTTACCCGAATTGGCCTGCAATGCCGGCCCAGGGCAGGTCGGGCCATCCTGTTTCCGCCCTACTGGATGTATGAACACCTGGCGCAACCACCCTCACAGGGCTCGAAATACATCATCAGCACCTATTTCCAGTACACCTGATCAACCGGTCGGCTTTATTCCGATGCAATGATGTCGACAGGTACAGAGATGCGGGTCTGCTCACTGCTGAACGGGAACGTCTTGTGAAAGAAATAGGAGGGGAACAGGATCAGCCTGCCCACCCTGGGCTGTATGGTCCTGGCCCAATCAGGGACGACATGCTGATAACTGTCATCACCCTCGCCAATCTGGATCCAGCCTGATCGCTGGTCATCATCCGTCCTGATCTCGTCTGGAATCTGTACATACAGAACACCACTGATCACGGCTCGTGGATGGCAATGGGAATCCTCGTATCCACCCGATTGCTGAATGTTGCCCCACAGTTTGATATCCCATTTCTCAGGAAGGTGCTTTACCCATGGGTGTCCTGTTGACTGCAGCTGTTCAATGTAGAGTGCAACTTCTGATTGTATGCGCTTCGAGAGATTATCCATCACCGTCCCGGGAACGACCTGGATCTCTTCAGTCAGATAGCCATTGCGTGTGGTGTAGAGTTCTTCGCCGGTATTGGTCAGTCTCGGGCTGTCAAGCAGGTGACGTGAAACCTGGGCAAACAGATCGTCATCTGAATCATCATCGCCGAGTACCGTGTCGTAGAGCAGGCGATCGATGTCGAGCAATTCACGAGCCAGTTGTTCATTGCCGCCCAGCAGTCCGGCGTACAGGGTATTGGCATAGGCCATGGTATCAGTCGGATACAGTGTCAGATGGTTTTCCGCTACGGAAACTGCCTCATCTGCCCGGTCTGCCGATATCAGTGCCAGTGCAAGATTGCACAGCACCTGTTGCTGTTTGGGGTCAAGTTGAAGTGCGCGGCGATATTCTGTGATTGCCTCCTCAACCTTGCCGGTCAGGTGCAGCATGCTGCCGATCCTGAATGAGGTGACGGCAGAGGGTGATTCATCAAAGGCCTTGCGGTAGGCAGCGAGTGCCGCATCCAGTTGCTGGCTGTATTGCAGCGAAATGCCGTGATAATAATGTAATTGAGGAAAATGCTTTCCCTGATCGATGATGCGCTGATAGCAGGTGGCTGCTTCACTGAACAGGCCACCGAGGCGATTGGCGTTGCCAAGCAGAAACAGGCAATGCGGCTGATCGGGATGATACCGGAGTGTGGATTGAGCTGAATTGATCGCCAGTTCCAGCTGATTGGAGGCGATCGCCAACTGGATCATGTCCAGCGCCACGGTCAGTTCCGCCGGAGATTCCAGCAGATGATTTCTGAGCAGGGTCACCGCCTGCATCAACTGACCGTTCTGGGCCATCTGCATCGCCTGATTGCGAATTTCCTGATTTGTCATTTCTTCACGGGCTCCAGTTTCATGGCATAGGTGTAGCGGGGGGTAAGGCACATTCTGTTCGGTGCCTTGCCACAATGCAGGATCTCGCCATCGAACAGTACCAGCCTGCCTGGTCTGGCTGCGGCGACAAAAAGCGCTTCCTTGTTGTCATCGAAAAACAGCGTCTCACCGCCCCATTCGGGATCCCAGGATTCCGATATGAACCACAGTGCTGTCAATTCACCAGCACCAGGCATGCAGTCGGTGTGGGTATAGAGATGGTCACCATAGCTGACACAGTTCGTATAGGCCCGGTATACAGAATAGTCAACATCATGCCGCTGGAAAATCCGTGTAGCACTGATGGTTGGCGCATGCAGTGGCAACTGTCTGGCGGCATCCAGGTTCATGTTGTGTGCCCAGTGACGATGCTGACCTGTATCGGGTCTGGCAATCTCATTACGGGTGAAAGCACTACCATCGAGTGCCTGATTGATCTGTACAATAACAGATGGGTCAACCAGGTTGTCGAAGACATGGATGTGTTTGCCGTTGATTTCACCGCTTCGAACCGGTTGCGGCATGTTGTCGGATGATTGTGTCATGATTCAAGTCTGCTTGTTTGTGTGTCCGCGCGACCAGAGCGCAACAATCCATTTTTCGCCGGCATTGACCGGGCAACCTGCATGCTGGCTGTTTCTGTCCACACTGCCATCGGGCATGACATTGGAAAACCGGATCAATCGCCCCTGTCTGGCCTCGAGCAAAATATCCAGTTTCGGAAACGAGGTGGCACCGCCATCCTCAGGCTCGTTCAGGTAGACGATGACCGTTTGAACGCGTTGCCCACGGCTGGCTATTTCAATGCGATCAGCCTCGGAGACCGGATTGATGAAATCATAATGTGGATAATATTGCTGACCACTGCGATAGCGCAGAATGGACAGCGGCTCGAAACTGGATTCTTCGAGCCCACACGATTGTGCGATCCGGCTTTTCATCCATTTTACTAGAAAGTCTTCCTGATTGGGATGCACGCTCCACCCATCGCTGGTGCGGACCGGGTTGAGTACACGCTTGCCGGTCTCCGGGTCAATCGTGTAAGAGGGCATCATGAACTCGGCCACCAGATCGATCAGATAGTAACATTCTGCCGCAGACAGGAAAGTGTCACAGACATCGACTTGTGAGTCGGATGCTGAAATGGCCACTGGAACGGTACCCATCAGATCCTGAAATGGTGTCAGCAGTTGTTCGTCAGTCGGAATTGCCTTGTCGCCTGTGGCCCTGGATTCGATGACAAGGCTGTCTGCAAGTGCAGCAGCTGAATAGCTTCTGTCAATGGAGTCTGATTTGTCTGAATCACCTGATTCACAATCCAGGCCCAGCAGTGCGGCTGACAGTTCATGGCCCAGATCAGCTGATCGCCGCAGGCAGGCAATCGAGAATGTCTCATCCTGGTTGAGCTTGTGGCCGACCGCATAGCAGAACCATGCCCTGGCATGGCCGGCGCTGGCGGCGTCGGCAAGGTGTTTGGTGGCAAGCTCTGGGTCGATGTCATAATTCAGCGAAGCCAGGCGAAAATGAGCTTCGCCACTGCCAAGTCTTGCTGCAGAGCCGAGGCAGGTGCGTGCTTCATTCAGATCGGGACTGATACCGTGACCGTAGATATACAGCTCGGCCAGTGACAGCAGCGCAGCAATGTGATGCTGCCTTGCGGCCCGGTTCAACCAGCGTCTGGCCTGGCCATGCAGTCCAAGATTGAGGTAGTGCTGTGCAAGTCGGAACTGGTCATCAGCCTGTCCGCCACTGGCTTTCTGGACCAGTAGCTGGGTTTCGGCTGTGGCATCGGTCTTCATGGTCAGGTTGTGGCATTCAGTAATGTGATTGAGGCTTCTGACCCGGGTCGTTCATCCAGGCATTGAAGGCAACCACGATGCGGGTGCCGTTACCGGTGAAGGGGGCGACATCATGCATCAGGTAGGAGGGGAACATGACCAGCCTTCCAGCCATGGGCTGAAACACCTGCACGCCTGCCGAGTAGGGCTGTACCAGATGCGAATTGCCCACATCCATGAACATGTTGACAGAGTTGCGCGGGTCGTAGAACCTGAGATTGCCGCTATCGGGATTTTCCGGGTCGGGTTCACCCGGGTCGACCACGTAAACACCGGACCACGACGCCATTGGATGATTGTGTACACCCATATAGCCGCTATGGCGCGTGATATGGAACCAGGCGTGGGAAGAAACCTGAAATCGAACCACATCCCGAGGTGAGACTCCATTGACCTCAACGATGGCCTGCGCCAGTGACTGGTAGCAGAAATTGCACAATTCCTGAACACAGGGATCACTCCACTTGAACAGATCAAAGGTGCTTTCAAAGGTCTTGACCTTCAGTGTCAGGGTGGGAACGGCTTCAGTATGTGCGTCGCCTTCAGATTCCTTTTGCAGGAACAGCGATTTCAGCTCCTGATTCAAATTGTCGAAATTGTCCATCTGCCGCACGACAAACGGACAGGCAAATGCTGACATGATGTCAATTTTCGGAGGCTGGTTCATATGCTCATGTCTCAAACAAATGTCATCCACACGACAGTGTTGTCGTGAAGCAAACGTTCATGAAATCGGTGCCTGATCGGGATGCGTTACAGATCCTGGCGATATCTGATGTACGGTATTCTGCCCAGGTCCTGGTCTGTGATCTGACTGCCCACCAGTTCATCTTCTGCGAGGCTTTCGTTGGCTACATTTGAAGCACCAAACATCAGCTGGCCATTCCAGGGTGTGCGCCAGGAAAAATTGATGTCGAGGCTGTTATGCGCCGTTGCCTGATCAAATTGTGCCGGGCTTGCAGTGTAGCGACCAATGATATCGGTGCTGAACGAGCCGTATTGCCAGCCAAGTCCGATACTGGCGGCATCAATGCTGTTGGCAAATGCCGGATTGAACGCGGCCAGCTGTGGGTCATCGATGCTGCTTACCTGCAGTCCCAGACGCCAGTCGCCCCAGTTGCCCGTGTCAATTTCACAGCTGAGACTCAGATCCAGAATCTCGCCATTGGTTGTCAGTGTATTGAATGTGCCACCCAGGCTGCTGATGGGTACCAGATGCTGGTATCGGTTCAGGCTGTTGTAGCGCTTGTTCATGACATCGACATTGAATGCAACACGCTCAGTCGGTTGCCATCGTGCGCCGATCAGATAACTGTTGGACAGGCTGCTGTCTGGCTGATCCTCGAGACAATTGACCGATTCACACCAGTCTGCCAGGGCAGAAGGTTTGCTGCCGTCGATGTTATTGCTCGCTTCGAGTCCGACTCCGGCCTTCAGAGAGAGGCTGTTCCAGAAATTCCACACGGCAGTGGAGTGAAAGCTGGAGAGCGCAGATTCCTCGCGGTCCTGCTGAGACAGGTTCATCTCGATGTTGACAGTCTCGCCGAGTTGGTACTCCTTCGACTGAGATTTCGCGTCATCAGGAAGCAGAAAGAAACGGGAAAACGTATCCGGGGTTTCAGCCGTCTGGTGTGGCAGGTCTGCTTGTGATGTCACGGCAACATCGTCTGCGGCATTCACCGTGCCAAGACACAACAGCGCGGCCAGCATCAGCGTCAACTGTGCCTTGCGAGATTCATGTTGTGCCTTTGGTGTTATCGTCATTTCCAGGCTTCTGATTTTATTATCTGTTTTTTTCATGGCTGATCAGTCTGTTGTTATCGTTGTTATTCAGATAGATCTTCTTTTTATCGATAAATCCGTTTCAGTTGACTGCTGTCGCGTACTTGAAATGGATTTATACAGTTTCAGTCTAGCAAATTATCTCAAAAAAGTACCCCTGAGTGTTGATTTATCACAACAATTGCACAGTCATTCACCAGATAAGCATGGCTGGATACAAAGATTGATGTAACTTTTTGCTCAAACATGCGTCTAAGCAGTATCGATGCGTTGAAATACAGAGATCACGACGATGAATAGCGGCAATCAGAACACAGTCAAGTCTACAGTGGAATTCAGGCTCCGAAAGCGGTCAAGGCTGGCTGCTGGATGGGTCAGGGCAGTACTGTTCGTGACCCTGATGATTGGTGGTCTCTCTGCTGGTCTTGCTGTGAGTACCTACACCATGACACAGGCGAATGGAATGCTTTCTGCTGCGTTCTTCAATGCCAGTGACTCGGGCTCTGTCAATAACGAGGGTGGAGCCGGAAACCCGTCACTGAAGAACATGTGTCAGGACACACTGATGGATTACGTGTTCTAGGCAGACTTGCGCGTGTTCCAATGCAGTAAGAAGGTCAGATTACCTGAAGTATCCCGGTTTTCCCGGTGTGGCACTGATCCACAATTGTTCATCTATGGATAATTCCCTGCCTGATTCGGTGATCAGTGTGCCTGAAATCACAAGTGACAGGCGCGAACGTTCGCCAGAATTGAGTTTATCCAGTGCCGAGATCAGTTCACTGTCATAGTCAGCTGCCAGTACAACGATTTCTCTACTGAGCGTTGCCACCGACCTTGGTTTCTTGATGATCCTGGTGTTCATCGTGATTGCATCGATTTCCAGAGCCAGCTCGAGTGATTGAATCTCCATTCCCACTTCACTGCGGTTTTCCAGTCTCAGCTGAATATCGATCGCACTGTTCTGTGGCAGAACTGACATTTCCGCCAGGCTGAATCCGGGAGGCACCAGTTCGATGCGGCGTTGTCCGCAGCCTGCAATCAGAATCACCGAGATCAACAGCGGTAACAGCAGTCTGATTGGTCGGAATTTCTCTTTTCTGATTGTCACTCTGTGTAACCTCACCTTTGCTGAATGCATCTATGATTGATGGCAGCAGCCGGGCAAAGAATCACACAGTTGTGGCCCAGTTGCAATCACAAGAACAACACAGGCAATGTTGCATGCCACAAATGCAGAAAGGCGCACGAATGAGCAGGTCCCCGTTTGATATACTGTTGCCAACCAGATCGCGACCCGACAAGCACGATTGTATGTCAACACATTCTGAACCACTGGATTCACTCCTGATTCAGGCCTATTCCACAGTTCGAGAACTGACCATGTTACTGGTCGCTGATCTCGAGCCCGAGGACATGGTGATTCAGTCAATGGATGATGTCAGTCCCACCAAGTGGCATCTGGCGCATACCAGCTGGTTCTTCGAGACCTTCATTCTTGCAGAGCACCTGCCGGGTTACCGCGCCTATGATCCGATGTTCGGATACCTGTTCAACTCCTACTACAATCAGGTTGGCCAGATGCACAAGCGGCCTCATCGGGGGCTGCTATCCAGACCAACGGTCAAACAGGTACTCGACTATCGTCATCATGTCGATCAGTACATGGGAGAATTACTCGGGTCGATGCAAGTGACGGAGGGCGAATCACCCATCAGTTCACTGACCTGGCTTGGGCTGAATCATGAGCAGCAGCATCAGGAGCTGATCCTGACGGATATCAAGCATGTGCTGTCGTGCAATCCACTCATGCCAGCTGCGATCCGCAGCGGTTCTGATCAGGGTCCGGATCATGGTGAAACGGCTCTGAAATTCAATTCATTCACCGGTGGCATCAGCCTGCAAGGTCATTCGGGTGACGGGTTCTGCTTCGACAACGAGCAGCCCCGGCATCAGGTGCTGATCAGGGATTTCGAACTGGCCAATCGTCCGGTGAGCAATCAGGATTATCTGGCATTCATTGATGACGGCGGCTATCGCCGGCCGGAGCTCTGGCTTTCCGATGGCTGGTCCTGGGTCACAGCCGCCGACCGATGTCGACCGACGTACTGGCAGCAGAAGCACGACACTGAATTCTCCCTTCACGGTGAAATCAGTCTGAATCCACATGCTCCCGTCTCTCATCTGAGCTACTACGAGGCTGATGCCTACGCACGTTGGGCCGGTGCACGGCTGCCTACAGAATTCGAATGGGAGCACGCAGCTTCGGCTTGTACGGTCAGCGGCAATTTTGTCGACAGCAGGAATTACCACCCCTGTGCCGCATCGGCAGCAGCGGGGCTCGGCCAGATGTTCGGAGATGTCTGGGAATGGACTTCAAGTTCCTATTCGGCCTATCCAGGCTACTCACCGGCTGCCGGTGCCATTGGTGAGTACAACGGCAAGTTCATGTGCTCGCAACAGGTGCTCAGGGGAGGCAGCTGCGCCAGTTCAGCATCTCACCTGAGACACAGCTACCGCAATTTTTTCTATCCGGATGCAACCTGGCAGTTTTCAGGTCTGCGTCTGGCCCGGGATATCTGACAATCAATCAAGGATCAGCATCCGAATGACAACCGATACACTGACCCAGGAAGAGCAGGCATTGCTGGAGGGTCTTGGCAAGCGACAGAAGATGATCTCCCCGGCCTGGTTTTACGACCGCAAGGGGTCGAAACTGTTCGACAGAATCTGCGAGCTGGATGAATACTATCCGACCCGTACGGAAACCCGCATCATGCGGGACAACATCAATGAAATTGCCGATCTGATCGGACCCTGCGCTTCCATCATCGAATTCGGAAGCGGGTCCAGCGACAAGATCAGGATACTGCTGGGACATCTGCATGAGGTGGCGGCCTACGTGCCTGTCGATATTTCGGCAGAACATCTCAAACTGGCTGCGCGGCGAATCGAGCAGGACTTTCCTCAACTTGAGGTGCTGCCGGTCGCGGCCAATTTCACGCACACCTTCGACCTGCCCACGCCACGGGTGATGCCGCTGCGCAATATCATCTATTTTCCAGGGTCGACAATCGGCAACTTTTATCCGGATGAGGCCTCATCACTGCTCGATGTCATGGCAGCCGAGGCCAAGCAGGGCGGGGCACTGCTGATCGGCGTGGATCTGAAGAAAGACCCGGCCATTCTGGAACGGGCCTACAATGACAGCAGTGGCGTGACGGCAGAATTCAACCTCAACATGCTCGATCACCTGAACCGTCGTTTCGATTCCGATTTTGATCGACGCAATTTTCGTCACCGTGCAATCTACAATCGTGAACTGGGCCGGATCGAGATGCATCTGGTCAGCCAGAAACGACATTCTGTATCACTGCTCGGTGAAGAGATCGACCTGGAGAAGGATGAAACCATACTCACCGAGTGTTCCCACAAGTACACTCTGGAAGAGTTTGCCGAGCTGTCATCACGATCCGGGTTCAGTGTTCGGTCGACCTGGGTTGATGACGACAGCCTGTTCAGTGTCCAGTTTCTGGAAATCTGTTGAGCGGAGTCTGAGTCTCACAGACGACAGCGATCCTGCAGGCGAGCGATCAGTTCTTCCATTTCTACCGGCCTTTGTCCCGTAGCCTTAGCCGACGCCAGCGCCTGGCATGACTCTGCGATATTGCCGGTTTCATCCGCCGCGATGGCCAGTGAAATCCAGCTCGAGACATCCTGGCGTATAGCCATGTTTGTGCGAGCCAGTTCGAGAGCCTTCTGACCACGTCCACTGTCGAGAAAATGGCTGATGGCATGATCGGCGATCAGTTCCGGCCGCTGTGCCAGCAAATCATCGAATCCGGCCTCTGCCCTTGCCGCAGTCTGCCTGCTGACAGACAGCTTGCCCAGATCTCGTTGCACCCGTGACAATTGCGCAAGAAACAGCGGGTTGTCTGTCTGTTCACTGACCTGGGAATAGAGTGCCTCGGCTCGGGTCAGATTGCCCAGCAGGTACTCGGTTTCTGCCAGGTGTTCGGTCGCCAGGTAATACTCGGGAAAGCGTTCATGTGCAGTCTGGAAAAAGATACGTGCCGATTCAGTATCGCCGTATCTGAGGAAGGCGATGCCCTGCTGCAGCTGGATCCAGGCCAGAAAATAGGGGTCTGAACCGCGGTAGTCGAATTCCGCCGAGCGATAATGTCGTGTGGCATCGAGCAGTCGGTTTTCCTGCAGGTCTGCATCGGCCAGCGTCATGGTATCCGCTTTAAGTATTGCTGTTTCTGCACCGGTCAGCCCTGTTGCGGCATCAAGCTGGCGCTGCAACGCGTCTGTCTGCTCAGCCGTTGCACCGGCTGATCGACCAAGTGACAGGTATTCACGTGCCTGCTCAAACCGGTGCATTCCTGACAGTATGCGACTGGCGGTCAGGTTGGCGGTGATGCTGTCCGGGTTTTCAGTTGCCAGAGCAATGCTGATGGTTTCGGCCTTGAGTGCATCGGCCAGGTCGCCGAGAATCCTGAATCGCTGATACAATGATCCGGCCAGCCTGGCCTGCTGCTCGATGGTTGGCGAATGGCGACTGTGTCCTTGCAGTGAATCAATCGCGGCATCGAGATTGGCCAGGTAGATGTGACTGGCGGTAGTGCGGTACTGGGCCGGGTTCTGTGGCCATTGCCCATCGATAAGGCTGGCTGCCTGCTGTATTTCAGTAACAGGGCTGGCCTGTCTGTGGCCATGGCAGGCAAACAGCATCAGGCATGTCAGTGTCAGGAGTGTGGTTTTCATCTGTGGATGTCTCTCGAAAACCGCCCTGGCCGCAACAGCCAGGGCGTGAGTTGTTGATCTACTGGCGCACCGTTGCATTGGGCAAGCCGAGGAACGGGAACACGGTCAGGAACTGGCTGTCATTGGCCACACCATCCGAAACTCCGGGGCCGACAACGGCACCCAGCGTGTCATCGATGACATCGCGTTCCAGCGTACGACCACCACACTGTGTGGTGACACCCAGTTCGACGGCCAGATAGGCATCACAGGCTGCGATACTGGTGTCGATCAGCAGAATGTCGTTAACCAGCACCGTGGCCAGCGTATTGGCATCCAGCAGTGCATTACCAGGCGTGCCATCGAGCGTATCGAGTGCAGCCAGATTGGCAGCCATTTCGGCCTGGAACAGCGCGAACCAGGTCGCCGGATCAACGGCTTCGTTGTAGGCATCCTTGAGACCGGTCGACTGCAACAGGTCAATCAGCGCCGTGTTGATCGCCGGTCTGCCGACCCGGTCAACCTGACCGTTCTGCAGCATGGCACAGGGCAGGCCTGAAATGCTGGTGAGTCGGGACAGATCGAGTGCGGTGGAACCCAGTTCTGCTTCATTGGCCGACTGGAAATTCACAACGGCGTTGTTGCATCCGGCAAAGTTGAATGCCAGTGTGCCAGCATCGGTCGCGATCACATCATCCGGATTGAAACTGGGTGGAAACATCGCTCCTTCGAAGCCCTGAACCGGTACTGTCGCTGTCAGCCCATCGATGGTTCCCTGGCCGACCAGCCAGATGGGGTTGCCATTGTTGTCAAACACGAACCAGGCAACAAACACCTGTGCCTGTCCGGCCACATCGATCACTTCGAAGAAGAAACCATGACCCGACTGAGCCGTGTTGAAAAACGATCCAGTGGTTGATCCATTCAGCGTGGCGCCCGAAAGCCGGTTGGTGGTGGCGTATACACCCAGCACCGGTGTGGTGCCGTCATTGGTCAGTGTATCGGGGTTGATGCCAATGACAATCGACAAGATGTCCTGATTGGCAAAGCCATTGATACCGGGATTGGTAAACTGGGGTTGCAGCGTGGCCACGGTCTGACCAAAGGCACCGCTGTCAAAGAAGAACGGATCATCCCTGAGTCCAGTGAAGATCCTGAAATCAGGTCCGTCGACAATCTCGCCGACATTGCCGGTCAGCGGGTCGAGCCCTGTCAGCGCACAGCTGAACTGCCCGGCGATGGCAAAGGTACAGACAATGCTGAACTGCTCAGCCGGACTGGCATTGTTGCTGATATTGAAACGGTATTCGATGGCATCGGAAAACTGTGTTCCGGGGCCGGCATCCGGTACGACAGTTGCGGCCAGAATCAGCTCGGACGGATCATTTGGGTTCATGAATGCATACAGGTCATTCAGGTCAGCCGCAGGGTCGATCCGTACCTGTGGGGCTTCGTTGTGGTCGGCCGCCTGAAGTGGCAGCAGAATAAAGGCCAGCAGTGAGCCGAGTAATGCTTTGGGGAATTTCATTGTCGTTCAGTCGCTCTTGTATGGTTTTGAGTGACTAATACGCAGCGAATGAAGAGACGGTTCAGTATTTCATGGTACTGAAACAGAGAACCATTGTGCCTGCAAGAGCGTGTTGCATCGGGCGGGCATGAAAAAACGGGTTCAGCCCGGAGGGCCAAACCCGTTTACTGGTTCAGGCAGGAATGATCAGCTTCTCATGCGGTGCTGCTGCCTCATTCCGGCCATCATCAGGATCAGCGCCAGCATGATCAGGCCCACCGTGTTCATCGACGGAACAGCAAAGGCCTGACTGAACAGCGTGCTGGTCACATCGGTGCTGTTGCCGGCCACCGGATCGGCCAGATCGGATGTCGCCGTGGCCATCAGACGGATGGTGCCGGGCAGGTTTACCTGCACACTGAATACACACTGCGCCATGGCGGCAGGCGCCAGATCGCCGGCATTCCAGGTCAGTGTGCCATTGCCGTTGTTGATGATGCAGGCTGGCATGCCAGTCACTGTAAGCTGGTTTGGCAGGTTGATCAGCACCGACGAGTTGGTGGCTGTGCCCGGGCCGTTGTTGGTCAGGTCCAGCGTGTAATCGAAGGTGGCGCCCGGCATCAGCGGCGGTAAGGCATTGTTGCTGATATCCAGCTGCAGGTCGGCACTGGTTGCCGTAACGGTAATATCGAACATCTGGCTTGCCGAGGTATCGACACCGCCGTTGACCGTGCCGCCATTGTCCATCAGCTCCAGCGTGATGGTGGTGGTACCGTCGGCACCCATGGCCGGGGTATAGCTCAGGTTGCCCATGGCATCGACCGCCGGGCCAGCTGCCAGAATGGCCGGATTGGTATTGCCCGTGATGTTGTAGGTCAGCGACTGACCAGCTTCATCAGCAGGACCTGCTGAGATCGCCGTGGCCCAGCCATTGACAGTCTGTGCCCCGGCATTGTCGGCCACCAGCTGATTCGGCCCCGCCGTGAATGACGGCGCGTCGTTGACGCAGGTGACGGTGACCGCCACGGTTGCCATCGAACCGCCGTTCACGGTGTAGTCAAAGTCATCTGTCGGTACGCCGTCGTTACAGGCATCGCCATTCGGGGTGTAATCCACAGACAGCATGTCACCAGCAATCGTGACCATGCCGCCTGCCGGCTGTGTGGTCGAGGCCACGGTCAGCGGGCCACCGTCGATGTCCATGTCGTTCATCAGCACGTTGATGGTCGTGGCCGCGGCATCTTCCAGCACCGTGGCGCTGTCGGCGACCGCCGTCGGCGCATCGTCGACACCGTTGATGGTGACGGTTACGGTGGCCATGTCGGTATCGGTGCCATCAGAGAGCGTGTACATGAAGCTGTCCATGGCCGAACCGCCGGCCATCAGCATCTCGAACTGGCCATTCGGGTCGTAGTCGAATGTGCCGTTGGCGTTCAGTGTCAGCAATGCTCCGCTGCCTAGCATGACCTGCATGCCGATGTTCGCCATAGAGCCGTTGACCTCGGTCACCATCAGCATGTCCATGTCGGCATCCGAATCGGCACCGTTGCCATTGTCGGCCAGTACATCGCCCATCAGCAGCGTGTCTTCATCGGTCATGACGTTATCGTCCTGGGCTACTGGCGGCGTGTTCATGGCGCCGTTGGCGGCACCTGGGGTGATGTCGGTGAATGTCAAGTCGACGTTGTTCATGTTCGTGTCAGTGCCGTTGGGCAGTCGCGAAATACCGAAGTTCGCTGTGGCGTTGTCATCGGCCAGGCCGGCACCGCTGCCTTCCACAAACCCGGGCACATCGCCTTCGTAGCTGACCGAATCCAGCAGTGTGGCTCCCGCATCTCGCAGGCCGACGGCATCGGGGGCGCCGTTCTGCAGGAAGTTGGTATCGGGTCCATCGTCCAGGTCGCAATTGGCCACGGTGGCAGCATTCGCACAAATGACAAAATAATCATCCGCCGCCAGCATGATCGGCGTCAGCGCGATGGTGTCGTACACGGCAGCACCACCGCCTGAACCATTGATGAATACAACCGTGTGTCCCGTCAGGTCAACGGCGCCCGGGCCGGGATTGTAGATTTCGACAAACTCGGCCGCGTCACCACCCGGCTGATCATAGTCGATCTCGTTGATTACCAGGTTGGAGGAGGGAGGAGCCATGTTGGCAGTGCCTGGTGTTATGGCCAGGTAGGTGAAATCGACATTGTTCATGTCGGTATCAACGCCATTGGGCAGGCGGGACAGTCCCATGTCCTCATTACCACCCGCCACGCCGATGTCCTCCAGGCCCACACCGCTACCCTCTGTGTAGGGTGCACCCGTATCGCCCTCGTAGCTCAGGGCATCGATCAACACATTGCCAGGGTCACGCAGGCCGATGGCATCGGGCGCGCCGTTCTGGATCAGGTTCGTATCAGGTGTTTCATCCAGGTCACAATTGGCGACGGTGGCGGCATTGGCGCAGATCACGTAGTAATCGTCGGCTGCCAGTATCACTCCGGGCAAGGTGAAAAAGTTGTAGGAAATGGCGCCGCCACCAGTGCCATTGATTAACTCAACCCTGTAGCCGTTCAGGTTCACACTACCCGGGCCGGCATTGTACAGTTCAATGAACTCGGCATCGTCAGCTCCGGGCTGATCGTAATCCACTTCGTTGATCACCAGTGCAGCCATGGGGCCACCAGAGTTAGGCATCCCGGGTGTGATGATGGGCGAAAACACAAAGTCGACGCTGTTGTTGTTGGTGTCTGCACCATCGGTGGGCACGTGCGATGCTGCCATTGGCGCCAAAATCTCCAGGGGCGCCCGATGTCTCGACAAAGCCCGGTACATCGCCCTCATAACTCACCGAATCAATCAGGATGGAAAGTCCGTCGTACAGGGCAATCGCATCAGGGGCGCCGTCTTGCAGGAAATTGGTGTCGGGCCCGTCATCCAGGTCGCAGTTGGCTACATTGGCGGCATCGCCACAAACCACAAAATAATCGCCCGCGGCCAGCATGATGGACGGCAGTACGATCGTATCGTATGTAACTGCCCCCATGCCATTGATGAACTCAAGTGTGTGACCGGTCAGATCCACGGTGCCTGGGCCCGCATTGTAGAGTTCGACAAACTCGGCATCGTCTACAGTGCCCGGCTGATCATAGTCAAATTCGTTGATCACCAGCACGGGCATCATTCCACCCGAGTTGGATGTGCCTGGCGTGATGGGCAGGAACACAAAATCGACACTGTTGTTGTTGGTGTCCACACCATCAATGGCGCGAGAAATGCTGCCATCCATTGAAGTCGAATCTGCTGGTGCGCCTGAGGTTTCGACGAAGCCGGGAACGCTGCCCTCGTAACTGACGCTGTCGATCAGTGAAGCCGTGTTATCAAACAAGCCAACGGCATCAGGCGCTCCATTTTGAATCCAGTTGGTGTTCGGGGTTGAGTCCTGATCGCAATTGCTAACCATGGTAATGTCTGCACAGACCACAAAATAATCGCCTGCTGCAAGCATAACGGGATTCAATGCAATCGTTCGGTAAATGGCGGCGCCACCGCCTGAACCATTGATGAACTCCAGCGAATATCCTGTCAGGTCCACAGGAGCTGCGCCTGCATTATAGAGCTCGACAAATTCGGCCGTGTCACCACCAGGCTGGTCGTAATCGATTTCGTTGATGACCAGCTGAGCGTTGACGGCTGACGCCAGTGACAGAATTATCAGCGCGAATGCGCTGCGCAGGTAGTTGGACATGAGCGGTATCCCCAGTGTTTCTTGATTTTTTCGCAGCGCTCAAGTGTAGAACAAAATCGGGCCAAATTCAGTTCTAATAAGTAATTCCGGCGCAGACAGTCATCGGGTTGTCACACAACACCGACGAATCTATTGATAGATCACATCCGGGCGCATGGGGATCAGACGTGACAGCAGATCATTCTGTGCAGCAATCGGCACGTTGAGGTCATCCATCACGTCGATGACATCCTGAGTGAAATGATTGAACTCGGCCTCTGAGATCTCCATGCCCAGATGGGCATCAGACATCTCGAGCCCGTCGTATTTACAGGGGCCATCGGCCAGCTGGCACAGCTGCAGGAAAAGCTTTTCACCGAAATACTCGAAATTGGTGAACTCGAACAGCTCGGCAATGCTTTCATCCTGCTGTACCTTGACGATGATGCCATCGACGATCTTTTCGATACCTTGTTCACCACCGAGCTCGTCATACAGTGTGGCGTGACGCCCGGTCGAGGCACAGCCAAGAAGAATCGACAAGATAAGCAAACTGACTACCAGACGCATCAAAACGTCCCCTGCACGGAAAGGTACCACGCATTCTGGTCATCCTGGCCGGCAATGGAACCCAGATCCACCCAGGCGGCGATCACGGCGATCGACTTGTTGGGGAAATAGCTGATGAACACATCCTGCCAGTCATCCTCACCGGCAAAGGCCAGGTTGTCGGGTTTCTGGCGATATTCATAACTGATCATCAACTCGCGTGTCAGGAAGATGCCGACGGTACCCTCGAGCACCAGATCGCGTGATGAATCGGACTGGCTGCCATAGCCAAGCAGGCCGGTCTGGTTTGCTTCGGTTGAGCGCAAGGTGGCATTGGCCAGGATGCTGCGGCCAAGCAGGCCATCGAGAAACAACCTCGTACTGCTGATGTAGACATCAACAGTACTGTCATCTTCAGCGCCCAGTGCACGCACGAAGTCACCCTGATGATGCCGCTTGTACTGTACGCCCAGTGCCGTCTGTGGCATGCGGCCGAAGATCAGGTCGCCACCGAGTTTCAGCTTGGCACCGATCACGGTCTGCTCCAGATCGTTCACCGGGGTATTCAGTTCCGAGATGTCGAGCGATTGCCGGGCTGCTGACAGCTCCAGGCGATTGTAGAAATTGACAGCGGCGCCGCCCGTAGAGAATGAAAAATCATCACTGTCCAGGTGGGTCAGAAAAACACTGCCACCAATCTCGCTGCGAGTGGCGTAGCCGGTAAGTGTTGCCCAGGGCGTGAGGCCGCCGCCTGATCCACCCTCGATCGGATTGGCACCCGAGGTGGCCAGAAGCCCACCATCAGCGATCACTGCGACGGGAACGACTGAAATGGCAATCAACCACAGTCGTATTCGTCCGATTTTGGACATCATGCATCTCATCCAGATCAGCTGTACTCCTTCTACACACTAGCCTATACGGCCATCGAAGGGAACCGGTTCATTGTCCTGGTAAAAATATCTGATCCATAGTGAACCGTTATCCCAGTCTGTGCGTATGGACTAATGACGAGTAGAGATTCGAGTAGCGGGTGGCAGGAGAACGATCTATGTGCAGCATCACCTCAGCCGTCAATATGAGTGACGGATTTGGTTATTTCATCGGGTTGGGATCATAATGATTACCGATACGATGAGCATGTCATTGGTGGATATGAGCATATCGACAGCCAGGCGGGCAGCCATACATCAGGATCAGGTCCTGATGGTTGCCATCATGCAGGGTGACGAATCGGCGCTGGGCAAGCTGTACGACCGACACATTGATCGCATGCTCGGTCTCGCCTGTCATATCCTGGGCAATCAGAGTGACGCCGAAGATGTCATCCACGATGTCTTCGTCGAAGTGTGGCACAAGGCGAAGAGCTATGATGCCCGTCGCGGCTCGGTGATCGCCTGGCTCATGCTGCGCGTTCGCAGCCGCTCACTGGACAGGATCCGCAGCCTCAAGACGGTGCTGAAACACAAGCGGACTCTGGTGCAGGATGATGGCATACAGGCTGATGATTCTTCAAAGGCCTACGATCTTGATGATCAGGGCAGTGCGGTTCGACAGGCGCTTGCATTCCTGCCCGCGAAACAGAGAAACGTCATCGAACTCAGTTACTTCAGGGGGCTGACCTGCTCGGAGATTGCCGCACACTGCGGCATTCCGCTGGGTACGGTCAAGACACGACTGATGGCAGCAGTAAAGCGGCTGCGCAGTTATATCAATCAATCCGAGGCTGGATGAATTGCCATGAATGATTTGAAACTTGTAGATTACCTTCTCGGCAACCTTGATCCGTCTGATGATGCGGAACTGGCAGGTCTGCTTGAGAAGGAAGACACCGATGCCAGGCTGACACAACTGGGCAGCTCCCTGCAGGTGCTTGCCGAAGGCGTTGATCCGGTATCACCCAGTGAGACACTGAAATCACACATCCTGTCATCGGCGACACGTACCGCACAGGGACGACTGACCGGTTTTGCCCGACGGCTTGCTGATTTTTTTCGGTTCGGCCTTGAGCAGGCACAGGCGATCCTGAATACGGTGGGCGACCTGCAACATGCGGCCTGGAGCAGCAATCCCAGGGAAGGTGTCTGGTTGCAGCACTTCAGTGGCGGTGAATCACTGGCCGGTGCCGACTGCGGATTGATTCATCTTGATCCCGGTGTGGATGTAGATCGGCATGAGCATCTGGGTGATGAATGGATGTTCATCATCGAAGGGTTTGTCACCACCGATTGTGGCCGCAAACTGGCCCCGGGCGATGTCCTTCACAGTACTGAGGGCAGCCGCCACTCGTTTACCGTTGATCAGGAAACTGGCTGTGTATTCGGCGTGATTGTCACCAATGGTATCCGCTGGGTGCATTGATGGCCGCTCAAGCCTCAGGCTGATCTGACAAAATCCCCGGATCGATTTGCCAGCGCCGCCTGCCATGACGGGCTGACGCCGAAGTGATTGCGATATGCAGTCCTGAAACTGGATTCTGAACGAAAACCGATCCTGGTTGCGACGCGACTGACACTGATGCCGCTGTTGAGCAGATCGCGCGCCCTTTCCAGGCGCAGGTTCTCCACCAGTCGAGCCGGCGTTAGCTGCATGTGCGCGGAAAACTTTCTGTGGAATGTTCTTTCACTCATGCACATTCTCTCGGCCATTTCGGCAACACTGATCTGGCGATGAAGATTGTGACAGATCCAGTCGATCAGCTTGTCGTATTCGCCTGATGATGCGATCTGGCTCTCCAGCAGGTCACTGAACTGTGACTGGTGACCGGGTCGGTGGGAATACACGATCAGCTGCCGTGCAACTCTGTCTCTGAGGGGCTTGCCTTGATCCTGCTCCACCATGGCAAGCGCCATGTCGATGCCGGTCGTGACGCCAGCCGAGGTCCAGAGTCGACCGTCCTGAACATACATTGAATCTGGCTCAACCCTGACATTGTCGAAATACATGGACAGTTCAGAGCAGCCCTGCCAGTGTGTGGTTGCTGTCCTCCCGTTCAGCAAACCTGCCGCTGCCAGCAGAAATGCGCCGGAACATACCGATGCGATTCGCTCGCATTGATCGACTGCCGCCCTGAGAAACCGGATGTGTTGAGGGCAGGACATGGCATCAAGCAACGGCGCTCTCAAACCTCCCATGGCCATGACTGTATCGAGCTCAGTCAGCTCTACGGTTTCAATCGGCTGTGAATCGATTCCAATGCCACTGCTGCAGTTGATCAGGCCACCCCGAGCCGAGATGGCTAGGGTGCGATAGATCGATTCACCCTGTTGCTGGGCCGCGGTGGTATACACACCGACAGGGCCGGACATGTCCAGCAATTCGAATCCCTCGTAGACCAGAAGGTAAATGGTGCGTGATCTGCTCATTGGCAGAATATAGACGAAAAATGTCATGACTGCCAATTTGAGGCCGGCTATGCTGATAACTCATTCAAATCAGTGGTGGAACTGCAGATGAGAACTTCCCTGGGTACCTATGCGTGGACAGAACAGACCGGCGGCAAGCTTGCCTTGCGTGATCGATTTTCCCTGCTGATTCAGGGTATCCGGGCTCGAGCACAGCGAGCCAGGCAACTGAAGTCGGGCATCAAGGTTCGCCATATTGAAGTCGAGGACATCGTTCCACCGGACAGCAGCCTGTGCAATGCAGCCGTGGAACTGTGTCGAGAAGTGAGTGGTGATTACCTGTTCAATCACTGTCTGCGATCCTACTTCTGGGCGAGACTACTCAATGGTGGCCAGTCTTTTGATGATGAGGCAACGTTCACGGCTTTCATGCTGCATGACCTGGGGCTGACAGAGCGGTACAGGCTGAATGGTAACGGTGAACACTGCTTTACACTGCCCGCGGCACGGGTGGCGGAAGAGATGGCGTCAGCACATGGCTGGTCAGACAGGCGTGCAGCTCTGGTTGCTGACGCCATCACACTGCACCTCAATGTGATCGTCGATGACTGTCATGGGCGGGAGGCACAGCTGGTTCGTCTGGGTTCGGGTGTTGATGTGGCCGGTCTCAATCTGGAATTGCTGCACCAGGACCAGATCGATTCGGTCGTCACAATCTATCCAAGGCAGAATCTGAAGCAGCACATTATGCGTGACCTGGATATCGAGGTTCAGCAACGACCCTGTTGCAGGATTTCATTCCTGTGCAGAAAGCTGGATTTTGCACGCTATGTGGAGCGTTCCCGTTTCTCCGAGTAAACAGTTTCGTCGGTTCTTACCGTCTGATGCGTCAGCCAGTGCCAGACTTCAGCGGACTGGTGTAATCATGGAACATTCGCAGCATCGGCCGGGCGATTACCGAGACACAGTCTTCATCGGGTAGATAGTGCTGAATCAGACGGCAGAATGCGTCATCGGATGGGTCAGCATTGCATTGTTTCATGCGCCAGTCAGGAAAGATTCGCTCGGTAATGGGCCTGTCGACCAGCAGGGTGAGGTTTTCGTGCCGGTAATCCTGGCTCAGCTTCTGCCAGAGGTGGTCAATATCGTTGGGGTGACCCTCGATCACCTGAAGGAAATAGCCGTTCTTGAATGTCAGAATGCCGGTCGTACCGTTCTTTCGATTGTTGCGAACCGAGGTGGTGAGAATTGAACCCAGATCATCAGGCTCACCGCTAATCGGATCGATGCGCCTCGCCTTGCTGGCATACACGATCACCTTGAGTGAATCTGCGGTTGACGCGTATTCATCCCCTGAACCATTGACCATATTCATCCTCCTGTTTATTCAGTAAACAGTGCCTTCGGCATCCGGTCGCACTGACCGGAGGATGAGCTGCCATGAGCAACAGTGTACTCCGATTGATTGAGCTGGCAATACGTGATTGTGACTATATAGACAACTCAGCCGAGCGATTGTAATCGACACCGTCACTACGGACTGGTGCTGACGATCTGGACTGAATCTGATTACTTCTGTTGCTGACGACTGGTGCAGTCGCGACAGTCCGTGATTGCCGCGGGGAATCAGAATCGGGGGAGGGTGTTTCTGAAACCGTCGATACGGCACATGCGGTCATACCAGTCACAGATCGCGTCGCTGTCCGGCATGGCATTGGCCATCTGCAACTGGGTCATGTTGGAGGCAACGGAGAGGTCTGCAATTGTAGCCTCGACTCCGCAAAGGGACTGTTTCCCGGTCAGTGCAGCTTCAAGTATGGGTACACGTTCATTCAGGTGTGAAAAGCCCTTGCGAATGGCTTCCTGATCGGCTGCCTTTCCCAGAAATACCTTATTCAGCACAATATCCTTCACCGGTACCGCCAGTCGCGTCTGATTCCAGTCCAGCCACTGATCAATACGTGCACGATATGACAGATCAGGCGGGTACCACTGATCCAGAGCAACTGTGATCGGTTTGTAGGGAATCTGGCCTGCTTCAAGCAGTGAAGTGACACGGCGCACGTGTTGCGAGTAGGGGTTGTGATAAGTCGTCAGCATGGCATCTTCCTGTTTCAGTTCACCTGAATAATGCAACCATCCTGCTGACAGTGTGTTGTCAGCAGGGTGTCAGTAAGGTAGAAAACAGATAGAGGCATCACAGGAGGTTCATGATGAGAAGAGCAGACCGGCTGTTTCGAATCGTGGAATATCTGAAAGCAAGGCAACAGGCAGTCACGGCCAGTGAACTGGCCGAGGAGCTGGATGTCAGCATGCGCACCATCTATCGCGACATGGCAGATCTTGAACTCTCAAGCGTTCCCATCATTGCCGAGACGGGTGTTGGCTATACGCTGGACAGAAACTACACCGTCAGGCCACTGATGTTCGATATCGAAGAGCTGGATGCACTGGCACTGGGTGCGCAAATGGTGCGCAGCTGGGGGGACCGTGAACTGGCGCGATCTGCACGCAGCGCCATCGACAAGATCACGGCTGTACTGCCACAGGAGGTGCGAATCGATTTCATGCAAACCGCACTCTACTCTCCGCCGAGTCAGGCGAAGACGAATATCCGTGTGGATTTTGCTGCGCTGCGTCGATCAGTGCGGACTCGCAACATGGTCAGCTTCGATTATGTTTCGCTCAAGGATGAAAAAAGCAGCCGAAGCATCAGGCCCTTGTGCCTGGCCTTCTTCGGACCGGTATGGCTGGTGGTGGGCTGGTGTGAATTGCGAGAAGACTTCCGCTCGTTCCGTCTTGACAGAATGAGTCGATTGACGATTCACGACGAGCGGTTCAGGGATGAACCCGGCAAGCGGCTGATCGATTTCAAGCGCAAGATCGAGGCTGAAGGACATATGTAAACCAGAGCCTGAATGTGATCACGACTACCTGGTGCAGATCATTGGGGAGCGAGCGCAGGAAGATAGGAGATAATGGTGGCCGGGGGCAGACAAATTCGTCTGGAACGTAGTGGAGTGCGAACATCGTGAGCAACCCGTAGGGCGAAGCACAGAATGTGCTGAGTCTATCTAACTGCATCGCAGTTCGATGTCTCGAAGCTCTATTGTCACTCTGAATTTTAGATAAGATAAATGGTGGCCGGGGGCAGACAAATTCGTCTGGAACGAATTTGGAGTGCGAACGCAGAGAGCAACCCGCAGGGCGAAGCACAGGATGTGCTGAGTCTATCTAACTGCATCGCAGTTCGATGTCTCGAAGCTTAATAGACAATTTGAATTATAGATAAGAGAAATGGTGGCCGGGGGCAGAATCGAACTGCCGACACGCGGATTTTCAATCCGCTGCTCTACCTTGCCGCTGACGCGGCCCCGCTACCCTTTGTGCCATACCATGCATTGGTGAGAATACAGCGAAGCACAGGCTGCTGTTGTCACTGGGAGGTTGAGCTTTAGTAAGAGAGAAATGGTGGCCGGGGGCAGAATCGAACTGCCGACACGCGGATTTTCAATCCGCTGCTCTACCAACTGAGCTACCCGGCCTTGATGGGCGACGTATTACACACTTGATGGGCGGTTTAGTCAAGGATTTGTGCCAAAAAAATGGGAATTTTCCGACTCAGTCCCCGATCGCGTCGATGACGCGCTCGACCAGGCCGTTGAGGGCGTCGCGCTTGATCCAGCGGGCCACGATGACAAGGTCGTTATCGGGATCAACATACACCATGTTCGTGCCTGCGCCGAGATGGGTGATGGCGGCTTCAGGTGCTGCAGGCAGCAGTTTCCTGTCCGTGTTGAGAAACCAGTTCATGACGCCGTAACCCGGATTGGCTTCGCCAGGAGTTGAGGCATAATCGTACCAGCTGTCTGAGAAGACTTGCGTACCATTCCAGCAACCCCTGCGCAGAACCAGGTAGCCGAATCGTGCCTGATCCCAGGCATTGATGAACACACCACCACCCCAGTGGCCACCACCGCTGACCGACTGAATGTCGCGGCCATCGATCCGGACCCAGGAGGTGCTGTAACCATGCCACTGCCAGCTGCCACTGGCGCCGATGGGGTTCATGATGTGCTCTCTGAGTACCACGGGCAGGGGTTCGCGCCAGACATGCAGCAAGGCCAGAGCCAGCATGTTCACCCTGACATCATTGTACTTGTAGACGGTTCCCGGTTCGGGCAGTTCGCGCTGTGGCCACTGATAGCGGTCTTCAGCCACCGGCCTGTCGGCCCAGTCGGGTTTGCCGAACAGCGTGCCCTCCCAGGAGCTGGTCTGCCTGAGCAGGTGATCCCAGGTGATGCTGCTGTTGTGATCGGATTCGAACCAGGGGCCGTCGACATAGTCGGCGACGCGATCGTCAACATCGCGGATCCTGCCGGAGTCGACTGCCGCTGCTGCCACGGTTGAAAGCAGGCTCTTGGTGATGCTGTGTGTCATGTCGACACGTGAGGGGTCTCCCCATGAAGTTACCACCCTGCCGCCAAGAATGATCAGACCGACGCTGCCGGCATGCGTGGTGGTTGGTCCGATCAGGTCGTTCATGGGTTCACGCGCAAAACCAAGGGCACTGGCCAGCGCCTGATCCCGTGGCACGGTCGTTTCCTGATCGAGTGCGTATTGTACTGCGACTTTCAGTGCATTCTCGGACATGCCCGCCTGCTCAGCGCTCTGTTCAGGCCAGGGCTCACCAGCGGCCGGGAAAAATGCATCGCAAGATGCGGATACAGCCGATTCTCTGGCAAGGGCGTGACTTGACAGCATCAGCACAGCCAAGAGCAACGGCAGCTGGATGCGGGACAGGGTATTGCTGGATTGCGTGATCAACAGGCTGCACTCCACTCAACGAATGTTCAGTTCTGCGGGACGTAGCCCTCGGGTTGTTCCGCACCGTCACCAAAGAAATGGTTTTCCATCTGTGTTTCCAGGTATTTGCGGTGCTCCGGGTTGATCGGAGACAGGCGATTCTCATTGATCAGCATGGTTTGCAGCGCCAGCCATTCGGCCCAGGCCTGTTTTGAGACCTGTTCGAATATCCGCTTGCCCAGATCTCCGGGATAGGGCTGGAAATCCAGGCCATCGGCCTCTTCGCCCAGTTTTATGCAATGCACTCGGTTTGCCACGACAATTCCTCTTTGAAACACGACAGAAGCAGGTTCTTGATCGGACGGGCCAGGCCCAGCGAATCAAGATCACTCATTGTACACCAGCGCCCTGACTCTGCGTCACCGACTGCTCCCTGATCAGGTTGATCAGTTGCCAGGATAGGGATCATGTTCAGTCGGTAGTGTGAAAACGTATGCCGGACAGCGGATGAGATCGCCGAGCCTCCCAGTGATCCAGGCTGTGCAGAATTCGATCCAGGCTTGGATGAGTCCGGGTCCATCTCGATTTCAGGCAGCGACCATAGCCCGCCCCAGATGCCACTGGGCGGTCTTTTCTCGAGCCAGATTCGCTTTTCATGATCCAGGTGGATCATGAGGCCGACTGTTTTTTCTGGTAGTGCCTTGCGTGGTTTGCCAACCGGTATGTCACCGGTAGAGCCCTCGGCATGTGCAAGGCATTCGCCACTGAACGGGCAACGCTCGCAGTCGGGATTTCTTCGTGTACACAGCGTGGCGCCCAGGTCCATGATCGCCTGGGTGTAGGTGTCAACGGCCATATCTGGTGTCAGTTGTTCTGCCAGTTGCCACAGCTGCCGGTTGACAAGTGTTGCGCCGGGCCACTCTCTGATACCGGCAAGGCGGCACAGCACACGCTTGACGTTTCCATCCAGTATTGGTGCCGGAATCTTCATGCTGATGGCGGCAATGGCTCCTGCCGTGGATCGTCCTATACCCGGCAGTGCCTGCAGAAGTTCGAGGTCGGCAGGCAGTGTTGAGTCATGATGCTGATCACAGATCTTCGCAGCCTTGTGCAGGTTTCTTGCGCGGGCGTAGTAGCCCAGACCGGTCCACAAGGCCGTCACTTCATCGATGTCAGCAGTCGCCAGTGCAGAGAGTGTGGGAAATGCCGCCATGAAGCGGTCGAAATAACCGATCACGGTGCTGACCTGAGTCTGCTGCAGCATGATCTCGGAGATCCATACCCGATAGGGTGTCCTGTCGGTTTGCCAGGGCAGGTCCTTGCGACCATGCTGCTGGTGCCAGACACACAGGCGTTCTGCAAATACGTCAGCGGCAAGGTCGATAGCGTAGCCCCGGCTACTTCTGGTTGTCATATTCCTCGATCAGCGCATTGATGAACGATTTGGCACGGAAAACACGCAGATCGTGCAGAGCCTCACCGACACCGATGAACCGGAACGGAACATCCAGTGCCTTGGCAAGCGCAAACAGTACACCACCTCGCGCCGTTCCATCCAGCTTGGTGATGGTGATCCCGGTCAGGCCGATGGCCTCGTTGAATTCCTGCGCCTGTGCGAGTGCATTCTGGCCGGTTCCGCCATCAACGATGAGCATCACCTCGTGAGGAGCCGTTTCATCGATTTTGGACATCACACGCTTGATCTTCTTGAGCTCTTCCATCAGGTTTGACTGGGTATGCAGACGGCCGGCCGTGTCGGCGATCAGCACATCGATGTTCTTCGCGGTGGCTGCCTGCAGCGCGTCGTAAACCACGGAAGCAGAATCGGCGCCGGTCTGCTGCGCAACCACGGGCACGTCATTGCGCTCACCCCAGGTCTTGAGCTGTTCGACAGCTGCGGCTCTGAAGGTATCGCCTGCAGCCAGCATCACCGATTTACCCATGATGCGATACATCTGGGCCATCTTGCCGATGGTGGTGGTCTTGCCGGCTCCGTTGATGCCGACCGTGAGAATGACGAACGGCTTGTCGGACTCGGGAATCGTGAGCATGGATTCACAGGGTTCGATCAGTGCCATCAGTTCCTGTTCCAGTGAATCGAGAACCGCGTCGACATCGCCCAGTTCATTGCGCTTCACCTTGGCGGTCAGGTTATCGATGATCGACAGGGTGGCCTCGGCCCCGACATCGGCCATCAGCAACAGCGTTTCCAGTTCCTCGAACATCTCATCGTCGAGTTTTCGCTGCATCCTGAACATCTGGCGCAACTTGCCGCCAAACTGGTCGTTGGATCGGTTCAGCCGTTCCCTGAGGGGTTGTTTCGGTTCTTCGCCGTCAGCCGACTCCGCCTTCTGGTTGAAGGCAATCTCGGGTAATTTGACCGTAGCGGCCGCTTCGGCTTGTTTTTTCTTCTTGCGAAAGTTAAACATGGAATGAGAGAAGGCAATGATAGCTAGTCACAATCTATGGGACGACGTCGCAAAACACAAGGCAAGGCACACAGCAAGTCAGCTGGGCAGGTCAGGATTATCGGTGGTCGATGGCGTGGCAGCAAGCTGACACTGGCACCCAATCAGGCGCTGAGGCCAAGTACCGATCGCAGCAGGGAGACTCTGTTCAACTGGCTCACAGGGCAGCTGTCTGGCAGTCGCTGTCTGGACCTGTTTGCCGGTTCCGGTGCGCTCGGGCTGGAAGCGGCCTCGCGAGGCGCTGTTGAGGTGACTCTGGTCGAGATGGATTCCGATTCATTCAACTGTCTTCAACAGCGCGTGGCCACCCTTGAGGACAGTGACGGTGTTCAACTGGTAAAGGCCGATGCACATCAATGGTTGCAGAGACAGGAGTCTGATCATGCAGATGCCGGCTACGATCTGATCCTGCTCGATCCGCCCTTTGATTATGAAGACTATCGGTCACTGCTGATTGCAGCACGCCGATTACTGAAGCCAGAGGGCATGATCTACCTGGAGACGGACAGCGAGCTGACTTCACCGGATATCGAGGGGCTCAGGAAAACACGCGAAAAAATCATGGGTCAGGTGGCGATGAACCTGTATCGGGTAGTACAATAGCGGCTGTTTTTTTCTCAAGGGCCCAGTGTCCGGCTACGAGGATTCAGCCAATTCATGCTTGACCCGAATACTGCCATATATCCCGGCACCTTTGATCCTGTCACCAAAGGCCATGCCGATCTTGTGAACCGCGCCAGCCGAATCTTCGACAAGGTCATCGTGGCCATTGCCAAGGGGCACCACAAGAAACCCGATTTTGATCTGGACAGGCGCATCGAGCTGGCCAGAAAGGCCTTCGCTGATAACGATCGCGTCGAAGTCACGGGCTTTGACATCCTGCTGGCCGATTTTGTGGTGCAGCGTGGCGCCAAGGTGTTACTGCGGGGCCTCAGGGCGGTATCGGATTTCGAATATGAATTTCAGCTGGCCAGCATGAACCGACAACTGAACGACGATATCGAGACCATGTTCCTGACACCGAAAGAGGAATACAGCTTCATTTCCTCGTCACTGGTCAAGGAAATTGCCCGTTTGGGTGGTGATGTCAGCAAGTTTCTGCATCCCGAGGTGGATCAGGCGCTTCGCGACCATTACAACAATCTGTAATCGGGATCTTGAATTCAGGGTCCGGATAATCAGATCAGAGGCAAGACAACGACATGGCACTATTTATCACTGACGAATGCATCAACTGTGATGTGTGTGAGCCCGAGTGCCCGAACGATGCCATCTACATGGGGCTCGAGATCTACGAGATCGATCCTGCAAAGTGCACCGAGTGTGTTGGTCACTTTGATACACCACAGTGCCAGGAAGTGTGCCCGGTGGAGTGCATACCGGTGAATCCCGAATACATCGAAACAAAGGATCAGCTGCTGTTGAAATACGCGCATCTGATGAAACAGAAGGAAGCCTGAGTGTTTAAATCCCTGATCAGAACTGCTGTGCTATGTCTGCTTTGCCAGAGTGTGGCATCAGCAGCAGAATTGCAGCAACGACCCGGCAAGGCGGCCGTTGCCAGTGCCAATCCCATTGCCTCTCGTGCGGCTCTGGAAGTGATTGCGGCTGGCGGCAATGCATTCGATGCTGCCATTGCCGTCAGTGCCACACTGGCGGTGGTCGAGCCCGAGAGTTCGGGTATTGGTGGTGGTGGATTCTGGCTGCTCTATATCGCTGCCGAAGACCGCTATGTCATGATCGATGGTCGCGAAAAGGCACCGGGTGCTGCACATCGTGACATGTATCTGGATGACGATGGCGAAGTCATCAAGGCGCTGTCCAGGCGCGGTCCCCTGTCAGCCGGAATTCCGGGAGAGCCAGCAGCGCTTGAGCATCTGGCGACCAATTACGGCAAATTACCACTGGCCAGCTCGCTGGCACCGGCCATTCGTGCGGCTCGTGAGGGATTCCCGGTCAACAAGAAGTATCGCGACCGACTGGTCCGCGGTGAACGCTGGAAGATTCTGTCACCCGCAGCACAGGAAGCCTTTCTGGCAGACGGCGCTGTACCTGATCTGGGACAGATCATCAGGCAGCCCGACCTGGCGGTCACAATGGAGCGCATTGCCGAAAAGGGCAGCGCCGGTTTCTATCAGGGTGAACTGGCCAGTCAGCTGGTCGACGGTGTGAAGGCTGCCGGCGGCAACTGGACACTCAAGGATCTGGCCGACTACAACGTTGTTGAACGTGAGCCAATCATTTTCGATTTCGATGGCAGCCGTGTGATCACGGCACCGCCGCCGTCGTCGGGCGGTGTGGCACTGGCCACCATCCTCAATATCATCGAAGGCTATGACATGGATCAGCTGAATCCGACTGAACGGGTTCATGTGATTGCCGAAGCCATGCGACGTGGCTATCGCGATCGAAGCATATACCTCGGTGATCCCGACTTTTTCGACGTGCCCGTTGCCCGTCTGATCGACGATCATTATGCTGCCGGCCTGCGCGCAGGCATACGCCTGGACAGGGCCACCCCTTCGGTCAATCTGCCCGGACTGGTGACACCGCCCGAGGGTAACGATACCACTCATTTTTCACTAATCGATGCCGACGGTAACCGGGTTGCCGGCACACTGACAGTCAACCTGGGTTGGGGTTCGGGCTTCATGGTGCCGGGTACCGGTGTACTGCTGAACGATGAAATGGACGACTTCTCCGCCAAGCCCGGTGTACCCAATGCCTATGGCCTGATCGGCGCCGAAGCCAACGAGATTCAACCCGGCAAACGACCGTTGTCATCAATGACACCCACCTTCGTGGAAAGCGGTGACCGTGTCGCCATTCTCGGAACACCCGGAGGCAGTCGCATCATCACCATGGTGCTTATGGGCGTGCTGGATTTTGTGGCAGGAAACAATGCCGAATCCTGGGTGTCGTTGCCCCGTATTCACCATCAGTATGTACCCGACGTGATTTCTGCCGAAAAGGATGCGCTGACCGCAGAGCAGGTGGACGGCCTGCGTGATCGTGGCCACAAGGTGCATGTCAGCGATCGTACCTGGGGGAACATGAATGCCGTGATGTGGGACCGGGCAAGGCATCGACTCGAAGCAGCCAGCGACCCCCGCTGGGAATCCTCACACGCTCTGGTGGAACAATGAAACTCTGGTCAATCGCGGGTAATACCCAGAAACTCGATGGCGGCGCCATGTTCGGCAATGTACCACGCGCATTGTGGTCACGCTGGCTGGAGCCGGATGAGCAGCATCGCATTCCGCTGGCCTGTCGTGCCTTGCTGGCAACAGGCCTGAACGGCAAGACGGTTCTGTTTGAAACCGGTATTGGTGCGTTTTTCGAGCCCAAGCTGAAGGATCGTTTCGGCGTGGTCGAATCGCGTCATGTACTGCTGGATTCACTGGCCGAGCACGGATTCAGCGATGCCGACATCGATGTGGTGGTGCTGAGCCATCTGCACTTCGATCATGCCGGCGGCCTGCTGTCGGCATGGCAGGAAGATGAACCGCCCTCGCTGCTGTTTCCCAACGCCACCTTCGTGATCTCCGAAGAATGCTGGCAACGGGCAGCAGATCCGCACCCACGTGACCGGGCATCTTTCATACCGGAACTGCTGCCCTTGCTGGAAGCCTCCGGCAGGGTGGAGATTGTCACCGGTGATCAGGCAGATTGCCTCGGTGATGCAGTTCACTTCGAGTACAGCGACGGCCATACGCCGGGTCTGATGCTGGCCGAGATCAGGGGTGATGAGGGCTCGGTGGTGTTCTGTGCCGACCTGATTCCCGGGAAGCCCTGGGTACATGTCCCGGTTTCCATGGGATATGACCGTTTTCCCGAGCTGCTGATCGAGGAGAAACGCGGCTTTCTGGAAGACAAGCTTGAACGCGGCGTTCAGCTCTACTTCACCCATGATCCCGAATGCGCGATGGCTGCGGTCAGCCGTGACGACAGGGGACGTTATGGTGTCAGTGACGAGCACGCCACGCTGGTGGCCCATTCACTCTAGCGCAGGCCTCGATTCTGTGGGTTTCAATTTGATCGGAAGGAAAAAATAAGTCCGTCTCGGGACGTCGGAGAGAAGGGGTGAGTGAGGGGAGGAAGCTAGTTCGCTGAAACTCCCCGACGCCCGAGACAGACGGCTACGATTGACGGTGCTCATGCCAGATTAGGAACTGTGTTTTGAAGTACAGTTAATAAATCAATCGTAACTGGTTAAATAGACCGACAGGTCGGCGAAAGGTTTCAACAATTTTTTATTTTTTTGCTTTTTCCTGCTGGCAGTCGCACAGCAGGCTGCCAGAGCGTATCAGCAACCCTGTTCAGGACCACAGAAGATCTGGTGCAGTAACTGGATAATCTTGAGTGCGGGAGTATCCGCCAGCTGATAGAAAATCGTCTGTGCCTCGCGCCGCGTGGTGACCAGACCCTGCTGGCGCAAAACGGCCAGATGCTGTGACAGTGATGACTGACTGAGCTCGACGCGTTCATTCAGTTCGCCAACAGAAAACTCGCCCTCGCTGAGTACACACAGAATCAGCAGGCGATATTCATTGCCCAGCGACTTGAGCAGCTGAGCCGCGATGGCCGCATTTTGCTTCATTCGGTGTGCATCGAATGTTTCGGTAACTGAAGCTGTCTGGCTCGTATTCATCTCGCATGTCCCATATGTCTTGAAGTCATATTAATTCAGGTTTTTTTAAATTACAATTGTTTTGATTAGAAAAATCTAATATTATAGCGCATTCATCAGATCATCTCGGGCAGGACAGGCTTTGAAGAACAGATTGATAGAACTGGCTACCGGCAGGCCGCTTGCTGTCTATGGCATCGTGATTGTGCTGGTGCTGTTGCTGGGTTCACAGATCCCGCGCATTCATATTGATACCGATCCGGAAAACATGCTGCCGCCCGATCAACCGGATCGGGTGTTTCACAATGAGGTGGAACAGCGTTTCAGCCTGCACGATGCCCTGGTCGTCGGTGTGGTCAACAGGACACATCCGGATGGTATCTACAATACTGAGACACTGGCAAAGCTTCACCGCCTGTCGACCGAGATCCTGGCCATGGAGGGTGTCATCCGGCCTGATCTGATGTCACTATCGGAAGTGGACAATATTCGGGGTACAGGTGGCAGCATCCGATTCGAATGGATGATGAAGCAGGCACCGGTCACCGAGGCGCAGTCCCTGTCCATACGTGAGAATGTGTCCCGGCTTCCGATGCTGGTCAATACGCTGGTTTCCGGCGATGGCCGTGCCGCGGCCATTTATGTGCCGATCAGCAGCAAGGATCTGAGTTATCCAATGTCGCTGAAAATCAGGGCCATCATGGATTCGATGCCTGGTACGGATGAGTTTCATATTGCCGGGCTACCCGTCGCCGAGGATACCTTCGGTCACGAGATGTTTGTGCAGATGGGCATCAGTGCACCACTGGCCGGTGTCATGATCTTTATCCTGATGTGGTGGTTTTTCCGCAATGTTCGTCTGATCGTGGCACCCATGATCGTGGCAATGGCCACGGTGATTGCCACCATGGGATTGCTGATCGGTGCCGGTTTCACTGTGCACATCATGAGCTCGATGATACCCATCTTCCTGATGCCCATCGCCGTGGTGGATTCGGTGCATATCCTGTCTGAGTTCGCCGATCGCTATGATCCGGAAGAGGGTACCGAGGCCGTCATCCGCAAGGTGGTTGGACACCTCTACCGTCCCATGCTGTTCACTTCGGTGACCTCTGCAGTCGGATTTGCCTCACTGCTGCTGACACCGATTCCACCGGTTCAGGTCTTTGGTGCCTTTGTGGCATTCGGCATACTGCTTGCCTTCATACTGACCATCGTCTTCATACCGGCCTATCTTATGCGCATGACGCCGGCCCAGCTCAGCAACCTGTCACGTCTCAAGCCCGGTGCAGATGCAGACAGCCTGCTGGCACGTTTTGTCAGGCGTCTGGGTGGTTTTGCATTTGCCCGCGTGGCACTGATCGTTGTTGCCATGGCAGCAGTGCTGGTGGCCAGTGTGCTCGGCGTGCAGAAGATCGAGATCAATGACAATCCGGTGCGCTGGTTCAAATCCAGCCATCAGGTTCGCATTGCCGATCGAGTGCTGAACGAGCATTTCGCCGGTACCTATGATGCCTTTCTGGTACTCGAGCATGAGGACCCGACACTGACGCAGTCGTTGCAGGACAGGGCTGCCGAACTGAAGCCGAAGCTGGCCGCTTATCCCGATGTTGTCTCGGCGCTGGACAGGTTGACTGCCTCCCCGGCAGCACAGGATCTCGATCCCTTGCTGCTGGCTGTGGACGATGCACTGTTCGATGCTGCGGTAGAGGACGAGGCTGTGCTGGCAGAGCTGATGCAGCTGACTGAACAGACGCAGTCATCACTGCGCTACTTCCAGCAGCCCGATTCCGTCAGGCTGATCGATTCGCTGCAGAAGGTGATGCAGGATACCGGTCTGGTGGGTAAATCCACCTCGCTTTCCGACGCCGTCAAGGTGGTCAATCGCGAACTGCGCAGCGGCGAAGCAGCGGACTTTGTGATTCCCGACACTCAACCTGCCGTGGCACAGACGCTGTTGCAGTACCAGTCGTCTCACCGGCCGCATGATCTGTGGCACACGGTGACGCCAGATTACAATTCTGTCGCCATCTGGCTGCAGCTTCGCTCGGGTGACAATCAGGACATGAGCGCCGTGACCGAAGCAGTCAATCAATGGCTTGATCAGCATCCCCTGCCGCAAGGTGTGACTGCCCGCTGGGCCGGCAAGACCTATATCAACGTGGTCTGGCAGCAGGCCATGGTGAATGGCATGTTCAACAGCCTGCTGGGGGCCTTCGCTGCGGTATTCATCATGATGGTGCTGCTGTTCCGGTCGATCCGGCTCGGCTTGCTGGCGATGGTGCCGCTGCTGCTGACCATACTCGGTGCCTATGGCCTTATCGGCTGGATGGGCAAGGACTACGACATGCCCATTGCCGTGCTCTCTTCGCTGTCGCTGGGACTTTCGATCGATTTTGCCATCCATTTCATACAGCGGCTACGCGAACTGCAGCAGCAATGCGGTAATCTGCGTGAGGCGATTTCCCGGGTGTTCGAGGAACCTGCCCGGGCCATCAGTCGCAATGCCATCGTGATCGGGCTTGGTTTCACGCCACTGTTTTTTGCCCCACTGATTCCCTATGTCACAGTCGGTACATTCATGGTGCTGATCATGCTGATCTCGGCCATCGCCACACTGGTGATGCTGCCCGCATTGTGGCGACTGGTGATCGGAGACAACAAGGCAGCGTCATGAGACGGTGCCAGGAGTTAAACCCATGATTTCAATGAACAGAATTGCTTTGTCACTGTGTTTGCTGGCGCCACTGGCATCAACACAGGCGACTGAACTGGACGCCGATGAAATCGTCCGGCGTGCCAATACGGCCATGTACTATGCCGGTGATGATCGCCGCACCGAGACTCGCATGCTGATCACCGACGGACAGGGTCGCACGCAGCGCCGTCAGTTTACCTCGCTGCGCCAGGATCTCGAGGAGGGTGGAGAACAGAACATGCTGGTGGTGTTTTCTCAGCCTTCGGATGTCAGGGGTACTGTTTACCTTGTGAAAAAGCACCCGGGTGCCGATGATGACCGATGGCTTTATCTGCCTGGCTTGGATCTGGTCAAGCGCATTTCGGCAGGTGACAAGCGCACCAGTTTTGTCGGTGCACATTCGTTCTATGAGGATGTTTCGGGGCGCTGGCTGGAGGATGACGAGCATCAGCTGATAGAGACCACTGACGAGTACTATGTGCTGCAGCATACACCCAGGGATGGCAACAGCGTGGAGTTCACCGACTACACTACCTGGATAGATCGAGAAACCTTCCTGCCGATGAAAACCGAATACCGCAATGAAACCGGCAGCGTTTACAGACGCGTCGAAGTGATGGCGGTGCAGACAATCCAGGAAAACCCCACCATCTCGCGCTGCCTGGTGAGTGATCTGGAAACCGGTGGTACAACCGAGATCCGAATGCGATGGGCGGAATACGACCAGAACCTGCCACAAAGTCTGTTCACCGAACGTTCGCTGCGCCAGCCACCGCGTGACTGGCTCAAGCCTGCCACGGACAAGTGACAGGCTGATGAGTCGCTGGCTCTGTGTGTTGCTTGTGGCTGTGCTTGCACAGCTGCCGGTGTCTGCTGACAGTACGAGGCAGTTGTCGCAATCAACGGACACTGCTGGAGAAACGTCAGGACCGGATGAAGACAGCTGGGACGAGGACTGGGAGGACGACTGGGGCGGTGAGTGGGATGATGATGCAAGCGCACTGTTCAGAGGCTTCGTCGAACTGGCTCTGGGCGGACGGCTGGGCAGTAATACGATACCTGATCGCAGAGGCACACTGCGGGAGCTCAGGCTGAGGCTGGAAGCCGAGCAGCCCATCGGTAGCCTCTCCACCAGTTTCAAGGCCGATCTCTGGCGCGATGAGATCCTGGCCGAAACGGACTACAAGATTCGGGAGACCAGTCTGTCGTTCAGTCCGCATGCAAGCACGGATGTCAAGATCGGGCGGCAGGTGCTGACCTGGGGCACGGGCGACCTGATATTTGTCAATGACCTGTTTCCAAAGGATTTTTCCTATTTTTCCGGACGCGATGACGAGTATCTGAAAGCCCCGTCCGATGCGCTGCGTCTGAGTTTCTACAGTGATCTCACCAATCTGGATCTGGTCTCGATTCCCCGATTCGCCGCCGATGAATTCTTTACCGGCGAACGGTTTTCGATATTTGATGCGAGCCAGCAAGGCATCAGTGCACCCGAGCCGCCGATCCGTGCGCGACGGCCATCCGGGAGCGAAACTGCCTTAAGACTGCACCGTCAGCTTGGCAGCACAGAAGTTGCCTTGTACGCCTTCGATGGCTACTACAAGACACCAACACGGATGCTCGACAGTGGTGAGCTCGGTTTTGCACCTCTGCGCTCCTGGGGTGCCAGCCTGCGTCGACCGCTCGGTTCAGGGATCGGCAACCTCGAGTTTGCCCGCTACGTCTCGCGACTGGACAGAAACGGAACTGATCCGGTCCTGCCCAATGACAGCTGGCGCTTGTTGCTGGGCTATGAGCGCGAGCTGGTCACCAACCTGACAGCGGCATTCCAGTACCAGCTCGATCTCATCGATGACCACGATGCATTACTGGCCAATTCACCACAACCCGGATTCGAGCCAGAAGAGGAGCGGCATCTGCTGGCGACACGGCTGACCTGGCGCACCCGACAGGATAACCTGATCTGGACCCTGTTCACCTTTTATTCGCCGACAGATGATGACTACCACGTCAGGGCTCAGGCCAGCTATCGCTACACTGACCGCTGGCAAGGGTGGCTGGGGTTGAATCTGTTCGGTGGTCAGAACGATCACACCCAGCTGGGACAACTGGAAGACAACAGTAATCTGTTCGTCAGGTTGAGGAGAAACTTTTGAATGTCAGGGCTGCATGAGGCTGCAAAACTGAAGCAGGAACTATGCCTTGCCTGATCAGTAGCAAGCCAGCGTTCGTGTCTGGCATGGATACCTTCGGGATCAGTTGACAGAACGTTGACCAAATCACATTGCAAAAGCAGGCGTCGATTATTAAGCTGATCAGTCCGGAAGCACGCCATATGGACACCATGAGCAGTACTGTTGAAGATGTCATTGACAATGAGCCGCTGCGCGAAATTGACCGCTCATGGCTGCACAGTGCCATTGTTTCGGGCATTCAGCGGGTCATTACCCAGCGCAAGGAGCTGAACCGGATCAATGTGTTTCCGGTCGCCGACAGCGATACCGGCACCAACCTGGCATTGAGCATGAAATCCATACTTGCTGCCATGAATGATTACCAGGACGACAACCTGCCCAATCTTCTGGAACGAGTGGCCGATTCTGCACTGGATGGTGCACGCGGTAATTCCGGTGCCATCTTTGCCCAGTTCTGGGTTGGTTTTTCCGAATCCATATCCGAATCCAACACCATGGATGCCTCGGCGCTGGCCAATGCCGTGTTCGAGGGCTCGCGAAGTGCACACGGTGCCATTGCCAACCCGGTTGACGGTACCATGCTGTCGGTGATGCGTGATTGCGGCAATGCGATCCGGCACGCGGTTTCATCGGGTATTCACGGTATTGCAGAGTTGCTCAAACAAACGCTTGAAAGAACCCGTGAATCGCTGGCTTCCACTACCGAACTGCTTGATGTACTGAAACAGGCCGGTGTGGTCGATGCCGGTGCACTCGGATTTGTCGAATTTCTTACCGGTTTCACCCACTATGCCAGCAGCGGCTCGGTTATCGAGGCCAGTCAGGCAGACATGAACGCCATCGACGATGGTGGTGAGGATGATCTGGGCTTTACCGGTGAGGGCACACTGGATCACCGCTTCTGCAGCGAATGCGTGGTGACCGGTTCACATCTTGACCGGCGCAAGCTGCATGACCGACTGGTTGCAATCGATTCAAGTTCACTGGTGATCGCCGGCACACGCAACAAGCTTCGCGTACACGTGCATGTGAACAACCCAGCCGAGCTGTTCCTGATCTGTGAAGAATTCGGCGAGGTTAGCTCGCAGAAGGCCGATGACATGCAGCGCCAGTCCGAAATGGGACAACACAAGAAACAGCGCGTTGCCGTGATAACCGATACCGGTGCTGATCTGCCTGATGAAGAGCTGGAACGACTCAATATCCATCTGGTGCCGCTCAGAGTCAATCTGCAGGACCGACAGTACATGGACAAGATCTCACTCTCGAGCGAGGAGTACTACGATCTGCTCAAGACCGCCAGCGAATACCCGACCACTTCGCAGCCGCCACCGGGGGATTACCGGCGTCAGTTCGAATTCCTGATTTCGCATTACACCTCTGTCATCTGTCTATGTGTTTCGGCGAAGCTGAGTGGAACCTGGCAGGCAGCCAGCGGTGCGGCGCAACGGGTCGACCGTGATCATGTCACCGCCTATGACACCATGACAGCGTCAACGGGACAGGGCCTGATGACGATGTGGGCGGCCGAGGCGGCACACCTGAAACTGGACAGTGAACGAATTCTCGAGGGGCTCAACATGATCCGCGGCCACACCCGCACCTTTGCCGTATTGTCTGATCTGGCCTCGATTGTCCGCGGCGGCCGCATGCCTGGCTGGGTCAAGCGCGTTGCCGACCTCTTTCGTATCCGGCCGGTGATCTGCAGCACCGAGGACGGCGTGATCAAGCCGGCCGGCTTCGTGTTCAAGGGCGGTAACATGACGGTTCGCTTTGCGCGCTGGCTGCTGAAACGACTGGATCATGACAAGGCCTATCGATTGCTGATTGCCCACTGCGACTGTGAGCGCGAAGGGCGCATGCTGAAAAATTCGCTGGTGAGTCAGCTGCCGATGGTGCACTCGGCCCTGCTGTGTTCGGCCGGGGCGGCCATTGGTGCGCATGCCGGACCGGGCTCACTGGTGATCGGCGTTCAGGAGTACATCTCTCCGGAAGACTGGCTGAGTCAGTCGAAGAAATCATGAGCGCGCTGCTGATACAACTGCTGATTGCCTATCTGCTGGGCTCGATATCCGGATCACTGGTTATTGGCAAGCTCAAGCAGGTTGACATACGAACCCAGGGCAGCGGAAACGCCGGCGGCACCAATGCGCTGCGCACGCAGGGCTTCCTGTTCGCACTGCTGGTGGTAGTCATCGATATCGGCAAGGGCGTGGTGGCCACCATGATGGTACCGGACTGGATCCTGGTGAACGTTGCTGCCGATGAACTCTATCCCAGACTCGCCGTCGCATCGGCCTGTGGCATAGCGGCAATAGTTGGTCACATGTATCCGCTGTACTTCGGTTTCAGGGGCGGCAAGGGTGGTGCCACCACACTGGGCTCACTGTTCGGCATTGCGCCGTGGCTGGTTCTGGTGGTCACACTGGCCTGGTGTCTGTGTCTGTTGCTGACAGGCTACGTTGGTGTCTCGACCGTGCTGGCGGCCATCAGCATGATTCCGGCAGCACTGTACGGTTATTCACAAACCGTGCTGTTTTTCACCATCGCTGCAGCCGTTCTTGTTACTTTTGCTCACCGCAGCAATCTTCAGCGCATGCGAAACGGCGAGGAACATCAGGTACGGAACCGTCTTGTTCCACTGCTCGGACGCAACCGTACTGTCAGAAATAATCAGTCGGGCGAATAGGGAGTGCAGCAGATCCGCGAGCTCGTTGCTGCGATACAGTCATCACAACCAGGCACGGTTGATTCCATCAGTGAGGTGCTCGGCTCAAAGCCAGAAGACGTTCATTCAGCAATTGAGTGGCTTCGATCCACCGGGATTGAGATCACGCGAGCCGGCGACGGCAGCCTCAGGCTGCTGTCAGACATATCCCTGTTATCAAACGAAGCAGTGCGTTGTCAGCTGGACGATACCAGCAGTCGACTGCTCGGTTCTCTGCATATTCTTGATGTGATCGATTCGACCAGTGACTGGCTCAAATCCATCAAGTCGATGTCACGTGTACCTGGCGAAGTGTGTCTGGCAGAGTTTCAGCGTAGCGGACGTGGACGTCATGGCAGGCAATGGCAATCGGCCTATGGTTCAGGCCTGTGTCTGTCGATCAGCTGGTGCCTGTCGAATGATGCCAGCAGCGTGTCCGGCCTGTCTCTCGCCATGGCTGTGGCGGTCAGTCGATTCCTGAGTCAGCTGGGAATGTTCGATCATCAGCTGAAGTGGCCCAACGATGTGCTGATCGGTGACAGGAAGCTGGCCGGGATTCTGGTTGAGATTGTGGAGGCCACGAAAAAGCAGACAGACGTGGTGATCGGCATAGGCATGAATGTTCATCAGCCGGGCAGGGTTCACGATCAGGTCGACCGCCCGATGGTTGATCTGAGCACAACCATGCCAGACAATACACTCGACAGAAGTCAGCTTGCCGGCTTGCTGATCCATCATTGCCTGATGGTGCTGCACGAATTCACGCACAACGGTTTCGACAGCCTTCGAGACGAATGGCAACAGCGTGACGCATTACGGGGCAGGCATGTCCGCATGAAATACGGAGACAACAGCCTTGAGGGCAGGGCCAGCGGAATCAGCGCCTGCGGAAAACTCAGGCTGGATACGGCACAGGGCCTGGTGGAACTTTCAGGGGGTGAAGTGTCCATTGTCAGGACGGGCAGGGAATGAACAGTGTGGTCACTTGAGGGCCACTGATCACCAATGAGTCGACTCAGAACGATGCAGCGATGCACCAGCTCACAATCTGAAACAGCAGCAAAGTCGGAGTACTCACGGTCGTGAAAAGCTTCGTCAAACTGCTGTTCTTCACCGTGCTGGCCATCAATATTGGCTACTACGCCGTGCGTGGCATGAATGCCAAACCACCTGAGCGTGTGATCTCGGTCACCGCACCTGGTGTGCCAAAACTGGTACTGATACGTGAACGCGAGCAGGATCTGCTCTCAACCGAGGGCGATCTGGGCAATGGCAGCACGACCGGCTGTTACGAGATTGGTCCGTTTCGCACGCAGTCCGACCTGCGTGTCGCCTTCAACCAGCTGGCACCTGTGATCAAGCGATCTCGCCAGCGTCAGGAAGTGCGCAATATCGACCGTGGGTTCTGGGTCTATCTGCCCGCCATGCAGTCAAGAAACGAGGCGCTCAATGTGGCCCGCGAACTGTCACAGATCGGTTTGCAGGATTATTACGTGGTTACTGCCGGCACCAACGAGAATACCATTTCCATGGGGCTCTATCGCGATGAGGAAAACGCACGCAAGAGGCAGGGTGCACTGGTGCGACTGGGTTACGAGGCACAGATGAGCCGACGTCTCGAAGAGACGCTGGTCTACTGGCTCGACTACCGCGAGAATGAACCCGGCGACAGCCGCTGGCGACAAATCATTGCCGGACGCCAGAACATCGACCGAAAGCCCATCCCCTGTTTCAAGTAGTCAATCTGCTGATCTGAAAACGATCAGGATGCCATCATTTTCCTTGCGCGATCAGGCGCTTGTATTAATTCAATCAATCTTCGTGAGATCACATCACAACACCGGCATGGCGGGGCCGCGCAGCGGCAAGGCAGGCAACTGATGTGTCATCAGTGGGTCCGCGGTTCGACTAATTCGCGAACTGCGAATCAGGAATGCGACCGATAGCGAGCAGGCCGCAGGCCGAGTCGCCAACGGCGAGGAGTCAATCCGTGTGCGATTCTGATGATTCCGTACAGCATCAGATTGTTACTAAAATCACCAAAATGGTGTTGAGATTCGATGCGACATTACAGGCAGTGCCCATGCCTCGCGATTTCACATCATGATGCCGGCATGGCGGGGCCGCGCAGCGGCAAGGTAGAGCAACTGATTTGTAATCAGTGGGTCCGCGGTTCGACTAATTCGCGAACTGCGAATCAGGAATGCGACCGATAGCGAGCAGGCCGCAGGCCGAGTCGCCAACGGCGAGGAGTCAATCCGTGTGCGATTCTGATGATTCCGTACAGCATCAGATTGTTACTAAAATCACCAAAATGGTGTTGAGATTCGATGCGACATTACAGGCAGTGCCCATGCCTCGCGATTTCACATCATGATGCCGGCATGGCGGGGCCGCGCAGCGGCAAGGTAGAGCAACTGATTTGTAATCAGTGGGTCCGCAGTTCGACTAATTCGCGAACTGCGAATCAGGAATGCGAGCGATAGCGAGCAGGCCGCAGGCCGAGTCGCCAACGGCGACGAGTCAATCCGTGTGCGATGCTCACTATTCCTATCAGAACAACATTGTCACTAAATTCACTAAATTGGTGTTGAGATTCGAGTTGACTTTACATACAATGCCCATCCCTCGCGATTTACATCACGACGCCGGCATAGCTCAGTTGGTAGAGCAACTGATTTGTAATCAGTGGGTCCGCGGTTCGAATCCGTGTGCCGGCACCATTTTTCCACAAACTCAAAAGTCTGAATCAGCACTCAAGCTGAATACGCCCCTTTTCGAACCGCAGGTTCGACAAACTCACGAACTGTGAGTTTGGAATGCGAACGCAGTGAGGCAGGCCGCAGGCCGAGTCGCCAGAGGCGACGAGTCAATCCGTGTGCCGGCACCATTTTTCCACAAACTCAAAAGTCTGAATCAGCACTCAAGCTGTATACGCCCCTTTTCGAACCGCAGGTTCGACAAACTCACGCACTGTGAGTCTGGAATGCGAGCACAGCGAGCAGGCGCAGGCCTAGGTGCAGGCTGTGTGGAATCTCTGTCATCACCTGGGCATGAGTCCTGCCTTCCCTCAGATTCGTTCAGTCTCTCCCCCTTTGTTATCCTGTGGACCGTTGTCAGCAGTGATCAGGGAGTCGTCAATATGAGGAAAGTAGTCAATTTCACCGTGCGGGTAGCCGAACGCTGGATGCCGGACCCCATGGTGATCGCAATCTTCCTGACGCTGGTTGTCTTCGCGGCATCGGTCACACTCACCTCATACACGCCACTCGAGACGATCGACAGCTGGGGTAATGGCTTCTGGTCGCTGCTGGAGTTTACCGGCCAGATCATGCTGATCCTGGGGCTCGGGCATGTGCTGGCGCACACCGAACCGGTCGCCAGGTTCCTGATATTCCTGACGAATTTCCTCAAGTCCGCACGCATGGCCTATATGGGACTGTTTGTGATTGGCGCGCTGTCGTCTCTGGTGTCCTGGGGGCTGGGCCTGATTGCACCGGCGATCCTGTCTCGTATCACGGCCCGAAATCTCGCATCGCGTGGGATCAAGGTGCATTTCCCCTGCTCGTCTTTTGCGGGCTGACGGGGTCATCGATGTGGGTTTTCGGGCTGACAAGTTCAATCCCGCTCACGATCAACAATCCCGGTCATTTTCTTGAAGACAAGATCGGACTGATCTCTACATCTGAGACCATCGGTTCAAGCTGGAGTCTGACTGTCGCGCTGATTCTGATTTTCGTGCTGCCATTTATCTACCAGAGCCTGGCACCGAAGGAAAACGAGATCGAGGAAATGCATCCAGATTCAGCTTATGACCCGACACCAGAGGCTGAGGCGCCCTCAGCCGTCTACTCCCTCCGAAAAAATGGATAGCTCACGTTTGGTGACACTAATTCTTGCGGCAATTACCGGCATTTTTGTGGTCAGGCATTTCGGTTCTGGCAGTGGGCTGAATCTGAACATCATGAATCTCCACGTTCCTGTCGCTGTGTCTGCTGTTTGCCAATTCAACCCGTCATTTTCTCGATCTTCTGGCGAATGCCGCACGCGTTGTGGCACCGTTTTTCATCCAGTACCCGATGTATGCCGGTCTGATGGCACTGATGGCAGACAGTGGTCTGGCTGCGATGATTGTCGAACTGTTCGTAACGATATCGACGGCCGACACACTGCCATTCTGGACCTTCCTGAGTGCCGGGTTCGTGAATCTGTTTGTACCCTCGGGGGGCGGGCAGTGGGCCGTGCAGGGGCCGATTGTGATCGAAGCGGCAGAGCAGCTGGGTGCGAATGTGACCCAGGTCACCATGGCCGTCGCACTGGGCGATACCTGGACCAATACCATTCAGCCGTTGTTTTACATTCCGGCACTGGTCATTACCGGTGTGAAGTTTGGCAAGGTGATCGGCTATGGACTCATCGCCTTTCTGGTGCTCGGCATTGCCTACTCCATCGCACTGCTCTTGTACTGAGTATATTGGTTGCAAAAAAAGGGAGGCCGCAGCCTCCCCCACCAGGACAGAGGCTGATGCCCTAGCGTCTGAGTGTCCTGAACAGACGACGGATAAGACCGGCCAGGCCATCGGGCAGGTCATTGACGTCGACGGTGGTGCCATTGATGGTGACATCGCCGGTGATGACGATTTCGCCATCAATCACATCGACCAGCAGGTCCGTGAATGCGATGGTGAGCGTGCCTTCTTTCCCACTCAGCGCCAGCTCGGCTGAAGTCACCGATGACAGGTCACCAACTTCACGATCGAAGTCCTGGCTCATGACACCTGAGATTGAGGCGTCCTCGCCACGCAGATGGAATGAAGAAAAGGCAGCTTCTGCCGATCCGGCCGTGGAAACGGCATCGCCGACTTCCAGTCGGGATAATGTGGTCACGGTATACGAGCCACCGAAATCGTCCACAACTGTGGTCATGCGAGTGACATCAAAGCCTGCAAATGAGGGCAGTGCAAGGCAGAGCAGCAGTGAACCGAGTGCCAGTGTTTTCAGGGTCTTCATGTGTTTCTCCTAGAATGGTTTGGGGTGTAGCCTCACCCCTGACAACGCCACTGGAGTCATTCGGTTGACAATCAATCCGCAAAAAGATGTGATGAAAATGTGAACGGGAAAATGAGTTGGTGCAGTATCGGCTGTGGACCAGAAAGAGGTTTGGAAGCGACCGAGTATCACTGATGCGGATGTCCTCGTTCTGTTGCATTCGTGGAGAGAAAGGCAATGAGTCGGATTTCCTGCCCGTGTCCTCTTCACTCAGGTAACTTCCGTGGTCAGGACTTCTCCTTTTCCATCAATGGTTTGTGGCTTATGGAGTAGATTCTGACCTTGGGCCTTGTGCCATGCTGACGGTTCACGATAATTGGTACGGAGTTCAGATGAACGGTGATCTGCTGGTCAGGAAGGATGTCCTTCTCCAGCAACCGTGACAGTGCGGGACTGGCGTCAAATGCAGAATTGCGGACCGGTTCAGGCGCCTTCAGGATCCATGTCACAGACAGGACCAGCAGGGCGACGGACAACCCCGCGACAGCAAAGACAGATCGACGATGTCGAGAAGTGTCATGCAGTTTGCGTTCAAACACTTCACGGCCACCGGCGGGTGGCTTGAGTGTTTCGAACAGTCTGGCGCGTTCAATCGTCTTCATAGTCCAGTCCTTTCACTCTCAGTGCTGCCTTCAGTGCAGCCAGCGCACGGTGACGGCGGGATGCAACCGTCCCGGGCCTGACTTTCATGACTGCTGCAATCTCAGTGTAGTCCATGCCGGCATACTCGGTAAGCATGAGTACGGTTCGATGTGCATCTGACAGCGAGGTGATGGCGTGACGGATCCCGGCATCGATCGCGGCCTGTTCAGTTGAGTCCTCGATCGGCTGCCGCCAGTGTTCCAGTGTGACCATAGACCATACCCTGCGCTGTCGCCTGCGGTTGCTGGCCAGGTTGAGCGCGATGCGGAACAGCAGTGGCCTGAATCCATCGGCGTGAATGTCAGCCCGTTTTTTCCATGCCCGCAGAAAGGCTTCCTGCACCACATCGCGGGCATCCTCCTCGTGCCAGAGCCATCGGAAGACCACGTTGTAGAGCGGGGCCTCCAGCTGTTCATAGGCCTCTGTCCAGTCCTGTGTCTGCATCTGGGCTATGGTGACTGTCAGCTGTCCTCGGGCCAGTGAACAATGTAGAAGATCAGGCCGTCACGGTTGTCAATGCTGGCCGTGTTTTCACTCAGTACCACATACTCTCCTGGTGCGATCGTGATCGACAGATTCAGTTGCTGACTGGAACTGTAATCCTCCAGATGAATCTCACCAGTGGCGCTGCGCTGGTTGTTGTAGAGCTTCTGTCTGATCTCAAGTTTTTCAGAACTGAACGAGGCATGGTGGCCTGACTGGCTCACCAGACGGGCATATTCGATGACACTGAAATTCATGCGGCCATGCTCACGTTCGATCTCGTCAAGTGTGGGACCCAGCATCGACAGATTCTCCACGCGGCGGGCATCCTGGCTTGCCTCGGCATGCAGCAGCCAGTACCTGAGCTTGATGGTAGGCGACATGCTCACTCGCTTGCGTTCGATGGCCTGCAGGATCGATTCGATCTGCTGATGGATTTCGGCATTGGTATTGATCAGGATCTGGCCGTTGGGCAGCACCTGAAGAGAGCTTTCCTGCTGAACACGGTTGCCGTTTTCATCTTCAATCGCCGGCATGTTGTGCAGTACCGAGTTGAGCGCCGCAGCCAGTTCCTGCTGGATGGAAGGTTCGACATCGTAGATCCTGATGTCAGCCCAGGTGGTTGTCGTGAAAGTGATGGCGATGAGGCACAGTAATCGGGATATTCTGTTCATTGTTGTCTCCGTCTCGTTTCTGTTGTATTCACTCGCGAGGTTTTGGTCATCAGCCGTAACAGCACGGCGAGTGATGTCTTATCTCTAATACACGCCAGTAGCCAGATTCTTCCCTGCCAGCTGAAAAAAGTGCGATGGGGGAATTCATCACAGATGCCATCTTCCCATTGTCTTCATATTTGTCACCAGATTCGACAGCACAATGAGCTCATTGTTGTTTCACTGTAGCCTGTTTCGGGCCAGCAGACCCACGCGTATCGACACAAGGAGATCACCATGAAATCAAGGGTTCTGATTATTTCCACCATTCTTATGGCGCTGTCCAGTTCAGCAATGGCGCAGCCTGACAACACTGGGAAATTCGGGTCTGCGACCTGAACCAGGTGGACCGCCTCATCATCGTCCGCCACCAGTCAGGCATCTGACCCAGGTCTTGTCACTGACCGAGGATCAGGCAGCCGCAGTCAGATCGATTTTTCAATCGCGCCGGGAAGAAATATTGGCCCGACATGAGTCCCGGTTGCAGGAACATTGTGACATGAAGGCCGGTATAGATGCAGAGATTGCGGATGTGCTCACAGATGAGCAACGTGAACTGTGGCAAAACCTGAAAAATCATGGCCCTGAAGAGAGCCAGCATGCCCCGCGGTGGCAATCACCGGCAGCGCGGAAACCGATCCTATCGCAGGTGCAATGACGGCCAGGCTGAAACACACTCATGATGTAACGACATGATTTTATTGGTAGTAAACCGACATGCGGACCGTTACATGAGCACTCGCCAGGTGATGGCGCCATTTGTGTCATTCATGTAAATCTTTACCCTGCACACTACCCAGCGGCAGTTGCCGCAGTACAATGACAGTGACGCTGCAGATTGATCGAGTCAGTCTGCAGCGATTCCTGATACTGGGAGCGAAGATCCAAGTCATGGGGGGATTGCGTACAATCGGTCTGATCGTTTGCCTGCTGGCACTGATGCCGACTGCCTCTGCTGTCCAGGGGCAGCCGTTGATGGTGCGCATCAAACCGGATCTCGATTCCTATCCACAACATTTCGATATCACCCGGGCCGGCAATGGTTTTCTGTATCTGGCAACTGCCGGTGGACTGGCGGTTTACGATGGTGAATCCTGGTCGTCACTGAGCCTGCCCGCCTACGTGACCGGTCGCTCACTATCGGCCATCGACGACAGCGATTCGGTTCTGGTCGGTGCATACGGTGACTTCGGCATTGTTGCAATTGATCAGTACGGTGAACCCGAATTCCAGTCCTACGTCCAGCACTTTCCGGATCTGCAGATGCGTCCGCAGCTTGATCCGGTCTGGCAGGCGAAGGCACACCAGGGCTGGCACTGGTTCAGAACAGCAACCGCCGTGTTCGCCCTGCAACCAGAATCGGGCCAGACCTGGATCTGGAATCCGGGCCACAACACTGGCCCTCTGCTTCAGTGGCAGGGTGCACTGTATGTGACGGTTCGGTCAGAGGGGCTTTACCGACTGCAGGCCGGTTCCGAGCCACAACGGGTTGAAGGGACTGATGAGCTCGGTGCTTCGCTGGTTGAAGCAAGCCTGATTGATGGCGCTGCAATTTTCAGGGGGCGGCTACCCTGGTTGCTGTACTGGGACGGGAAGGAAGTCTCTCGAATTGACTGGCTCACCGATCTGCCCGATATCGAGACACTGGTGTCACTGACTTCGGTTGGTGAGCATACGCTTGTTCTCGGTTCCCGGTCAGGTGATATACATCTGGTTGACATGAACACCAGGCAGCAACGGCAGATCCGGCTCAGTGATGACCGGATTGACCAGCTTGCGGCAGATCCGGTCACCGGTTTCTGGGCACTGACACACCGCGAGCTGGTGCATGTACAGTGGCCACCCAACTGGGAAGTGTTTGACAGCAGTCAGGGACTTTTCGGTACGGTCAATCGTGTTGTCGAGCAGAATGATCGCCTGACCGTGGCAACCTCTTCAGGTGTGTACTGCCTCTGTGGCAAGGACCGATTCGAGCTGCAGGACTGGACATCGGGTGAAGCCTGGGATCTGCAGGCTGTGGGTGAAGGCATGTTGCTGGCCGAATCGAATGATTTGCTGTTCGTCGACCAGGCGGGAGAGACCGTCAGTGTCTTACCGGGCATCTCACCTCGGCTGATTTTGCCGGCAAGCCACGGCGGCTTCTGGATTGGTACAGACAATGGTGTCTGGCACCTGAATCTGGATGCGAACGAGTACGACAAGCCCGAAGCTGAACAGGTTCTGGACCAGGGGCTGGTGCGCACCATGACCGAACATCCGCCGGGCACCCTGTGGGTCGGCAGCTATGGAAACGGAGTGGCACGTGTGACGCCAGACACAGCACAGGACAGTCGAGTCGTTCAGTGGGTTGTTGTGGCACTCGGGCCGGCCAATGCGGCAGCGGTGACCCGGGTCGATGGCGAGCTATGGGTGTCAGGAGAGAACAGGCTCTATCTGTGGCAGGATGATTCACTTGTTGAACAAACCGGGCATGAGCTGTTATCAGTGCTGCGACCGAATTTTTCACTGACGGCAACCGAAACGCTGGGCAATGGCGATATCTGGATGGGTACATACCGCCATGTGGTCAGGCGTCATCACGACAAGTGGATCCCGACTCGGGTGGAGTCTTACCGCAGCGGCGCATTTGGACGTATCAGCCAGGGTAGAGGAGACAGTGTCTGGATCGGTGGCACCGGTGCGCTGTACCGCTACCGACCGGGCATGGGTCGGGCCGCGATAATCAAGCCGCGACTGCAATTGAGAGAAATCAGCATACAGTCCCAGGATGAATCAACCCGGCTTCCATTGTCAGCCGATCAATCGACAGTACCCGTCAATACGCCCCTGATTCATATTCGTTATGCAGCACCCGAATTCACCGGGCCGGTGACCACGTCATACCGTACACGACTGAACGGTGTGTCCAGCGTCTGGAGTGAATGGAGCAGGGATCAGACGATCACGCTGACAGACCTGTCTCCCGGAGATTATCGTTTTGAAGTCCAGGCCCGCAGTGGATCTGGAGAACAGAGCGATACGGTTGCGTGGAATTTCCAGATTGCCGCACACTGGACAGAATCAATGGCTGGCCGCATGGTCCTTGCCGGCATGCTGGCGATTGCAGGGTTCCTGCTCGCCATGCTTATCAACCGCTGGCGGGTATCGGTATTACAGGCCCAAAACATCAGGCTGGATCGTCTGGTGCAGGAGCGCACCACGGCTCTGGAAACGGCCAACAGCAAATTGCGTGACATGGCCGAGCACGATGGACTCACCGGCCTGTTCAACCGTCTGCGGCTGGACAGTGCACTGAGTGCTGCATGGCAGGACTGGTGTGATTCTTCAATCCCGTTCGGAGTAATCCTGATCGATGCCGACCATTTCAAGAAATTCAATGACCGGCATGGCCATCTTGCCGGTGATGACCTGCTCAGGCAGATCGCCACAATCTGTGCCGATGTAGCGGCAGACCATGACGGCATGGCTGCAAGGTACGGTGGTGAGGAGTTTGCCATTCTTCTGAGTGAGATCAATCGTCAGCAGATTGCTGCGATCGCCGAGCGACTCAGATCCAGTGTCGACCGAGAGACAGTGATTACCATCAGCGCCGGTATCAGTGTAGTCAGCGACAATCACGATTCAGCCGTCGATGTTCTCGATCAGGCCGACCAGGGCCTGTATCTGGCCAAGGATTCCGGTCGCGACAGGGTCTGCTATCATGATGACAGGGAAGAACGAAATGACAATTGACCACAGCTGCCACACCGGGGAGTTTGATGTCAGCAACTGAACTGATTCGTGACCTGATCAATCAGGCCAATAATGATCGACAGACCGATGCCGGCGAATCTGCACGCGAGAAACTGACCGAGGCGCTGGCCCATTCATCCAGCCTGGGGGATGCCGAACTGATCGAATGGTGTCTCAATGACCTTGCACGCATCGAACGGGATCTGGGCAATCTGGAGAACAGTGAAGCTCACTATCAGGAACTCAAACAGCGCTGCAGCGAATCTGCCCGTCCCAGGGCACTGGCCCACAGCATCAGACACCTGGCCGATATCAAGCAGGAAATGCATCAGGTGGAGGTGGCGCGCGAGTATTATCAGCAGGCCATTGATCTGTACCGAGAGGACACGGACTGGGCAGATGACCGGGTAGATCTGGATCTGGCCAATGCCCTGCGGGGTTACGGTGTGCTGGAATCGACCTCGGGCAATCGCCCAACGGCTCGCGAACTACTGGCCGAGGCCCGCGAGATCTATGCGCTGCTGGATATCACCTCTGGCGTGGGTGAGTGCGATCAGCTGATGCAGAATCTGACCGGAGAACCCTCCGATTCATAAAAACCATCATTGCACTCCTGATCCGGACTGATCAGTTCCGATCAGAAACAGTGCTTATGAAGGCATTGCCAGACGACCTTTGAACTGACTGGCAATCGCGGTCGAGATATCCGAAAATCATCGGGCCATCATTGTCAGGATAACACCATGAGCACATCAGGCAGTTTCGAAAGTGTACTGTATTTCCTGGGTTCTGCCGCCATTATCGTCCCGCTCTTCAGGCGACTCGGTCTGGGTGCCATACTCGGCTATCTCTGTGCCGGCGTACTGATCGGACCGGGTGTTCTCTCGCTGATCGACGATCCTCAGAGTGTGCTGCATTTCGCCGAGATCGGCGTGATCATGCTGTTGTTTCTGATTGGACTGGAACTCAATCCGGGCAAGCTCTGGAAGATGAAGTCCGACATCATGCTGCTGGGGGGCGGACAGATCATTCTCAGTATCCTGTTTGTCGGCCTGATCACCATGTTGCTGCTGTCGCAGAACTGGACCACCGCCCTGGTGGTTGCCATGGCACTGGCGCTATCCTCTACAGCCTTTGCCATCCAGCTGATGAGTGAAAAGGGCATTATTGCCTCACCGTCCGGTCGACAGGGATTTTCCATGCTGCTGATGCAGGATCTGGCCGTCATACCCATACTGTTCGTGGTGACAGCACTGTCGGCGACGACACAGACCGAGAGCGAGGGTCACTGGTACATCAGTGTACTGGCCATTGTTGGGATGCTGCTGTTCGGGCGCTTCCTGCTCAATCCGCTGCTCAAGGCGGTGGCCATTTACGGCAGCAGGGACAGCATGACAGCCACTGCACTGCTGATTGTAGTCGGCTCGGCCTACCTGATGGAGATGGTGCACCTGTCGATGGGTCTTGGCGCGTTTCTTGCCGGAATCATGCTGGCCAACTCGAGCTTCAGGCACCAGCTGGAGACCGACGTCGAACCGTTCAAGGGTCTGACACTGGGTCTGTTCTTCATCGCCGTTGGCATGACGCTGGATCTGGATCTGCTGATCACACAACCTGTTCTCATCATCGGGCTGACTCTGCTGCTGTGCTTCGGCAAGATGCTCATCATTGCCCTCATGGTCAGGCTGCGCAAGACCTGCTGGAAGGAGGGCTTCCAGCTCGGACTGATGCTGTCTCAGGGTGGTGAATTCGGATTCGTGATCATGACCCAGGCACTGTCGGCGAGTATCGTCAGTACGGAAGTGGCGGCCATGGTGACCCTGATCATCGGCTTCTCCATGGCGTTGACACCACTGCTCACCATCGCCTTCGATGCCATCGCGAAACCGCGACAGAAACCGGGTGCCGAGCCGGGTACCATCGAATCGGATCAGGAGCCTGAAGTGCTGATTCTGGGCTTCGGTCGCTTTGGGCAGATCACCGGACGGATACTCAATGCCAACCGCATCCCCTTCATAGCACTGGACAAGGATCCGGCACATATCGATTTTGTAAAGCAGTATGGCAACACCGTGCACTATGGTGATGCCGAACGGCTGGATCTGTTGCAGATGGCTGGCATCGAACACGTACGCACCGTGGTGGTGGCCATCGATGAGCCCGAAGTGGCAGAGCATGTGGTGCATATAATCCGTTCCAGTTACCCCGATATCCATGTGATTGCCCGGGCCCGCAACCGACCCAACTTCCAGTCGCTGAAGCTGGCCGGTGCACAGGTGGTGATTCGCGAAGTGTTTGACAGTTCACTGGCGGCCGCAGAGGAAACCCTGCGGGCCATTGGCTACACCACATCCCAGGCGATTCGAAAGGTCAACCTGTTTCAGGAGCATGATGAACGCATGCTGGATCGCACACTGGAACATCAGGGAGATACCGAGAAGCTTATCGAGATCAGTCTGGAGGGCCGAAAGGAACTTGAAGACCTGTTTGTTCAGGATCAGAGCGGAAGCTGAAGCGTCGGGGTTGATCGGCTGGCATGGTCCTGAGATGACCTGCCAGCCGGGGTTGTTGTGATTGTCAGAACGTTGCGCTCAGCATCAGCCAGAGTTTTGTCGTGTCGGCAATTCCGGAATCGCCGTTGTAATCGGCAGCCTTGAACAGCAGTCCGTAGCGATTGTTGAATTTGGTGGCAAGGCTGAAATCAAGTTCGCTACCCAGATCAAACGAACCGCTCTCGGATTCAAAATCATGATAGATTGCCTGCCACTTCCAGGATCCCAGTTTGCCATGCACCCCGATGAACAGGTCTTCGAGACCGACAGCGGGTGTCGCCAGGAACTTGTCAGCCCAGCCGTTGAAGGCGTGCAGTGTCGCCAGTGAGGTGGTGAACCCGCGACCAGCGCTTGTATCACCCTCGAGCACTTCATATCCGAGGCTGATATCAATCCTGTCCAGACCAAGTCTGCCATCAAGGCGAATATAATCAGCATCGTAATCAACAGGATTATTGGCCGTGTCACTCTGGCTGGCGTATTCGGCGGTATAGGACAGTGTCATCTCACCGGGTTCTGCCTTGCCGGTCAGTCTCAGGCCCAGCGTATCACTGGACAGTCCGGCCACGTCACGATTCTCGATATCGTAGTAATAACCGGTCAGTGTCATGCGGTCATTGATGGCCCATCGGGCATTCAGCAGATGGGTCTGATGATCATGATCACCGGCAGCAACGTCACCGCCGAAGATGCGGTTGACATTGGTGATGTAGGAATAGGCGATGTCAAGCTCATCGGTGGGTTGCCAGAGAAGTCCGTAACCGTCATAGGTCTGTTCATTCTGGCGCCAGCCGACGCCACCGACAAATCGCTGATTGTCCAGATTGATTCGCTGCCGTCCAAGGCGTGCCCTGAAGACTCCAGCATTGTCGTAGTCGAGATAGGCCTGATTCACCTCGGCGTATTCAGGGTCGGCTACCACGGGAAATCCTGCGCGGTCGGGGCCTGAAGTACCCGCACCCGAGTTGAAGTCATCGAGCCCGACTTCCTCCACCGCATCAAATTCCAGAAAGGCGCTCCATCGTTTGTAGCTGCCTGTTCTGTAGTTCAGTCGTGCACGCAGGGTGGATGCCTCGGCATCATCGCTGAATCCGTCCTGATCGACTAATTCAAGCCGGTACCTCAGTGCCAGCGATGCCTTGCCATTGACCATGGCATCGGTAATCGTTTCGTGATCATTCGATTCATGGTCGTCTGCCAGCGAGGGTGCCAGTGCTGTGCTGAGAATGAGTGTGAACAGCACTGCAAGTCTTTTGATGAGGGGGGTCATACACTGCTCCTTCTCGATTGCCGGGTGGTGAACCGGATCCATGCGCAAATCTTGTTGATCGTTGTGGTGCATGGATCCGGTTCATGAGGGCATGATCAGTACACGTCGTTGAGCGTGTTGTAGACGTTGAATTTGCCAGTCGGGGTTATGATCCGCTTGTCCTTGATGACGTGCTTGAGTTTGCGGGTCTTGTCATCGATCACGACGATGGCAGATTCCTGCTCCTTGCCGCTCCAGACCGAGAACCAGACTTCATCGCCCGCCTTGTTGTACTCAGGCTGCACGACACGTTTGGGGCCTTCACCCAGTTCGGCCCATTCGGCCACCGGAATCTGTTCATAGCCACCATCAAGGTTGTTGATGTCGAATACGGCCACACTCTGGCTGATGCCGGTGTCCGGATTCAGCGGTGCATCTACCCACAGGTTGCTGGAGTTGGGGTGTGACTTGACGAACAGTGATCCACCGCCGAGTCCCTTGACGACCTTGGCCACTTTCCAGGCGGCGTCGGGATTGCCTTCAGGGTCTGTTCCCAGCATGGTGACCTTGTCGTTACCGAGCGCGCTGGTGACCCAAACCGGACCGATACCGGGCACATCGATGTTGGCACCACGACCCGGATGAGGGATTTCATCGACGTCGGTCAGTGCAACCAGCTTGCGATCCAGTGAATCGATCACGGCAATCTTGTTGGACTTGTTGGCAGCGGTCAGGAAGTAGCGCTGTGACCGGTCCCAGCCACCATCATGCAGGAAGCGGGCGGCACCGATGGTGGTGACGCTGAGGTTTTCCACATCCTCGTAGTTGACCAGCAGAATCTTGCCGATCTCCTTGATGTTGACGATGAACTCGGGATGCTTGTGCGAGGCCACAATGGCAGCCACGCGCGGTTCCGGATGGTATTCCTGTGTATCGACAGTCATGCCGCGGGTGGAGACAATCTTCAGCGGTTCCAGTGTGTCACCGTCCATGATCACGTACTGCGGCGGCCAGTAGGCACCGGCGATGGCGAACTTGTCCTCGTAGCCATCGAACTTGGAAGTTTCAACCGATCGTGCTTCCAGACCAACCTTGATCTCGGCGACGCGCTGAGGTGGGTCCATCCACAGATCGATCATGTCAACCTTGGCATCCCGGCCGATGGTGAACACGTAGCGACCCGAAGCCGACGGTCTGGAAATGTGCACGGCATAACCGGTCTTGAGGATACTGACGATCTCCTTGGTGTCGCCGTCAATGATGGCAACTTCGCCTGAATCACGCAGTGTCACCGAGAAGAAATTATCGACATTCCTTGAGTGGGCCGGCTTGTCAGGGCGCTGATCGAGCGGTACCAGTACAGTCCAGGCTTCCTGCATTTCGGGCATGCCCCACTCGGGTGGTTCTGGTGGCTCGTGCTGCAGATAGCGGGCCATCATGTCGATTTCCTCATCGGTCATGTCACCAGAGGTGCCCCAGTTGGGCATGCCGGCAGGTGAACCGTAGGTGATCAGTGCCTTCAGGTAATCGGTGCCCTTATCGCGTGTGATGTCGGTGGTCAGTGGTTTGCCAGTAGCACCCTTGCGCAAAACACCGTGACAGCCGGCGCAGCGCTCGAAAAAGATCTTGGTGGAATGATCGAATTCATCCTGGGTCATGTTTGGCCCTTCCGAATCGATGAAACCGGCAACCTCGTCGGGTGAGATGGCACTGGGCGTTCCCTTGTAGGCCATTTCACCGCTGGTCGCGACCGGGTGATCAACAGGCGTGTTGCTGGCCACTTCATCGCTGCCCGACCGTTTCTGGGCAACCTGGGCGGAGGAAATCTCGCCACCGTCATTACCCCAGGCATTCAGTGAATAGGTCAGGATGTCGGCGATGTCCTCATCACTGAGATACTTCAGGTTGGGCATGACTGCGTTGTACTTGGTGCCGTTGACTGTGATCTCGCCGCTCTTGCCACCAAGCACAATGGCGATAGAACGCTCGGGATCTTCCAGAAAATAATCGGCATCGGCCAGTGGTGGAAAGGCGCCGGCAAGACCGGAGCCGTCAGCCTGATGACAGGCTGTACAGTGCTTGCTGTACAGTTCCTTGCCGCGTTCGATACGAGCCGCCAGGCCCTGGCCTGATGAGACCATTTCAGCGTTGTGAACGGCAGTGGCACCAGACTGCGGGGCGGGTGCCTGATCCGCATTGCAGGCTGTCACGATGAACAGTGCCAGTATGGCGGTGATTCGGTTTAAGTGCGTGTTGATCTTCATGTTTCTCCCCTTGTCAGGATCACAACGAATCTGGATGAATGGCACCTCGTGATGCCCGTACTCTGATTATCGATGTGCGCTCCAGATGTCAGATTGACGCACATCAAATTGCCCGGTGATTCGGGTTGTGGAACCGAACGTGTCGGTCAGAAAACCACGTCCAGCGAAATGGCCAGATGGCGACCTGGCGATGACATGACGTCCGTCAGCGGATCATCGGCAGCGAATCCCTGAACATTGCCCCAGCGCCAGTAGCGTCTGTCACCGAGATTGAACAGTCCGGCACGCAGCGTGGCATTGCGATTGAAATCGTATCGGCCCGTCAGATCGAACGTGGCGTATCCGGGTGTGCTGAACAGTTCCGAGTTGCTGTTGTCGATACGATTCTTGGTGGTGACGAAGGTACCCATCAAAGACAGGCTGGCTGGCATCGTCGTTGCCTGCCAGTCGATACCGATGACTGCTTCTGCAGGAAATATACTGTTGAGCGGCTGGTTGTTGACACGGTTGTCACCGCGAGTCCAGGCTGCCCGCGCCCACAGATCGAGCGTGTCCAGGTTCTCGAAGTGATGTGACAATGACTGCGTGAATGAGAGGTCAACTCCGTAGATTCTTGCCTGTTCGATATTCTGCGACTGGAACAGAATCACACCTGAGTCGGGGTCGGGCCCAAGGTTGACCTTGGTATCGATGAAATCATCAAACTCACTGTAGTGCGCTGTCATATCGAATGTTCGCGACTTGCCCTGCATTCGATAGCCGATTTCCACGGTATCGGATGTTTCCGACTCGAGATCTGGATTGGGAATGGCACGGATATTGAACAGGGGTATATCAAGTCCGATATTGGCATCTTCGAATGGTGGTGCCCTGAACCCCCGGGAGAACTGCCCATACAACTGCCAGTTGCTGCGGCTTCCAGGTTCTGAATGATAAAGCCAGGACAATTTTGGTGATACGTTGTGCTCACGCAGACTGACAATTTCACTGTCCGGGTGATCTTCGACGTAGATACTGTCACGTCGGGGATCCAGTCGGTAGTTGTCATATCGCAATGCGGGTGTGATCTGCCATCGACCGTCTGCAAGGCTAATTTCATCCTGAATGAACAGGCCAATCTCTTCGATCCTGGAGATCGGGAAATCACGAACCGGAAACACTTCGCCGAGTATGTTGCGGGTGGTCACACCGGTCAGCAGATCGGTCTGCAGGGCATTTCTCGACTCACGTACCGTACTTCTGACGAAATCCCCTCCCATGCTCAATCGATGATCAGACTGACCGCTGCTGAAGGATGTGCTGACAATGGCTTTCAGTCCGCTGACATCCTGATCATAATGGAATGATCGCTCACGTTTCAGGTTTCGGCTTGCGCGTTCCTCGACGGTGAACTGGTCAGTGTCGGAGCGCTGGTGATAGAGCAGCAGATTGGCCTGTTCCAGGTGGTCCGAATAGAACGGCATGTCCCATGAGAGTGAAACGCGATCACGACTGCTCTCATCATCACCGGTCAGTGCGGTGGTACTGCGAAACCGGCCAAGCCCGAGCAATGAATGTATGTCCGTGTCGGTCTGGCTGCGGAACTGGTCCAGTGTCAGTATCACATCACCGCGATCGATGCTGTTGGCGGTGAACCGGGCCATGGCCTGATGCGATGAGTAGTCCTGCGTATCATCGGGCAGGTTTACGCGGCTGTTATCCGGTTCATGCCCGTGTCGAGCCGTGGCGGAAACCAGCCAGCCGGTATCGGTACCGGCGCCGGCTGCTGTCAGTGACAGCGCCAGTGAGCCATCGACATCGTGATAACTGCTGGCAACTCTGGTGTAGCGCTCGCCGGTTCTGCCGACCAGATCCTGTGGCAGGAAAGTGCTGTATGCGATGACACCGGCAATCGCATCGGAACCATACAGGGCTGATGCCGGGCCGCGCAGGATTTCAATGCGCTTGAGAACGGCGGGGTCGATCAGGTTTCGGCCGGCATTGGAAAAGTTGCCGATGGAGAAATGATCGGAAACCGGAACGCCGTCAACCTCGATGGCTACCCTGTTACCACCGATGCCGCGGATATTGAATCCGGTGTTTCTGAACCGCGTGCTGTCGGTGACTGTGTCGATGCCCGGGAAGTATCGCAGCACGTCTGACATGTCATGACTGAGGTGCTGATCGATCATGGTGGCGTCGATGACTTCAACCGAGCCTGAGACCTCGACGGATTTGCGAGGTGTGCGCGTACTGACAATCACCATGGGGGACAATTCAGCTGGTGTTTCGGTGCTCTGATCCTGGTCAGTATCGTTAACGGTGTCAGCAGCAAGAGCCGGAGTGATCAGCGTGCAGAGTACCAACACCAGGCCAGCCAGCAGAGCGGCCTGCTTCGCACCCGTCTGATGAGTGACTACCGGTTTAGGCGTGCTCGTTCGATCTGTCATCGTACTCTCCTTTTCAAGGCCGCGGGGTGCGGCGAGTTGCGATCGTTCTAGATGGCTCTGGAAAATCGCCCGGATTCAGTGCGGGTCGATTCATGCCCGTGTGCCACTGCAGATCTGTCCATCACGGCCGACATTTGCGGGTCGAAGCACATGGCAATCTGCCTCAGCAGCAACCGGCCACGTGGCGTGACCTGTATACCGTAGCGATCGATATCGACCAGGCCATCATTTCTCAATGGCTCGAGCCGAAACAATTCCTGGTGAAAGGCGTCCTGAAACTGCAGTTGCCAGCGGTCGTCGAAATCATGGAATTCGAGTTTCGAATAGCACATCAACTGGTTGATGATGTCGCTGCGGATCTGGTCATCACGGTTCAGTTTCAGCCCCTTTGCGATCGGCAGGTGACCACCATCGAGCGTACTCATGTAATCCCTGACCGATGCTATGTTCTGCACATAGAACTGACCGATATGCGAGATTGCAGAAGCCCCGAAGCCGATTAGGTCACATCCGGCATGTGTGGAGTAACCCTGGAAATTGCGTTGCAATGTGCCATTGTCGAGCGCCTGACTCATGGCATCGTCTGGCAGTGCGAAATGATCCATGCCGATGTAACGATAGCCGGTACGTTGCAGCAGTGTGATCGTGAGGTTCAGCATGGCCAGTTTGTCGGATGCCTGTGGCAGTTCAGAACGATTCAACAATCGCTGTGCCCTGAACCGTTCGGGCAGGTGGGCATAGTTGTAAACGGCGACCCGATCCGGTTGCTGTGCAATGACACGCCTGAGCGTCTTGTCGAATGACTTGACCGTCTGATTTGGTAATCCGTAGATCAGGTCAACGGACAGTGAGCCGATACCCTGTTCCCGGGACGTGCTAACGAGCTGATCGACCTGGTCGGCACTCTGTACCCGATTGATGGCCAGCTGCACCGGTGCATGATAGTCCTGGATTCCGAAACTGAAGCGGTTGAACCCCATGTCGGCCAGGTTTGTGATTCGTTCGGTGTCGATGGTTCGCGGGTCCAGCTCTATCGAGAACTCGCGCTGCTGGCCGTCATCCATGTCCAGATTCTTCGCCAGTGTGTCCATCAGTTGTGACAGCTGGGTGTCCGAATAGTATGTCGGCGTGCCACCGCCCAGATGTATCTGCGTGACGCGCCGCCCCGGGTCGAGCAGTTCACAGGCCATGCCGATCTCCGAATAAAGCGCTTCGAGATAATCGGCTGCCTTCTGTCTGTTCCGGGTCACCACCTTGTTACAGGCACAGTAGTAACAGAGCGATTCGCAGAACGGCAGGTGTATGTAGACCGACAGGTCGGATTTGTGGGACTGGCCGTTGCTGATACTCAGGGCCTCGCGCATGTCCTGTTCATCGAAACTGGACTGAAACAGGTTCGCGGTCGGGTATGAGGTGTACCTGGGCCCATTGAAATCGTATTTCTCAATCAATGCCTGGTCGAACTGGACTGCATCTGTCACATCTTTCTCCACTGTACTCACCGCTAAGTCTTGACCAGAAATTCGCAGGCAGGGTTGATCTGAATCAAACAATTGCCCGGATGAAGATGGTAAGATTTTCGTGTCAGTGTGGCAGTCGTGGAAAATACGGATGCCTGCTGACGCGTTGACGCTCTACAATGACTGCCACGTCATGGCAGGAGAGCGGTAATGACCAGCATCAAGGCCAGCAAGTGCAAAACCAACCAGCGTGTCAGCAAATCCTTTTCCAGGGAGGCCTGTGGTATCGGCCGTTTCTGTCTCACACGCGCACTTATCGGCGGTGACCTGACCGACTGTCAGGGCATGGTAACGGCACACAAATCGACCATGCCGGGTGATATCCTGTTTGCCCAGGGTCAGAAGCGTGATGCGCTGTATGTGGTCAAGTTTGGTTCATTCAAGCTGACACGGGTGGATGAGCAGGGCAATGAACAGATCACAGGCTTCGCACTGCCGGGTGAATTGCTGGGCCTTGAGGACATCGACGCCGATTGCTATCCGATGATGGCCACGCCGCTGGAAAAATCCTGGGTGTGTGAATTCAGCATGAAGCAGATGGACGAGGCGATGTCGGACGACGAGCCGATGCTGCGTGAGGTGCTGTCCTATTACGCCAGACAGATCGAAACTCAGCAGCAACTGATCAGGCAGATCAGTTCTCAGGATGCTGCCAGCAGACTGCTGTTCTTTCTCAGGCAAATGTCAGCTCGCTATCAGCAGCGTGGCTGGCAGGGGCACCAGTTCAGACTTCCGATGGATCGCATCGACATTGCCAATTATCTCGGCATGAAGCTCGAGACCGTGTCGCGCAGTTTCTCCAGCCTGCAGAAAGATGGCTGGATCGATGTGCACGGCAAGTCCGTTGAGTTGCTATGGGATATCGAACCTGACCACCCGGCTGCCGGCACGATCGAGCTCTGGCCCAGGACAGGTTAGCAAATCCAGAGATCAGCCTTGAAAGGCCAGGGATCAGCTCCCAGATAATGATTGTGGTCGCCGAATGCGGGACCACGAAACGGAAGGACATCAGTCTTCCACAAACAATACTATTGCTTCAAAGGAGAATAGGCATGACTACCTATGATTTTTCACCCCTGTATCGTTCATCCATCGGCTTCGAGCGTCTGGCCAACCTGCTGTCAAACGCCAATCGTGTCGAAAAGGGACAGTCTTTCCCACCCTACAATATCGAAGTGACGGGTGAAGACGATTACAGGATCACCATGGCAATTGCCGGGTTCTCGATCGATGACATCGACATCACTTCAGAGCAGAACAAGCTGACTGTTGTCGGTAATATCGGTGCCAAGGACGCATCGCGTGAATTCCTCTATCAGGGCATTGCCGAGCGTTCCTTTGAACGTCGCTTCCAGCTGGCCGACCACGTCAGAGTATCCGGTGCCAGCATCGAGAATGGTCTGCTGCATATCGACCTGCATCGTGAAATCCCCGATGCCATGAAGCCGCAGAAAATCGAAATCCAGAGTGATTCCAGTCGACTGATCGAAGGCGAAAAAGCCGAATCCAAATCTGCTGCCTGATTCATCAGCGGTCAGTGATCTGACACCTGCGGAACCGGGATGACCTGAAAATGATTCGGGTGGTCCCGGTTTTTTCATGCCAGAAATGCCTGCAATCGGATCACAAAAAAAAGACAAAAAAAAGCTTGCAATCTGCTAAGTGCCTAACAGATATTGGAAAATTCAGTTATCCACACAAGCTGTGGATAACCCTGTGAATAAACTTGGCTGCGGAACCCGTTTTGCCACGAATCATCAGGCCTTGTTACAAATTGGTTAAAAAATAACCACGATCCATTAGGCATTTGAAATCAATAACTTACAGCACCTATGATGTCACGCACTGAGGCCGATTCGAACTCTGTCACAGTTTTGTCACCCCGGAACCGGGACGTGTGAATAAGTCATCTGGGCTGGAACGGGAAATCAATAACTTGCGCGACTTTCATAAATTTTTACTGGAACAGATGTGGACAAGGCATTGACCTGTTTTGGTGGGCAGCGCAGACATCAAAAAAGGCCTTCACTCCGAAGGCCTTTTTTTCGGCTCATCGCGGAACCCGGAACCCGGAACCCGGATGGATTCTGTCAGTAACCCTGCTTCGGCTTGATCATTGCAGCCAGTACAATGCCCGCCAGGAACCAGGCGCCGATATCATAGGCTGCTGTCAGCAGCGGGAAGTCAGATGGATACTCCCACCACACGACATTACCACCATGATGGAATGCTGCCATGGCGACACCGGTCAGCGTGACGAACATCAGGCGTTTGCCGAATGAGGTCATTCCGCCGGACCCACTGCCAACGGCCATGGACAGCAGAACAGCAATCAGCAGGGCGCAGGCGAGGTAATGTACGAAACCATAAACCATCATGATGGGACTCTCCATGTCCTTGCCACCATGCTTGATGATGACGGTGGCGATGGGGCCTTCACCCATGCGCTCCTGCCACACAGTGTCTTCGTAGTCTGGTGAATAGGGCACCTTGTATGTGCCGTCTGACGGGAACTGCTCACTCAGCATCTGGCGAGCCTGTTGCTCGTCCACTGCGCCGGACAAGGCCCGATCCGACAATCCGCTGGCCGCCCAGAAGGCAAAGCCGAACATGAACATGACCACAGCTGCGATCAGTGAACCAACCAGTATTCGTGTCATCAGGATACTCCCCTCTCGTTGTCGACGCTCTGAAGCATATCAGAAAATGGCCATATTTTGATTTGAATGGAGGCCATCGCCAGTGAGATGCAAGTGAAAACAATTTATCAAATTTCACTGAATGAATTTTCAGCGTGAACGAATTAGGCTAGCATGTGGCACTGTTATTCCACAGTGGTGACTCATGACCGGCCTGCGACCTTTATCACATGCACTTGTTTGCAGCCTGATGGCTCTGACATCCATGGCAAGTGCGGACAACCTGACGAAATCGCTGCTGACCGACTACCGGCACCTGCACCAGAACCCCGAATTGTCATTTGCCGAATCCGAAACAATGACCTACATGGCTGACCGTATCGAGGGGCTCGGTTATGAGGTCACTCGGGAATATGGTGGCTACGGGCTGGTTGCCGTGCTTGAGAACGGTGATGGTCCGGTCGTCATGATTCGGGCCGATCTTGATGCGCTACCGATCACTGAAGAAACGGGTCTTCCCTACGCCAGTACGGTTCAGGCGACTCGTGATGATGGCAGCATGACGGGAGTGATGCATGCCTGTGGACATGATATTCACATGACCGTATTACTGGGAACGGCAACCCGCATGATTCAGGAGAGATCCGAGTGGTCGGGCACTCTGATACTGATCGGCCAGCCTGCCGAGGAACGCAGTGGTGGTGCCAGGGCAATGCTGGCCGAAGGTCTGTTCAGCCGTTTTCCAAGACCCGACTACAACCTGGCCCTGCACGTTTCAGCTGACCTGCCGGCAGGACAGGTCGCCGCCGTGCCCGGCTATGCCATGGCCAATGTCGATTCTGTTGATATCGTGGTCAAGGGCATTGGCGGCCATGGTGCCTATCCGCATCGGAACACAGATCCAGTGGTTCTCGCGGCTCAGATCATCAATGCACTGCAGACCATTGTGTCGAGGGAGATATCACCACTGGATGCTGCCGTGGTCACGGTTGGCTCAATCCATGGCGGAACTCAGCACAACATCACACCCAATGAAGTCAAACTGGAACTGACGGTTCGCTCCTATACGCCGCAGGTGCGAGAACGCACTCTCGCATCGATCAGGCGGATCAGCAAGAATCTGGCCGCAGCGGCCGGGCTGTCCGAAACAGATTATCCGGTGATCACCATGCTGGATGAATCGACGCCGGCTGCCTACAACAACCCTGAACTGACTGCACGCATGACAAGGGTGTTTGCATCAGTGGTGGGTGAAGACAATATTGCCGAGATCTCGCCGGAAATGGTGGGTGAGGATTTCGGTCGCTATGGTGCAGTGGAACCCAATATCCCCAGTCTTCTATTCCGTCTCGGCACGGTTTCCGAATCAGAATACCGGCAATATCTGGCGGGAGACCTGCGGTTGCCGACGCTGCATTCTGCTTCCTACGCACCCGAAGCTGCCAGCAGCATCAGGACAGGCGTCGACGTGATGACTGCCGCAGCTCAATCACTGTTCAACGATCAGTAGAGCCCACTCACAGACCGGACGATCAGTTTGCCCCGATATCCTGTCCGGCCTGCTTCCTGGCAGGATTGCCGGTGGCAATCAGGAATACGCCCACCAGAACCATGCTGCCACCGATCAGCAGGCGCAGCGTGAATGGGTCATCTCGCAGCCACACGCCCAGAATCACGGCCAGAACCGGCACCGTCAACAGATGCGGGGTCACCGTACTGACCGGGTTTCGCTGTACCAGATAATAGAACAGACCGTGTCCGACAATCGAAGCGAGAAGCGCACTGTAAAGCACGCCTGACCAGCCGGGCAGGGCGGCGTTTGCAATCTGTGTCACGATGGAGGGTTCAAGCCACAGCGCCAGCGGTAACAGTACCGGAATCGAAAACACCGCCGTCCATGCCTGGTAACTGTAGGCCGAGATATTCCTGAGGTTGCGCATCATGACTGATCCTGTCGCCAGAAACAGGGCGGAAACCAGCACGATGGCCACAGCATCCAGATGGTCGATGACATTGCTGTCGAGACTGACCGTGAGCACGCCGGCAAAGGCAATGACGATGGCGAGGATATGTCGCAAGCCCAGCCGTTCGTTCAACCAGATGGCTGCGATCACGGCTGACATGGGGACGTAGGTCTGAAAAAGCACGGCGATGGAGCCGACCTGTTCGGCCAGCCTTAGTGACAGGAACAGCAGTGCAAAATGGAAGCCACCATTGAACAGACAGACCAGTGCCAACCTGATCCACTGTCCATCGAGTGGTTGTCTGAGAAAAGGAAACAGCACCAGCAGAACGACGACGAAACGTATTACTGTCAGTGAGAATGGGCCGAAATCATCCAGCGCCATGACGATGGCGATGAAGTTGTAGCCCCAGATCAGGCAGACAAAATAGACCAGCAGCAGATGATTGCGTGACAACACATCATGTTCCTTGTGAATCTGCCATCGGCGGGATCGCGGCCAGCAGTTATGCATTAGAAAAGGCCGCACCGTTATTCACGGTTACGGCCTTTGTCACTGGTCTCAGGATGCTTCGGTTCTCAGCGCCTGATTCTGTAGTCCGGCATGTGTTGCGCCGCACTGACCAGCACGTCAGGGTGCAATCTTACCTTATAATCGGGATTGGCATAACTGAACTTGACGATACCGTCCTTGCCAATGATGAATACCGAGGGAACCGGCAGTATGTGGTGATCGTAACCGCCTGCCGATTTTTCCAGATCAATGCCCATCTTGTTCCTGTATCGGTTAACCGTGTCATCATCAACTCTGAATGCAATGCCAAATGCCCTGGAAACAAGGGAGGCTGAATCTGACAGCAACCGGTAGTCCGGTGCGTCATCACCTTCCAGTGCTTCGGCCATGATCTCGGCGGTATCCATGCTGACGAAGCTGATGTCAAAGCCCATATCCAGCAGTGGCTGTTCGGCCTTGCGAAGCTCTGCAAAGTGCAGGCTGCAGAACGGGCACCAGCCACCACGGTAGAAGATCATGACCATGGGCTTTTCCATGTTGGAGGGGTCGAAATCGAAGGTGCCTCCGGCGGCAGACGGCGCACTGAAAGCGGGTGCGCTCTGGCCAGGCAGCAGTGGTGTAACCTGCCAGGCATCGTCCGGCACCTCGGCAGCAAGCGGGCCAGTGGCGGCAAAGAACAGCAGTGTAATCAACAGCAGTGGATTGTGTTTCATCGGGTCCCCTTGGGTCCTGTGTGGATATGCGAACAAATAGACCTGAACGACTCGAATTGGATTACAATCGGATGTGTTTTTTTACTCAGTGATGCCAGTCACCCCATGAGAATACACTTCAGCCAGTCAGATAGTCCGGACAGAACAGCCGGGTGCGCTCGATGAAGGGAAAGTCGATCGTAGCTTCCGGTCATCCGGAAACCTCGAACGCTGCAGCCTCGGTTCTCGAGCAGGGAGGCAATGCCTTTGATGCCTGTATCGCTGCCGCCTGCACTGCCTGTGTCAGTGAACCGCTGCTGGCATCACTGGGCGGTGGCGGTTTCATGCTGGCACAATCCGGTGATCGGGACACACGCCTGTATGATTTCTTTGCACAGACGCCAGCACAGAAGAATCCCGATTGCAGTTATCGAAAGATCGAGGCAAATTTCGGTGACGTAACACAGGATTTCTATATTGGCCTGAATACGGTCGCGGTTCCGGGCGTACCTGCTGGTCTGGCGCGAATCCACGCTGAACTGGCGACGATGCCCATGCGTTATCTGGTGGAACCTGCGCTCAGTCTGGCCAGTGAACCGGTGCGGATCAATGCACAGCAGGCCAGCGTTATCGACATTCTGCGCCCGATCATTCATTCACATGATGACATTCTGGACTGGTTCAGCCGTGATGGTGGCGACATCCTCGTGCGCGGTGATCACCAGAACATGGCGCCTTTGATGGCGTCACTGGATGCACTGGCGCTTGAGGGTGATGGCATTTTCTATCGCGGTGAAATTGCGCGGCAGATATCCGGGCTTTCCGTCGAGGAAGGTGGTCATCTGATCATGTCGGACCTGGAGCAGTATCAATGTGAATTGCGGCAGCCGATTCGCTACCGCTTTCAGGATGCGGAGATCTGGTCCAATCCGCCACCTTCCGGTGGGGGGGCATTGATTGCCAATACGCTGGTCAATTATCAGCGCGGACTGGAGTCAGACCCGGTGGGGCCGAATCAGCATGCCAGCATTCTCTACCGGGCCCTGGACTCAACAGACCGGATCAAGCAGTCCGGCATCAGCAGTATTGATGCTAAGGCGCGATTGCCAGTCCAGCTGGAGTCGGCATTGAAGCAACTGGAAGCTGAGGTTCAGGTATCGCGGGGTACAACCCAGATCAGCATTATCGATGCTGATGGAAATCTGGCCAGCATGACCCTGTCAAACGGTGAAGGCTGTGGCCGACTGGTCGCCGGTGGAGGGCTGCATCTGAACAATTTCCTGGGTGAGGAAGATCTGATGCCCGCTGGTGTTGGCAGCTGGCGACCCGGTGTACGTCTGTCATCAATGATGTCTCCGACCCTGATGCGACACCGCGGGCGGCAGGTTGTCATCGGTTCGGCAGGTTCCAACCGGATACGTTCTGCCATCGCGCAGGTGCTGATTCATCTGGTCTGTCATGACATGTCGCTGCAGGATGCGATTGCAGCACCGCGCATGCATGTCGAGCGTGGACAGGTCGATCTCGAGCCCGGTTTGCCCGAGCTGGATACAATGCATGATCATGCGATCAAGCGATGGAACAGCCAGTCGCTGTTCTTCGGCGGCGTCAATGCCGTCAGGCAGTCAGCCCACGGCGAGATGACCGGCTGTGCCGATATCAGACGAGGCGGGGAAGTCAGGCTCGTCGATCACCAGTCGTGACAGTCGGCCAGTGCTATATCACGGTTTCGACGCGAATCAGATTGGTGGTGCCGGATACTCCAAAGGGAACACCAGCCGTGATGAGGTAGGTGTCGCCGGGCTTGCCGTAACCCATTTCCTTGACCCAGTGATTGGCCATGGACACCATCTCATCGGAATTGTCGACATCATCGGCCAGAACCGCATCAACGCCCCAGGACATGGAGAGCTGACGGAATGACTTCAGGTTCGGCGTGATGACGACCGTCTCGATTGGGCTGCGGTGTTTGGAAACCCGCAACGCCGTGGCGCCACTGGAACTGAAACAGACGATGACGCAGGCATCCACCTGTCTGGCCATCTGGCAGGCAGAGCGGGCGACGGAATCGGCCACGGTACCCTCGGTGGGCAGTTCCGATTTCTGCATGCGGGCGATGTACCCCGGATCCGTCTCCACAGTCATGCCGATCTGGTTCATGAACTTGACCGCTTCCACCGGATACTTGCCTGTGGCAGTTTCCGCTGAGAGCATCACCCCGTCGGTACCATCGTAAATGGCATTGGCAACATCCGATGCCTCGGCCCGCGTCGGGTTGGGGTTGAGTATCATCGACTCCATCATCTGCGTTGCAGTGACCACGGGTTTGCCGGCCTGTCGCGTTCGTCGAATCAGTTCCTTCTGCAGCAGAGGAACCTGCTGCGGTGGCATTTCAACACCCAGGTCGCCGCGGGCGATCATGATACCGTCCGATATTTCCAGGATCGCGTCAAAACGGTCGACAGCGGAGGGTTTCTCGATTTTCGCCATCAGCTTGGCTTTCGATCCGGCCCGCTGCAGATAGTGTCGGGCCAGCTGCATGTCATCGCGTGATCGCACGAAACTGATCGCAACCCAGTCTACCTTCATTTCGGCACCGAACTGCAGGTCGCCGACATCCTTGTCCGACAGTGCCGGGATGTTGAGATCCGAACCCGGCAGATTGATCCCCTTGCGGTCGGACAGCGTGCCGCCCCTGATGACTTCTGTTTCAATGGTCTGTCCACTAATCGCGGTTGCCTTCAACTCCAGACGGCCATCATCAAGCAACAGTCGTTCACCGACCGTAATGTCCTGATGGAGGTTGGCGTAGCTCGTCCCGACCCGGGTGGCATCACCCGGTGACCTGTCGTCACAGGTAATGCTGAATGAGCCGCCCTCGGTCAGTTCAACCTGACCATCGGCGAACTTGCCGACACGAATCTTGGGTCCCTGCAGATCCTGCAGAATGCCGATCGGTCGACGGACCCTGGTGGACTGTTCACGAATATCGGCGATGATCTGACGGTACTGATCATGTTCACCGTGTGAGAAATTAAGCCTGAATACATTGACGCCGGCAGCAATCAGTCTGGCCATCATTTCGGGGGAAGAACTGGCCGGACCAATGGTGGCGATGATACAGGTATGGGCATTACGGGCTCGTGTCATCACAATTGTCTTCTTCTTATTTTATGGCCGTATTGTAGCATTCGGCAGCACATGATAAATGACGATTCTGTGATAAGCTTGCCGCTGACTCAAGAACAGGTGATTGCTGATCGATGATCATCAAATGTCCCAACTGCAGAAAGCAGATTTCAAACAAGCGCAAGGTCTGTCCTCATTGTTCCTACAGCATGGAAACACACGAGGTGGTTGAGCAGGCCGATCGTGAAGAAGTGCGTGCCAGCCAGAAACTCAAGTATCGCATCGAGATGCAGACCTACGCCGCCATTCTGGTGACATCCATCGGTGTGGTCTGGATGTATCGTTCGTCGGATGGCTTTACCCTGCCATCAAGCTACACCAGCATCGCCTGTCTGGCAGCCGGTGCATTGTGGTACCTGGGTCTGCGCATCTACATGATCATCAAGAAACTGAAGTGATACCGCTGTCACCACAGGAATGAAAGACACAGCTGCCTGGTGATCTGGTTGCTGTCAATGAAAGGAAACCAACATGACAATTGAAACCGATGCGCTGATTATCGGTGCTGGCCCATGTGGCCTGTTTCAGGTGTTCGAGCTGGGGCTGCTTGATATCCACGCGCACGTTGTTGATGTGCTGCCGCAGCCCGGCGGCCAGTGCAGTGAACTGTATCCGGAAAAGCCCATCTACGACATTCCCGCGTGGCCTGAAATCGGTGCACAGGAGCTTGTCGACAAGCTGATGGAGCAGATCAAACCGTTTGATCCGGTATTTCATCTCGATACCCTCGTGACCGGTCTCGAAACCCGGGAAGATGGTCGCTTCGATGTCACCACCGACAATGACAAGGCATTCATTGCTGCCAATGTGATCATCGCCGGTGGACTCGGTTCATTTGAACCCAGGCGGCTCAAACTGGAGCATGCGGCAGCCCTTGAAGGCCACCAGATTCATTACAAGATCCGTGACGCTGCAAAATTCGATGGACAGAACGTTGTCATTCTGGGGGGTGGGGATTCGGCACTGGACTGGGCACTGGAGCTCGCAGGCCGGGTCTCATCTCTGACGCTGGTGCATCGACGCGCCGATTACAGGGCACAGCCGGCATCGGTCAACCAGCTGCTGCAGCAGGTGGAAAGTGGTCGCATACAGGCAGCACAGGGCAATGTGACTTCGTTGCAGGTCGAGGACGGCCGGCTCACCGGGCTGGATCTGGCCCACCTGCAGGGTGAGGCCACCCATCTGCCGCTGGATCACCTGCTGATATTCTGGGGCATGTCACCCAAGCTGGGCCCAATCGGAGAGTGGGGGCTGGGTGTCACCCGAAACCAGATCGAAGTCAACACCGAGGACTTTCAGACCAGCATTCCCGGTATCTATGCCGTTGGTGACATCAACACCTACCCCGGCAAGAAGAAACTCATCCTGTGTGGCTTTCACGAGGCCGCTCTGGCGGCATTCGGTATCAGAAGCCGACTGTTTCCGGATGAGAAAACCCGGCTGCAATACACCACGACGTCGTCAGTCATGCATGAACGGCTGGGGGTCAGCGACTCATGAAACGGTGGCCTCTTGTGCCAGTCTTGGCCATGGTGGCCTTGCTGCCTGCCGGTCACCTTCACGCTGATGAGACAGTATGGACGGAGGGCGACATTCTGGGGCAGCGGCTGGTGATGGACATTCCGCAAGGCGCTGTGATCGAGACTGATGAGCGACTATCCGGCACTGCAGATTCCATTCAGCAACAGGATGCACGTATTGTCCATGAATCGGGAGATCATCGGCTCACCGTGAGCGTCAGTGAGATGTTCGTGTTTGCGGGCGAGGATTTTTCCAGTGCCATGAGTGAGTTGCTCAGTGGCTGGGCACAGAGTGAAGGATCGAGCATGCAGTTCATTCCACTCGCTGGCCACGAACACCTGGTGATGGGGCTGATCGAGTCTCCCAATACCGAAGATGACCAGATTCTGGTGGCGGCAGCATTCCTGCGCCATTTCGACAATACAGTGCTGAGACTTTCCGTTGATATCAATCGGGTCATGTATGCCGATCTGGAGATGGCACGAGAGATGAGTCACAGGATGTTGTACTCAGCACGACCGGCCCGTCAGGGCTTGCCGCTGTTGGCTGGCGAACGTTTCATTTCACTGCCGGGTGAGCAAATGCAGTTGGTGATGGACTTGCCTGATAATCACGTCATCACTGCACAGCAGGGTCCGGATTTCAGTGTTTACCGGGTTGTCAGGGTGACCGGGATCAATGAGCCCTCTCCATCGCTGGGCATCTATGTGGGTGGTCATCCTGCACTGCATCATAAATCTGTGCCTGAACCTGCGCTCACACTCGGTACTGTCGATGCACGGCTTTTCGAGCGCAAACAGGTCTGGTATCGCTATCAGGTAACGCAGCAGGCCGGCGTGCAGATCGAGACCGTCGCCGGGATACCGGGTCTTGATGATTACTGGCGCATTCACCTGTTTGGCTCAGCACTGACGGAAAGTGGTGTATTTGATCTGCTGGATATGCTGAAGACTGCTCGAATCCGGCCCACCGAAGGGGGCGAGGCCGGTATCAGGGGAAAATCGAGACGTCTGCATTAGCCAGTTTACCTATTGATGCAGTGCAGATTCGTCGCAAATATTTTTCTTTTCATCTCGTTTGTTTGCCGTGATCTCCACTTTCAGTCCTGGCTGTGATCCAATGGTCGAGTGTTCAGGAGAAAACGATGATCGTTCACATCAGACTGGTTGTCATGCTGTTACTGTTACCGACCGGCATCATCGCCAGTGAACCGGAATTTGCCAATCTCACCAGTCTTGGCAACACTCAGTATGTGCTTCACCGTTCAGCGCAGCTGGATCATGATTATCACATCTACATCAGTCTGCCCGATCAGCCCGAGGCAGGAAAACTCTACCCGACGATCTACCTGCTGGATGGTGGCATCACATTCCCTCTGCTGGCGTCGTATTCTCGGTACCTCATGCTGGCGAACGAGATTCCGGATGTGATTGTTGTCGGCATCTCCTATGGCACCAACGACTGGCGCGAGGGTAACCGGCGAGGCACGGATTACACTGCACCATCAGATGAGCGGGAACATTATGGCGGTGCGGCGGCGTTCCAGAACATGTTGAAACACGAGCTGATTCCGCTGGTAGAGAAGAACTGGCCTTCTGACCCTGAACAGAGAATTCTGTTTGGACAGTCACTGGGTGGTCAGTTTGCCATCTTCAATGCAATCACCGATCCCTCACTGTTTTCCGGTCTGATCGCCAGCAACCCGGCCCTGCACCGTAATCTGGACTACTTTCTTGAATGGCAGGGCAGGCAGACACAACCGGTCAACAGCACTCGATTATTCGTTTCACTGGCACAGTTCGACGATCAGCAATACGCCGTACCGGCCGGTCAGTGGGTAAAGCATTGGCAGGATATTTCTGCAAGACCGTTTCATCTGGATGTGCGGAAATTGCCCGGCCACAATCACTTTTCTGCAGCACCCGAGGCCTACCGTCATGGACTCGGATGGATTCTTGGTGAATAGTATGTGCAGTTGAATCGCTCTTCTGACTGAAGGAACTGCTCATGACCAGAAAGCTGTTACCGATATTCCTGACACTGATGCTGGGTACCGCCGAGGCAGATCAGGGTCACTCGACGGCTCCGGAATTTCTCAATTCGGGTGATGTGCTGACATCAGACCTGCCATTTTCCGAAGCCGTGGTTGTGGGCAATCTGATGTTTCTGTCAGGCCAGATCGGCATCAAGCCTGGCAGCAAGACTGTGGTTCCTGGCGGTATCAGGGAGGAAGCCCGCCAGACCATGGACAACATCAGAACCACACTGGAAAACCACGGGCGTTCCATGGCTGATCTGGTCAAGTGTACCGTCATGCTGGCCGACATCGCCGAGTGGGGCACTTTCAACGAAGTCTACAAGACTTATTTCACGCCACCCTTTCCGGCCCGCAGCGCATTCGCCTCCAGTGGTCTGGCACTTGGAGCGCGTGTCGAGGTCGAGTGCATTGCTTCGGCCCATTAGGATTTTTCAAGAGTATCCGCAAGTTGTGAGGCAAAAAAATGCCGCCAACCCGGGGAAGGCTGGCGGCGAGCTTACAATGGATAGGGAGGGTCTTGCGTATTACACCAGTCAGACCTTACTTGTCTGAACTGAATTCCTGTTCCCAGCGGTATTTCTGATCGGTGACGATGGCCTCGAGCGTTTCGATACGCTCTTTCAATTCCCTGATTTCGGCATCCTTCCTGCGGCTGCTCCTGTTTTGGAAACCGCTGCCGTAATTCTCGTCTGACATGGCATCGTATTTTGATGAACCAGTGTCTTTCTCGTCACCGAGTTCAGGCGCATAACGCCGGGAGAAGGCAGACATCACAATGCAGCATCCCCACACGAACATGCCAAACAAGAACCATTCGAGTGCGTGCCACATGTTTGCTGCCTCCTGTAACTGTGTTGGGATACATTATCCGTCTTCGCAGGCCTCGCAGAAACTGCCAGAAGTCACAACGGCAGACGAATCCTCATGCACAGACCTCCGCCTTGTGCTGCAGATGCGATTAACGTGCCGTCGTGATCCTGTATCGCCGAGCGTGCAATGGACAGGCCCAGTCCGGCACCACCTGTAGCCCTTTCCCGGGCTGTGGACACGCGGTAGAAAGGCTGGAAAATTTCTTCCAGTTCGGCTTCGGGCACGCCCGGTCCCTGATCGGTGATGGCAATGACAAGCTGATCACCCGCAGAATGATGGTCAGTGCCCATCTCAATCCTTGCGCTGACAGTCACGCTGCCACCTGCAGGGCTGTGTCTGATGGCATTCCTCAGCAGATTTTCAATTGCCGTATCCAGCCGTTCCGGGTCGGCCGTCAGGATCAGGTCGTCTGCAACATCAAGCTGGAGTGTCACCCCGGCTGATTCACATTCAACGGCTGCACGTCGACACACCCGATCGATCAGTTGCGCCAGATCGGTGTCTTCAAGGCGGTCTGCGACGAGACCGATGCCGGGGTGCTTGGCCAGATTGAGTGTCTGTGAGATCAGGTGATCGAGGCGGATGATATCAGCATCGATACGGTCAAGTTCAGCCAGACCGTTGATCGGTTTGGTGGCGGACTGATCTGTTTCCAGTCGCTGCCTTGCCAGTTCACTCGCCACCTGCATGCGTGTCAGTGGTGAACGCAGTTCATGCGAGACATCGAGCAGCAGACGCTGTTGCCGATGCAGCGATGTCTTCAACTGGTCGGCCATGCTGTTGAAGTCGGTGGCCAGATCAGCCAGCTCATCGCGCCGGTTTCCCATCGGGCCGACACGGGCATCCAGATTGCCGTCAGCCAGCTGTCTTGCCGTGCCCTGTATCATCCGAATCGGACGGGTCAGGTAGCGGGCCAGCAGCAGACTCACCACCGCGCTGGCCAGCAGTGCCAGCAGCAGACGCATGACGATGCCGATGCGGGAGAATGACATCAGTGCCGGTGCATGCGGACTGAGGGCAAACAGATGAAACAGTTGTCCGTTCTGATTCGCGGCGGCCGAATGATACAGCCCGGGACTGATTTCGGATACCGCTGCAGGTTGCGATTCAATCTGGTTCATGCTGCGCTCGATCAGGCGCGGCAGTACACGGTTGAACAGATCATTGCCCTCCTCATCGACCACGAAAATCATCCGGTTCTGTCGGCCCGAAAAACGCATGAACGCTCGTCTGGCCAGCACCTTGTCGGCACGACTGGAACGCTCGATCATGTTCATGGCCAGCGTCATGCGATCCTGGATCATGTGGCTGAACTGCTCGTCATCGGTGAGGCCGAACTGATCCATCAGGCGGGTGTTGATCCAGACGAAACTGCCGATCAGCAAACTCATCGTGAGCCAGAATGAGAGAAATATTTTCCAGAAAAGTCGCGACATCATGGTTTACTGCACCAGCTGGTAGCCGACGCCGCGAACTGTCTTGATCAGTGCGCCGTCTGTGCCCAGTTTTCTGCGGATGGCTGCGATATGCATGTCAATGCTGCGGTCATAGCGGGCCAGCTTGCGGCCAAGCGCCTGCTCACTGAGTGATTCCTTGCTCACCACATGGCCGGCACGATGCATCAACTGCTGCAGGATGGTGAATTCGGTGCTGGTCAGAACGACGGTTTTGCCAGATTGTGTCAGTTCGCGGCGACCGGGTGCCATGCTGAGCGGACCCACGGAAATGTCGTCAATCGGGTCTGCCTGATCCGTTCGTCTCAGGATGGCCCGGATTCTCGCCATCAATTCACGCGGACTGAATGGCTTGGGCAGGTAATCATCAGCACCCAGTTCCAGCCCCAGAATACGGTCCACTTCGTCTCCACGTGCCGTCAGCATGATCACGGGAATGTTCTCGCTCTGACGGATCTGGCGCAGGACATCGAGACCGCTGCCCTGCGGCAGCATTACATCGAGAATGATCAGATCTGCTGTCCCGTCGAGTGCCTTGGCAACACCAGCCTTGCCGTTGTGTACGGCAGTCACGGTCAATCCCTCACGCCCGAAAAACTCTTCGAGCATGCTGCACAGTTCTATATCATCATCGATCAGCAACACATGTGTCATGCCGGTCATTGTCTCGATTGCCTGCCAAATATCCAACTATTCGGCTCATCTTTACATAACTTTGCACGCCATTACCCCGGTTTACAGCCCGATGCCGATAATGGGAACTGTCATCAATCAACAGGAGACAATCATGAAAACAGTAATCAGGAATGGACTGATCGGCATCACGCTGGCACTCATCATGTTGCAGAGCGGTCATGCACAGGCAGCACAGCGATTCGGTCAGGGTCTGAGCAACGGCCCGGCTGCGATGGCAGGTGGTGGCATGACGGGTGCCCGTGGCATGAACAGAATGCTCAGGCGCATCGAATTCCTCGCTGATGAGCTTGAAGTGACCGATGAACAGATCGACGAGATTTTCGAGATCGTCGACAGTAACCGCAGCGTTGTGCGCGACCTGATGCGAAGCGGCCGTGAGACCCGCAAGCAGATACGCGACTCGGAGGATCCGGAACAGGTTGCCGAACTGGCCGAGCAGGCCGGTGATATCGTGACCCAGATGATCATCAGCAGGAATGCAGTTCGAGACCAGATGCTGGCTGTACTGACTGATGAGCAGCGCGATGCGCTGGAGCAGCTCAAGGCAGAGCGAGGTGAACGATTCAGGAACAGACGTCGCGGTAACTGATTCAGCCTCAGTGACAACAGATTGATCCGCCTCGTCTGATGATAATGCTGCACCGCAGTGGTGCAGCATTATTTTGCTGCGTACAATACTCTGTCATGTAAAAGAAGGACAAACGATGACAGCGAAGGAAACGGTCACCATCAGCGTCGAACCGACCGGTGGCATGGATGTACTATCCCAGCAGGAAATTTCACAACTCAAACAGACAGGAGAGGGGGGTCTGCAAGACCTGTTTACCTCCTGTTGCCTGGCGGTACTCAACTGCGGCAGTCACTCGGATGACCCGGATGAACAGGCGCGCCGTTTCTCCGATTTCAGGGTGCGGGTGATCCAGCGCGATCGCGGTATCAAGCTGGAGCTGGACAACCCACCCGAGGATGCCTTTGTCGACGGGCAGATCATCGAGGGCATACGAGAAATGCTGTTCGATGTACTGCGTGACATTGTCTATGTGAACTCTCGCATTCGCAGCCGGGATTTCGATCTCGGGCACAGTGACGGCATCACCGATTCGGTGTTCTCCATCCTGAGGCACGCATCGGTCATGTTGCCACGCAAGGACCCCAATGTGGTGGTGTGCTGGGGCGGGCACTCGATTTCCAGATTTGAATACGACTATTCCAAGGAAGTGGGTTACCAGCTCGGTCTGCGCGGCTTCGACATCTGTACCGGTTGCGGGCCGGGTGCAATGAAGGGGCCGATGAAGGGGGCTGCTGTGGCACATCGCAAGCAGCGTATCCATCCGACCCGATACGTGGGTATCTCCGAGCCCGGCATCATCGCCGCCGAGTCACCCAACCCGATAGTCAACAAGCTCATCATCATGCCGGATATCGAAAAGCGGCTGGAAGCCTTTGTTCGCTTTGGTCACGGCATCATCGTCTTTCCGGGCGGTGTGGGCACGGCTGAGGAGATTCTGTATCTGCTCGGTATCCTGCTGCATCCCGACAACCGACAGCACCACTATCCCATGATTCTGACCGGTCCTGAACGCTGTCGTGACTATTTCCAGCGCATCGATGAATTCATCGGACTCACACTTGGTGAAGAAGCGCAATCGCTGTACCAGATCATCGTCGATGATCCGGTGGAAGTCACCCGTATCATGAAGTCATCGGTGTCACAAGTTCGCGAACACCGTAAGTCCGTCAAGGATGCCTTTTTCTTCAACTGGTCACTGAACATCGAAATGGACCTGCAGCAGCCATTCGAACCGACACACGAGAACATGGCCGCACTGGATATTCACAGGGATCAGGAAAAACACAGGCTGGCATCAAACCTGCGCAAGGTGTTCTCGGGAATTGTGGCCGGAAACGTCAAGCCCAATGGCATAGAACAGGTCAGGAAGCATGGCAAATTCCAGATCAATGGCGACAAGGACATCATGGAATCGCTGGATCAGTTGCTGGCTTCCTTTGTGGAACAGCATCGCATGAAACTTCCCGGCACACGCTATGAGCCCTGTTACGAAGTGATCACCTGAACTGAAGTCTGACTGATCCATGACTCGACGCCGCAAGATTGTACTGATTTCGGCAAGCGCACTTCTGGCGCTGTATCTTCTGCTGGGTTTTTTCTATGTCCCGGTTGTCGTGCACGACATGGTCATGGATCAGGCCATGAATCGTCAGATCGATGCCTCTGTGGGCAAGGTACGATTCAATCCACTCACACTGACGCTGCAGGTGGAGAACTTCAGCAGCCAGGACAGCGCTCAGCGTCACCTGATCAGTTTCCGGCTGCTGACCGTCAATCTGCAGGCCAGTTCGATTTTCAGGCAGGCACTGGTGCTGAAGCAGGTCGAACTGTCCGATGCTGATATTCACGTGGAGCTGATGCAGGACGGGACAATACACTGGCAGCAGGCTCTGGATCCCGGGCTGGCTGACGAACCTGTCACCGAAGAAACACAGGCGCCACTTGACGTCATCATTGATCAGCTGGCGATTGCACGAACCGGGCTCAGTTTTCATGAGCCATCGCATGTCGATGCTTTCCAGACACGTTTCGAAAACCTGAACTTCACTGTCGTGAACCTTGATACCCGTCCTGATCAGTCTGCGGAGTTCCAGTTGATGCTGACGCCCGAAAACAGGGGTGCTGTCAACTTTGTCGGCAGTGTGTCACTGGCACCATTGAGTCTCAATGGTCAAGTCAATCTCGACAAGATCGATCTGGCGGCACCGTGGCGTTACGCACGTCATCTGCATGGCATCGACTTTGCATCGGGGCTGCTGGACGCCGGCCTCGATGTCGAGCTTGGTCTCGATCCGGACGGTGTACATCTGGATGTGAACAATGGGAAGGTCGATATTCTTGCTCTCGAAATCCTGCTGCCCGGTGAGGATGAAGCCTTGCTGGCACTTGATGCAATGTCACTGGGGCCTTTCAGGGTCAGCACTGACGAGCGTGATGTCATCATTGA
>CBDBVC010000010.1:0-21220 GCA_965212525.1 Lysobacterales bacterium
AGAGCTTGTCGTCGAACACCAGGGCCTTGCGGGCACTGTCGATGGCGGCGGCGGTGTCACCCATGCGGTGGTACAGCTGCATCAGACCAACATGCACATCGGCGAAATTCTGATCCAGCTCCAGTGCGCCATTGAGGGATTCGACCGCTGAGGTGAAGTCATTTTCGAAGCTCACCTTGTTGAGGGCCGTCGATGGCAAGCTTGATGGCTTCTTCCGAGTCGGTGGCGTGATCACGGATTTTCAGGTCGGTGCTGATATTGTGATCGGTGGTCATGTCAGCGGTCAGGAAATCACCGATTTCTTCCGAGATCTGGTCCAGTGAATTGAGCCAGTCATCACCCGAGGCTGTGATCTGCTTGACCTCTTCACCTGTGGTGACGTCATAGAGATAGGCTGTGAACTGAATCACAGTGCCGATCTGTGTGAACTCACCGCGCAACAACCAGTCAGTGGCCCGCTTCTTCGCCACCTGCAGTGCCAGTGACAAGGGCTCATTGACGGCATTGGTATAGCCGCGTCCCTGCAACTGATCCCTGAACGAATTGGAATTGTAGGGTGTGTTGACAGACAGCAACGGACTGCGCTTGAGGTCCTTGGCGACCAGCCAGGCGCCGGCATAACTGAGCCAGTCCAGATCCTCGTTGTCGGTCTTGTTCTGCCAGAACGATGCCAGAACCGGCTGATGATAGTTCTCCTTGGCGACCTCGACAGTCAGTTCATTGCCTTCCTCATCGATGACCGAGACGATTTCGGTGGCCTCGATGTCACCCGGGGCTGTGCCGGCCTCGACGAATTGCTGTTCTTCGATCATGTCATCAACCGGCTTGACAAAATACTGGATCACGAAGAAGGCCACAGCCAGATTGGTAGCGATGAACAGTCCCTGCCTGAAGGTCCACTGATCCCGTCCCGGTTGCCCGTGAAACCAGGCCAGCATGATGACAGTGGGCAGCAGCGTGAAGCTGCCAAAGAAGATGTATTTGGTCAGGTTGGCCGGTGCATCAAGTTCATCGATCATCCAGCCACCCAGCTCCATGGACAGCCAGAAGGACGCCACATAAACGCCGATGATCTGCAGGATACGACGCTTCAGGATTTCATCTAGAAAACTGCCACTGGATTGAGCCATAGGGATCCGGTAATACGGGTGTCAAAGCAGGTGATACGATACCTGTCTGAACCTGTGCTGGCAATGACTATCCCGCCTGATTCAGACGTGCATTCGATACCACTTTGATCACATGCAGGCTCAGAGGCTTTCGAAGCCGTCCTCGAAAATCTGCCCGAGATCGATGGTTTCGTAGGCGCCGGCATCATGGCTGTCAGCCATTGGTCTGGCCGTGTCGATGATGTCATCGGTCACCTCGGCCAGTATCTCTCCAAAATCGATTGCAAGAGAGTCCGTGGCAAGCTGGTAATCGTCAGTCGCCGCGTTCATGAACAGGTTGGCCGGGCTGTCCGAAGCCGAATTGAGATCCTGACCCGTCTGTGCCTGCCAGCCGGCCAGGTCGAGCACACTGCTGGAATCATTGGTGGTGAAGCGTTCGATCATGATGTTGCTGTCGCTGACCAGCCCGCTCAGGCAGCCAGGACAGATGTCAATCGCGCCACGAAACGGGTGATCGTTCCAGATGATGTTGTTTTTCAGCGTGTTATTGATCGAATTGTCCTGGATGTTGATTCCCCAGCGCCCATCGGAGGCTACCAGGATGGTGTTGTTCAGCACCTGGTTGCCGGTTGATGGTGCACCGCCATCGATACGGTAGAGTGAAATGCCCGAGGCATGGGTGTCGTAGATCAGATTGTTGCGGATGATCGAGTCCTGAACACCGTCCATGTTGATGCCCGAGCCACCGCCAGTACCGTTGTTGATAATGGTATTCTTCTCGACTATGGCGCGGGAGATGACGCCGTCACCACCCACCGAGATGTCACCATTCATGTGTATGCCATTGGCGTTGTTGCCGATGATCAGATTGTTGCGTATCACCGGGTCATCGGCGCTGTTGCTGAAGTAGATACCGTGCTCGATCTGGCTGTTGGTGGTGATGTTGTTCTCGATCAGAATGCCGTCGCAGAACCCGGTGAAGATGCCCCAGCGGCTGTTCATGTCAGCCGAATTGTTGCGCAGGATCACACCATCACACAGGACGGCACGTATCCCGGCACGAGAACGGCCATTGACCGTGAAGCCATCGACGGTGACATGGCTGGCGCCTTCAAGGTTGATACCGTCGGGTGTTGTGCCGTTGTCCGAGACGATAGTCACCACCCCGCTGGCCAGAAATTCGATACGCTGGCTGACCGTGCCCGAAGTGGTCATGTGAAAGCCGTCATAGCTGCCTGAAGCGACGGTCACCGTGTCACCGGCGACCACCTGATCTGCGGCGTGCTGCAGTGTTTCCCAGGGATCACCCGACAGGCCGGTGTTGCCATTATCACCCATGTTGGAGACAAAGTAGTCGGTTGCCTGTCCGGGTTGACAGCCGATTGCCAGGGCAATGACGGCCATACTCATCAGCGCTTGAAGTTGCTTGTTGCGAATCATCAGGTGAATTCCACTTCCTGCATCTGTTGTCAGTGTAGTCAGAGTGACGGGAAAAATCTGATAACCCGCCAGCAGATTTTGAGCGGCCACCGATGGCGGAACCGCAGGACGACACCGTTATAGCAGGTGAGTAAGCTGTAGATGATCATGCCAGAACGTGAGCAAAAAACACCTGTCGATGGAAGACCGATACACACCCAGGGCATACCTGAGGTTTCGGCTTGATCATGCCACTGACATCGTCTATCTGAACAAGGGTCGATTGCTGATCGGACGATCGGACAAGTCCGACATCGTCATACCTACACGCGTGGTCAGCCGTCTGCACGCCATGATCACCTCGCATACGGGACCACAGGGACGTCGGGTCTACACCATCGAGGACCTGAACAGCTGCAACGGTACTTTCGTCAACTCTTACCTGATCAATACGATCGAACTGGGCGACCGGGATGTCATATCCATCGGCCGTACCGATCTCGAGTTCAGGATTCACGGACATGAAAGGCCTGCGGATTCACGGTCATGAAAAGGGATTGTTCGAGCATCGCTGGCGGGACAGCCGGTTGTTTTACGCTTTTGCAGAATGGGCGTGGTGTTCTTCGACATTGATAGCAGAGATGAAATTCGAATCCATACTGAAACAGGGTTTCCAGTACCTGTCATCGCATCCCTGGTTTTCGGTTAACCGAGCCAGGCCAGATGTCGCTGTGCAGAAGGATGATCAGGATAATGCAGTCACGCTCGCAGGCATCGCATCGCCACAGATGACCCTGATCCGCTCTCACAGAAGCCTGTGGCGCCGGCTGGTGCGGGATGACGAATTGCTGGTCTACCGTAACGCCTGGTCAGAGAGTGGTCCTGATGATCATCGGGTCTATGTCACCGGCCTGCATCGCATTCAGCCGCTTGGCATATTCAGGCGTTGCCATGATGCGATTTGCCTGTACCGGCTGTCACGACCGCATCAGAGTACCCGATTCTTGATCAGGCAGTTCAAGCAACTGGCCCTGAATTCATCCGACCGTTATGAAAGGCGGCTGTTTACCCTGATGCTGGAAATGTTTCTGGATCTGCTCAACAGGAAAACCGGTCAGCCTCATCCGGCCACCCTGTTTCCAGTGGACTACCGTTCATCGGATCATCGCGATGCCAGCCCGGCGCGTCGATTCCGCTACCTGATGGCAAACCTGCATCGGCTCGATCGTGACATCAGACTGCAGGCACCGGAGCACACGGCCGAGCGGATCTATCACACGTTCTCGATGATCTGGCTGATGCTGGACGAGTGGCTCAGTCACGCACGTGTGGCACAGTCAGGAAAGGAAAACCCGCCTCAGATGAACCAGCCAGAACAGGTCAGCAGCTCGCAATCTGGGCTTGAAACCCGAAGCATGGCAGACGAGTTGCCTGAACGATCAGGCAGGTTCAGAAGTCCTTCAGGATAATTCCGAAATCACTCCTGGGCTCGACAGAGAGCTCAACCCGCTCCGGACTTTCACGCAGGGCCCGCCTGGCTTCCGGCAGTGTGCTGTAGCGTTCACCATTCACCAGAAAGCGTTCACGGCCAAACTTCACATCCAGTGAATGCAGCGGGTAACCCTCAAGTGCCAGATCATCATCATCCAGGCTGCTCTTGTCGGAAACTCCGGATGAAACCCATTCGGTGATGCCATCGTTATCGACATCAACCTGAATCCAGTCAAGCCCCAGAATACGGTTGTAATCGCCGGAGATCACCATCGCATCGATAGAGGCATCGAATGCAGCGATGATCTCAGTGGCTTTGGGATGAGTCTTGCGAACGGCAAAGTGGACACTTCGGGTCAATACGGCATTTTCGGAGACGTGCAGGCTGTCGGAAAGGCGTGCGGGCAGTTTGGATTTGATGTCCTTCACAACCAGCTCTTCGGCCAGCATGTAGCGCACCTCACCGGCGAGCAGTGCCCGGAGGCTGGCCACGGTGTCCGGATACCGCTTCAGGGAAGCATGCTGGTTGTAGTCACCGTAGTCGTATGCCGTGATGCTGGAAACCGGTGAATCGACGGCAGACAGATCACTGATTTCGGTGACCCCGGCATCCTTGCTCACCAGCAACATGCGATTTTCGAGATACGGTGCTGACATCTCGAACGTTTCACGTCTGGTTTCCGAGTCCCAGGCCGCAATGATGGCATCCGCCTCGTTCCGCCCGATTCGTGCCAGTGCCTCGTCAAACTGGTGAACCGATGTCGTGGACTGGATTGAAGACCGTTTCAGTGCCTGTTCCACCAGATCCGATGCGGTACGCTGATGGCCCGGGATATCCGTGAACGGTGGCCAGATATCCGACACAAGCTTCAGCGGTGATGACGGCTCGGCGGCGAGGCCGGAACAGAGCAGTGCAAAAAGGATCAGGGTACGTCGGATAACAGTCACGGTAATCTCCCTCAGGACAGACTGGGAATACAGTAACCGAAATTTCATGGAATACAAGACAGCAGGCAGGTCAGATGAATGGTGTCCCGACCAGGATTCGAACCTGGGACCTACGGCTTAGGAGGCCGTCGCTCTATCCAGCTGAGCTACCGGGACGTATCAACTGGCCGCGCAAGTATAACGAACAGCCGAATAGGCTGGCAATGACATTGATCACCTGTCGGGTGTGGTCTGATGCCGGCTGGATCCAGACCAGACAATCAGGGCCGCGAGTGCAAACGGCAGGGCGCGCTCGGCAATGTCACCAGGGGAATTGGCGATTGCTGTCAGCACATCGGTCAGTCCGGTTGGCAGCGGCATCGCCGCAAAATCAATACCGGGCATGGAATAGATCACGGCAGTCAGCAGGAATCCGGTCAGCATGGCCGCGATCGAGGTTCGCGCAGGGATCTGTCGACTCACGATGTGTGCAAAGATCAGCGGGCCGAAGGCGGCACCCAGCCCGTTCCAGGCAAACAGCACGCGATCGAAGATGGTGGCCGGCAGGTAGATCGCGATCAGAATCGAAAACAGGCACAGCACGGTGATGGTGATGCGCGAGATCAGCAGGGCCTTGCGGCCATCAGTCCTAAGTTTGCCGCCATTGAGGTCATGAGCAATGGCGGAGGCTGCCACCAGCAGCTGACTGTCAGCCGTGGACATGATCGCGGACAGCACCGCTGCCGTGATGATGCCGCCGATGATGGCCGGGAACAGGTCGGCGGTCATGGTAAAGAACAGGATTTCCCGGTTGGCTGCCTCGGGGTAGAGCACATGACCGCACCAGCCTGCGATCAGCATGCCGGTCAGGACCACGGCGAACCAGAAAATGGCCATGACGCGGGCCTGTTTCAGCGCGCGCTCGTCCTTCAGTGCCATGAAGCGGTTGAGCAGTTGTGGCTGACCGAAGGCACCCAGCCCGATCAATGCCAGCCCGAGCACGAAACCGAGACCCAGCAGCCCGGCATTGCCCATGGTCAGGCTCATTTGTGCTTCGGTGCTGACCTGCTGCAGGCCTGTGATGAGCTGTTCCGGCCCGCCGATGGCGATCAGAGCGAATATGGGCAGCAAAACTGCAGCAATGCACATCAGCACGCCCTGCATGGCATCGGTGACGCTGACAGCCCAGAATCCGCCCAGCACGGTATAGACAAGCACCACCACGCCGCCTATCGCAATGCTCAGATCACGACCCATGTCGAAATTTGCTGCAAAGGTGTTGCCGGCTCCCTGGAACTGTGATGCCACATAGAACATGAAGCAGAACAGGATGATCAACGATGCGATCACGGTGATCAGCATGCGACCGCGACCTGCCGTGCCGTGGGTCAGGACATCGGTTACGGTGATATGTTCGTGTTCATGTGCCTGTCGCTGCAGGCGCGGTGCGATCACGAACCAGGCGATGGTGTGGCAGGTGACAATCCCGGGCATTAGCCACAGCGCGCCCAGACCCATGCTGAAGGCGGCACCGCTGACACCGAGCAGGGACCAGGCGGATGACGAGGAGGCGGCATATGAGATCGATGCCACAAACGGCCCGAGGCTGCGCCCGGCCAGAAAATAATCGGATGTGTCACAGGTGCGCCGCTGTGCCCAGACGCCCATGCCCAGCAGGGCCAGCTGATAGACAACCAGGGTCACCAGGATAATGGTGGCCGTGCTCATCGGCGCTCAGAACCCCCCGACTGAGTCATTCGGCAGCCACTTCATCGGCAACGATCGCCAGTCGTGTGCCGGAGTGGTCCACGGCAATGCGGCTGATGTTGCCAAGGCCAGCCTCGGCATAGTCGGCCACCCGATGCCAGTCCTCATCAATCCCGAGGCGAAAACAGTACAGCGCCGTACCTTCAGCCATCCAGAAGCGGTTATCACGGTCAATGGCAAAATCCTGTGCGCCGGGCCGTGTATCGATGATGTGCCGTGTCTCGCCGGTGGCCGTGTCAACGGCCCGGATAGTCCATCTGTCCTCATTCTGCTGGTCGATATACAGGATGTTGTATTGTGAATCGTGCCAGGCTTCGATGCCGCGTCCGATCCTGTCGGCCAGCTGTTTCGAGCCGCCGTCCGGGGTGTTGACCTGCAGGGTGAAGCTCTCCCCCAGGATGAACATGGCCGCCGAATCGCTCGTCGCCCAGGCGTGATAACCCACCGGCTCAATCGACGCGAAGATCACGCTGTCCGCCTGTGTCCGGTCCAGCGGAATCTGCCACAGACGCTGCCGGTTATCCGGCGGTTCAACCCGAATCACCGAGAGGGCAGCCTGGCCCGGCATGGGTGTCGGTGAGTATTCACTCTCGTCTGTTCGGGTGACCGCGCTGACCTTGCCACTGTCCAGTTCAACCCGGTAGATGTCGGTCTGTCCGGTTGACCCATCGGCGGAAGCCACGAAACGGGTGAAGTACAGCGACTGGCCATCCGGCGAAAACGCCGGCTGATTGTCATAACCCGGATGCTGACTGAGATTGACCGGATTGACTGCCTGCATGTCGGAAACCACAGGCAGCAGGTAGACGTCCGTGCCCGGCGGTGCCTGTGACAGGGTCAGCTGCGGCAGGCAGGCCAGCATCAGACAGCACAGGCCCGTGAGTCGGTATGCGGTGGTTCTGTTCATGTGGTTTCCTCGTTCGTCTCGGGTCCGAACAGCTCGTCAAACAGCGGTGCCAGCAGTTCGGCGCGCCAGCCACTCGACAGGCGGCCGGTGGGCTGCTGATGCCTGACGCAATCGATGATTTCCTTCTTGTTGCAGATCATCTCGGGTGCGATGTCATTGTCACCTGCCAGTGCATCAATGCCATCGCGTATATCACGCACCACCTGACGCGCGCCGGCTGTCAGCGGCTTGGGAAGCGGTGATATCAGCTCCTCATCATTCAGTGAACCGACGTCGGAGACGATGCAAAACCAGTCGTCTCCATGCCGGCGCAACACCTTTGGCGGGATCGCATCAAGCTGCTCGAGCTGATGAGCCGATGAGGGCTTGCGTTCGGCGATCTGGATGAGCCCGGCGTCCTTGATGATCCAGCTACGTGGCAGGTCACGCTTGCGAGCCTTGCGTTCTCGCCACTGCAGCAGACGGTAGAGGCAGGTCTGGCCACGCCGGTCGAGCTTCCAGGCACTGTTGAACTTGCCGAACTGTGCCCGAACGGCATCGTCGACTGACAGCGGCCCTGACAGTGTTCGGAATTCCTCCTCTGCCCAGTCCTGGCGCTGACGCTGCTGCAGGCCTTCGACGAGCAAGTCGTGCAGCTGCAGCAGATACTCAACATCGGCAATGGCGTAGCGCAGCTGAGCGTCGCTGAGGGGTCTGCGCGACCAGTCAGAACGGGTCTGGTCCTTCTCCACCGTGATATCGAGCAGTAGCTGAACAATGGCCTGATAGCTGAGTATGGAACTGTGTCCGGTCATGCCGGCGGCTATCTGGGTGTCGAATAGTCCGCGAATCGGATGCGGCGACAGATGACCCAGCAGGTCGATATCCTCACCGCAACTGTGGAAAACCTTGATCAGATCGGCTCTTGCCAGCAGATCGAACACCGGATCGAGTGATTCGATGGGAAAGGGGTCGATCAGATAGACCGATTCACCATCGGAGATCTGAATCAGGCACAGTTCGGCGTAAAAGGTCCGGCTGCGGGCAAATTCGGTGTCGATGCCAATGCGTTGACATGTGGACAGCTTCTCACAAACCGCCTCAAGCGATTCGTCGTTGTCAATCCAGTTGACTTGATCGGGGCTGGGCAAAGATGTCGTCCTTGTGCTGACTGAAATATTCGAGGCTATTATACACGGCGATCACCACGGCCCTGGGGGTGATGGTGGCTCCGGTGAACTGGTCGAAGTCGCCGCCATCCTTGTGAACGGCCCAGTTGACCAGCGTGGGTTTGCGCAGTGAGGTGTTGTCGAATCCGAGCACCCAGTCACTTACCTTGATGTCGATGCCATCACCGAGACTGGGTGTTTCCTTGTGTTCGGTGATGCGCACGCCGGAAATGGTGCCATCCATTCTGATGGCCACCACCAGCCTGATCTCTCCGTTGTAACCACGGGTGGTGGAAACCTGCATGATGGCGGCGACCGGTTGATCGCCCAGATAGGCGCGGTAGATTTTCTGAGACTCGAGCCCGCCCAGCGCCTCGATGCCGGATACCGTGATGACGTCCCGCTGCAGTTCGTTGTCGTACTGATCCTGCGGCAGTACCTGGTTCAGCAGTCTCAGTTCGTGTTTGAGCTTCTGTGCGGCCGCCAGCTCCTTTGTGGCAAAGTACATGGCTGTCAGCAGCACGATCGATATCACACCGATGATGGTGAGTTTGATGCTGGAGCCGAAGACGGAAGTGCTCATTTCCCGAAAACCCTGGGTCTGGTGTAGCGGTCAATCAAGGGTACCGCCATATTCATGATTAATACAGCAAAAGCAACGCCATCGGGGTAGCCGCCCCAGCGGCGGATAATCAGGGTCAGTATGGCCACGCAGGCACCGAATATCAGCATGCCTCGGGGCGTTGTTGAGCCCGAGACCGGATCGGTGGCGATGAAAAACGCCGCCAGCACGATACCACCGGAGAAGATGTGCTCCAGCGGGAACGGGTTCTTGTCGGCGTCAAACAGGTAAAAGGGCAGGGTCAGTGCCAGAACCGTGCCCAGCAATGCCACCGGGACACGCCAGGAGATGATGCCCCTGAACAGCAGGTAGAGGCCACCGATGGCATAGGCATTGGCGATCCACTCCCAGCCCAGGCCGCCGTAGTCACCAAAGATGGGCTGTGCGCGAATCTCGCTGATCATGCGCCCCTCGGATGCGCCGGTTCGGACCAGATCGAGCGGTGTCGCCTGGGTGATCGCATCCCAGGACATGGGTAGTGGCAGCTGGCCGGTTAAGATGGCCTGCAGGGCAGCACCGAGTCCCACCGTCATGTCGGTCAGCTCGGCCGGTAGCAGCCAGGAAGTGGCCTCGCGCGGGAATGAGATCAGTATGACGGCATAACCGACCATGGCCGGGTTGAAGATGTTGTATCCAAGGCCGCCATACAGGTGCTTGGCGATGACAATGGCAAAGAACATGCCGATCAGCACCGTATACCAGGGCATCAGTGGCGGCAGGCACAGCACATACAGTACCGCCGTCAGTGGCGCACTCAGGTCACTGATCCAGGGTTTGAGCGTTCGGCCGCGCAGTCTGAGACTGATGGCCTCGAACAGCAGTGCAAAGCCCACGGCCAGCACCAGCTGGATCAGGATGCCCGGTCCAAAGAACCAGACATGCGCGGCGATGCCCGGCAACAGGGCCAGCAGCACCTGCATCATCATGCGCTGCACGCTGTCGGGTGCAGGGATGTGCGGTGCCGGTGTGGTATCAAACTGCTTCATGTCTCGGCTTCATCGTTATTATTCTCGCCCGGTGCGTCATTCTGCTGATTGCGTCTGGCCTGGGCGCGGGCGATGGCTGCCTTGATTTCATCCGACTTGTCACTGCCGGCCATGCTGCGCTTGCGTTCCAGCCGCTCACGCCGTTCCTGTTTCTGCAATTGCAGCCGCTGTTCCCGGTGTTCATAGCGCTGTCTGGATTTTTCCGACGCTTCACGTTCCTCGCGGCGAATCACCAGCTCGGTTTTGCCATGTCGGTAGTATTGCACCAGCGGAATCTGGCTCGGACAGACATAGGCACAGCAACCGCATTCGATACAGGATTCCAGATCAAGCGATGCCACATCATCGTATTCGCCAGCCCGGATGTGCCACAGCAACTGTTGCGGCAGTAATTGTGCCGGGCACACATCGGCGCACTTGCCACAGCGGATGCAGGGCATTTCCGGGGCCATCGGTTTCACATCGGCTTCGGTCAGCACCAGTATGCAGTTGCAGGCCTTGGTGATCGGTCTGGCATCATCGGGCAGGGCGACGCCCATCAGTGGTCCACCCATGATGAGTCGACGGGCATCTTCGGTGTAGCCGCCGGCCAGTTCGGTCAGGTATTCCACCGGTGTGCCGATACGGGCTTCGACATTGAGCGGGTGCTGCACGCCGCGTCCGGTCACCGTCACAATCCGGGATACCACGGGCTGGCCATCGGCAATGGCCTGATAGGCCGCCGCCGCAGTACCGACGTTCTGTACCACAATGCCCAGGTCCTGCGGCAGTCCGTCGGCGGGCACTTCCTTCGATGTCAGTACCTGGATCAACTGGCGCTCACCCCCCTCGGGGTAAATGGTGGGTACCCTGATGATCTTCAGGTTGGCAATCTGCAGTGCCTTCAGCACCGACATGAAATTGTGTTCGACCTCGCCCATCTGGTCTTCGATGGCAATGACGCACTGCTCGGCACCCATCATGCTCGACAGCATCTGAGCACCCAGCAGCACCTGCTCGGGGCGCCAGCGCATCAGGCTCTCGTCAGAGGCGATGTAGGGTTCGCATTCGGCGCCGTTGATGATCAGCAGTGACGGTGGTTCTGCCAGTCTTGCCTCACCCTTGACGTGTGTCGGAAACAGCGCACCGCCCAGGCCAACCACGCCGGCATCGGCCATGCGCTGGCGAAGTTCGTCTGCGCTGTGTTCCTGCCAGTGATCCCACAGTGGCAAATGTTCGGACTCATCCTTGCCGTCGGTCCGGATGACGACACAGGTTTCATCAAGGCCCGAGGCATGGATCACTGGTCTTGGTTCGATGGCCGTGATGATGCCAGACGATGTGGCATGCAAATGGGTCTGTGTGTCGCCCCCGAGGCGTGTCAGCGGCGTGCCGCGCAGAACCCGGTCACCGACCCTGACGTTGAGTTCAGGTGTGTCACACAACTGTTGTCGCAGCGGGATCACCAGTTCATCGGGAATGCCGGCAAACGGGATGCCGTCGCGGATCGACATGCGTTTCCAGTGCCGGACATGGATGCCGCCATGGAAGCGCCAGAAGCGATCGCCGATGTCCGATTCGCTATGCATGGTTGCGGATGCGAACCTTGAGTCTGTGTGCGGGCAGTGACGGCATGGGTGGTTGGTAGCTGTCGGTGGTAGTCTCATCTTCGACCATCACGATGCAGTCGACAGGACAGGGCGGAATGCACAGCTCGCAGCCGGTGCACTCATCGGCAATCACGGTGTGCATCATCTTCGAGGCGCCGACGATGGCATCGACAGGACAATCCTGGATGCACTTGGTGCAGCCGATGCAGTCTTCCTCGATGATTACTGCGACGGCCTTCGGTTTGACCGCCCCGTTATCGGGATTCAGCGGAATCGGCTCGCGGTCGAGCAGCTCGGCCAGCGCCTTGATGCCGGCTTCACCGCCGGGCGGGCACTGATTGATGGGCACGTTGTCATTGATGATGGCTTCGGCATAGGGGCGGCAGCCAGGATATCCGCACTGGGCACACTGGGTCTGCGGCAGGATGGCATCCACCTGGTCGATCACCGGATTGCCCTCGACACGAAAGTGCCTGGCAGCAAGACCGAGTGCGGCGCCCAGTGCCGCGATCAGCAGGCAGATCAGAACCAGTGCCAGAATGACGCCACCACTCACAGGTCACCCAGCCCGGTGAAGCCCATGAAGGCCAGCGCCATCAGGCCGGCCGTGATCATGGCGATGGCCGCACCCTGAAAGGATTCAGGCACGTCGGAAACGGCCAGTCGTTCGCGCACGGCCGAAAACATCACCAGCACCAGCCCGAAGCCGGCGGCCGCACCAAAGCCATAGAATGCCGATTCTATCAGGCTGTGATTCTGCCCCGAGTTGAGCAATGCCACACCGAGCACGGCGCAGTTGGTGGTGATCAGGGGCAGGAAAATACCCAGTGTCTGGTGCAGCAGTGGTGCAGATTTTCGCACGATCATCTCGGTCAGCTGCACGGCGACGGCGATCATGAAGATGAACATCACCGTGCGCAGATAGAACAGGTTGAACGGCTCCAGAATCCAGGTCTCGACCAGATAGCTGACGATCGATGAAATCGTCAGCACGAAGGCGGTGGCCATGGCCATGCCGAGCGCGCTGTTGCTGTTGCCAGACACGCCCATGAACGGGCACAGGCCAAGAAACTTCACCAGAACAAAATTGTTGACGAAGGCCGCCGCAATGATGATCTGGATAAGCTCGGTCATGGCTTCTCAATCTGCGCTCTGGTCAGCTGTGATTCCTATTTTACACGCATGCCAGGCTCGGCACCCTCATCGGGCGAGAGGATGAAGATGTCCCCGCCACCGGGTCCGGCTGCCAGTACCATGCCTTCGGACATGCCAAAGCGCATCTTGCGCGGTTTCAGGTTGGCCACCATCACCGTCAGGCGGCCCACCAGATCTTGCGGGGCATAGGCGGCCTTGATGCCGGCAAACACATTGCGGGTTTCACCGCCCAGGTCGAGCGTCAGCTGCAGCAGCTTGTCGGCGCCTTCCACGTGGCTGGCCTCGGCTATGCGTGCCACCCGCAGATCAACCGCGGCAAAATCCGGAAACTCGATCTCGTCCGAAATCGGATCATCGGCCAGTGGTCCGGTCAGCGCCGGCTTATCAGCGGCGGCCTGCATCTCGCGCGTGGCCTCGACAATGGCCTGGATCGACTTGTCCTCAAGCCGTGTCATCAGTGTCCTGAACGGTTCGATGCGTGTCCCCAGCAAGGGGGTTGAGGCATCCTGCCAGGTCAGGCTGCCGGCACCCAGGAAGGCTTCGGCCTTTTCAGCCGTATCGGGGATCACCGGCTTCAGATAGACCATCAGGCTGCGGAACAGGTTGATGCCCGTGGTGCACACCTGTTGCACCTTGTCCGCCGTTCCTTCCTGTTTCACCAGCTTCCACGGTGCCTGATCGGCAATGTAGCGGTTGGCCTCGTCGGCCAGTGACATGATGATGCGGATGGCCTGGTTGTACTTGCGCGCCTCGAACAGCGCGGCAATCTCGCCGGCCTTGCCGGCGACCTGTTCGAACAGTGCCGGATTGTCCAGAGATTCGGCCAGCTGGCCATCGAAGTTCTTCTGGATGAAGCCGGCACAGCGGCTGGCAATATTGATGAACTTGCCCACCAGATCCGAATTCACCCGAGCCACGAAATCTTCCAGGTTCAGGTCGATGTCGGTCAGACCATCGCCCAGTTTCGAGGCATAGTAATAGCGCAGGTAATCAGGTTCGAGATGCTCCCGATAGGTGGAGGCCATGATGAATGTGCCTCGTGACTTGGACATCTTCTGGCCATCCACAGTAAGGAAACCGTGAACGTTCACGGCGGTTGGCAGGCGGTAACCGGAGGCCTCCAGCATGGCTGGCCAGAACAGCGTGTGGAAGTACAGGATGTCCTTGCCGATGAAGTGCACCAGTTCGGTGTCGTTGCCGGGCGTGACGTAGGGGGCATATTCGATGCCACTGGCCTCACAGTGATCCCGGAAACTGGCCAGATAGCCGACCGGCGCATCGACCCAGACATAGAAGAACTTGTCTTCGGTGCCGGGGATGCGGATTCCGAAATAGGGCGCATCGCGCGAGATATCCCAGTCACGCAAACCGTCCTCGAACCATTCTCCGAGCTTGTTGCTTACCTCGGGCTGCAAATGACCCGATGTTACCCAGTTTTGCAGCGTCTCGGTCATCTCACCGAGCTTGACGAAATGATGCTCGGACTTGCGCATCACCGGCTTGCTGCCGGTCAGCACCGAATACGGCTTGATCAGGTCGGTCGGGTTGTAGGTGCTGCCACAGACTTCACAGGAATCGCCGTACTGGTCTTCGGCGCCGCATTTCGGGCATTGACCCTTGATGAAGCGGTCGGGCAGGAACATGCCCTTTTCCTCGTCATAGAACTGGTCGATCTCGCGTACGGTGATCAGGCCGTTCTGCTTCATCTTCAGATAGATGTCGCTGACCAGTTCCTGATTCGTCTCACTGTGCGTGGTCGAATAGTGATCAAAGGAAATCCGGAAACTGGCCAGATCGCGTTCATGTTCCTGCTGACTCTGGGCGATAAGCTGCTCGGGTGTGATGCCCATTTTCTCGGCGTTCACCATGATCGGTGTGCCGTGGGCATCGTCGGCGCACATGAAATGAACGCTGTGTCCCTGCATGCGCAGCAGTCGCACCCAGATATCGGCCTGGATGTGTTCCACCATGTGCCCCAGGTGAATTGAACCGTTGGCATAGGGCAGGGCGCAGGTGACCAGTAATTGTCGTTGTTGTGGCATGTTGTGATTGTTATTGGTTTCCAGGCCGTCATTGTCTCATATTCGGGCCGTTGTGTTTATGGCTTGCTGATCGCCGTTGGCTATATCCGTCGCCGTGATCAGAGGCTGTGGCATGACTCATTCGCAGCAACAGCGTACAATGCCTGTCCTGCTGGCAATCCCCATCTGAGAGGTTTATGGACAAGGCACGCGTTGAGCAGCGACTGAAGCAATGGAATGACCCCAATACCGGCCTCGACCCGGTATCCACTCATGCCGTTCGTGGTATTGGTATCGACGGCGACAAGGTAGCTGTAGACCTGGCACTGGGCTACCCGTTTCATGACATGCGCGATGACCTGACCCGGTCGCTGCAGCAGCACCTGGAGGCCGATGAGGCGATCGGTGCTGCCGTGGTCAGTCTCAGTTGCAAGGTGGCCTCTCATGCCGTTCAGGGTGAGCTCAAGCCACTGAAAAACATCAGGAACATCATTGTAGTGGCCTCGGCCAAGGGCGGCGTCGGCAAATCCACCACCGCCGTCAATCTGGCACTGGGGCTGCAGGCTCAGGGTGCCAGTGTCGGCATGCTTGATGCCGATATCTACGGTCCCAGCCTGCCCATCATGCTGGGTCTGACGGGCAAGCCGGAGAGCCGCGATGGCCATTCCATCGAACCGATGCTGGGTCATGGTCTTCAGTGCCAGTCGATCGGGCCGATGGTGGATCAGGACACCGCCATGATCTGGCGTGGCCCGATGGTCACCCAGGCATTGCAGCAGCTGATCAACGACACCAACTGGTCATCACTGGACTACCTGATCATCGATATGCCCCCGGGCACCGGTGATATCCAGCTGACGCTGTCACAGAAGATTCCCGTTGCCGGTGCCGTCATCGTCACCACACCGCAGGAAATTGCGCTTCGTGATGCCATACGCGGTCTGCGCATGTTCGAGAAGATGTCGATTCCGGTACTGGGTGTGATCGAGAACATGAGTACCCACATCTGCAGTCACTGTGGTCATGAAGAGCATCTGTTCGGTGCCGATGGCGGCAGGCAGATGGCCGAAGACAACGGGGTTGAACTGATCGGCAGCATGCCGCTGGACATCCGCATACGGGAACTGACCGACGCGGGCAGCCCCACGGTGATTGCCGAGCCGGACTCCGAGCAGGGAAGACGCTACATCGGGATGGCAACCCGCCTGGCGGCCAATCTGGCGAAGCGACCTAAAAACCGCAAGATCGATCTGCCGAACATTGTGCTGCAGACCCAGTAAACCACAGCAACGAGACGACACAAGGAATCGACCCGCATGAGCATCAAATCCGATCGCTGGATCCAGCGCATGGCCGAAACGGCCGGCATGATCGAACCGTTCGAACCCGGCCAGGTCCGGCACCGTGACGGCAACAAGCTGGTGTCCTACGGCACCTCGAGCTACGGCTATGATGTGCGCTGCGCGAATGAATTCAAGATTTTCACCAACATCAATTCTGCGGTTGTGGATCCGAAGCATTTTGATGACCGCAGTTTCGTCAACATCCAGGACGATGTCTGCATCATTCCGCCCAATTCGTTTGCACTGGCCCGAACCGTGGAATACTTCCGCATCCCCAGATCGGTGCTGACCATCTGTCTGGGCAAATCCACCTACGCGCGCTGTGGCATCATCGTCAATGTGACACCGCTGGAACCGGAGTGGGAAGGTCACGTCACGCTGGAATTTTCCAATACCACGCCACTGCCTGCGCGGATCTATGCCAATGAGGGTGTGGCGCAGATGCTGTTTTTCGAATCCGATGAGGAATGCGCCACCTCCTATCGCGATCGTGATGGCAAATACCAGGGCCAGACCGGCGTCACGCTGCCCAAGGCCTGATTCAGCCAGACGGCATCACTGCACCAGCGTACCGTTGCGATAATCCATGATCGCCTGGGTGATTTCTGCCTGCGTGTTCATCACGAACGGGCCCTGGTGAACGATCGGCTCGCCGATAGGACGGCCGCCGAACAGCAGGGCGCCGGCAGTCTCTTCACATTCAAGATCAAGCAAGCTGCCACTGTCCAGATACGCCAGATGGCCGGCATCGATGGTGTTACCGTCGATCGACAGGCTGCCGCTGTGCACATAGAGGTAGTGGGTGTGGTCCTGATTCAGCGTTATTTGCATCGAGCCGGCGCCCGTTTCAAGCACGGCGATCAGTGGCTCGGTGCTCTTGCCGGTCACCACGCCTTCGCAGTGTTGACCGCCGACACGGATCGTTCCCGCCAGCAGATGCATGTCCATACCGGGTTCTGATACCCGCGTCATTTCGCTGGCACTGATGTCACGGTAGGCTGGAGTCAGCATCTTCTCGGAAGCAGGCAGGTTGAGCCAGAACTGGAAACCGTGAAGCTGGCCGCGATCAGGTTTCGGCATTTCCGAATGAATGACGCCACTGGCAGCCGTCATCCACTGTGCGCCACCGGCACTGACTTCGCCATGATTATTCATGCTGTCGGTATGTGAAAAGCCGCCCCGCAACATCAATGTGATTGTCTCGAAACCGCGGTGTGGATGAGGTGGAAATCCACCGGCAAATTCCGATTCGTCATCCGACCTGATCTCATCCAGCATCAGGAAGGGATCAAGGCTGAACGCCGGGCTGAAGCCGGTGAGGCGGCTGATCCTGACACCTTCACCGTCTTCGGTGGGCCGTGATCCGACCACCCTGCTGACACCGATACTGCTCATAATTCTGCCTCCGTTGGTCTGAGGTGACAGAACTCATCGTACCTGTTCATCGTGTGAAACGTGAATAAATTGTGACAACGGGTGAGAGAATTGGCGGCTGAATTTAACCTTATATAATATTAGGTACAGATTTTTCGGCAGCCATGGATCGCAGCCACTGTCAGCGTTTCAATGAAAAACATGCCCCGTACAATTCAGTTCAGGTTCACCGTCGGGTTCCTGCTGTGTGTCGTTTCTCTGATCGTTGTGGTCATCGCAGCGATTCAGGTACAGCTGCGAAACAAGCTTGATGAGAGCGCAACCACACTGATCAGCGCCAACAGTGAAAACCTGATTGCGGAGCTCAACCGCCAGACCACCCTGATCAACACACTGGCGCAGAACATTGCCCATTTTGTGGTCGAAGCACCGCGAGATGAGGCCCTGTTCAAGCAGGTGATCGCCTCCATGCTGAACCTGTCACCGAGCCAGGATCTGATTGCCGGCGGTGGCTTACTGGCCTGAACCGGGCAAATTCACCGAAGGCGTCGACCGCAACAGTTTTTTCTGGGGTCGCAATGCCCACGGCGAACTGGTCTATTACGACGACTACAACAATCCCAACGGACCGGGCTACCACAATGAGGAGTGGTATGTGCCCACGCGTCACCAGGCTGGCCGGCCGCTGTTACTGGTCACGCAGCTATATCGACCCCTATTTCGCTGCAGCCGAGTGGTCACCTGCTCGGTGGGGCGTGTACGAGGCAAATGAGTTTATCGGCGTTGTCACCGTGGACCTGAAGCTCGAGGGGATTCGGGAATTCTTCGATGATCATATTCGCGAGGTTGGCGGTTATGCCTTTCTGGTGGATCAGAACAACAAGTTCATCTCATACCCCGATGAATCGCTGAGCAAGTACGACAATCACATGCTGTATGCCGATGACCTGGCCAGAACCGACGATCGGTTCGCCTCGCTGGCCGAGTCGCTGGATCGTATCAACAACGAATTCATGGCTCATCGCCGATCGTGCCGCCAGCAACCACGGCGATATCAGCAAGCAGATCGAGTCGGAGAGCTACCAGATCAACAGCAACCAGGCGCGCATCATTCTGGCCTCACTGATCTTTCCGCAGGGGCAATCTGGGCAACAAAACACCCCTTGCTCGAAACCGTCGATGTCGAGAATTGATCTGCTGCTGGATGAAGCGTCGACCGGCTATGTCTACCTGGTGCCCAAACACCTACTGGAAGCTGGTGCTGATGATGCCCAAGTCACTGGCATCGGCAACCACACGTGCCGTGATCCAGAACGTGATGGGCTGGCTGCTGATTCCGGCAATGGTGATCCTGGCGCTGATGTTCATGATGATAAGCAAGCTGATCATCACACCAATCCACAGCATTACCACACAGCTGCGCAAGATCTCCGAAACCGAAGGTGAACACTACCATTTCATCGAGCACGAGCGGGATGATGAACTGGGACAGCTGACCTTCTGGTACAACCATCGAACGGTTGAACTGAAAGAAGCCATGAAGAGCCTGTCGGATGCCAACAAGGATCTCGAATATCAGGCCAGTTATGATCACCTCACCAATCTGCCCAACCGCCGTCAGTTCGAGGTGCATCTGCAGTCGGTGATCAAGAATCGTCAGTGGTCCAACAAGGCCCTGCTGTACATTGATATCGATCAGTTCAAGGTGATCAACGACACCACCGGGCATCCGGTCGGTGACCAGTTGCTGATCAAGATCGCCGACCTTCTGAAAACCACCATATCCGAGTTCGATACGGTGGCACGGATAGGTGGTGACGAGTTTGCTGCCCTGATCACGACTCAATCCGCCGACGAAGCACGACGCACGGCTCAGCGAATCTGCAACGAGGTTGAAGAGCTCAATTTCTACTGGGATAACAAGCACTTCGATACCACCTGTTCGATCGGTGTGGCGCATCTGTCAGACATCAATCACAACCTCGACAATGCCCTCGGCATCGTCGACAACGCCTGTTACGTGGCCAAGGACAATGGCCGCAACCAGGTTTATCTGTATCGCAAGGACGATCAGATGGTCGCCGAGCGCGAAGGCGAGATGAACTGGCTGCCGCTGATCCAGAAGGCATTGCGACATAATCGTTTCTTCCTCGAATTCCAGATCATTGATCCAACCCGTCGGCATGCCCAGGGACGAACATCACAGTCACAGGAAAGCGATCCGGAAGGCGTCGTCGCGCTGCCCAGTATCGAAGCACTGGTGCGAATCCGTGGAGAGAAGGACCAGATCATCCCGCCCGGCGCGTTCCTGCCGGCCGCCGAGCGATACAATGCCATCGTACAGATCGATCATCTGGTGATCGATCTGGTGTTGCAGCATCTGTACGACCAGCCTGAAATACTGCAGCACATCGATTTCTGTTCATTCAACCTCTCTGCCGACACGCTCAGCGACGAAATTCTGCTCGAATACATCCAGAGCTGTCTCGACAAGTATCAGGTTTCGCCGCAGAAACTGTGCATCGAAGTGACCGAATCGAAGGTGATGAGCAATATTGTCAGGGCTCGTGACACCCTCACCAAATTGCAGAAAATGGGCGTCAGGGTGGCGCTGGATGATTTTGGTGCCGGCATGTCGTCCTACGGCTATCTCAATGACCTGCCGATTGATCTGATCAAGATCGATGGTCGTTTCGTACGCAACATCCGGCGTGATGCCGTAAACCAGATCTTCGTTCGTTCCATTATCGACATTGCCCGCGAAATGAACCTGGTGACGGTCGCCGAGTACGTCACCGATGAACTCACGCTCAATGTGCTCAAGGACATGGGTGTGGATTATGTTCAGGGCTATGTGATCTCGCGCCCGCTGGCACTGAACGAGGTTCAGAAAATCCTCAGCCGCAATGGGCTCAAGTCGATTACACAACTGGGTCATAACCAGACCTGATCCAGCATACGATACCGATCCATGCCGGCATACAGTGCCTGGCAGCCGTCTGCCCAACTGATGGCACGCGACAAAATGCCTGCGATTACCGACAATGTCTGCATGTTGCGTTTTCTCGGAATTCTGTTCCTGATCTACATTGCCCTGCACGTGGTGGCGGGCGTCGGTGCCCACGGCTTCCACATGGTGGGTGATCTGTTCTCTGGCATTGGTCAGCTGTTCTCGGGGCTGGTGCACGCACTGGGTGATGGCGTGGTTTTTGCCGCAGCACTGGCCATACTGATCATCGGTTTCTTCATTTCATTCATCATCGGGCTGATCTCACTGGCCATTACCCTGCCGTTCATGCTTGTGGTGCTGGTACTCAGTGTTCTTTTCGTGCCGCTGCTGTTCCCGATGATCATCCTGTTCA
>CBDBVC010000011.1:0-6677 GCA_965212525.1 Lysobacterales bacterium
TAGCGCAGGGCACCGGTCAGTTTGGCCGTTTCCCAGGCGGTATCGGACAACAGCGACACATCGATATTGAAACCCCATTCACTGCCCTCAGGGATGGGCTCGTCATTACGCACCAGGTCCATCGCGGGTTTGATGGATTCCAGCTGGCTGGCATGGTAGTCGCGATCATCGATGACATCCTCACGGTTCTGACGGATCTCGGACAGAATCTGCTGGTAGGACAGCTCGGCATTGCTTTCATTCTCGAGATCTTCCCACCACTCATCCACTGCCAGTGCAACGAATACGGCAGCAACGATCAGGAACATCTCCAGCCAGAGTCGGCCGCGACCCTGTTTCCTGTCTGCTTTTGTCAACATGTCGAACCTCTTGAGTGTGTCATCAACGATAAGCAATCCCTCTCAGCACATCAAGCCGACAAAGTGATTGATACTGGTGATTTGACATGCAATGAATATACTGCATAATTAAATGCAGATAAAATACTGCATATCACATGAAACAGACCTTCAAGGCACTGGCCGATTCAACCCGACGCAAAATGCTGGACCGCTTGCTGGAACAACCCGGACAGACACTGAATGAACTGGTGGAAGGCCTCGGCATGACGCGGCAATCGGCCACGCGTCACCTGTCCGTGCTGGAGACCGCCGATCTGGTCAAGGTGATCTGGCAGGGCCGAGAAAAGCTGCATTACCTCAACCCCGTGCCCATCAGCGAAATACGTGATCGATGGATAGACCGCTACTCGGCCCACAGAACCGACGCACTGCAACGACTGAAACAGGCACTGGAACAGCAGGAGAACTCATAATGAGCAAAGCCGCCAAGCCCGATTTCATCTATGTCAGCGTCATTGCCGCCCCTCCCGAGTCCGTATGGCGGGGGCTGACAACCGCAGAATTCACCCGTCAGTACTGGCACAACACCGATGTGCAGAGCGACTTCAAGGTCGGTTCACCCATCGTGTTCCTGGTCGGCGACGAAGTCGGCTGCGAGGGCAGGATTCTGGTCGCTGACCACCCCCGTGAGCTGTCCTACAGCTGGCACTTTCCGCGTAACCCGCAAACGGCAGCTGAATCGCCTTCACGTGTCCGGTTTCTGCTCGAAGCCATTCCACAGGGTACCCGGCTGACAGTAATTCACGACCAGTTCGATGATGAGTCCGTGACCCGCGAGATGGTCACCTCCGGCTGGCCACTGGTTCTGGGTGGGCTGAAAACACTGCTGGAAACCGGCCGGGCGGTGGATTTCTCAACCCTGACCGGTTGAGAAGTTGTTGCCTTGCTCGGAAACTGGCATCGATCCTGGTCGTGAATACCATCATCGCGCTGAAATCACCGGGCCATTTGTGTGAGGGGGCAGATCGGCCTGGTTATCGCCCCACGCCATCCGGGGTCAGATCAACCCGGCACCACAGTTGCTGCCATCGTGCGGATTTCTGATCAGGCTCAAGTAGCCGGGGTGAAACGGTGATGGCGTCGCTGAATGGCTGCCCACTGAACAGCGTGGCATTGGCCGCACCGCGAATTCCCTCATCAGTGCGGTGAATGACAGCAAGCAGGTCATCACAGCCCGCGCAGGTCAGGAACTCGGCCTGCATCGACCCCTGCTGTTCAATCGAGAACGGCCTGGCTGACTCGATTCGCAACTGGCCGTCAGGGTCCGACAGATACTGAACGCCACGTGCGACGCAGAAGTCGCAGTCACATCGACGCGGTGAATAGCGGTTCGCCGGCTTTGGCAAAGTCAGCGAGAGTGTACTTCGACCACAGCAACAGACGCCGTTGATCTCATGCGTCATCGTACTGACCGGACCCCATCGCAACCACATTGGAAGCTGCAGATTGCTGTTCCGGCGTGAAGACCAGCTCCGGCTCGAATCCCGGATTTTCCTCACCCCAGTAGCCTTTCGGATTGCACAGCACTCGACAGTTGTCGATTGTGTAGTCGGCATTGTGGTGCACGTGACCATGCAACCAGGCACTGGGCTGATGCTCTGAAATGAATGCTTCCAGATCGGAAGCGTAAGCTGCCGTGGCTTCATCTGCCGCACGGTGTTCAGGCACCGACTGGATGGACGGTGCGTGATGGGTGACGACCACGTTGCACTGGCCTGAATGCAGCCTGAGCTGCTCATCCAGCCATTGACGTGACTGCCGATGAATGGCCGCAAAATCCATGGCACGCATGCGTGCATACTCCGGTGATCGGCGAATCTTGCGGTGATCGTTCATGACCATCTGGCAGTATTGCCCCGACAGGCGCGAGTCGCCGTACAATGCGTAATCGGTCCACAGTGTGCAGCCAAGAAAATTGACCCCGTCGACTGTGACCACATCCTTCTCCAGGATATGGATATTGCTGCCGCTTGCCATCTGCTTCAGTTTGTCAATCAGATCAGGCCAGGTCTTGCCGTAGAATTCGTGATTGCCCAATACGTAAACGACCGGCCTGTTGCGGATTCGCTCAGCCGCCCACAGCAACCCACGTTCACCGACGTGGATGTCACCAGCCAGCACCACCACATCGGCATCGGTACCGGGATAATCATAGTCATGGAACTCGACATGCAGGTCACTCAGTAACTGTATTTTCATCGGGCTCCAATCGGCAGATCCGCCTGTTCCTGTGGATCACATGATGTCGGAAATAGCACCGGCCCTCAACCGTGCGGTACAGCCTGCGACACGAATCTGATCAGAATGTGAAAACAAGCATGAAGATCCCCCAGGCGATGAACGTGACCAGCGCGGCCCACAATACCCCCCTGAGCGTCTTTTGCTGTTGTTTGACACCAAGATAAATCGCCATGGGTATGATGTGAACCAGCTGGGCCAGACCAATCCAGAACATGCCGAAGAAGAAGATCACGCCCAGGATGGTTGCGATGTCATCGCCACCGCCACTGCTGCCTCCGCTGCACAGTGGAATCCAGATCAGGCAGATAAACAGATTGATACCCACATTCAGCAGCACACCCTTGATGACACTGCCGCCTGAATCTGGCTCAGGCATATCGGGTGATGTGACCGGATTGTTTTGTTCGTTTGGCTGTTGTGTCGTCATGGCGGGTCCTGTCAGTAAACGGCGGCCGCTGCATGCTGGCGCAGGGCCTCAAGCTTTTCGCGTTTGTCATCGCGATAAAACAGATTGAAGGTATCGAACGGAATGATGGTTCCATCGGGCTGTGCAATATGAACACATGATTTCTTTACCGCTCGCAGATCAAACGACTGAGCATCGATGAACTGCATGATGATGATGCGAAACACACGATCGTAGGTGAGACCACTGCCCAGGTCGACCTTCGGCAGACAACACAGCAAATCACCAAGCTTGCCCGCCTGATCATAGGGCGACAGCGCTGTGGAAAACAGCGAAAACAGTTGCCGGTGCAGTGACTTCTCCTGCTCCACCACGATGGTGTTGTGGGCACCGTCAATCAGTGTTTCGGGCTCGATGAAGCGTGTCAGCGGCATCAGTTCACCGTCGTCGGACTTGATGGCATAGGCCATCGACAGGCAATCGGCATTGCAGGGCACCGGCACCAGGTCATCGGCCGTGAACGACGAGGACTGTTCGACTATGCGTCGCCGCACTTCGGTCAGTGTGAGCCGGTTTTTCGCCGTGTCATAACCCTCGAGTCTGCCGGCGGCCTGTATTGGCTGGAAGGTGACACCACGAACGCAGGCTTGCTGGCTTGCGAACGAGATAATGTCTCCAAGCTGATCGTCATTGAGTCCTTTCTTCACCGTCACCACCAGCGTGGTGGAGATATTGAATTCGTTCAGGTGCTGCAGCGCCTGATTTCGTATTCGGCTGAGTTTCGCACCGCGCAGTTCCTGGTGAACACTGTCTTCCAGCGAATCAAACTGGAGGTAGACTTCCATGCCGGGCTGATAGGCTGCCAGCCGTTCAACAAAGTCCCGCTCCTTCGCCATGCGCAGGCCATTGCTGTTGATCATCAGGTGTTTGATCGGCCGCTTTTTTGCCGCATCCATGATGGCAAAGAATTCCGGGTGCAGTGTGGGCTCACCACCGGAAAGCTGCACCACATCGGGCTCGCCCTCATTGGCGACCACGGCATCGAGCATCGCTTCCACCGTCTGCAATGATTTGAAACCCGGCCGGTGCGGGCCCGATTCGGCATAACATATCGGGCAGGCCAGGTTGCAGTGATCGGTGACCTCGATCAGGGTCAGGCATGAGTGCTGCATGTGATCGGGACAAAGCCCACAATCGTACGGGCAGCCGTATTTCATTTCCGTATTGAAACGCTTCGGTAATTCCGGTGCCTTCAGATAAACCTCTCGGCAGCGGCGATAGTATTCGGCATCGTCCGCGATCAGCACCCGTTCCCGGCCATGCTCGGGGCACCATTTCTCCAGATACACCTTCTCGCCCTTGATCAGCACTTTTGCCTCGACGCGCCTCAGACAGGTGCTGCACACCGATACGGTGCTGTCGTAGAACAGATAGGGCCGGGTCTTGTGTGTCATGCCGCCTCCCTCAGTGGCGTGCCAGTGATCCCGCGCCACAATCGAGCGCCATGCGGCGCCAGTGCCAGCAGACCGAGGATGCAGGCCAGCTGTATCGCCGAGAGTCCGATCACATAGTCCACGGGTACCGGTTTAATGGCATCAACCAGCAATCGACACAGCAGGTATCCGCCCAGGGCCAGCTTGAACAGATCACCGTTCTGCAACAGTCCGTTTCGTCGTCTCAACAGAAATACGGCCCAGATCACCAGGAACAGGATTTCGTAGAGTTGAGTCGGATGACGGGCAATGCCATCACCGTAGTCCCAGGCCCAGGGAAGCAATGTGGCGACACCGTAGGTGGCATCATCAAGGCCAGCCAGGAAACAGCCGATCCGGCCGATTGCTATGCCCATCAGAATAGGAATGGCCATGGCATCGCCGGTTGAGGTTTGAATACCACTGAGTTTCTTGGCGATTTCAACACCCAGCCAGCCGCCCAGCAGTGCGCCGACAATGGTCTTGCCCGAACCGAAGGCCGAACGCGGAAAATCGGAAAAAAGCCAGTACAGGGTCCTGCGCCCAGTTGAGCAGCTTGGCCCCGAGCAGTGCACCGAACAGCACGCCGATGAATACCGAGATCAGGTTGTCGGTGGACTGCAGTGGATGGGCCTGAATGCGGTTCTTCTCGATCAGAAACCATCGGAAACCGATAAAATAGGCCAGCAGTTCAAACAGCGTATGCCAGTAGGCCATCGGTCCTGTCATTCCTTGTGCGAGTCACGGGCCTGACCCATTCTAGAGTGTCCACCCGGAATCACAAGCCATGCAAGCCATGCAAGCCATGTATCAATTCGGGTGATGCCAGGACTTGTCACGTGATACCTCACGTAGCGAGCGATGAGAATCGCCACTTAAACTCCTAAGTGGCCTGTTTGTGGCATAGTTCGTGTCTCGTATGCGATAGTCATGTATAGAGAAAATGATTTGGAACACACCATGACCCGACCAATGCTCACCCTATTGATTCTGCTCAACGTGCAACTGTCGCTTGCCTCTGAATCGGTGACCTTTCAAAATTTACAGGATCATCTAAGCGAACAGCAGCTGAATCAACTCATGAAACACCCCCACGATCTTGAGTTGGCAAAACAAGGTGATTTTGATGCGCAAGTCTATATGCTGCTCCAGATGAATGGCAAAGAATGGGACCCTATAGCCTATCCATTGATCCATCAAATCTATCGCAAACATGGCCTTGCGCTGGAAGGCGTTGAACACCCAGCATTCGTTTTGGATTTTTATGGGCGCCTGGGAATCATGAGCCTGGAGGGAGAAGTCGGCATACCTGATCCCGTGCTGGGGTTTCGTTTATTAACGCATGCAGCTCGCTATCTGGGCGACTATTACAGTTCGACACTGGCCTATCGCATGGAATACTCGGGTCTGCTACCAAACACGGCCAATTTGTCTGAATTGTGGGAACAATACCAACCCGGGCAGCCAGGTGTGGATCTGGATCAGGTCGGCTATCACTACGATGACGATACCCCGGAGTTGCCTGATGCCTCGCTGTTTCAGCGCTGCGACAACGCGCTTGGGCAGTCCAGTGAGATTGTGGCTGAATTTGAACACCAGCAAAATCGTCTGCTGTCCGATGGCAACATCACCTCTGCAACCATTGAAGCGGCCTATGCGGCCATCGTTTCGTCACAGGACGGTTTTGGCGCCAAAACCTTGACCCTAAATTTTCAGAACTTCAATGTCAGAGGCCTGTTCAACCTGATGTTCGAGGCGATGGGCGATTCAAATACCCAACTGCACTTTGATACCAGCCTGCCCAACTACAGTGTGATGACTCATACAGACGACGTGCCACTCATCGTGTTGTATGCGCTGGTAATGGAACAATTCAATCTCACCGCCCACTGCTATCAGAACTGGGTTCGATTCAGTGGTGATCCTGCCCAGACGACCGACTCGGGCATGATTCTTATGGGTAATTTCCTGACACAACGTGTCCTTGAAACATCAGCGGATGGTCATCAGACAGGACAGCTCGTCTGGGTCAACGGACCTCGCTACGTGGGTGAATTGCGTGCTGACGTACCTCACGGAGAAGGCCAATATTCCGGATTAAATAACGGTGACTTCACACTCAGAGGGAATTTCAACGAAGGCATTATCGAGGGCTAC
>CBDBVC010000012.1:0-51596 GCA_965212525.1 Lysobacterales bacterium
ATCGATAGACCTTGAGAAACACGTTCCTGGGAGATGTCCTCGGCCAGGGCCTGTTCCTGCATGAATCGCATGGCAAGACGGAACACCATGGGTGAGTGTTCCATCACCAGGTCACCGAAACGCTGTCCGGTCACCCTCGGCGGCACGCTGAATCAGATTGTTGTTTTGCTCATTCATTACCCGCTTAGACGACAGGTGTCACGCTTGGTTAGCACAAACCTTGCGGTGATTGCCGGCGATCGATGCCAGACATCATCGATAAATCAGCATGCCATGATCCATCATGGCAAATCCAGCACTCAGCTGCTGTTGTCTGTGCTGTTGTAGTACTGCTCTTCCTGTTGCCTGAGCCACTGGTAGGACAGGGCGATGGCGATGAACAGCACGACCTGAAACAGCAGGCCAACAATCTGGATCAGCAGGAACAGGATAAATGAGTCGGGTACGGGTAACAGGCGAACCAGCAGGGTGGAAATCAGCAGGGACAGCACCAATCACGATCAGCAGACGGATACCGTTGCCTTCGGCCAGTTGCCAGGCCCGGTCGAACAGCGATTTTTCCTCCAGTGCCGTGGCCGGCAGGATAAGGCTGAGGCGGGCGATAAAGTAGATCGCCGGGAGAATGCCTGCCACGAACATGATGGCATAGTATTGCCACGGTGCGGGCTGGGCGGGGTCCAGCTCGATTCCGGTGAACGGCAGGATCACATGGAGGCGATCAGTATCAGCGTGAAACTCAGCACCACGAAGCTGAGCAGCAACTGGATGTACTTCCACATGAAGCGCCGCTCCAGCGGGCCAATGGCCGGCGGTATCAACCGACTCTCACCAGTATCCGGTTTAAGCACCAGCTGCATGACATTGAGGCCAATCATGGCCGTGAACATCAGCAGCAGCAGATTGATCCCCAGCAGCTTGAGCACAATGCCCATGCCCATGTTTATCGCGGCATAGGGGTTGCTGATCACCAGCTGAAGGTCGGGCTGTGTGTAGACCCAGCCCTGCACCACGATGAACATCAAGGCAGGAATGATGAACGCCGGGACATAACGATCGGCCTGCTGCAGCGGCAGGATGAATGCGGCGGCGATCAGGTTTCAGCACCGGCAGTTTCGGAAAGGTGTCAGTCGTCGGGTTCACCATGGGATTACTCTGTTCCGACCAGGCCTGACGCGTCTTGCTGCGCATGGTGACAAACTCCTCGGCCGAGGTTGGATGGATGCCGATTGTGCGGTCAAAATCGGCCTTGCTGGCACCGGTCTTGAGTGCGATGCCGATGCCCTGGATGATTTCACCGGCATCGGGTCCACCATGTGAACACCGACCACACGGTCGCTGGCCTGATCGACAATCATCTTCATCAGTGTCTTTTCTTCAAGGCCCGAGAGCGTGTTCTTCATTGGCTTGAAGGTGGAGACGTAAATGTCGATGCCATCGCATTGCTGCATGGCCTCTTCTTCGGTCAGTCCGACGGGACCGATGTTCGGCTGACAGAACACTGCTGTGGCAATGTCGCTGTAGTCGAGCACCTTCTGTCGCCCTCACCAAACAGGTTGTGTGCCAGGGTCATGCCCTCGGCCAGGGCAACGGGTGTGAGCTCGATTCGGCCGATGACATCACCCAGGGCATAGATATTGTCGATACTGTGCGGTAGTTCTCATCGACCTTAACGGCACCCTTGTCGGTTAGCTCAATACCCAGAGTCTCGATGCCCAGGTTATCGAGTTTTGCCTTTCTGCCGGTCGCATACATGACCAGATCGAAGTCTTCGACACGACCATCACGCGTCCTCGACGTGCAGGCTGCCATCATCGAGCTTTTCGATGCGAGCCACATCGGTGTTCATCTGAAGTTTTGATGCCGCGTGCGATGAGGGAATCGCGAACAAATTCACGAATCTCCTGATCGAAGCCGCGCAGGGAACAGTTCACCGCGGTAATACTGTGTGGTGTCGGCACCCAGACCATCGAAAATACCTGCAAACTCGACGGCGATGTATCCGCCGCCCACCACCAGCACCCGTTTGGGGAATGTGTCCAGATAGAAGACTTCGTTCGAGGTGATGACGTGCTCACTGCCCGGAAATTCGGGTACATGTGGCCAGCCACCAGTGGCAATCAGGATCTTGTCTGCCGTGTAGGTTTCATCGCCCACCCTGACGGTATGTTGATCGATCAGTGTGCCATGGCCGTGGATGATCTCGACGCCGGCCGAACCGAGGATATTGTCATACACACCGTTCAGTCTTTCGATTTCTGCCGTCTTGTTGTCGCGCAGTGTGGGCCAGTCGAAAGTCATATCTCCCGATGACAGACCAAAGCCACCGGTATAGCCGTGGCCATGGGACATCTCGGCCGCATAGACAAACAGTTTCTTGGGTACACATCCGACATTGACGCAGGTGCCGCCCAGGTATCGGTCCTCACAGATCGCGGTTCGTGCGCCCAGCGATGCGGCAATTCTGCTGGCACGGACACCGCCGGAACCGGCACCGATTACAAAAAAATCATACTGATAGTCTGACATCTGGAATCCTTCTGGTGGAGCAGCAGCTTATCATGAGTGGGTAATCCGAGGGAACGAGACTGTGGCCGATAGATCACACAGAATGGCAAATGTGGCACAGCATGATTCAACGTCAGGCAGGATCAGTTACCGATCCTGCTCGCCGGTCACTTCACTGCCGAATACCCGGTTTGCGACCGGCACGCTTGGCACGGATCAGCCGCTCGTCTGCAATGCGGATCGAATCCTCGACAGTGCTGGCATCATCGGGAATGGTGGCCACCCCCAGGCTGACCGTCAGCTTGATGACCTCATCCGCGTTCGGGTGATCGAATTCATGTGCCTCGATATGTTTTCCGGATCTGCTCGGCACGGGCCAGCGTCTGTGCGTAATCGCTGTCCGGCATGATGATGACGAATTCCTCGCCACCGAAGCGACTGACCACATCGGAGGCGCGGCACAGGTCCTGCAGCTGCCCGGCAATCACCCTCAGTACATGGTCGCCGGTCAGGTGGCCATACTCATCGTTGATCTGCTTGAAGTGATCCAGATCGAGCATGATCACGCTGAGCGCATATTCCTGTCGCTGGCTGCGGTAGCTTTCCTGCTTGAAGCGGACATTGAAGTAGTTGCGATTGAACAGGCCGGTCAGCGGATCGACACTGGAGAGTTTGATCAGGTTCATGTTGCGTACCACCAGTATCACCGCGAGTATGGTCATGATCAGCATCACCAGCACCCTGGAAATCTGATCGGCGATGCTGAAGCCACCATAGGCCAGGGCTTCATGCGGCAGCGACATCATGTCCTTGGCCACCACGATATACGCCAGAATGGCGACATACTGGATGATGGCCCACCAGTCCGGCAATGATGCACAGACGGTAATCGGCCCGCAGGGCCGTCAGTGCAATCAGCAGCAGGTAGATTTCGTGGATGACGCGGGAATTGGCCGCAATGCTGGGGTCAGATGCAACCGCGAACGAGAACAGGCCGAGACTGACCCAGAGAGATATCAACCACGGTGGTGAACAGTCGCAGTGAGAAATTCCGGTAACCACGCTTGACCACCTGATAAATGATGATGGCATAGATCAGGGCAGAGGTGTTGCCCACCAGGGCCACGGTGATTTCCTCACCGGAACCGTACAGCAGAAAGACAAACGGGACAATCTCCAGCAGACCGCAGATCATCAGCCGTGCACGGGCCACCAGAATTTCCCCGTACATGCCGACTTCCAGCATGAAATCGTCGGGTGCCCTTGTCAAAAACCCCCACCACCGTCGAAGCAGCCCGTGATCACTGGCATCCTGCAGGTCACGGTCAATGCTCGATTTGACGGGAATTCGCAAACGATCATTACTCATGTCGTGTCGTGATTTCCCTTTTGAATCACACCATAGCACAAGACCGGAATATCATTGAAACGTGAGTGCCCTGAAGGGCTATCAGTCGAATGCAGGACACCTGAGTGAAGGCACCCGGATGCCGTGCTTGAATACGTGGCATGTAGCGACTATAAAGGGCAGATCATGAACCGAGATTACTCTCACATTGCAACGGTGTGCCTTGTTCCCGTGGCTCTGCTGTTGATCGCTCCTGCGGTCTGGGCCGGGGCCTGGTTCAGCGACGTGTCGACCACCTCAGGTGTGGACGATTCACATGACAGTTTTATTTTCGGCACAGGGCAAGCCTGGATCGATGTCGAGAATGACGGCGACCTGGATCTGTTTGTGAGCAATCGCGACGGGCCAAATCATCTCTACATCAATCAGGGCAATGGCCAGTTTACCGAGCCGGCTCAGTTTGCCTCGATGGCAATGCCTTCGGATCGCGGAACGGGTGTGGCTGTTGGCGATTATGACAATGACGGCTGGCAGGACCTGTACGTGGCAGTCGATGGCGAGAATCGACTGTTTCGCAACCAGGCCGGGCAGTCCTTTGTCGAAGTCGGCGCAGCGGCCGGTGTCAACAACCCGCACAATTCCCAGGTGGCCACCTGGGCAGACGTGAATCAGGACGGGTTTCTGGATCTGTATGTCGGCAATTACCGCGCGGCGACCGACGCCGATGTGGCCGAAGGTTCGGATATTGAGGTTCCCGATGCCTTTTACATCAATCAGGGCGATGGCACATTCATCGATGTGGCCGACCAGCTGGATCCGATTGAAACCCACAAGCCTGCACTGGCCGTCGCATTTCTGGACTTCGATCACGATGATGATCTGGATCTTTATGTCGTCAATGATCGTCTCTGGGGCAACACGCTGTGGCGAAACGATGGCCCTTCGGTTGCGGGCTGTCCATCGTTCTGGTGCTTTACCGACGTGTCTGAGGCCACCGGGGCGGATCGTCCGGTGTTTGGCATGGGCATCGCCATCGCCGATTACGATCACGATGGCGATGACGATCTCTATTTTTCAAGCATTGGAGAACAGGTTCTGTTGCAGAGTCAGTGGGCACAGGGGCAGGCGGTGTATGTGGAAAAATCCATGGAATCCGGTCTGGACTTCGACAGCAGTGGCTGGGCCACATTGTTCATCGACGTCGACAACGACAGCTACCACGATGCCTACCTGGCCACATACGGAACCACGCAAGAGGCCGCCGATCAGTTTTATATCAATCAGCGTGATGGCACCTTTCAGGCTGTCAGTGCCACCTCAGGCATCCAGTCACTGACTCGATCCGAGGGCGCGGCCATGGGCGATTACGACAATGACGGTCTTCTCGATGTCATCGTCTCTGACATGGGCAGCCAGTTCCATCTGTACCGCAATATCAGCGACAGCACACACAACTGGGTGTCATTCGAGTTGAATGGTGGCGATACCATCAATCAAGATGCAATCGGAGCGATCGTGACGCTCACAGACACGTCCGGCCAGGATTTCAGGCAGGTGCTGATGAGCGGTGGCAGTCGGGGTGCTGGCAACCAGTTGCGACTGCATTTTGGTCTGGGTGGTGAGGGCATCATGACGGCGAGGGTGCGCTGGCCAAACGGCGTGGAGCATGCTCTGACGTCGACACTCAATGCCATCAATCAGGTTGATTATCTCAGTCTGCAGCAGATCCATGTCGACGGATTTGAATGAGTGGGCAATGAATGGACTCTGATTGATTATTAATTGATCATCAGATGGCACTTTTGCTATGATGCCCGGCACAGTTTTGTAAATAAATCACCCGGACCAGATCATTTCTTCATCAGTGCATCAGGCAACTGAAGGGGAGCAGGGTGTATTACGTTCTCTCGGAGGGACACAACAATGAAGAAAACTCTGCTCACTGCACTGACCGCCTGCCTGTTTGGTACGGCTGTCATGGCTCAGGACAACAGCGCGCGACCCGGATTCATTCAGGACACCACCCCCCCTGAAGCACCACGTGGTGGCGCTGAAGATTTTGCCGACATTACCACATTGCCGGGAGACGGCTGGATCCTGGACAACCAGTCCAATCCAGTGGGCACCAGCGACTGGTTCCAGGGCAATGATACCGTGTTTCCAGCTCAGGCTGGTGCGCCCACAGCCTACATCGGTGCCAACTTCAACAACACAGCCGGTAGCGACATCTGTAACTGGCTGATCATGCCCGACAATGGTTTCCTGCAGAGCGTCACGTTCTGGACCCGTACCGTTGCCGGCAGTACCTTCCCGGATCGCCTGTACGTTGTGCACAGCCCGACGGGCGGCACCACCACTGGTGACTGTTTCGGCGGTTTTGGTGATTTCACCAATAACCTGCTGATGATCAACGATGGTCTGGTGACAGGCGGTTACCCAGAGGATTGGACTGAGTTCACGGTTAACCCCAATGCGACAGGTCGTGTGGCATTTGTGTACTACGTTGCCAATGGCGGCCCAGTCGGTGCCAACTCCAACTATATTGGTGTCGACACGGTCAGCTTCGTCGCCGGCGTACCTGATGCAGACCTGACCGTTGCCGTGACCAACAATGCGGTTCAGCCGGTTCAGATCAATGACCAGTTCCAGTTCAACGTCAATGTCACCAACAACGGTCCAGCGGCGGCCACGGGTGTGGTAGCCACCAATACACTCTCTGGCAACCTGACCTATGTCAGCAGTGACTGCGGTGCCACCAATGTGGGCAACACGGTCACGTGGAACGTGGGTGGCCTTGCAAATGCTGCCTCGGCCATGTGTAACATCACGGTTCAGGTGAACAACGTGGGCACCCTGACAAACAGTGTCAGTGTCACAGGCAACGAGAACGATCCAAACGGTGCCAACAACGCATCATCTGGCAACGTGGCCGGACCTGCGCAGACCATCCCATCACTGAGTGTGATTGGCATGCTGCTGATGGCCCTGCTGCTGATGGTCGTGGCCCAGCGTCGCATCGCTCGTGACTGATCGATTGCAGACCGATTAATGAAAAAGCCCGGTCAGTGACCGGGCTTTTTTATGTCCGTGTTCAGGGCAGTTGGTCAGACGTGCTTGCCGCCGTCCCAGCCACCCTGTTTGAGTACGCGTTCACCCATGGCGATGGGTGATTGTTCAAGATCAGTGGCCATGGAATCGTTCCAGCGATTGAGGAATCCGTACAGGCACACAGCGCCGAGAATCGTGACCACCTGATCCTCGCTCCAGTACTCGGTCATCCTGTCCATCAGTGCCTGGTCGACGGCATTGGGAACCGAGCCGGCGGCCAGTGCAAAATCCAGTGCCACGCGTTCGGCTTCGGTGTACAGGTCGCTGCTCTGATATTCCCAGATGGCATCGAGTTTTTCCTGGCTGATGCCGTGAATCTGTGCCGCTACCAGCGAGTGCGCTTCACAATACTGACAGCCGGCGGCGCGGGAAGAGAAGTGTGCGATCAGGCGCATGAAGCCCAGATCGACACTGCCATTCGGATCCATCACTGCCTTGGTCAGGACGCCAAAGCCCTTCACCATGGCCGGCCGGCGCTGCATGGTCAGCAGGCTGTTGGGGACAAAGCCCAGAATTTCCTCGAAAATCTGGAAATCGGCAGCGAGTTCGGGTGAGGTCTCCTTCGGGAGCGGTTCCATATGGGCCATGGCGGTATCTCCGTAAATCAGTGGTATCGTGTCGGTAGTGAGGCTGTCAGCCCGCTGGCGGGCTCAGGTCTGCGGGGTATGTTAGTCGCTTCATTTGCCAATTACCATCGGCAATCGCGATGCTGCCGCTGTAGCTGTTCCCATTGCAGTTTACCGGTGATGAACAGGGGTCGAATTCGATCAGTTGCCACTGGTGGGTGGCAATGGTCGAGTCAGCGGCGTGGTTCAGCGACAGCAGGTGATTGTCCAGGTTCAGGTCTATCGAGGAGGCCGCATGAAAGATACTGCCACCGGTGGATTTGAGCAACGCCTCCTTGGCGGTCCAGGCGCGGTAGAACTGAGATCTGAATACGGCCTGATCCTCGATCGACGTCAGGAAATCCCGTTCACGCACTGAATAGCATCGCGCCAGCAGGCGATCATATCGCGCAAGTGTGCGGTGCAGTTCGATGTCCACCCCGAGCAGTGGCGTATTGGCCAGGGCAATCACGATCAGATCGCCACTGTGGCTGACATTGAAATTGAGCCGGGTCTGATGCGCGTAATGATCCAGATGAGGTCGGCCCAGCGGACCATACCACAGTCTGACATCAGCCTCGCCTATGCCCATGTAGGCCGACAGCACCTGACGCAGGGCAATGCGACTGGCCTGTTTCTGCCGCCGCTTGTCATCCGAATGCAGGCGGTCCATCCGGTGCCGCTCGTCATCGTCGAGGCAGAGGATGAGATCGTCCACCGGTACCTGTGACGCCCCGATGCACCACAGGTGTACCTGGTCGGACGGCATGCAGTCCCTGCGTTCAGTGGTGTAGGGCATCGGTTGTCGGCTGTGATGTCATTTTGTGCATTCGGAACGGATTTTTTCTCAAATCAAGTCTACACTAAACACATTGGTAACTCGCAAGGAGTGTGGGCAATGAAAGCGGTCAATTTTCTTCTACTGACATTACTGCTGGGATCTGTCAGCCAGGCAGCAAAAGTCGTCGACATCAATGCGCTCGGGAGCTATCAGTCCGGCATACTGACACAGACCGAACAGCCGGCCAAACCGCTGGCGGTTGAACGCGGCTGGCCACTGTCTGCTGAGGCAGCCAGTGCACTGAGATCAGCGTCTGTCGGTCAAACAGTTTCCGTGTCCGGATTTCCATGGATGCCTGGTCATCTGGAGGCATCCGGCTTACCCAAGACAGCATCCTCGCAACTGGTGCTGAGACGTTATGACGTGTTTGCCCCCGATGCGCGTATTCGCAGCGTGACCCGATCCGGTGAAGTAATGATCGCTCGTCCAAACCTGCTCGCCTTTGCCGCCGTACCAAGCGGTGTCGGGTTGCTGCTGGACCCGGTCACGGGCGATGTCAGCGGGCTTTACAACCATGATGGTGTCTCGCTTGAAATCAAGGGTAATCTCGAGACGGGACTGGATCTCAGAAAAACCCAGATCGATGCCCGCACCGATGAGAGCATCCATCACTGCAGCACCGAAATGGCCAATCAGCCAGGTGACCTGTTTACCATGATGGATGAGGCGCTTTCATCACATCATGTGCCTGTTGCCAGGGGAACCGATCCATCGTTTGAAACCCGAATAGCAGTCGACACCGACAACGAATGGATGGCCGGCAAGGGCGACAACGTCACCACCGCCACGAACTACATCACCAGCCTGTTCGTCAACATGAACGTGTTCTACGAGCGGGATCTCGATATCCGTCTGCTGATCGGTGATGTCTTCCTGAGAATCGATCCACCGGCCGATCCATTCCCGACTGAACCCAATATCGTCCAGTACCTGACCGATTTCGGTGAATTCTGGCGCGTCAATCAGGGTGCCATCGATCGCGATTTTGCCCTGTTGCTGAGCGGCCAGAGCATTGGATCGAACTCATTCTCCGGCATCGCCTGGATCAACCAGTATTGCCAGAACGGCTTTCTCCAGAACATGGGCACGCAGACCGTGGGCAGTTACAGCATCAACCGGATCGGTACCAATTTCAGCGCAGCCGGTGTTGCCGAGTTCGTCGGCCATGAAATCGGCCACAATATGGGGTCACCACACACGCATTGTTACAATCCACCTGTGGATGTCTGTTTCAACGGTGAGTCTGACTTTGGTTGTTACGGCGGTGCTGTCAGTTGTCCGGCTGGCGGCAGCGGAACCATCATGAGTTATTGTCACTTCGGCCCGCCAAACGGAGCGAATTGCGGCAACAACAATGATGAATTTCATCCAACGGTGATCAATCTGCTCAACAACCGAATCGTGGCCAACAGCCCTGTCTGTATCGCGCCATTCGCGGGTGATGTGATAATCTTCGAGGATGGATTCGAGGACTGAGGGTTACCGATCACATGAGTTTTGAACCGGTCGCTGTCGACCACGCGGACAAGACGTCCACCTATGCCCTGCTCGAGGAACAGGCGCGCCTGCTGTTTGAGGGCGAGGCCGACCCGATCGCCAATGCGGCCAACCTGAGTGCGCTGATCTTCAGCACGCTGGATCAGGTCAACTGGGCCGGCTTCTACTTCTACGACGGCACCGAACTGGTGGTGGGTCCATTCCAGGGGCTGCCGGCCTGTGTACGCATTCCCATAGGCCAGGGCGTCTGCGGTACGGCAGCCAGTACACGGCAGACCCAGCGCGTCGACAACGTGCATGAATTTGACGGCCACATCGCCTGCGATGCGGCCTCGCTGTCCGAGATTGTGGTGCCGCTTGTGGTCGACGACCGGCTCATTGGTGTGCTCGATATCGACAGCCCGGTTACCTCACGCTTCGATGATCAGGATCAGGCCGGCATGGAAGCGCTGGCCGCCATTTATCTTCAATCGCTCGATCAGGCCGCTTCGCCGGCCTGACGGTTTATTCGATCACCATCTCGATATTGCAGCTGCCCGATTGCAGGGTTTCGCCGCTGCTGTCATTGATCGACAGCAGCAGACAGTCGGCCGGTGACAGGCCAATCCGCGTCAGACAGAGCCAGCTTACCAGTGATGACAGCCCCGGATTATGTCCGACCAGGATCAGGTCGGCCTCGCTGCCCGACACCAGTTCCAGCAGTTGCCCGGTGGTGGCTTCGTAGATGGTCTCGGGAAAGGTAATGCGAGAAGTGTTCATCAGCACCAGTTCGTCAAGACTGCTGTGCGAACACAGCAGATTGATGGTCTGCCGGGTTCTCAGGGCCGGGGAGCAGCGCACGATGAGCTCGTCGGTGTTGAGCAGGCCGGGTCGGAACAGCTGCCGTTCGATCAACTCACCCAGCTGTTCGGCCTCGTGATGTCCGTGGGCCGAGAGCGGTCGTTCCAGGTCGGTGCCCTGGTGGTGGTAATCTGCCGACGCGTGTCGCAGCACCAGCAGTTTGCGACGCCTGTTCATTGTGCTGTGATATCAGATCAGTTGGGGTTCACCTGCTGCAGGGGCAGTGCGTTACGCTGCCAGTCAACGGGGATGATGCCACCGATGCCGATCATGCTGGTGAAATCGAATTCAAAGCCATCCGCCGGATCAAAATCGACTGGACCGGCGCTACTGAATGAGGCCGGTAACCAGACACAGCCCGGGCAGTGCACCCTGAACTGCAGGGTATCGGTCTGGCCGGTCTGCTGAAGCGAGGCGGAATCGGCGCTGGTCATCCAGGTGGGCTGGCCGTTGTTGTCGTAGAAGTAGAAGGCGGTGAAATCATTCTCGCCCTGTCGCTGATAACCGACTCCCCAGCCGCTCTCGTTCGGGTTGAAGTATTGATCCGTGACATCGGTGTCTACCACATCGTTGTCGAGGTTGAAGAACGTAATCAGCTCTCCCGAGCGATCACCATTGAGAGTCCAGGTCTTGACCGCGGTGAATTCGTTGACGAAGGCGAAGCGTACGTCTCCAACAACTTCAAATCGGGGTGTGTTCTGTGTGATATCTCCAGATAACAGGAACTGCAGCAGGTCGGCTTCAACCTGGTTATATCGATAGGTCTGTCCCGTCAGTGACTGCTGGTAATACCAGATCGGCAGATGCTGTTCGTCGGCCGTGTACCAGGCCGAGTACAGCTGGCCATTGATGAAATGCAGGTCCTCGCCATTACCCGAGCGAGTCGGGTTGAAGTAAAAGCCTTCAGTCGGTGTGAATTCCAGCGGCGCAAAGGTTGCCAGCGGGCAGGAAGTGTTCTGCGAGTCACAGCCATCGAAGCCGACGGGCACGATGAGGAATGCATCGTCGGAAGTGGTATCGAAGCCATTCTGGAACGCCGTACCCAGGTGATCGAATCCTAGGTTGCCGCCGCATGAGAAATTGGAGCCTATGTGTGCCGTCAGTGATATCTCCATCTCATCATCCACCGCCAGGTTGTCGATGAAGATGGCACCCGATTCCAGTGCCGTGAATTCACTATTACTGCTACTTGGTGAATTGTTGGTGGGCGAGCTGCCGTTGATGGCGAAGGCGGCATAGGCATTGCTGATGGGTGCTGAGCCGTTGTTGACGATGGTGAGCGGGAAGTTCCAGGTTTCATTCGGCTCCACATTGCCATCGCCATCGCCACACAGTTCCGTGGGTGCCGATGGCGTCATGACCTGGCCGCCCGAAGCCACGGTTTCAACACCACTGCCGTTTACGGCAATACCAAATTGAGTGACACTCGAACAATTCGTACCATCAGTGACTTCAAGAGTAACTGTGACACTACTCATTTCGGGATATCTGGCGTTCACGATCGCGGTGTCAGCATCGACAAGGCTGTCTCCATCAAGGTCCCAGGCATAGCTGTAATTGCCGCTGCCACCGCTGGCATTCGCTGTCAGGCTGACAGTGTCACCCGCATCGGGATTGTTGCTGCTACTGGTGATCTCAATACTCGGGGCATCGCAACCACCCTGACCCTGCATGGTTTGAACGTTTGAGCCAGACGGGTCAAGCCAGTCTCGCAGTCGTGTATCGGCGCTGGTACCAAAATCCCAGGACATGTCGAATCGGCCGTACCAGTCGTCACCCTCGTCGGCTGTAGGGCAGAAGAATGCCGGTCCGCCAGCCAGTTGACCCACAATCAGGTTGTTCTGGTTGAACAACGGGCCGCCCGATGAGCCGCCCTCGGTCACGCCGCGATCCCACTCTCTGACCGACCAGTAGGTACCCGGTGTCAGAAAACCACCCAGCTGTGTTAATTGCCCAATCTCCACCGGGTCGTGTTCGAGCGTGATGCGCTTTTCATGGCCGCTGGGATGGTGAATGGAATATGCCGAGGTGGGTGGCGTGGTGCTTCGGTCCCAGCCGGCGTAATAGACGTTGAACGATTCGGGGATGGTCTGATTGATCTGGATCAGGGCGAAGTCGTTGTTGGGGTTGGCGGCCAGGAAGGTGGCACCTGATAGCGCATCGCTGAAACTGTTGATGTTGAGCGGCGAACCGTTATTGATGCTGCCAAAGGTTCGGCATGTGTCGCTCTGATAGTTGAAGTAGAACACCACACTCGATGCATTCGAGGCATTGATGCCACAGTGATTGGCGGTGAGGAAATACTGTGTTCCATCGCCCTCGGTATTGTTGACGACACTGCCCGAACACAGAAATGCGCCACTTACCAGAATCCAGGCCACGGAATTGACCTGATTGGTGTAGAGTTCGGCTTCGGGGCAGGCCACATCGACATTGCAGGACAGTGATTTCTGGCTGCCAATGCGTGGGTTCAGAAAGCGATAGCCGTAGCTGGCGCGATCCAGCTTCAGGCTGACATGCCGTTTCAGATTGTCGGGCACCAGCAGTTCAATATAGGCCGATTCGCCGGCCACCAGGCCGGAGGCATACTGACCGTCTGCCGTATTGTCCAGATCGGTGATCGGGCCGCGCACCAGATTGTTGTCGACATCACGGATGTACAGCTCGGCCCCGCGTGGCAGCCAGAAATCCGTGAAGCCGAAATCCAGCGTACTGGCTCCGGCCGCATCGACGCGCACCCGCCACAACCAGTTGCCATCGTCCAGCTGGTGCAGGCTGCCGCCCGATGCCTTGCCGTCCACGAAACCGATGTTCTCGACCGCTGTCGGCACGGCGTATTGAATGGCCTGGCCATTCTTGCTGCGTTCGATGTCGTCGGCCAGCAGGCGGTTCAGATCCTGTTCTGGCAGTGTCAGGTGTACATCCTGCATGGGTTCAAGCTGATATCGCTGGTGCAGCGGTGTGGGAGCAACCTTGCCAAGGGCCGTGGAAGTGATCAGGCAGCCCAGCAGAATTGTCAGAACCGGAATCTTTGTCATGGTGCGCACTCTGGCCAATTTACCGAAGAGGGCACTCAGTATAGCCACAAAAAACTGAAAATTCTGTAGAGTGAATCTCTGATTTTCGTTCAGTGGACGCCGGCCCTGAGCTGCCAGGGTCAGTTCGGGCTCAGTCGAGTCGCAGTCGACGGTTGTGCAGCCGGGTATAGAAGGGCATGTTTTCCATCGCCAGTTGCATCGTACTCTCATCCCCCAGGGCTTCAGGCTCGCTCCAGGGTTTGAAGCCAGTTGACGCTTCGACCGCGTGATACCAGTGCGATGCCCACACGCCGTCGCTGTCACGGCGACCTGCCGGCCACTCGAGCATGTTGCTGCTGAAGGGCAGCTCGAGAACTTCGCAGACAGCACGCAGCATCCCTTCGGGATTCATCAGTACATCGCGTGAATCAATGATCGGAATGTCCTGCCCGGTCAGGGTGGTAATCTGATGATACAGCGAATGCTGTCGCTGGATGCCGATGTCTTCGGAATTGACGCTGTCACGCTTTTGCAGATAGGAGTGGATCACTTCGGCCGGGTTGCGGATCAGGAAGCAGTGCCTCATCTTGCGCGTCCAGTCCAGATTGACGCCATCGAGCATGTGGTGGGTCATGTGTTTCTGGTAGAACAGCTCGCAGCCTTCAATGTCTGCGGTCAGGCTGTCGGCAACTTCCTGCCAGTCGGTCGACTGACTGGCCAGGATTTCCTGCTGCATCGGATGCACCACGCCGCTGTGCTTCAGGTAACAGGCATAGAACGGCTCATCGACCACCTGGCAATCGGGCCGGTTTTCCCAGGCACGCATCATGGCGGTGGAGATGTTGCGTGGCCCGGACCACATCGCAAGCCTGATGCTCATGAGGATTCCACCAGCTGGTTATACAGTGACAGCAGCCGGGTAGTCATCGGTCCCGGCAGATCGGTATCGCTGCGGTTACGCCCGATATTGCGGCCATCCACCTCACGTACCGGCGTCAGCGCACCGAAGGTGCCGGTGACAAAGGCCTCGTCGGCATCATACACATCGGCCGTGGTGAAATTGGTCTGACGAATATCGATACCATCCTGCTGGCAGCAGGCAATGACCTTGCTGCGGGTAATGCCATCGAGGCAGTAATCGCCGGTTGAGGTGATTACCACATCGTCCTTGACGATAAAGAAGTGGGTTGAATTGCAGGTGGCCACGAAACCGTGCGGATCGAGCATCAGCGCCTCATCGGCACCAGCCTTGCTGGCCTGGATGCAGGCAAAGATGCAGTTCAGCTTCGAATGGGTGTTCAGCGTCGGGTCCTGAACATCGGAATAGCCGCGCCGTATGTGTGTGGTGAACAGTTTCAGGCCGCGGCGCCTGCTCTCGCCCGAGGGAATCTTGTGTTCGGCAATGATGACCACTGTCGGGTCGCCGATGGTCACTGCCGGGTGCTGATAGGGCGTGGACTTGATGCCGCGGGTAACCATCAGTCTCAGGTGGACGCCATCGTCCATGCCGTTGGCCTCGAGTGTCTCGGCGATGCGCTGTTTCAGGTCCTCGCGTGTCAGGCTGAGCGGAATGTCGAGTACATGAGCGCCCTTGTACAGGCGGTCAAGGTGTTCCTCGATAAAGGCCAGTTTGCCCTTGTACAGCCTCAGCCCCTCCCATACACCGTCGCCCAGCATGAAGCCGGAATCAAACACCGAGACGGTGGCCTGATCACGCGGCAGCAGGTCACCGTTGACATTGACCAGCACCTCACGGTTGCGTGGATCGATAGTCGCATCATGGCTGCCGGTTGTCATGGCTCCCCCGATAGATCGTGAACAGTGACCGGTTCAGCGCACGAAGCGACGCAGACCGGCTGGCGTGAATTGTGAATCGGGGATGGGGTCGATGTCAAAATTGCGCGCCTGATCCTTGCCGGCACGCATCCCCTGAACATGGTAGCGTCTGTCCCTCAGATCATGATAGACATTGACGACTGGCAGTGTTGCCGGTACCTGATCGAAGTGCCGCAGGTATGACAGGTTGACACGCCACAGCTGCCCCTGCTGATCGTATTGCTCGGCGAGCAGAATCGACCAGGAGTCCGGATCAATGTAGAAGTCGCGCTGGCTGTAGACATGGCGCCATTCGTTCTTCAGTGAGGCCTTCAGGTGCCAGACTTCACGCAGTTCATGACGCGTGTGCTGGGGATTGATGTGACCGGGCTGAATCAGGGCGTCAATGTCATCCAGAGTTTCATCCAGACGGTCGTTGTTGTAGGGAACATACAGTGTCTTCCTGCCAACGATCTGCCAGTCATAGCGATCGGTGGCGCCATTGAACAGGTCGACATCATCTGCAGTCAGCAGACCATCGGTGACTGATACCGGGGTGTCGTAGGCGGCATCGGGAGCACGCAGTGCCTTGCGGCGGCCGGCATCCCATATCCAGGCAGAACGGGAATCGGCCACCCGGTTGACCGGTTCCAGTACCAGCACACCGCTGCCCGATCGTCTGGCCGGTGCCGTCACCCGTGACACCAGCGAGAACAGCCGCTCCTGATTGTCACCATCCATCACGAAATCGAAACGGATGCGGGATCGGCGTGTGATCAGAGTGTACTTGCCATCGTCGTAGACATTGGCATCGGAGGCATACATGTCCAGTTGCTGACCGCGCCAGCGCAACAGGTGGTTGTGAATCAGTTCCAGGCCGTTTGCCGGTTCCGGAAACGGAACGCCGGGCAGGAAGTTCTCGAGTACGCCACTATCGGGGTCAATCTCGGTGGCCGTGGTATTGGCAGTGCTGTTGTCGATCAGCCATTGCGGCATGCGGTGACTGTTCACGGTCGGGTAAACAGGCATGCGGAAGCTGTCGGGATAGGCCGCGAACAGGGCACGCTGACCATCGCTCAGCTTTTCGGCATGGTTGTTAAGATTGCTGCTGTCGATGACGAACTGTACCTGATCGCTGCGCTCGGGAAGGTCGGCGGTAAGACTCGCCGCATCCTCGGCTGCCACATCCTGGCAGGCCAGCATCAGCAGGGCCGTCAATGGGATCAGTGGCGCGATTCTCACGTCATCTCGGAGTGATCACCGTCGGCGTGATCCTGGCTGCTGTCGTCCGGCTCGGCCGGTTTCTTCAGCATGGCGGAGAAGATGATGCCCAGCTCGAACAGCACCCACATCGGGATGGCCAGCAGGGTCTGTGAAAAGATGTCGGGCGGCGTGATCAGCATGCCGATGGTGAAGGCACCGACGATCACATACGGGCGCTTGCGCCGCATCGCTTCGGCTGTGGTGACGCCAGTGGCGATCAGTACCAGAACAATCACAGGCACTTCAAAGGTGAATCCGAATGCGAAGAATGCCAGCAACATGAAGTCAAGGTAGCTCTTGATGTCGGGCATGAAGGTGACACCATCGGGCGCAAAATTGCTGATGAAGGCCATCGCCAGCGGAAACACCACATAATAGGCGAAGGCACAGCCCAGGTAGAACAGCACACAGCTGGAGATCAGGATCGGATAGGCAATGCGCTTTTCCCTGCGATACAGGCCCGGGGCCACAAACGACCACAGCTGATAGAGAATGAATGGCATCGACAGGAACAGGCCCATCAGGAAGGTCAGTTTGATTGGCGTCATCAATGGCGAGGTGATATCGACGGCAATCATGGTGGCCTGCTCGGGCAGGTTCTCGAGCACCGGTTTGGCCAGAAAGGAATAGATTTTCCGGGCGAAGGGCAGCAGGGCAATGGTGATGACCAGGACGCAGATTACCGAATACAGCAAGCGCTGTCTGAGCTCGATCAGGTGCCCGACGAATGTGTTTTCGCTACTCAAGACGGCGTTCCCGCTGATCCTTTATCCGTATCGGAGTCAGAACGCGTGTAGTCATCGCTTTCGCTGGAATCTGCTGTGGTGTCATTGATACCGGAATCGACCATGTCACGGGCGGATTTTTCGATGCGGGCAGCTTCGGATTTGAGCTGTTCAACTGGCTCGGTGACCACCTTCTTCATCTCTTCGGAGTGGATCTCGGCCTCGATCTCGGTACGGATGTTGTTCCACGAGCGTCTGGCCTTGCCGATGTAGCGGCCGATCTTTCGTGCGACCACCGGCAGACGCTCCGGTCCGAGCACCAGAAGTCCGATAATGGCTATGACAAGTAATTCCCAGAAACCGACGTCAAACATGGCGTGCTGCCCGTTATTCAGTCCTTGGCGACGTCTTGTTTCTCTTTGCTGGCAGTCACCTCGGGTTCGTCGGCTTCCAGTTTGGGTTCAGCGGCGTCCTCGTTGACGCTTTTCTTGAATCCGCGCAGTGCGCTACCCAGGTCACTGCCCAGGGTCTTGAGCTTCTTGCTGCCAAACAGCAGGATGACGATCAACAGCAGAATCAACATCTGCCATGGGCCCATATTACCAATCATGATTCACCTCGGGTTGTCCTGTTCAAGTCACGCCTGCGTGACTTCAAAATCCACTCATTGTCTCTTCAAGCATATCACGAAAGTCAACGATGATATCGTGACTTTGGTTGACCTGGCCTGCAAATATCTTGCGCGGTGTGGCTGTGTTCCCATAGACCGATTCGTTGTTGTCATAATTGATTTTCAGCGATGATCCATCCAGTGCGACGCCTGCAAACAGGCCTCGTGAACGCGAATAGGCGTAGATTTCGGCCTTGAGCATGATGTCGGTGGCCGCGTTGACTTCACGACCGACCGGACCAGCGGCCACTGAGGCGTCGGCACCCAGGGTAAACTTACCATTGATCAGGCCTTCAATACTGCGACGTGTTTTGAAAACCAGAATAACGTCGGTGGATTGAACGCCAGCCTGAAAACCGACACTGCCGCCGGTCAGCGTCAGGAACACCGGATGGCTCCAGCTGCCGTCATTGGTGCGGATTGCCACCATGCCGTGTCCACGCCGGCCACCGACCACCAGGCCCGCCTTGATCACCGATGGGATCACGGCAATGCCTTCGGCGTCACCCAGCAGGTAAGAGGGTATACGGTGTTCAGACGAACGTTGAGTCCGTTCCAGAATGTCGATGGCATCCTCGACAATGGACAGGGCCTCACTGGCGGAAAAACCCAGTGCGGGAAACAGGACAAGCATCAGTAAAAGTCGGGTACGCATGGTGTGGCTCTCTGTCAGTGAGAATCAGTCTGAATGACAACGAAACCGGGTCAGAGTTCGGCTGGCACGGTACCGCTGGTTCAGGCTTTCAGGCGCAGCAGGCCGACAAATGACAGCAGCAGCACCAGTAGGGCCAGGCCGCGGATATCCAGCGTTGGCACAATATTGGCCGGGCCCAGAATCTGGCAGCTGGTCGGTGGTGTGATCGCCAGGCTTTCGATACCCGTGCGAGTTTCGGCAACGATCTCGTAATCACCATTGAGTGGATTGATGCGGAGAATCTGACTGGGGTTGAACTCACCGGTGGTGGCGTTCTGTCCGTCCAGAATAGCCCAGAGCTGGCCGTCTGCATCGAATGCCATGCCGGCATCATTGATGGTGACGCCCTCGAGCGTGTTCACCAGTGTTGCCTGGCCGATTTCATCATTGATGCGGTACAGGCCATTGTTGTTGGCCGACAGGGCAAACACCTGATTGCCGTAACTGGCCAGGGCCGTCATGCTGTCACCCAGGCCACCACTGTCGCCAATCACGGCGGCCTGTCCAGTGGACGTGTCAACGCCATAGAGTGATTCGGTCTGTTCGGCAACCAGCAGCAATTCGTTGTTGCAGTTGAAGGTCATGCCGAAATCCAGACCGACAGTGGGTGAAAAGCCCAGGTTACGCTGTCGCTGACCGATCAGCGTGGTCTCGGCATTCTCCATATTGATGACAATCAGGGACTTGGTGCCGTTGTCGGCGGCATAGAGTACGCCATTGGCATCGATTGCCAGGCCTTCGATATCACTGAAGGACGAGGGCACGTTGCCGATATCGGTGACGCCACCATTGGAAAGATTGACACGAAGCAGGTGGCCGCGATCCATGTCGGCATCCGAATTGATGACATAGCCGAACGGCTGCGCATGCACGGAACTGGCAATGAGCATCAGGCAGAGGATGGAACATCCCCGGTTTATGGCACGGAAGACTGTCTTCATGTTTCTGTTTTATCGCTGTTGTTCAGCGTTTTTTTTCTCTGGTAATCGTGCGAACGAATCGCACTGTACATGCTACCACTTCTGTTGAAAAATGAAAGTTTTCATCACCACCCGGTTTTAGGCGCAAATAGCGGATACTGAGAGTTCAAGACTGTTCTGAATACCATATCTGGTGGTTGGCCAGTTCCTGATCGCAAGCTATGGTAGTCTGGCCAGCCTGCTGTATCATTCTGGGGCAGTCGACGGCTTCACTGCACTGAAACCGTTGAAGCATCAGGACAGACAGCTTTACGGGAGAAACTGCAGTTGCATGATATTGAACTGGGTCTGAAACACATGACCATCCGCGGACTGTCCAACCGGCCACAGGGCAGTAATGACGATTCGGCAGCAGCTTCATCCGGGCGCCGTGTGCTGGCGCTGCATGGCTGGCTTGATAACGCGGCCAGCTTCGTGCCGATGCTGCCCTCGCTGTCTCGCGCTCATCTGGTCTCCATCGATTTTCCCGGCCACGGCTTTTCCGATCATCTGTCGGCAGGTGGCTGGTACCACTACATCGACTCGGTCGCACTGATAGATGAAGTGCTTGCTGAACTGGGATGGGATGATGTTGACCTGCTGGGTCATTCCATGGGTGGTGCGCTGGCGACACTGTATGCATCGGCTTTTCCCGAACGTGTTCGATCGGTGGCGACCATCGACATCCTGGGGCCACTGACAGATCAGCCCGGGCAGTTCAATCGAACACTGCGCAAGGCGGTGGATACTCGACGCGAATTCGCCATCCGCGCCAGTCGCTTCCCCGATCGCGACACAGCCATCCGTGCGCGTTGCCGGGGCGATGTGATGCGTGAGACAGATTCTGCCGTGCTGGCCACACGTGGCCTGACCGATGAGAATGGTGAAATCTACTGGCATGCCGATCAGCGCCTGAAGGCACCGAGCCTGATGCGAATGACCGAGCAACAGCTGCAGACCTCGCTGTCGGCCATCAGCATGCCCCTGTTGCTGGTACTGGCCGAGCAGCAGCGCTACCCCGAATTTGCCCAGGTGTTTGGCAGGCGCCTGGAACAGGTGCCGGACGGTACCGCCGTTACGCTGCCGGGCGGGCATCATCTTCACATGGAAAATCCGGACCTGGTCGCGGCTCAGATCAATGCCTTCTGGGATGAGCGTTCGCCACTCACTTGAGGCATTCCGGATCAGTTCAGCGTCATGGAATTGATAATATGTTCTTCCAGCGGACTGAACAGATGCTGCCCTGAGCGGAATTCGATGGCCAGATAGCGTCCGCCATGTTCCACCACCATCGCATGGGTGGCCATGCAGAAGAAACCATCGCAATGATCATATCGATACAGCGACGAATCGCGTTCTTCCAGAGGGCGGCTGCCGTAGGATTCATGACCTGCCCACAATCCCTGTGCGGCGGCTTCTGCCTTGCTCAACAGGCTCAATGACAGGACCGGATAACCGTCCAGTCGATAGATGAGACGGTCAGGTTTATCTGTCCGGTCAGCGGACACATCCTGCACGAAGCGCTCGGGCAGCTCCAGACTAAGGCCGATTTCCGAATGATTCACGCGGTGCCAGGACACATCGCTGATGTGAGGGTAATCCGGTGCCCTGGAGTCACAGGCGCTGAGCAGGGTAACGCTGACAGCAAGGGCCAGGTTGAGCGGCTTCATGGATCAGTCTCCGGGTGCTGTGTGATCGACAGCTTAACAAGCCCGGTATACGCACTGGTGTCGGAGATCGGACAATAATCTGGCACAGGAGACGGTATTCAGGCAGCTTTGCCTGCGTTTTGTTGAGCAACTGCCGGGTTTGAATTGCCGGCAGTTGACAAAAAGTTAACATTCGTCTAGTTTCATCGGGCCTGTTTGGGAGAACAGCGTCCCGGCCCCCTCTTGGCGCCGGGTCCAAAAAGCACATCCTTTGAGGGAGGGAGAAGTATGAAATACCGTAGCAGACTGTTGAGTCTGTCGGTCGCGATTGCGTTCGCGTCGTCAGTTTCAGCCAGTCAACCATTCGTATCGGCAGATCCTGCCACCGCAGAACCTGAAATCAACCTGCCTGACCTGTCATATCTGACAGCAGACACCGGTGTGGTGAGAATCGCCGATTTCACCGAAACCCGTATCGAGTTCGGTTCACAGTCTAAGAAGAGCGGCATCGAGGAGTACCGCATCGAGACACCCGACGCGGCCTTTATCAAGGTGCACTTCGATCAGTTCAATCTGCCTGAGGGGGCGTATGTTGAAGTGACCGAGCCCAGTGGCCGCGAGGTGTTCCATTATGCCGCCGACAAGAAATCGTCACTGACTTTCGATCGCAGCATGAACCAGGACGGCGAGCACAGCTTTGCCGCCATGTCGGTTACCGGTCCGGTGGCCATCGTGCGCCTGCACCGCGGCGACAGTGAATGGGATGACGCCGTTCACAAGGTCAGCATCAGCCGTTATCTGGAAGGTTTTTCGCCAGAGCTGATTGACGAAATCATGGCCAACGAGCCCTACCTGCTCAACATGAGCGGCGAAGACAGCTTCAAGTCCACCTGTGGTGTGAATGAGCGTCGAGATGCGGTCTGTTACCAGAACTCGCACCCGACACAGTTCGATCGCAGTCGCCCCGTGGCGCGGCTGGTCATGTCCGGTGGTGGTCTGTGTACGGCATGGCGCGTGGGTCCGAACAATCACATGTTCACCAACAACCACTGTGTCGACAGTCAGTCTGATGTTGCCGCGGCAGAAGCCTGGTTCAATTACCAGCGCACCTCCTGTGGCTCGGGTGGTACTGCAACCACCACCAAGGTCTCCGGCAACACCATGCTGAGAACCGACTACACCCTGGACTACACCCTGTTCACCGTGAACAACTTCAGCTCACTGTCGAGCTTCGGTTATTTCGGTCTGGATGTTCGTTCGCCGGTCAGTCAGGAGCAGATCTACATTCCGCAGCACGGTGCGGGCAACCCCAAGGAGCTGGCGATCACCAGTGACCAGAATTCGGGCAATGTCTGCCGGATCGACGTGGTCTCGGCCACCGGTCGCGGTTCCGGCACCGATACCGGTTACTACTGTGACACCATTGGTGGTTCATCGGGTTCACCGGTTCTGGCCAACTCTTCGCATGACGTGATTGCCCTGCATCACTTCGGTGGCTGTACCAATCAGGGTGTTCGCATTGATCGCATCTGGCCACAGGTTGCCAGCTACTTCGGCAACACGGTGCCGGATGGTGATGATGGCGGTTCACCGCCACCACCGCCACCGCCACCACCACCTGGCGGCGGCGATCTGGATAACGGCGACACCGTTACCGGCCTGTCCGGCAGCACCGGCAACTGGCAGTACTGGACCATTGATGTTCCGTCTGGTGCCAGTAACCTGAGTGTGGTCATGTCCGGCGGTTCCGGCGATGCTGATCTGTACGTACGAGCCGGTGCACAGCCGACCACAAGCAGCTACGACTGCCGTCCGTACCGTAATGGCAACTCGGAGACCTGCAGCTTTGCATCGCCGAGTGCAACCACGTACCACATCGGTATCCGTGCCTATTCAAGCTACTCCAACGTCCAGTTCACCGTCAGTTACGATGAGCCCGGCGGTGGTGGTGGCGCCGGTGGTGGCGGAACCGTGAACAACATTTCTGCCTCGCGTAACCAGTGGAAACGCTACACCCTGACTGTGCCTGCCGGCATGTCGTCCCTGGATGTAGATATTTCCGGTGGCAGTGGTGATGCCGATCTGTACGTCAACTTCGGTTCACAATCCAGTACCAGCAACTACGATTGCCGTCCGTATCTGAACGGCAACAACGAGAGCTGCTCGTTCAGCAATCCGGCTGCCGGTACCTGGTACATCGACATCAGGGCCTACAGAACATTCAGTGGCGTCACACTGAATGCCTTCTACAATCCCTGATTGATTGGCACTTGACGAAAAAGGCCGGCATTGCCGGCCTTTTTTTGTGTTTCGATCACGATTTGTCAGTCAGACCACTCGAACACCTCGGCCAGTGCATCGAGTAACTGCCCGGTTTCCTGGCTCATCAGTTCGAAGCGGGCTGCCAGTTCTTCCTCGAAGTCCTCACTGTCGATGGCTTCCAGTTTCTGATTGATCAGATCCAGCCAGCCAAGGCGCTGCAGTGAAAAATCGATACCGAGTGAAAACGACAGCTTGTCGGCCCAGCTCAGGCCGAGTTTCAGTACCTGCTTGCCGGATTTCAGGTGTGCCGCAATCTCCGGGGCATAGAGGTCCTGCGCGCGGCAACGAACGATGGCGCGCTGATTGTCACTGCTCTGCAGGTCGCATTCATCACTCAGGCTGAACTTGCCGTCGCACTCGCCCTGCTGCAGCCAGTGCGTGGCCTGGGTCTGGATCCGGTTGTCGATATCCGGTGCTACCAGTCTGAGGCCATCGATGGACTGACGCAGCAGGCTGTTGATTTCATCGGCCTGACTGGCACTGGTGCTGTTGACGACGAGCCAGCCTCGCCGTGTGTCCAGCCACAGATCGATCGAGCGTGGTTTGACAAAGGCCTTTGGCAGCAGATCCATGATGATTTCATCCTTGATCTGCAGTTTCAGCTTTCTGCCGGCAGGGCGGCCCGATTCCTGCTCAAGCTGCTCCAGCTTTTCGGTCATGGCCTCGCGGATAACCGCCGGTGGCAGTACCCGCTCTTCCAGGCCATATCGCATCAGATGGCATCCGTTATCGCTGCTGTGCACCAGGCGGTCATCATGCCGCTGGTAGACCGGGATCCAGCCCGACGAGGCCGGTTCAATCTTGCCGCAGGGCTTGAGCTGGTCGGCCATCAGCCGTTCCTGTAAGTCAGCGCGTGTCAGGTCAGGACACTGACTGACACGGTAAACTCGAAGGTTCTTGAACCACATGGGTGTCTCCGTTTATGAAATCTTGTTGGTTGTTAACGATGCCAGTCGTCTGTTGGTATCTGCTCACCGGATTCTGTAGCTGATCCAAGATGCCTGAAATCGAACAGTTCGTGATCGGCCAGCTGCGAGGGAGCAATGTTGCCCATGGCACGGAAGATGTTCTCGACCCGGCCCGGGTACTGTTTCTGCCACTGTTGCAGCATCTTCTTGATCTCCTGTCGCTGCAGGTTTTCCTGACTGCCGCACAGGTTGCAGGGAATGATCGGGAACTGCTGCTGTTCGGCGTAGCTGGCCAGATCCGATTCACGGCAATACGCCAGTGGCCGGATCACCACATGCCGGCCATTGTCCGACAGCAGCTTTGGCGGCATCGATTTGAGCGAGCCACCGAAGAACAGGTTCAGGAACAGGGTTTCGATCAGGTCATCGCGGTGGTGGCCCAGGGCAATCTTGGTGAAGCCGTGCTTCTCGGCATAGGTGTAGATCACACCGCGTCGCAATCGTGAACAGAGCCCGCAGGTTGTCTTGCCTTCGGGGATGACGCGCTTGACCACACTGTAGGTATCCTGTTCGATGATGTCGAAATCCACACCAATCTCGCTCAGGTAGTCGGGCAGCACGTGCTCCGGAAAGCCGGGCTGCTTCTGATCCAGATTGACGGCCACCAGCGAGAAATCAACCGGCGCCTTTTTCTGCAGGCTGCGCAGCAGATCCAGCATGACATAGGAATCCTTGCCGCCGGAGAGGCACACCATGACCTTGTCACCGTGCTCGATCATGTTGAAATCCATGATCGCCTTGCCTGTCAGTCGGCGCAGCCGCTTGTGCAGCTTGATCTGTTCAATCTTGTCTCTGGGCAGGGGCTGATTCATCATTGTCGTCATCGTGCTGTTGTATGATTCTCGCTGCTTGTCCGGTCTGCTTGGTGTCATGTCATCCGCGCGGGTGACCTGAATAGACATTTGTCAGCAAGCCGTATATGTTAACTCTATACACGGGACTGATGCACCTGAATTTGCATCAATCGAACAACGATCCGGTAAGGGGATGCGTGATGATGAAACGAGTTCTGACTCTGTCAGTTGTCCTGTTATTGACTGCCTGTGGCAGCAAATTCACCAAGACCGAACTAGAATCCGATCGCATCACGCCATCCAAGCGCATTGCGATCATACCGGCCAATCTGCCCGAAAAACTCTCGGTCGAAGTGTTTGACAACAAGATCGGCTTTCTCGGCACCGCCGGCAAGATCACCGTCATCAAGGGTCAGGATACCAAGCGCAGGAAGTTTACCGAATCGGTGAAGGAGCTTGGCTACGAGCATCGCGCGGACATCCGCGATAATCTGCTGGCCTGTTTCGCCGAAGCAGGCATCATGGCCGAGCGAATCGACTATCGCCGCAAGAAGGACAACATTCTGGAAGCGGTACCTCCCGGAAAACTGGAAAAGAAATATTCCGGCAATCTGGATGGCTATGACTACCTGCTTGATGTGGCCGTCAGTTATGTCGGTTATGCATCCGGTGGACTGACTGCAGATTACCTGCCGGCACTGCATGTGGCCGTGCGCATTGTTGATACAGCCTCGCTGGAGCATGTCTACGAATCCCGCATCCAGTACAATCCCAACGATATCGATGGCGACGAACTGGTCATCGAGGCGAATTCAGACTATGCGTTTGATAATTTTGATGCCCTGATTGCCGATCCCGAGCGGGCAACGGAAGGCCTGGCGGGCGCAATCAGGAGTGTCATTCAAACCCTGATTACAGATATTGACGCGGACTGGGAATGCAACGGGATCTGAGTGAAATAGCACAGCGTCTGAGCGAACTGCGTCTTGAGCACAAGGCGCTGGATCAGGCCATTGCACAGCTGGTGGAGCAGCCGCAGAGTGACGATCTGCAGATCCGCCGGCTGAAGAAGCGCAAGCTGCTGCTGAAGGACACCATCGCCTGGCTGGAAAGTCAGCAGATCCCCGATCTGGATGCCTGAGGGCAAAGCGGCCTGTTTATCCCGTCGGTTCGGATTCCGACGTAGTGCCTGCCACGTCCACCCCCAGTCCTGACCGAACCAGATCAGCTGATTCAAGCCCGACATCGGTCTCCTCGGCCGGCTCTTCTTCCTTGTCCTCGGGCACGTAGGATATCTGCAGTATGGTGTGTCGCACCAGCTTGCTCAGAATGCCCTTGGCATCCTCGATGACATCTTCCAGGCGATGGTCGAATGTCAGTTTGCCCTCGTCGCTGGTGCTCAGCACACCGTTGCGACGCATGCGCCGGATAAAGCCCTTGAACAGTGAGCGATCGAAGAAATCGGGCGAGCTCTTCGAATACATGATCGACAGCCGTTCGGCACACAGCTGACACAGGTTTTCCAGTTGTCGTGTCGACAGCTTGCCACTGCCGTTCTTCACCAGAATGGCAACGGTCATGAAGTAACGTTCGAGCGAGAGGAACACGGTGTCCGACAGCAGTTTGAGACGCATGGCTTCCGAGGTCTCGCCACGGTTGCGCTGGATCAGGTCGGAACCAGGCTCCGAAATGAGCAGTCCCAGGCTGTCCAGTACTTCAATGGCCTTGTCGCAGTAATCCGGAAAATCATCTTCACTGATGTCCACAAACAGTTCGCGCTTGATGTAGGGATAAACCGCCACCGCCATTTTCTTCAGCCGCTCACGGCTGAAATCGGGGTTGTTCCTGAACATGCAGGCCACCCAGGAATGAGCCACGATCAGATGCAGCGCATTATTGCGGAAATAGGTCAGGCTGAACGACTGCATCTCGCTGCAGAAAATCACATCGCCCAGCGGATGGTCGCGCCTTGAGACAGCCTTGAGGTTCTCGACATAGCGGATAATCTCGTCAGCCGGCATGTCCGTGACAGTGATTTCTTCGCTGGTGGCCGATCGGCTGATGAGTGCCCGCAACAGGTCTATCTGTGCGATCAGCTCGTCTTCAGACATGGCATTCCTGGGAGAGGAAAGCAGGGCCAGTGCAATCAGATTGACCGCATTGACATGAGCCGTACGGTTGATCGAGTACATGATTTCATGTGCCAGCGATTCGACCACTCGCGTCAGCCATGCCGGCTTGCTGGCCGCCGGATCGAGGCTCTCCAGCCAGTCTGGCTGGTGACGGTCGAGATGTTCGTTCAGGTCAATCGGTTTGCCATAGCTGACATGCACCTGACCGTATTCCTGTCGCAGGATCTTCAGCGAACGGAACACCCCGCCTACCGATTCGCTTTTCTTCTTGCCGCCGGAGAGCTCCTTCAGGTAGGACGAGCCCTCGACCAGTTTTTCATAGCCAAGATAGATGGGCACGAACTTGACCGGGCGTTGCTGGTGCTTGAGGAAGCTGCGCACGGTCATCGACAGCATGCCCATGCTCGGGTCGCGCAGGCGGCCGGTGCGGCTGCGTCCACCCTCGATGAAGTATTCCATCGACACGCCCTTGCGAAAGATCATGTCGACGTATTCATTGAATATTACCGAATAGAGCACATTGGATCGGAACGAGCGCCGGATGAAAAAGGCGCCGCCCTTGCGCAACAGGCTGCCGATCACCGGCAGGTTGAGGTTGACGCCGGCAGCAATGTGCGGCACAACGCGTCCCTGCATGAACACCAGCCACGACACCAGCAGGTAGTCGATGTGGCTTCGGTGACAGGGCACGTAGATGATCTCGCTGCCCTTGGGGATGTCATCCAGATTGTGCTGGTGACGTACCTTCACGCCGTTGTAGATCTTGTTCCAGAACCACACCAGCATGCGCGAGGCAATCCTGACGGTGGTGTAGGAATAATCGGCGGCAATCTCGCGGGCGTATTTGCGAGCCAGTCTGGTGGCCTTCTTGGTGGTGATCTTCTTCTTGCGCGATTCACTCTGTATGGCTTCGCGCACCACGGCGGTTTTCAGCAGGGTGTCCACCAGGGTGCGGCGATGCGACAGGTCAGGGCCGAGAATGGTGGTGCGAGTGCGCCTGAAATGCACCCGCATGACGCGCGAGATCTTGCGGATCAGCCGATCCCTGCTGATCGACTCGGACGACATTTCTCGCAACGACACCGGAGCACTGAGCTGAATGATGCTGTCACGGCCATTCATCAGCATGCTGAAAAAACGTCGTATGCGGCCGGTGATGGGCCAGTTCTCGGTAAACAGGATCTTGAAGAAACCGGAATCGCTGTCGGTTGCCCGTCCCAGGAAGATGGAGACCGGCAACAGCATCAGGTCCTCATCAGGATGTGAATCAACCCACTCAAGCAGCTTGCCCAGATCCTTCAGATGAGAGCGCGGGTCACCGTGGCGGAATACCAGGCCCTTCATCTCCTGGATCGCGATTATCGGATAAGGATGGCAATCGTCTCCGTCGCTCTGGCAGGATGAGGGCAGCCCCTGCTTCTGGCTGAATGATTCGAGTATCAGGCGATTGGACAGTATGTCCGATTCGAGCACATAGCAGACGCGGGTGCCGTCCGGCAGGCTGAAGCCTTCGGGCAGAACCCTGGGTTTGACCAGGCCTCTGACCAGCCAGCCAAACATCTTGTGGACTATGCGCGTACTGCGTTTCATGAACTGCTCATTTCAAGCCTGTCTCGTGCGAGTCACACATTTTCAATGATCGGCCGGATACAAGTCAAACGAGGTTTGCTCATCGTGTCTGTAACATTCTCGTCACTTGTGCGTGTTGCTGTCTGAAACCTGATAAAACTGGAGCAATCAAATGACAAGCAAATTCAATCGACTCTTGACGGCCGGCCTGATCGCAATGGCCATGACTATTTCCACTGTGGCCATGGCGCAATCACGCGGTTTTGTGGATCTGGACAGTGTGCGTGGTCTGTCACAGGCAGATGTCACAGTTGACATCAACATCGGTGGCTGGCTGATGGGTCTGGTGCATTCGGCGGCAGAAGAGGGTGATGATGAGGACACACGCATTCTCAAGAGTATCGAAAACGTCCGGGTTCGTGTCTTCGAGTTGTCCGACGATAACGATGACCTGCGCGAATCATTTGCCGACCTGAGCAATGATATGCGCAGCGATGGCTGGGATACCCTGGTCAAGGTGCGGGAAGACGATGATCACGTCGACATCATGGTGATCGGCTCGGAAGACATGCTCGAAGGCATTGCGATCCTGGCGATCAGTGATGATGATGAAGCCGTGATGGTCAATATCACTGGTGAAATCGATCCGGCCGATGTGGCCAGTATCATTGATGATGATTTCCTGGGTGGCTTCGACGTCGATCTGGATATCTGATATACCACCGGCCGATCTGGATCGGCAGGATGAAAAAAAACCCGGCCAATGGCCGGGTTTTTTCAATGCAGGTCAGTGCATTTTAGGGGAAAGCGTCTGGAATCGGCGTGCAGGAATTGCGGTTGTGGGCCCCGGTAAAAAAACCCTGGCGGGTGAGCCAGGGTTATCATCTTCACTACGATTCTGTTGTTCTTTTTCTTGATTTCTTATTATTCTTTTAAATAATAATAACTTAGAACATACTTGTTAGCAAACACTTTAAGAAACTTTTTATAAGTACATGATTTTCAAGCAGAAAATTGGTCTGAAATCATGCTCTGAATCGACTCAGCCATAGCTCTGGGTGAGTCTGCATTGCGAATCGGGCGCCCCACAACGATGTAATCGGCACCGTTGCTGAAGGCCTGCTCCACATTGACGGTGCGCTTTTGATCATCATCATTGGCAACCGGCCTGATGCCCGGGCAAACCACCATCAGGCGCGGATCAACGTGCTGCCGCAGCAACGAGGCTTCCTGACCGGAGGCAACCACACCGGCGCAACCGGCTTGCAGGGCTCGCCGGGCGCGAGAGACCACCAGATCCTGCACATCACACTGGAAGCCAAGGTCGTCCAGGTCGCCGCGATCAAGGCTGGTGAGGGCGGTCACGGCCAGGACATTGACATTGTCGGCGGCTTCGGCTGCTGCTCTCATCATGCCGTCATTACCGTGTACTGTGGTGAAATGCACCGGAAAGCGATCGATCTGCCGGATGGCGCTGGCCACGGTGGCCGGCACATCAAAGAACTTCAGATCGGCAAAGATCTTCTTGCCGGCCTGTGCCAGTGATTCCAGCATCGGGAAATAGTCACCGCTGAGGAAGAATTCGAGACCGAGCTTGTAGAACATGACGCTGTCGCCCAGTTCGCGAACCAGCTTGTCGGCCTCGCGCTTGTCGGCAACATCCAGTGCAAAGATCAACCGCTCTCTGGGGTCAATCGAGGGTTTTTCGGACATGGGTGCTCGTTGTTCGTGTCTGGGTGGATATTCGGGCCACCACCTGTGGTGGCGGCCTCAGAATCATTCTCAGCCGAACAGGCTGAAGCCGGTCACCTTGCCGGTGCCGCTGCCGCTGCGACGACGGCGTGAGCCGCGACGCCTGCGCATGCGTGAATGCAGTTGTTTGCGTCGGTCAACCAGCCATTCGGCGCGATCGAGGTCATCGGTTTCGTTACGACGGTTGGCTTCGGCGGTCCGGAATTCACAGAAATCCTCGTAGGCTTCGATTTCGTGTTTCAGCGCACGGGCCACCAGCTCGATCATGATGGCATCATCCAGGAAGCCAAGGCCGGGAATCTCGTCCGGGATCAGGTCATGCGGGTCACTGAAGTAGGCCAGTGCACCAATCACGTTCTTGCGTTCTTTCGGCGGCAGCGCCCAGCCTTCATCGTGTACCATGTCGACCAGCAGTTTCAGCTTGCTCAGCCGATCGGTGATGAAACCGGGTGCCTTGGCCTGGTTGACTTCATCCAGTACCTTCAGTGCGGCATCGGTGATTTCCTTTTCGTCAGTATCCTTGTGCGACTGAATCGCCTTCCGCATTATCTTGCGGAAATGGTTGAGATCCGAATCAGACAGTTCAAACGTGATACGCATGGTCATGGTGTTCATTCCGGGTTATGCAGATGGAAAGACTAACTGCATCGACACGGCAGCGTCAAATAAATTTGCTGGCGTCGGCAGGTCGTTGCGACGGCTGGGCAGAATCAGTCAGACCGCAGGCCGATATGACCCTCAAGACGACCCGTATCGTCAATGCTGATCCACGGCAGACCGGTCTGCTGCAGCCAGTCACGACCAGTTGTCCCCTTCAGGCAGCCGGTGGTTGCCAGTATGCCTGCCGTTGTGCACTGTGGCGCCGTCACCGAAACCGCCATCAGGCCTGTAACAGGCTCACCGATGAGTGGATGAATCAGATGTGAGTACCGACGTCCATCAATCTCGAAACAGCGCTGGTAGCAGCCGCTGCTGGCCAGTCCCCCAGCAGGCAGGCTGAGCCTGGCAATGGCGGCATCGGCCTGATCCGGATTCTGGATGGCGACCTCGAAGGGGGTGGCGATCGGGTCGTCATTGATGCAGGCGACATCACCGCCCAGATTGACCAGCGCCCTGCGGTAACCTGCCGCCGACAGCAGGCCTGCACAGGCATCGGCAGCATATTCCTTGACCAGTCCATCCAGATCCAGATGCATGCCCGGTAATGGCAGGAAAAGCTGTTCGTCCTGCCATTCGACGCGGTCCCAGCCACAAATGGCCAGCGCCGCTTCGATCTGACTGTGCTCTGGGATTAACGCCTTTCTGAAATCCCACAGACGCACCAGCGGACCGGCACTGATATCGAACAGGCCATCAGACAGGCGGTAACCGGTAGCGGCCAGGTCAAGCAGTCGCGCGGTTTCCTCGTCGACCGCGACGGGTTCAGTAGCGGCCTGTCTGAGGATCTGTTGCCAGTGACTGTCCTCGATCCAGGTGGAATATTTCTGCTCCAGTCGCATGACTTCAGTTTTGACCAGAGACAGCGCCCGTGACGCCCTGCGTGTCGATGCCTCATCCAGCACCAGTTCACAGGGGCAACCCATGGCGTTGAAACGGAAACGGTGTGATTCAGTCATTTCCGGGGCCGCGCGCAGGAACTGCCCATTACCAGCTGTAATCGAAACCTGCGGTAAAGCGGGTGAAGTCGACCAGGCCCGGGTGTTCGAATGCCGAATCATCGTGACCCAGTGAATTGTCCGATTCGTAGACCTCGACACCAAAGGTGAGTTTCCAGTGCTGCCATGCCTTGCTGAGGGTCAGCAGGCCACTGACCGCGCCATAACCCGAGAGCCTGGCATCGGCACTGTGATTGCCGTCATCGCGTTGCGTCAGGTGAACCGGGGCGTAGAATTCGGCCTCAGACTGACTGTAGTAGCGTAATGCCGGCACCAGTTGCCAGCGCTCACCGAGATTCTGATGCCAGGCAATATCGACGGTATGTGAGGTGATGGACCAGTTGTCACGATACAGGCGGTAATCCAGGTGAAGTGCCGCATCGGCACTGGCGACATACTGGCGGTAACGCGTGGTCCAGGTCCACTGGCTGCGTGAATCGGGACGGACGTCAAACTCGGGGATTCCCCCGACGACCACCATCTTGTAGGGGTCGGACAGAAAGCCCTGCTGCTGCTTGTACTGGATGCCGCTCTGAATCACGCTGTCGCGGTTGATCACCTGTGAGCCACCCAGTGTGAAGGTCTTGTGATGCTTGCTGGCCTGATTGACCCGGCCGAACAGTTCGGCATCGGTGGGTTCGATGCGGTCATCGGAAAAGCTGACACCCCAGTTCACCGTGCGCAGACCTTCGGCGATGGTCAGTTCATGATCGAAACCCAGTGACCAGGACTGGTAATCGTCTTCGTTCGAGGTGCCCACGGTGACGCCGTAGCGATGCTGATCATCGAGCACGCTGAGTGAGGTGATCACTTCATTGCGCTGTTCCTCGATGGTGGCACCGCTCATGATCAGTGCCGGGTCGTCATCGGCAACGGGAAACAGGAACCAGGGTGTGGAACCACTCATGGTCTCTCTTGTGGCATCAAAGGTCAGTGATGCGCTGTCGCCCAGATCGGTGGCAAAGCGCAACTGGTGAATGTCGATGTCATAGCGGTCGCCATCGCCATCGACGAACGAGGCATCAGGCAGACGGTCCTCGCCGTACTGGCTGTAGCGATAACTGAAAGTCTGTTCACCACTGGTCTGTTGCGCCTGGGCATTGAGCGCCGGCAGGGCCAGCACGGCTGCGGTCAATTGCTGTAACAGGTTGCGGGTAGGCTTCTCGCTCATGAGTGTTCAGCCGCTCGTGACCTGCTCAGTTGCAGCCACAGCCACCTCCCGCCGCCTTGACGCCACCATTGGCTGCCTCCTTGCTGAAGTAGGCATGATTGCGGTGCAGTGCCAGAAGGGGGTCAGGGTCCCAGGCCATATCGGCGCGTGCCAGTCGCCCGCGTTGCCAGGGTTCCACGTGTGCGCAGGCCAGCAGTGTGAACGAGACGACACAGATTGCGACCACTCTGGTCAGCGGCTTGCAAAAGCCCGTGTTCGGCATCATAGTAAGCTCCGCATCGAGAAACTGACCTGAAATATAGCAGATCATGTCAACCGGCGACATCTCGCGGCCGTTACGGAATTATCACGTTCTGTTGCCGATAATCAGCGGATCAGCTGGTCATGACACACGATTACAGGAAGACACCCATGCCAAATACCCTCAAGCGTTCCCGTCGACTCAAGCGATCCGTTGCTCTGCTCTGCCTGTTGCTCATCGGCAGCCCAGCCGTGCTGGCTCAGACCGTGCAGCTGACTGTACCGCTGGATCAGGACAATACGGTTTATGAGGAGGGTGATCTCAGCAACGGTATCGGCGAGCACCTGTTCGCAGGCCGGATCGCCAGTGCGGCTGGCCCGGGCGCGCGTCGACGCGCTCTGCTGCAATTCTCACCACCCGCCCTGCCGCCGGGTGCCGTTCTGATCGACGCCGAGCTGACCCTGACCGTCACCCGCAATGCCACCGCACTGCCCAATGCATTCACGCTGCATCGTGTCACCTCATCCTGGGGTGAGGGCACATCCGATGCCGGTGACCCAGGTGGCATGGGCGTTGCGGCCACCACCAATGACGCCACCTGGCAGCACCGTTTCTTCAATACCCAGAACTGGACCACACCGGGTGGTGACTTTGTCGCTACGGCATCGGCCAGTACCGATGTAATGGGCATGGCTGCGTATACCTGGCGCGACAGCGGCATGGTTCAGGATGTGCGAGACTGGATCGATAACCCCGCCAGTAATTTCGGCTGGCTGCTGATGGTGGATGAGGCCGCCGGCAACCGCACAGCCAGACGTTTCGCCAGTAGTGAAAACGCGGCCACGGCCGATCGACCGGCCCTGACCATCACCTACCGTCTGCCTGATCCGACGGCTGTGCCCGTCAATCAGCCCTGGGCGCTGCTGTTGCAGATCCTGCTGTTTGCAACGGTCTTCGTTCTGGTCATCAGGCGCGTTCACGCCGACCGGCGCTGATTGCCGCCGCGATCCGTCTGGCGGTACTGAATCGCTTCTGCCAGATCGGTGCTGCTGATGCGTGGCTGCTGTCTCAGGTCGGCAATGGTGCGGGCCAGACGCAGGATGCGGTGATAGGCCCGGGCAGACAGCATCAGCCGTTCACTGGCCTGATCCAGCATCACCCGATCGCGATCGGCCAGTGCACAATGCCTGGTAATACCGTCGGTGTTCAGCACACTGTTGTAACAACCCTGACGTTTGAACTGTGTGTCAGTCGCTAACACCACGCGCTGCCTCACTGCTGCCGATGTCTCCCCCGGTTTCATCTGTCCCAGATCGCGGGGTGGGACACGCGGCACATGCACATGCAGATCGATACGGTCCAGCAGCGGGCCGGAGATGCGTTTGCGATAACGTTCGATCTGCGGCAATGAACAATGACAATCCTGTTCGCTGCCGTGGTAACCGCAGGGGCAGGGGTTCATGGCCGCGATCAGCTGGAAACTGGCCGGAAATTCGGCCTGCCGCGTGGCGCGCGAGATGACAATGCGGCCCGATTCCATCGGCTCACGCAATACTTCAAGCACCCGGCGCTCGAATTCGGGCAGTTCATCGAGAAACAGCACGCCGTGATGGGCCAGTGAAATTTCGCCCGGCTGTGGCTGGCTGCCACCACCCACCAGTGCTACCGCCGATGCCGTGTGATGCGGAGCGCGCCAGCTGCGCATCGACCACTGACTGATGTCAAAACCACGATGGCTGATGGAACAGACGGCCGCAGCCTCGCGTGCCTCGGCCTCGTTCATCGGCGGCAGGATACCGGGAAGCCGGCTGGCCAGCATGGTCTTGCCGGTCCCGGGCGGGCCAAAGAACAGCAGATTGTGTCGGCCGGCGGCGGCAATCTCCAGTGCCCGCCGGGCCTGGTGCTGACCGCGTACATCGCTGAGGTCCGGATAATCGGCCGTGCTGGCCTGTGCCTGTGAGCCCTGGCGTTCAGTCAGACCACTGCCATGGATCAGATGCTGGCATACCGCCGTCAGATGACTGGCACTGTAGACGCGGCAACCGGCGATCAGTGACGCTTCGCTGGCATTGTCCGCGGCCACCACCAGCGATCGACCGGACTGCTGGGCCGCAATCGCTGCAGGCAGAATGCCACGGCAGGGTCTGAGTTCGCCGTCAAGACCAAGTTCGGCAATGAAATCAAAGCCGGTCAGTCGCTCGGGCGGTATCTGGCCGGACGCGGCCAGTATACCGATCGCAATGGCAAGGTCGTAGCCTCCACCTTCCTTGGGAATATCGGCTGGTGCCAGCGAGACGGTGATACGTTTGGCCGGAAAATCGAAGCGTGAATTCTGGATTGCCGCTCTCACCCGGTCGCGGCTTTCGCGAACGGCCGTTTCCGGCATGCCGACAATCGACAGCGACGGCAAGCCGCCGGCCAGATGTACTTCAACCCGTACCTCGCGTGCCACGACACCCTGTTGTGCACGGCAGAACACTGCGGCTAGATTCATGGAGTCCGTTCCTTGAATAGAGTCTGGTCATGATCATGGTGCGACAGACTCAGTTCGATGGGAAAACCCCGACCCCTGCTGTCAGAAAAATCCGATCACCCGGCAGCCATGAGTGGTTGCAACTAAACCATTGTCACCTGACCAGCGTCGAATCGGTAACGACGGATTCGAAACGGGTTGGCCATGCTGCGTCTTCTGGGCTTTGTATTGCTGGGATTGGTGACACTGCTGTTGCTGGCGCTGGCGGCGATCGCTGCCTTCCAGCAGGGCACGGCACTGGAGATTCTGGCCGGGTTTTCCGGCAAGCCATTGTGGCTGATCGGTGTGCTGGCCATTGTCCTGCTGCTGCCCATCATGCTGTTTCATGCCTGGCTGAAGCATCGGCGAACCACCCTCGTACTGGTGCTGCTGACGGTAGGGCTGGGGCTATCGCTGGCTTTCAATTCGCGTCATGCCCTGCCCGATGAGACGGTACGATTCAGCAGTCATGGTGTCATGCTGGATGCCGATCTGTACCGGGTTGATGATGCCGATGCTGCCACCGTGGTGATTGTGCATGGCTCGGCAGATTTCCCGCGCAGTTTCTATCAGTACTGGGCCAGCCAGCTGCACGCCATGGGGCTGAACGTGCTGTTACCAGACAAGCGCGGTGCCGGCAATTCCGGTGGCGTGTTTGAACGCAACAACAACGGCAGCGAGAAAAATCTCGGGCTGCTGGCCGATGATGTTGCCGCTGCGGTGGATCATGTTGCCGATATTGATCGAATCAATCGCGACAGAATCGGCCTTTTCGGCCTCAGTCAGGCCGGCTGGACGGCGCCGATGGCTGCCCTGAAACAGCCGGAAATCGACTTCATGATCCTGCTGACGGCGCCAGCGGTCAGCACCCATGAGGAATCGGTCTGGAGTGAACTGCGCGGGGATGATGAGACGGCAAGCCAGGTCAGTTTTGCCGAGGCCGACCGTATCCTTGAAACCACGGCAGCAGCCGGCGTCGATGCCCGGGAAGCACTGGCGCGCCTTGATATTCCGGTATTGTGGTTGTTCGGTGACAGGGACAACAGCATTCCCTCCAGAAAGTCGGTGGCAGTGATCGACCAATTCAGTGCCCGCGGCTTGCCCTACCGTCATGTCACCTATCCCGGTTTCGGGCATATCATGATGACACCACTGACCGATGGCAGACCACGGATGTGTGATGACATCTGGCCCGAAATACGTGACTGGCTGCGGCAAATCAGTCAGCTGCAGGCACCGGGCTGAATCCTTGGCTCAGCACAGCGCGTGATATGATGTGCCACAGTCTTTCAGCCAGTGTTGATCAGCCAGCCGATGGCACAATCTGCCCACCCTGACAACAACATCTATCACCTCGGACCGTTCACCATTCACCTGCGCGAGAGTGTCGTCTCGGCAAATGGCGAGACCGTGGCAGTCTCGCCCAGAACCATGCAGGTACTGCGTTGCCTGATCGATGCCGGCACCGGAAACGTGTCGCGCGACGAATTCATCACCCGGGTCTGGAATGACAATTATGTGGTGGGTGATCACGGCCTGCGCGATGCCATCTGGGAGCTGCGCAAGGCGTTCTCCGATGACCCGAAAGCCCCCACGTACATACAGACCATTCCGCGCAAGGGCTATCGGCTGCTGATCGAGCCGAAACCTCATCCAGCCGCACCCTGGCGCCGCGAGTGGGTCATGACGCTGGCCAGATCAATGCTTGCCGTCGGTGTCGTGGCTGTCATCCTGCTGTTCAATCTGGATGATGAGACGCCTGTGCCAGCTGACGACTGGTTCGGGCCTGCGCCGGTGATCAGTGGCAATCGGCAGTCTGCTGCAGTGATTAGAAGCAGTCAGGGTCAGTCGGATCTGTACATCATCCCGGGTCAGTTCGATAACCTCGGTCTGACCCTGAAGGACAGTCCCGGCAGCATGCCCGCGCAGGTAATGCAGATCACCAATTCGGATGGCGACAAGATCAGCCCGGTGTGGGCACCGAATCATGCCGATCTGGCCTTCATCGAGTACCAACGGTCCGATGACCGTTGCCGTGTCAAGGTGTACTGGTCGGATCGCCATCAGCTTCAGACCGTTGCCGAGGATTGCTATGTCGTCAACTCGCCCATCGGGCAGTTACCCTCACAGTTGTCCTGGTCAGCCGATGGCAGTCACCTGGCCTATCAGTCCAGGCGTGGCGACAAGGCCTCGGTGATCGCAGTGATCAATCTCTATCGCGATGATGATCAGAGCATCACCATCGGTGCCGGTAATCAGATCGCGGCCTTTCCGAATTTCTCGGCAGAGAACCGGCTGGCCTACCTGCAGCTCAACGATCCGATGATGGGCTATGCGCAGGTAGTACTGCTAGATACTGACGGTCATCTTGAGCTCAGCTGTGTGGCGATGCCGGTGTGGGGGCTGGCCTGGGCAGACCAGCGGCATCTTGCGCTGACCGTGTCGATGAACAACCCCTTTGATCTGTGGCTGCTTGATACCGTGACGGCTCGTGTGGCTGCCACCGGAACCGGCGGACGCTACCTGTCGTCCAGACGGATTGATGATGAACTGATCGTCGATCGATTCAATTTCTCCTCACCCCTGCACATCACCAGTGTCATCAGTGAATCGCCGCCAGAAACGCTGCAAACCGGCGGTGCACCCACGGCAGTGGACTATTCTCCGGTAAGGGGCGACCTGCTGATTACCGAGCTGGATAATGCCGGCATGCGCCATATCGTACTGGTCTCGGCCAGTGCAGAGCGTCGCACCCTGTTCTCGGCGCGCGCGATTTACAATCCGCGCTTCAATCGTGAGGGCACGGCGATTGGTTTCACCAGCCGGGGGTCCACGCGTGAAAATGCCATCTCCTATCGGCTGGATATCGACAGTGGCAGGATCAGTGCGCTGTCCGATGAGAGCCATGTGCTGTTCTTCGCCGAATGGGCCGCTGACGGTGAAGGCTGGTATGGCCTGTCGGGCATCCCTTCACCCTTGCGTCACTCGGCGATGCTGATGCGAATCGGTCGTGAGGGCAAACCGACCGAAACCCTGGCCGCCGGTGTCTCGCTGACTGTCGTGCTGGATCAGAAGGGTGTGCTGTGGTGGTCCGATGATGCCGGCGTGGTCTATCGCCGCTCACCGCTGACCAATGAGGACGTAGCCGTCACCTGGCTCAATTCGGTGTATGAGAGCTGGACCATCGATTCCCAGGGGGAGACCCTTTACTACACCGAGACCGGGCTGGACGGTACCGATATCATGGCACTGAACACGGCCAGTGGTGATGCCAGCGTGATCCGGTCACTGGCCAGTCTGGTTGGTCCCATCGTCGGGCTGACTCTGGCCCGGGACGGCACACTGGTCTATCGCCCGGGCACCCACAGCTGGCATGATCGTGAAAGCACATCGGTAGCTGATCTTCTTTCAGGCGTGGATGATGATGCCTGGCTGGGTTCGTTCTGCCGCCTCAACGAGACGAATCGCCAGACCGCTTTCTGATGGCCGCCCGGCCCGCTACTGGCTTCAAATTGACAAAAATCGACAACTTTTTCAGAGCCCCGGCATTGGCCCTGGCGGCATAATCGGCTTCGACTTCACATTCATTTGCAGGAGAGTTGAATGCAAGCACCCCGGTTGTGTTTACTGGCCGTGTCCGTCGTGGTCAATGTCGTGTTTACTGACAGGCTGTCGGCCCAGGGGGTCACGACCCTGGTGCCTTCGATCAACGGCAGTGGTGATGTCAGTATCGGGCCCGACGGCAACATCTATGTCGCCGATTTTGGCGTAACCCTGAGCAATGCCAACGGCAGTACCGTCTCCAGGGTCACCCCGGATGGTCAGGTGACGGTATTCGCCACCGGCCTCAGCGGGCCCTCCGGCAATGAGTTCGACTCGTCCGGTAATCTGATCCAGGCCAACATCGCCGGCAATCGCATCGATCGCATCGACCCGTCCGGCAACGTCACCACCATCGCCAGCAGCGGCCTTGTGAGTCCGGTGGGGATCGCCATTGCCGACGACGGCACCATTTTTGCGGCCAATTGTGGCGGCAACAGCATCGTGCGCATCGACAACGGCAGTGTGGTGCAGATCGCCTCGGGCACGCCGCTGTCCTGTCCCAACGGCCTCACCATCGATCCCGGTGGTGTGCTCTATGCCGCCAATTTCAACAACGGCAATGTGGTACGCATCACGCAGGACGGTCAGATGTCGGTCCTGGCGAGCACTCCGACCAGCAGTTTCCGGCCCTCAGGCGGGAACGGCCACATCACGTACGGCAATGAGCGGCTCTATGTTGTCGGTAACGCCAGCGCTCAGATATTCGAGCTGCTGCTTGATGGCACACTCACCCTGATCGCCGGCGACGGCACGCGCGGTCATGATGACGGGCCACTGCTGGAGAGCAGCTTTTCATCACCCAACGGCATTGCACTCAGTGCCGATGGCCGTTTCCTGTACATCAATGAAGCGGCCTCGACCCAGGGTGTGGTGCTGAGCCCGCCGACCTTCCAGCTCAACCCCTCACTGGTGCGGGTGATCGATCTGGGCGAAGCACCGGGCCCCGGGTTTGCCATCAACCCCGGCCTCAACGGTGCCTGGTTCGATCCTGACACGGCCGGCCAGGGCATGCTGTTTGATGTCATCGCCAGCACGGGCACATTCTTTGTCGCCTGGTTTACCTACGAGGCTGCCAGTGGCCGCCGCAAGATCGGTGTCGAGGAACACCGCTGGCTCACGGCGCAAGGGCCCTTCGATAGTGATACCGCCACCTTGCAGCTGTTCGTATCCGAGGGTGGGCTGTTCAATGATCCGGCCACGGTCACCACCACGGCCACGGGCACAGCCAGCCTGACCTTTTCCAGCTGTACCGAGGCGGTGTTCGACTACGCACTGGATGAAGGGCTCAGCGGCAGCATTGTGCTGACCCGCCTGACCCCGGATGTGTTCTGTTCTGACCTGAGTGGCCTCAGCGACATGACAGGAGAGTCGCCATGACCTGCCCAACCACAATCCGGCCATCCCGGACACAGCGCGCGATGTTCATGCTGCTGCTGACAAGCCTGCTGCTGCCATCACTGGTCTGGTCTGAAGTCACCACGCTGGCCCGGGCGCGTGCCAGCGGTGATATCAAGGTGGCCGATGACGGCGTGCTGTACCTGAGCGACTTCGGTAATCCGGCGCTGGGCAACGGGACCACCGTGGTCCGAATGCTGGCCGACGGCAGCAGTCAGAGTGTGTACGCCTCCGGGCTGCCGCGAGCACTGGCTGGCAATGATTTCGATTCGGCCGGCAATCTGTATCAGGCGGCTTTCCGTGGCAACGTCATCTACCGCATTGCGCCGGATGGTCAGACCAGCACCTTCGCCTCGATTACCCAGCCTGTGGGCATTGTGGTCGACGACAACGACGTGGTCTACTCCACCCAGTGCAACCTCAACACCATCTCGCGCGTCGATGCCGACGGCACGGTGACGCCGATCGCCAGTGGCGGTGGCCTGAACTGCCCCAACGGGATCGATATCGGTCACGACGGCGCCTTCTATGTGGTCAACAACCCTGACGGTGGCATGTACCGGGTTGGGCTGGACGGCAGCGTGACGCTGTTCGCCACCATTCCCGGTGGTGGCAACGGTCATGTGGTCTTCGTCAATGACCATTACTACGTGGCGGGCCGTGTCTCGCACCGCATCTACCAGGTGGATCTGGAGGGGAATGTCACCCCCTATGCCGGCACCGGTGTGGACGGCAACGACGACGGGCCCAATCTGGAAGCCACCATCTCGCGACCGAACGGCATCGGTGCCTCACCCGACGGTCGCTTTCTGTATATCATCGGCAGTTCGGATTTCACCGCACCGGACCTGGCCGTGCGACAGATCGACCTGCCGTCGGCACCGGCCGGCTTTGCCATCAATGCTGGCATGAGCGGTGCCTGGTTCGATCCGGACACCGCCGGACAGGGCATGCTATTCGATGTGATTCCGGCGACGAACACCTTCTTCCTGGCCTGGTTTACCTACGAGGAGGCCCAGCCGGGTACCAAGGTGGGTACTGCAGAACACCGCTGGCTGACAGCGCAGGGACCCTATGCCAACGGCATTGCCGAACTCAGCCTGACTCAGTCGGAAGGCGGCGTATTCAATGACCCGACTGCCGTCAGCAACACGACGGTTGGCACAGCCACACTGAGCTTCATCAGCTGCACCGAAGCCAGCTTTGATTATGCCTTCACGGATGGGCCATCTGGCAGTATCGACCTGATCCGGCTGACCCCGGATGAACTCTGCACAATCAGCAGCGAGCCCTGAGCAGACAGCCTGTTGCCTGATTGATCGTTCCGGGTGTTATGCTGGGGTCCCGTAACCCTGGAACCGGATCATGCAATACGGCAACCGTACCCGGCTCGCCAATCTGCCAACGCCGATTCAGCCTCTGCCAAGACTGTCGGCACAGCTTGGCGGGCCGGACATCTGGATCAAGCGTGACGATGCCACCGGGCTGGCGCTGGGCGGTAACAAGACGCGCAAACTCGAGTTCCTGGTCGGGGAGGCCCTGGCCGCCGGTGCCGATACCCTGATCACCGCCGGTGCGGCGCAGTCCAATCATTGCCGCCAGACGGCTGCGGCGGCCGCTGCCTGCGGCCTGCGTTGCCACCTGCTGCTGGGTGGTGAAGCACCGTCACAATCGGGACAGGCAGCGCAGGGCAATCTGATGCTGGATCAGCTGCTCGGTGCCAGCATTCAGTATTGCGGTAATCGCCGCAAGGGCGAGGCACTGGATGAGGCGCAGCGAACACTCGAGCAGGCCGGTCGCAGGCCCTGGATCATTCCCTACGGTGGCTCGAGCCCGGTGGGTGCACTGGGTTATGTGAAGGCCATGCGTGAGCTGTCCGATCAGGTCGCCGAGTATGGCATTGGTTTCGACCGGCAGCTGTTTGCCACCAGTTCCGGCGGCACCCAGGCCGGCTTGCTTGCAGGCTTGCGCCTGTGTGGCATGACCGGCTCGATCGAAGGCATCCAGATCGACAAGGATGAGGACGGGTCACAATCATTCCGTGAGCAGGTGCATTCACTCACCGATGAAGCGCTGCTGCTGTCGGGGAGCGACGCGATGCCGGATGCTTCCGGCGTCATCATTCACCGCGACATGCTGGCGGCCGGATACGGTGTGGTCACCGATGCCGAGCGTGAGGCGATCAGTCTGCTGGCACAGCTGGAGGGCATCCTGCTGGATCCGGTTTACACTGGACGCGCCATGGCCGGGCTGATCCATCTGATTCGCAACGGCACAATCGGCAGCGATGAGACGGTGCTGTTCTGGCATACCGGTGGCGCGCCGGCGCTGTTCTCGCACGCGGCTGATCTTTGCTGAGTCGAGTTTCGTTCAGTTTTTGCCGAACGCGCTGCGTACCTGATCGATCAGTGCCGTCTCTTCGGGGCTAACCTCGTCATCAGCCGCCGCGATCTTGCCCAGGTACTCAATGATCATGGCCTTGCCTTCATCGGAAACACCGCTTGATGCCTCCAGCAGTGCCGACAGTTCCGGCAGGCTGTCCGGGTACTGGCAATATTCCCTGAATTCGATGTAGTCGAAGGCCTCGGACAGGCCCATGCCCATCGATTCGGCCTCGTCGATCTCCTCGGCCTCGACCTTGCCGTCGGCCACCACCATGTGGGCACCCAGGGCGGCCAGCAGGGTGGCACCACCATCGGCCTGATTCTGTTCCGGCACCTTGACGCCCATGGCCACGTAGTACTGCTGCTGCAGCCCGGTCAGTTCTTCCTCAATGGCCAGGTGATTCTCGAACAGATCAATGCAGGGCTCGGATGGAATCAGCAGGCTGTCGTGTTCGATGTCATCGATGTTCAGCCCCAGTTCCGCGATTCGCGACGCAGTCGGTGGGTGCGAATCGGTGGGGTGCGAGATGGTCGATTCGGCTATCGAATTGATCACCTTGGGAATCGATTCGGTGTTGACGTTGTAGCGCACCACGCTGCCGAAGATGCGTGACATGTTGCGGGCGATCTGGCCCGTGCGCATGCGATCGACAATGCGCTGCTGGATGTCGTTCCAGGCGCTGGCATAGAGGCTGATCTTGAGCAGTGAGGTCGCCAGAGCACGCGGCTCGGCCACTTCACTGGCGGCCCTGTCGGCCTCGAATTCACGCGCCCTGCTGATGCTGCTGACATTGGTGTGAAACACATCGATGATATAGGACAGCACATGGTAGGCCGGCAGGGTGGCAATCGAGTTGCCGCCGCCGCTGTTCTCGTTGTTGTCCAGTGCCGTCACCGCATGGCTCAGGCCGGCGTAAACCGGAGAGAACTTGAGCGAGTACACGGTATCATCACCCCTGAAGTGTCCCAGCTCATGGCCGATGATGCCCTTCAGTTCCTCGGTCTCCAGTATGCGCGCCAGTGGCAGCGACAGGTACAGGGTTTCACCTTCAAGTTCGGTGCCACTGCCCATCAGTTTGACGTCGGCACTGGTGACATAGAAGTTCGGGTCCAGTCCCACCACCACATGCTCCGGCTTGCGTGCCCCCAGCTTGTCGCCGAGCGCATCGATCATGGCAAACAGCCGCGGGTACTTTTCCGGTTCCAGTTTCAGACCCAGCACCGACATCGACTGCTTGCGCGCCATGTTGAAAGATGAGCTGATCAGTTTACTGCCGCCCACCAGGGCACCGATGCCGATGCCGGCAATCAGAAACAGATGCACCCGTTCGATGGCATAGGATTCAGCCACGTAGGCCCCGTACGTGAGTATTGCACCCTGCACCAGCACCTGGGCTGCCATCACCAGCAGGGTCACGAAAACCAGCGGTGGAAACACCCTGGCGATTTTTGCACGGTCGGTGCCCACCACCGTCGCCAGCACGATGAATGAGATCAGCAGTGCGGCGGCAACGATGGCCGAGATGATCGACACGGTACGCATCAGCAGAATGGGGGATACTTCACTGCACAGTTGCCGTATCTGCGGTTCGGATGAGGCAATCTCGGCCCCACAGAGCTCGGCAATGGTGTAATTGCCACCCGAAGCTGCGATCGACTGATTGAGATCGGACAGTACCCAGACCGAAACGCCGTAGCCGAAGGCCGGGATGATGATCAGTAACGCCAGTGCCTTGATGAATTGCATGCGTCTGCCCCCTGATTGCAGTGTCCTGTCTGAATCTACACCCGCAAGGGGCAGGCGTCCACTATCCAGCGACCACTCTGGCTAGTTTGGCGGACAGGTCCTGCTTGCGTTCGGCGCTGGCAAAACTGGCTTCGATACTGTTGGTGATCAGTGCGGTGGCCTGCGAACGGCTCATGTCCAGATGCTCGGCCAGGGCAACGAAGTTCTCGGTCATGTAGCCACCGAAATAGGCCGGGTCATCGGAATTGACCGTCACGCAGATACCGGCCTCAAGCATCTGAAGGATATTGTGATCGCTCATGTGATCGAACACGCAAAGCCGGGTATTGGACAGTGGACACACCGTCAGCGGCAGTCGGGTTTCGGCCAGCTGTGCCATCAGTGTCGCATCGTCGGTGGAGCGCACGCCGTGATCAATGCGCGAGACCTTCAGGTCACGGATCGAGGTCCAGATGTACTCGGCCGGGCCTTCCTCGCCGGCATGCGCCACGGTCTTCAGGCCCAGTTCACGGGCACGGGCAAACACCCGGCTGAATTTTTCCGGCGGGTGACCCACCTCGGAGCTGTCCAGTCCGACGCCGATGATGTGATCCAGGTGGGGCTCGGCCTGTGACAGGGTCTCGAAGGCGGCCTCTTCACTCAGGTGCCTGAGGAAACACATGATCAGTTCGCTGCTGATGTCGAGCTTCTGTTCGGCATCGGCCAGTGCCCGGCTGATGCCGTTGATGACGGTCTCGAAGGCAATGCCACGATCGGTGTGCGTCTGCGGGTCGAAGAACGGCTCGACATGGCGCACGTTCTGCTCATGGCAGCGCTCGAGATAGGCCCAGGTCAGGTCGTAGAAGTCCTGCTCGGTGATCAGTACGTTGGCACCCTGATAATAGATGTCGAGAAAATCCTGCAGATTGCTGAAGTCATAGGCCTCGCGTACCTCGTCCACGCTGGCGAAGGGCAGGGTGATGTCATTGCGGGCTGCCAGCTCGAACATCAGTTCGGGTTCCAGGCTGCCTTCGATGTGCAGGTGCAGTTCAACCTTGGGCAGGGCATTGAGCCAGGTGGTGTCGGTCATGTCGTGTTCCATACGCGTGTTCGGTCGCTTCAGGGTATCGAAGCGCCAGCCGACTGGCAACGGGCAGGGCCTTCGCCATCAAATGCGGTAACATGAGGCACATGAAGACACCTCAGATACTGTTGGCGGCGGCAATGTGGTTTACCGGCTGTGCCGCACAATCCGTGCCCAGACTCGGGTCCGAACCGGAATGGACCGCATCCGGTGAATTCTCCAGTCCCGAATCGGCGGTGCATGATGCAGCGCGGGATCAGATCATCATCTCCAATGTGAACGGTTACACACGCAATGGCGAGGGCTATCTGTCCAGACTGGCGCTGGATGGCACGGTGCTGCAGGCGCGCTGGGTCCAGCGGCATCAATGCACCCACCGGCATGGCCATCAGGGACGATACCCTCTACGTGGTGGATTTCGACCGCCTGCGCATCATCGACCTGCCATCGGGCAAGATCAGCATGACCATTCGTCTGCCGGAGGATAACCCGGGGCTCAACGACGTGACCCTGTCGCCGGACGGCGAGGTCTTCGTGACGGCATCAAACATCAAAACGGTGTATCAGCTGGTGGAGGTGTTTGCCAAGCAGGGGCCACCGCTGGCACTCAGGCCCTGGCTGGTGTCGGAAAAACTGTCTCATGCCAACGGCATCTGGGCCGATGAAGACAGTATCTGGGTGGCAGCCTGGCACCTGTATCGAATCGATCGGACAACGCTTCAGATGCACGGGCCGATCGGTGTCGATCAGGGTCTTGAGGATCTGGAAAGCATCGAATCGGACGGCGCCGGCGGTTTTCTTCATCACCCTGATCGGGCCAAGGCCAGTCATGTACCTCAAGCAGGGAAGCATCAGCGAGCTGCTGCCACGCGAGATCTTCAGCGCCGATGTCGAATACATCGAATCAACGCAGCAACTGGTGGTGCCCTCCGGTGGTGACACGGTGAGTCTGTTCAAGGTAAGCCAGTAGGCGTCTAGAGCGACTGGTAGCGCAGCGCTTCGATGCGCTGGTTGGCCTTGCGGCTTACCATGCCGAACAGCAGGCGGTCGATCAGGCTAAGGCGGTTGTTGCTGTCACTGAAGGCATAGAATCGGCCAACATCGTCAAACGTGCCGTAATCGGTGGTGATCAGAAAACTGACCGAACCGTCATTATGCGATTGTGAATAGGCGCTGCGTTCACCGCTCCATGCCGAGACACCATTGACGTGTACCCCATATCCTATCGAGCGCTCATCAGCCCTGAGCAGGGTGCGGGCCGTGTCGGCCAGCTGCCGGTCGACAATATAACTGTCGATTCGGTGCCAGCGCCGGTCGATCAGGATCTCGGCAAAGCTGTGATCCACATAGGGGGTGCCCGGATCGATCAGGCCGTACAGCAGGTCGGCACGCAGATTGATGAAATGCTGGCGGGCCGGAATGCGCGGCGGCCCGCATCAGCGCAACCAGCAGCGTGGTCTTGGTCATGCAGTAACCCTTGCCTGAGCGCAACACATCGCTGGCCTTTTCATCATAGAACCGGCTGGAAAAGCCGAACCGGATCTGGTCCCGAACAAAATCGTGAATTCGTATGGCCCGCTCCAGATCATCCTTCACATCACGTGTAATGGTCTTGCTGGTGAGCACAATCTCGGGGTGAGTCGAATCAATGTACTCGGTGGGACCGAGATAGGCGTCCATCGAGACCACCCGCGCATCGGCCATCGACATGAAGCCGGAAAACAAGGCTCAGGAACGGATCGAAAGACATGGCAGCAGCGTGAGGTTGTGGTTGGATCGGGTCATCAGGCCGTTATCCTGTCATGCAGGTGGACAACAGCGGGTGAACGTCGGGAACCCGGGCGTTCACCCAGAATTGATGTTGGCGATCAGACCAGGAATCAGACCAGAATCAGAGCGTCAGCAATACCACCACCAGCGCGGCGGTGACCACCAGAACCGCCAGCCAGGCGATCAGACGGGCATGGGTCATGTGGCGTTTCGGTGTGGTCAGCTCCAGGTCGCAGCCAGCTTCGACATCGATATCGACGAAGGTGTCCCAGTAGCCGGCATGCACGCAGTTGTCGGCCTCAAGTGGCTGCCGGCGGCTGCGTCGCCTGCCAATCACACGACGCACCGACACCTCGACCTCGCCGCTGACGGGCTCGGCCGATGTGGCACTGGCCTGAAAACGGTAATCCATCGGCACCGAGCTGAAGCGGCGACTGAACAACCGGGTTTTCTCGCCGCGTTTCAGGGAGAGTTTTGCCATGCAGCCTTGTGCAGCCTTACAGCCGTTGTTGCAGCGCGCTGCTGATCTGCGGCTTGAGGATGCCGAACAGCTGTTCGTTCAGCGCCGTGTCGGCAAATGCACCCGTGGTCAGATCAATCGCGATTGCTGGTGCTGCGCCATCGGCTGCCGCCACCCAGGTCAGTGTCACGCTGTCGAGCAGTGCCTTCAGTGCATCGGCCTTGTCCGGGTGATCGGTATCGATCTGCAATCGGGTCAGTGGCAGCGCTACCGCGGCGATCTCATCCACCAGTGCCTGGCCCTGTTCGGTCACGGCAGCCGGCACGGCAACCGTTTCCCTGCTGCACCACCGGCCGGTTGCTGACCATCAGCACGGCCACGATGACGATGGCAATCGACACCAGTGTGATCACGCCCGTCTTGCGCGAGGGCTTGTCCGGTATCAGCGGGTAGGTGTCGTCGCTGTCGTGAACGGGAGCTTCGGGCTCGACCGGTTTCTGGTCGCGCCGTTTCTTCAGCTCGGAAATGAGCCGGCGGAAATTGTCGGGGTAGGATTCACGATCGATGGATTGCAGCGACTGCAGCAGTTCGTCGTCGGAGTATTCACTGAAATTGATGGTGGTCATGCTGTGCCTGCCGGCCATTGCGGCCTGATTCGCCTGATACCTTTCTTATAGAACATGAACCGCATCGAGTCCAGCCGCATGCATGCCCGCCGGGCTAATTACTTTCTGAAGAAGAACTCCAGCATGCGGCCCAGCGTCAGGTAGGTACTGGAGGGCTGATGAGCGTTGGCGCGCAGTTGCGCCAGCAGCGGCTCGTCCAGCCATTGACCCTGATGCACCACGGCTTCGGGTGTGCGCAGCGTGGCCAGATCATCCAGCGGGTTGTCTCTGCTCATCACCAGATCGGCGTCGTAGCCGGGTGCGATTCGGCCCAGGCGGTCGCCGAGACCGAGCACGTCGGCAGCATTCACCGTGCCCATTGCCAGAATCTCCAGCGGCGGCAAACCCGCATCCTGCAGCAGCCGGATTTCATCGTGGGTGGCCGCGCCCATGATGCTGTAGATCACGCCGCTGTCCGAGCCCAGCAGCAGGCGTACACCATGCTCGTGCAGCACACGGGTAATGTGGCCGAAATAGCGGTTGCGTCTTTCCAGGCTCTGCGTCAGTTTTTCGCTGGCCGTGAGCCAGCGCTTGCCCGATGACTGGTCGGTGAAAAAGCGCATCAGCGGGTTGATGGTGTCCATCGGCAGCGTGTCGAGATAGGCCTCACGCTCGCTGGCAATCCGGGTGAGGTGATCGAAGATCATCAGTGTCGGCGTCAGGCTGGCATCCATGGCCTTGAGCAGCCGTGCGATCCCGGCAAGTGCAGCCTCGTCCTGCTCGTAATTCAGCGGCCCCTGATAGATCTCCTCACTGTGCTCGATGGTGCGCATGGCCTCAGCCAGCTGATAATTCTCGGCCACCACCGCGTAGGGCACATGGCCGTCGGCCGGGAAGTCCAGTCTGGCTGCTTCCTCGATGATGGCCTGGTAGACGGCGGTGTCGAGGCGGGTATAGATCTTGAGGAAATCCCAGCCCTCGGCATGGTAGCGCTGTACCAGTTCGCGGGCCTCCTCGGCATCGGTCACCACCTTGTGGCCAAACGGGGTTGGCATTCTTCTTTCCATTCATTGTCGGTGCCGCCGTAATCAGCCGGCTGCCAAGCCACTCGCCATCGCTCAGTTCCTGCCGCCAGCGCAGGTGCATCGGGTAGCCGCCCATGTTGCGCACCGTGGTAACCCCGTAAGCCAGCGTCGCCTGAAGGTAGGCGCGGTCCATGGCGTGCACGTGCATGTCGATCAGGCCGGGCGACAGCCAGCGGCCACCCGCATCGATGCGCTCATAGCCTGGGGGTGCGGCACTGCCCGCCGGGACGATGCTCTCGATCACGCCGTTGCGAATACGCAGCTGACGATCGCGCAGAATGCCGGCATCGGTCAGGGTGACGAGATTGACCTGATCGATGGCATAGGTCTGTTGACGATCAACCAGCGGCAACTCGGGCGGCGACTCCAGTCGTGCCAGCGGAATCGCCAGCAGCAGGGCAATCACGCTGAGCACCAGCAGCAGGAGCAGCGTCTTGAAGCCACGCTTCAGTATCAGTCGGATCGAAGGCATGCGCTATTGTGACCGCAGTTGATGCACAGGGCCAGCTCAGTGCTGGCCGGCTTCCAGCGTCAGATCGCCCACCATGGTCTCCAGATTGATGGCATGCTCGCCGCGGCCGTCCATCTGGAAACGGTGACCGGCGCCGGGCGGCTTGGGGGTGTGAATGCTGTTGCCGTCCACACCGATACTCAAATCGCCCACCATCGTCTTCATGCGGATCGGACCGTGCGGCGAGCCGATGTGGCGGGCGATGACATCGCCCTTGATGACATTGACGTTGACCGGTCCCTCGACAGTCTCCAGCTGCACAAGGCCGTTGCCCAGTTCGACGATCACGCCGGCACGCAGGCCCTGGATATCGAGATTGGC
>CBDBVC010000013.1:0-209234 GCA_965212525.1 Lysobacterales bacterium
CTCGATTCGGTGAACGGAATATTGCCGGTCAGCATTTCGAACAGAACAATGCCCAGCGCGAAGATATCGGAACGGTGATCAACGGGCTGCCCGATGCAGACTTCCGGAGACAGATAGCCCGGTGTGCCGACGAATTCACCGGTATTGGTCAGGCGCTTGGAAAAATCCTGAACCATGGCAATACCGAAATCGGCCAGCTTGACGCGGCCATTACGGGCCAGCATGATGTTGCCCGGCTTGATGTCCCTGTGGATAACGCCATGCTCGTGCGCTGTTTCCAGCCCCTGTGCCGCCTCCATCAGGATACGTCTGGCTTCGCTGACACTCAGCTTGCCGGATCGCTTGAGTCGTTCACTGAGGGATTCGCCCTCCACGAACTCCATGCAGAAAAACGGCGCGTTCTTGTGCTCTCCGATGTAATACACCTGGATGATATGTGAATCGTTCAGTGCCGCCATGGATTTGGCTTCGCGGGTAAAACGCTCGACAATACTGTCATCATCAGACAGCTGGTCTGAAAGCACCTTGATGGCAACGTCACGGTCCAGTGATTCATCTCTGGCCTTGTACACCACACCCATGCCACCGCGGCCCAGTTCACCCGTGATCTTGTATTGTCCGATAAATTGCTCAGTCATCTTCTCTCTCCTGCTCGGGGCAGCTGCATGCAGCCCAGCAAGGCCTGCAAACGCAGTTATCCATGACTACAGTCTATCAGCAAAGTGTGTGAATTTCGTCGGTTCGGGGCCTGCCCGGCTGTAGGAAATCGGCCATCGGCAGCCGGAATGAGAATTGCTGCACATTGGTGGATTTCGTTCAGTACTGCATTTGATCTTGTTTCACGACAGGTTATGATCGCCTCACAGCAGCCTCAGTATTCATGCCATGGACAACAAACGAAGACGATTCCTGAAAGCCTCTGCCATCGCCGGTGCCGGTGCCACACTGGCCGCCTGTGCCAAACCAGAGTGTAGCCCGCAGCCGGGTGAATCATCTGGGGCAGAAACAACATACCGCTGGAAGATGGCCACCTCATGGCCAAACAATTTCCCGGCACTGGGAACCGGCGCCCGTCAACTGGCCGAGCGCATCAACGTCATGTCGGCTGGACGGATCGAAATCGAAGTCTATGGCGGTGGCGAACTGGTGCCGCCGCTGGAAGTGTTCGATGCCGTCTCACGCGGTACGGTCGAGATGGGTCACAGCGCCTCGTATTACTGGAAGGGCAAGCATGAGGGGGTTCAGTTTTTCTCGGCGATTCCCTTCGGCCTCAATGCCCAGGACATGAATGGCTGGCTCTATCACGGTGGCGGACTGGAGCTGTGGCAGGAATTGTACAGCCAGTTCGACGTGGTGCCATTCCCGGTCGGCAACAGCGGCATGCAGATGGGTGGCTGGTTCAACAAGGAAATCAACACTGTTGATGATCTGGAAGGCCTGAAGATGCGCATACCGGGTCTGGGTGGCGAGGTCCTGAGGCGGGTTGGGGGCACTCCAGTCAATCTGCCAGGAGCCGAGATCTTCACATCACTGCAGACCGGCGCCATCGATGCCACTGAGTGGATTGGCCCCTACAATGATCTTGCCTTCGGGCTCTATCAGGCGGCGAAATACTACTATTACCCGGGCTGGCATGAACCGGGGACTACACTCGAGTGCCTGATCAGCAAGGCGGCCTATGAGCAATTGCCCGAGGATCTGAAAATGATCGTGTCCAGTGCCTGCATGGCCGCCAACATGGACATGATTTCGGAATTCAGTGCACGCAACGCCTCGGCTTTGCGGCAACTGGTCGAAGACCATGGCGTCGAGTTGCGCCGCTACCCGGCAGATGTTCTGGCAGCGCTGAAATCGACATCGGATGAGGTGGTTGCCGAAATAGCCGCCAGCAGTGGCGAGCTGAGCCAGCGTATCTTCGATTCCTTCAGGGCATACCGCGATGCCGCGCAGTTGTGGCTGGAGATCTCCGATGAGGCCTTTTTCGAGGCAATGGGTTGAAGCTGTGTGTGAGCCGTCTAGACGGACAGCAGGTCCGGTAACCAGGTGGCCAGTTCCGGCAACCAGGCGATCAGCAGCAGCACCAGCAACTGAATCACGATGAACGGTATGACACCCCGGTAGATGTCGGTTGTACGGACCTCTGGTGGTGATACGCCTCTGAGGTAAAACAGAGCAAATCCAAACGGTGGCGTCAGGAATGAGGTTTGCAGATTCATTGCGATCAGGATGGCCAGCCACACCGGATCGAATCCCATCGCCAGCAGCACTGGCCCAACGATGGGTACCACGATGAAGGTGATTTCGATGAAATCGAGAATGAAACCAAGCAGGAAGATCATCAGCATAACGACCAGTAGCGCCGCCCATTGTCCGCCCGGCAATGCATTGAGAAAATCACTGACGGCATGATGACCACCAAAGCCCTTGAAGGTGAGTGAAAAAATAGCAGCACCGATCAGGATCATGAACACCATGCTGGATATCATCACGGTGCCCTGCATCACTTCCCGCAAGACTTCACGGTTGAGGCGTCTGCGCATCAGTGCCAGCAGCAGCGCGCCGGTTGCGCCGACGCCAGCCGCTTCGGTGGGTGTTGCCAGACCGGTGATGATCGAGCCCAGCACCAGTACGATCAGCGCCAATGGTGCAATCATGGCCTTGAACAGACCGACCTCGGCAGGCTGCTCCGGCTTGTCCCTGCGAGACGGCATGGCATCGGGCCTGAGCCGGGCGAGTACCATCAGGTAGACGATATAGCAGGCCACCAGCAACAAACCCGGGATGACCGCACCCATGAACAGATCACCGACAGATACCGTATCGGGCGAGAAGATGCCCATGTCGCGCTGCGCCTGCTGATAGGCGTTCGAGATGACATCACCGAGCAGCACCAGTACGATTGATGGCGGAATCACCTGCCCCAGTGTTCCGGCAGCACAGATACTGCCAGCGGCGATGGACGGTCGATAACCGTTGCTGAGCATGGCCGGCATGGCCAGCAAGCCCATGGTCACCACCGTGGCACCGACGATACCGGTACTGGCTGCCATCAGGACACCGACCAGCATCACCGCCACGGCCAGGCCACCGTTGACCGAAGCCATCAGCCGCGACATCGCCTCGAGCAGGTCTTCGGCCAGCCGTGAACGTTCCAGTGTCAGTCCCATGAACACGAACAGTGGGACGGCCAGCAGGGTCTGGTTGGTCATGATGTCGTAGACACGGTTCGGTGCCGCCATCAGGAAACTGTTATCGAACCAGCCGGTAAGGCTGCCGATGAAGGCGAACACCAGTGAGACGCCCGCCAGTGTGAAGGCGACCGGGAATCCGGTCATCAGCACCAGGCAAACCGACACAAACAGACCGATGGCGTAATACAGTTCCAGGATCAGTCTCCCCGGGTTTCCGGCCGCTGCCTGATTGTCCTGAACCCGCTGACAAGATTCACCACTGCCTGCCACAGCAGCAGCAGACACATCAACGGAATCACGGTCTTGAGGGCAAACACCAGCGGCAAGCCACCTGCTTCAGGGGATTGCTCAAGGCGTCCTGTCCAGCCGCTGCTGGTCAGCCCCCAGCTGGCCAGTACGTAATCGAGACTGACGACCAGCAGAAACAGGCACAGTGGTATCAGCAACAGCAGCGTGCCGAGAAAATCCACCCAGGCCTTCATCCGGGTACTGAAGCGACTGTAGAACACATCGACACGGACATGCTGATTGTCCGCCAGGGTGTAGCCGGCACCGAGCATGAACACGATGGCGTGCAGGTAGATAACCGACTCCTGCATGGCGATTGAACCGAAATCGAAGAATTTGCGAAGCAGCACGATGAGACAGGTCAGCAGCACCATCAGCAGCGTGAGAGTGCTGATTGAGCGTCCTACCCAGTGATTCAGTGAGGCCAGACGGCCACGACTTACTTCCATTCAAACAGCTTGTAATAGACCGGCCGAACACTGTTGAGATCATCGAATTCCTTGGTGTCGAACTCGCCGTCACCATCGGTATCGATCAGATAATAGGTAACGCCATCCTCGGGAGTGATCTTGACCATGTAGGTGCTGCCATTGAGCTGGTATTCCTCAATGATCTGGTTACCCTCACGCCGGATGTTGACTGTCGGTGCCGGCTGATCAGGTCCGACCAGCTTGGGTGGCAGGGGGGCCTGTTCGGTCACTTCGGGTGGCGGTGCATCAGGCAGTTCGGGACGATCCTCATCCCTGTTTTTCTGGGCCAGCACGGGGGCCAGCATGAAGGGGACAACGAGCAGCAGGCGGAACATTCTGTTCATGACTTGAGCATACCATATCCTCGGCCATTGTCATCGTGCAGCATCACAAATTCGGACAGACAGATGCCGGGACCACAACAGCCAGTCGTCAGGCTTATCAATTGAATTTGCGAGGCCAGATCACCTATCATGGCAACTCCCCAGACCCAGACCAGACCAGCCACCATGTCAGACAGCAAGACACCGCTCTACCTGATCGACGGTTCCTCCTACCTTTATCGTGCCTATATGGTGATGCAGGATCTGCAAACCTCGGATGGCAAACACTACACCGGTGCCATGTTTGGTGTGCTCAACATGATCAGGCGACTGCTCAATGAGGCCGACCCGGAACGGCTGGCGATGATATTCGATGCGCCAGGCAAGAATTTCAGGCATGAGATGTACCCGGAATACAAGGCCAACCGGCCGCCAATGCCGGCAGAACTGAAACAGCAGATCGAGCCCTTGCTGGAAATCATCGAAACCATGGGCATTCCGGTGGTGCGCGTCCCGGATGTCGAGGCCGATGATGTCATCGGCACCCTGGCGACGCAGTATGCCGCACGCGATATCCCGGTCATCATCTCGACCGGAGACAAGGACATGGCGCAGCTGGTCAACGACAGGGTCGAGCTGGTCAACACCATGACCGACACCCGTCTCGATACTGAAGGTGTGAAGGAGAAGTTCGGTGTCACCCCCGATCAGATCATCGATTACCTGGCGCTGGTTGGCGACAAGGTGGATAACGTACCCGGTGTCAACAAGTGTGGGCCGAAGACAGCAGCCAAGTGGCTGGGCCAGTACCAGACCATGGACAAGCTGCTCGAACACAGCGACGAGATCGGCGGCAAAATTGGTGGCTACCTGCGGGAAGCGGCAGACCATCTTCCACTGTCCAGGGATCTGGTCACCATTCGTACCGGTCTTGATCTGTCACTGGGCGATGAAGATCTGACGCGTCAGCCAGCTGACAACGACCGCTTGCGCGATCTGTTCGAAACCTACGAGTTCAGAACCTGGCTCAGGCAGCTGGATCAGGAAGAGGGCGTGACGCCTGCCATTGCGGAACAGGATCTTGAATATGCAGTCATCCAGAAACGAGCCGAACTTGACGACTGGATTGAGCGCCTTGCCGATGCCGGCGTGTTTGCACTGGATTGTGAAACCACCTCGCTGGATGCGTTGCGTGCCGACCTGGTCGGTATCTCCATCGCCAGCGAAGCCGGCAGTGCCGCCTACATCCCGCTGACTCATGCCGACGAGAGTGAACAGCTTGGCATCGCCGAGGTGATCGAGTCACTCAATACACTCACCCGCCGCAGGGACATTCAGGTCATCGCGCAGAATGCACAGTACGACATGCAGGTGCTGGAGCGTTATGGTCTGGTCTTCGACTGTCAAATGCACGACACCATGCTTGAATCCTATGTCTATCAGAGTACCGCCACCCGTCATGACATGGATTCACTCGCCAGGTTCTATCTGGACAGCACCACCATCAAGTACGAGGAAATCGCCGGCAAGGGTGCCAAGCAACTGACCTTCGACCAGATTCCACTGGACACGGCAGCCGAGTACGCCGCCGAAGATGCCGAAATAACGCTCAGACTTCACCAGCACCTCAACCCCATGCTGCAACAGGACTCTGCACTCAACTCGGTGTACAGCGATATCGAGATGCCACTGATTCCTGTGCTGAACCGGATGAAGACCGCCGGTATCCGTGTGGATACAGGCCTGCTGGATCAGATGAGCAGCGAGCTGCAATCTCGTGCGATCGAACTGGAAATCAAGGCACATGAAATCGCCGGCCGCAGCTTCAACCTCGGCTCGCCCAAACAGCTGCAGGAAATTCTGTTCGAGCAGCAGGGGCTGCCGGTGATTCGCAAGACGCCCAAGGGCCAGCCGTCAACGGCAGAGGATGTGCTGGAACAACTGGCGCATGAGTACGAACTGCCCGAGGTGATTCTGGAATACCGGACTGTCAGCAAGCTCAAGTCCACCTACACCGACAAGTTGCCATTGTGTGTCAACCCGGATACCGGTCGCATCCACACGTCCTACCACCAGGCGGTCGCCGCCACCGGCAGGCTGTCTTCCAATGACCCCAATCTGCAGAACATACCAATTCGACGTGCCGAGGGCCGACGCATTCGTGAAGCCTTCGTGCCGGACGACGGCTTTGTGCTGATGGCGGCAGATTATTCCCAGATCGAACTGAGAATCATGGCACATCTGTCACGTGACAAGGGTCTGCTGAGCGCTTTCGAAAAAGGGCTGGACATTCATGCCAGTACGGCTGCCGAGGTGTTTGGCGGCACACCCGACTCGGTATCCAAGGACGATCGTCGCGCAGCCAAGGCCATCAATTTCGGACTGATCTATGGCATGTCGTCATTCGGCCTTGGCAAACAGCTCGGGATCTCTCGTGCCGAGGCCCAGGAATACATCGACACCTATTTTGCCCGCTACCCCGGCGTTCGCGAGTACATGGACAACACCCGACAGCAGGCGCATGAGGCAGGATACGTCGAGACCATCTTTGGACGTCGTCTGCACCTGAAGGAGATCAACAGCAGCAACTTCCAGCGGCGTCAGGGCGCAGAGCGAGCCGCCATCAATGCCCCCATGCAGGGCAGTGCAGCAGACATCATCAAGCTGGCAATGATTGCCGTTGATTCATTCATTCGCGAGCAGCATGAGGGTGAGGCCAGAATGCTGCTACAGGTGCATGATGAACTGGTTCTGGAAGTGGTCGAGTCACAACTGGATGCCGTCGCCGAGGGTGTCAATCGCTGCATGCGCGATGCAGCGAGCCTGGATGTCGATCTCGTTGTCGACATCGGACATGGCGCCAACTGGAACGAAGCTCACTGACCATTGCGGTGAAGATCACGGCCTTCATTTCCTGCTGCACGCTGCTTCCCGCCTGTGTCGCCGCTGCCACCAATGCCGATGATTTGCTGGCAGCCTGCGAGGCCAGTGTGCTGGCAAACAGGACTGGCGAAGCCCTGATCAAATGCCAGCAGGCCTACGATCTCACTGCAGACAGTACACAATCAGACATCCACCAGGCTGCCGGCTTCAGGCTGATTGACGTGGCCATCGCCAATCATGATTACCCGCTGGCGGGACGACTCATCGACCAGATGAGCATGTCACTGTCATCTCAGGAGACGGCCACAGAATACAGGCTGCTTCGCAAACGGGGTGCCATCCTGTTTCATCAGGAAAATCATGCCGCTGCCATTGAATCCTTCCAGCGGGCACTGACGCTGGCCGAAGCCAGTGACGATGTGCTGGGCATGGGCAAATCGCACAACGACCTGGGCGCCGCCTATCGCGCACGGGGCCAGTATCAGGAATCACTGCAGCACCTGCTCAAGGGGCTGCATTTCAAGAAGCGTATCGGTGACAAGCATGCCATTGCCACCACCATCAACAATATCGGAAATGTCTATCGCGACATGGGCGATCACGAGAATGCACTGGCTCAATACGATCAGGCCATTGTCATTTTCAACCAATCCCTGGCCGGTTCTGCAGACCAGCGTGCGCGCTCGAATATTGCCCATACTGAGGAAAATATCGGCCTCTCGCTTGCTGCCCTGGGCAGGGTCGATGAAGCGGTGTCATCACTGCAATCTTCCCTGCGATCGTTCGAGATGTTCGACCGGCCACTGGATCAGGTCAGACTGAACCTGTCGATCGCCAGTGTACTGATTGATCACGGCTCGGCCGATGCGGCAGGTCTATCCCTGGATGCGGCCCGCACCGTGGCCGATGAACACGGCATCGAAACCCGGCTCAAGTATTTCGAGCTGATGTCCCGGCAGTTTACCCTGAAGGACGATCACGCCAGTGCATTGCTGTACGCCAGTGATGGCTATGAATTTGCCACCGAACGTGACAATGCGGCCATGCGTGCCCGCTTTGCCCGGCTGCTGTCTGAAGCACATGCCGGACTGGGTCAATACCGTCTGGCCTACGACCGGTTGTCACAGCATCGAGATCTGATTACCGCTGTTTCCGAATCCCGATACAACGAAGACCTGGCACGCATCAGAACCCAGTATGACCTGCAATCGCGTGAGGAACAGATCCGCCTGCTCAACAAGGATATCCTGATCAGTTCACTCGAACAGCGGCAGACCATTCTGCTGTTTTCAATCGGCCTGATTCTTCTTGCTGCGCTGCTGGCCACACTCTGGATCGTCAGGGCACGGCAGCAAAGTCGATTGCGTGCACGTATTGCGTCTCATCAGCAACGTGAACGGGAACTTCGGTCATCCATCGACCGCCTGCGCACGATTCTGGATGTCAGTGACGATCCCATGGTGCTGGTCGATCAGTCGAACCACATCCTCTACGCCAACAAGCCCTTCAATCAGCTCATCGGTCTGGCCGATGGCGTGCCGCCAGGTGCTCCCGTGGATCACTACCTGACCAACCTGCTACAGCAACCGGTCTTTCTCGATCTGAATGAAGAGATGTCGGAAATTCGACTGTCCAATCTGACAGTCGTCTCTGCCAGCAGCGATGCCGAGCTGCCTCAATCGGTTTCTGCAGACTGCCTGATACAGTCTGATGGCAGTGTACTGATCAGCCTGATGCGTGATCAGCCCGACACGGGTAACCTGTCTGCTGTATCGGCGCTGGCAACATTGAAACAGCTGAACCAGTTGCACGAGCAGTTCACTACCCTGAGGACACGACTGACTCAGCCCGACGCAAGCATCACCAACAGAAATGGCAAGCTCTGGTCGCAACTGACCGATGTCTCGGACCGGCTCGGGCAGGTTCTGGCAGAGAGCAATATCGAGGATGTTGATGTGCAATACAGGACATCGCTGGTCAGCCTGATGACAACCACGATGGCTGTCTGGCGGGAGTCAACCGGCATGGACAAGCTTGAACTGGCCGAACAAAGCGGCATATGGCGAATTTCCATCGATGAGGGTCGACTCAGAACGCGCTCGCTGGATCGTTATCTGGCGCTGCAGCATCTGCCGAAGAACCCGCGCTGGCGTGAGGTGCTGCGAACGGTACATTATGTGCTGGCCAACTGTGAACTGCCTGCGGCTGTCGAATCCGACCTGACCGATCGTCTGAAGCATTTCGAACTGTTGCAGCAGGCCAGGCTCTGAACCGGAAACTGTGGCAGGGACAGCCCGCATGACCGGACTGTCCGCGCCTCTCCCTCCCGTTATCGGTTTCTTCTCGCCTGGATCACGCCACCACCGCTACTGCCATTGCTGGTGTCATCATCCGACATGCCATTCCATTCGATCTCCGGCTGGTAGTCACCGGGGTACAGGTTATCCATCGGGTCACAGGAAACCGACGGTTCCGGATTGTTTCCACCACCCCAGACACGTCGCTCCATGCAGGCGTACTTGACCGATGTGATCGGCACAGTGACACCGCCGGTGAAGATAATATTGCCATTCGAATCGGTGGTCATGTTGAACAGGTCAGCGCAGACCGGATAGAGACTCGGTGAGCCGGCATTGGTTGGATAGAGCATGGGAATGCCATCAACCAGGTACTCTGTGTAGAGATTGCAATCGCCGTATCCGTTGGTGATCTGAAGACCCTTGCCACCGACGAACCCGGTGTTGTCACCGTCCGGGCCAGGAAAGTCGGTTGCCTCAGTCCAGGCACCGAACTGCAGCCCGTGTTCACAGGCAGCCTTGCCGATCTTGTCGAGGTATTCCTGTTGAGATGACAGCGGTGGCATGATACTCGGCAGCAGCCCCTGTGAAACGATCCAGCTCTTCGAGACTTCTCCGCAATGGGCGATCCTGATCTCATCATCAATCTGTGGCCCGCCCGGTGCTTCTGCCTGGGCACTCACGCAGGCTGACAGGGCGATCGACAGAATCAAAAGTTTGTGTGTATTTGTCATGTTGTGGTTTCCGTTGCTGATTTGGACAGCGCCTATGTTCATCGTCAGCGAGCCAATGCTCAACCAGAATCCAGGGCATAACAGGGAAAAAGCCAAATCACCCCGAATGAGCGGTCGCAGTAACACGAATCTAACTTGCTGAAATTAAAGATAAATTATATTTTGCCCGACTTTTACCCTTGGTTTTTTCCGGTCAGAAGAATGATTGTGTTATGTTGTCGCCCTGGTGGCAGGAGGGGATATCATGCAAACGGAATTTTTCACAACAGCAAGACGCGGCCTGATGTGCATGCTCGTCGTTCTGGTGATGACAGCCGCATCATGGGCACACGATACGGAATTGCAGCTGGACTGGTGCAGTGCAGCGGGCGATCAACTGGTAAGTGTAGGCCAGTATCAGCTCAGTGAGCAGGACATCAGCGGCACATTATCCACAGCCCGCACCAACGGCCCCTGCATCATCGATGGCATTGATCGTTCCTGTGGTCAGCTCGATCACGACGATTACGCCATGGCACGATCGGCTGCCTACTTCCAGTGCTATGCCGCCAACCCGCTGGCACGTCCGGTGTTTTTCGGCCCCGAGGAGTTTCTCAATGACCAGCCGATGGTCGGCAGTGGTACGGCCCTGCATCACACGCTGTATACGCTGGACCTTGGCGTGGAATTCGGCTGCTACATCTGTCTGTCCAGTCCGCCGCGATTACGCTAGCACACGGTACTACAACTACTCAGCCAGGATAATTTCGGCAACCGCCTCGGGTTGCTCAAGCTGCGGATAGTGGCCGCAGCCATCGAGCCAGTACAGGCGTGAATTTCTCAGACTGGACTGAAGCCGCTCAGCAATGGCAGCCACCGCAATCGGGTCCAGTCGACCCCAGATCAGTCGAACCGGAATGTCCGCAGTATGCAGTGACCCCTGCCAGCGATCGATATAGCGCACACGTTCGCGCATGTAGATCGCGGTCTTGGCCCACACCCTGCGGCCATGATGATGAGTCATCAGAGCCCATTGCCCGTCATAGTGCACCGCATCGAACTGATCCGGTCTGGCATAGACTTTCGGGTACTGGCGGTTGAAGACTGCCCGGGATGACAGACGTGCAGCAATTTCACCCAGTCCGGGCGTCCTCAGCAGCCGCTGAGTAAACAGGGGACGGTGCAGGTCCATGTAAACACCGCCGTTCAGCATGTCGATGCGTGTGATTTCCGGGACACCACGGCCTTCTTGCAGCGCGAACAGCCATTCACACAGAACCGTGTTTCCCATGTCATGGCAAAGCACGCGACATCGTTCGATCTGTTTTGCCCTGAGCACGGCATTGACAGCATCAAATTGCCTGATCAGTGAATAGGATCGCCTCGTCGGCTTGTCTGACAGACCGAATCCGGGGTAGTCCATCATCAACAGATCAAATTTCGATGACAACGCGGGTTCGATGGCATGCCAGTCCCAGCAGCTGGTTGGAAAGCCATGCAGCAGTACCAGAGTCTCACGGCCGTTTTGATCCGGGCTTACTGACCCGGCCCGTGATGCAGCGGTGACATGCAGCACATGCACACCCGTACCATCGACCTGCATGATTTCACCACGACTTCGCCAGTGTTCAAGTTCTGGTGTCAGATTGTTCATGTTCTGCAGTTTTCTGAAGCTGTGGAGACGATCATTATGGCAGATCAGGACGGTTTGTCGGCCTTAAAACGTCGTTTTTCGTATATCTATGACTTTCGCCACATTCAGCCGATTCGAGTCAGGGTTAACCTGTAACTGCGAGTTTGGTTTTGTTGTTCATCAACGTAATGGTGCTCGTTGTTTCCGGCCATGACAGACTTCGGCGCTTGCCTTGTCGGGATGTCCGGATAAATGAACAGCAGGGACAGTCGGCGAGAAAATTTCTTTGAAACCTTTTCGCAGAACGACAGTCTACTGAACCAAGCCTGCATGGCTGGGTTCGCTGCCCTCCCTTAAGCGAACCCGCATTGGAGATGATGTTCCCCCAAACACGCTCCGAACTCGTCCCGGGGGGTCCCCCTTCCCCCCGGGACACCCCTTGAACCCATAGTCATCAAACGAATTCAGGCAATTTCTGTCAGCCAGTCCCTGGGCCTGAGGAAGTCTGTAAGCAGTTTTTCCTCGGCACTTCCCTGTGCCGGTTTGTATTCATAGGCCCATCGGGCCACGGGCGGCATCGACATCAGTATGGACTCGGTTCGTCCACCCGACTGCAGACCGAACAAGGTGCCTCTGTCGTAAACCAGATTGAATTCGACATAGCGTGCTCGGCGATACTCCTGCCACTGTTTCTCCGATTCGGTCCAGTTCTGGTTTCTGCGCCGTTCGACGATGGGCAGGTAGGCTGGCAGGAAATGATCCCCGACCGATTGCATGAAGGCAAAACTCTGCTCGAAGCCGGGCTCATTCAGGTCATCAAAGAAAAGACCGCCAACACCGCGTGTCTCTGAGCGGTGTGGCAGATAGAAATACTCATCACACCAGCGCCGGTAACGGTCATAGCAGGATTCGCCGAAGGGTTCACAGGCCGCTCTGGCGGTACGGTGCCAGTGCAGCACATCCTCCTCGTAACCGTAACAGGGTGTGAGGTCAAAACCGCCACCAAACCACCAGACAGGTTCCTCGCCCGGCTTGTCGGCGATGAAAAATCGTACATTGGCATGCGTGGTGGGGACGTGTGGATTGACCGGGTGAATCACCAGCGACACGCCCATGGCCTGAAAGCCCCTGCCGGCAAGTTCCGGTCGACTGGCGCTGGCGCTCGGCGGCAGTTGCGATCCATGTACGTGAGAAAAGTTTACACCGGCCTTGTCAAACACATCACCGCCACTGATGACTCGGGTTATACCACCACCGCCGGCCTCGCGCTGCCATTCATCACCTGCTGCGGTCACAGCAGGGTCCAGTTCTGTCAGTGCGTCCAGAATGCGCTTTTGCAGCGCCAGCAGGTAGTGCTTGACGGGTTCAGCCAGTTCACTCATGGGGCATCAGTCTCGCAGGATTTTTCCGCTGCGTCCATCGATGATTCGTGTGGGTCGATCCAGTCCGCCCAGCGCACCTTCAAGCAGTGTGCACTGATCGCCGAAATAGCGGTACAGGACATCAGTGGATTTCGCCGGCGGCAGGCCAGAGGGGTTGGCACTGGTCGACACCAGACAGCCGCCAAAGGCATCACACAAAGCGCGCATCACCGGGTGATCGGTTACTCGCACGGCGATGGTGCCATCTTTAACCACTGGGTGATCGGTCCGCGCCGTTGACACCGGCATGATCCAGGTCACGGGTCCTGGCCAGCTCTGCCTGGCTGCGCTCAGGTCAACACTGGCATCGATCCAGGGCATGAGCTGTTCAACTGAAGAGGCCACCAGAATCAGACCCTTGTCTTTCGGGCGCTGCTTCAGATTCATCAATGCTTCGATGGCCAGCGCTGAATCCGGGTCACAGCTGAAACCGTAAACGGCTTCAGTCGGACAGATAACGACGCCCTCCTGCCTCAACAACGCGACAGCATCGGTGACAGTGATGGATTTCATGGGCACAGCAGTGAGCCGCCTGAATCAGCGTGCAATCAGGAGGCCTTGGCCTTTCGACGCGTCCGTTTTTTCCGGTCCGGTGCCTTGGCGATGATCTCCTCGCATTCGGCCAGCGTCAGATCGGCTGGCTCGCGATCCTTGGGGATGCGGCCGTTTTTCTTGCCATCGGTGATGTACGGCCCGTAGCGACCTTTCAGAATCTGCAGTTCACTGCCCTCGAAGGTCTTGATTATCTTGTCGGCATCGGCCTGTTTTTTCTCTGCCACCAGCTCCAGAGCGCGTTCGGTCGTGATGGTGTGGGGGTCTTCTTCTTTCGGTATGGAGACGAACTTGTTGCCGTATCGTACATACGGCCCGAAGCGACCGATATTGGCCGACAGTGCCTCACCTTCTGGTGTCTCACCAAGGTCGCGCGGCAGCTTGAACAGCTCCATGGCTTCTTCAAAGGTGATCAGGTCGATTTTCTGACCGGGCCTGAGCGATGCAAACTGTGGCTTTTCCTCGTCCTCGCGTGAACCGATCTGAACAAATGGCCCGTATCGACCCATACGCACGGAGACCGGTTTGCCCGATTTCGGATCGGTGCCCAGTTCACGCTGCTGCATGACATCGGCACGACTGACCGACTCTTCCTTCTCGTCTACCAGCTCGATGAACGGGGTCCAGAACTTACCCAGCAACGGCACCCATTCCTTTTCGCCACGCGAGATGTCGTCGAGTTCGTCTTCCAGACGGGCGGTGAATTCGTAATCCACGTATCGGGTAAAATGTTCGGACAGGAACTTGCTCACCACTCGACCGATATCAGTCGGCGTGAATCGCCGGCTTTCCAGTTCAACATACTCACGATTTACCAGCGTTGAAATGATGTTGGCGTAGGTCGAGGGACGACCGATACCGAATTCTTCCAGCGCCTTCACCAGGGAAGCCTCGGAAAAACGCGGTGGCGGTTCGGTGAAATGCTGTTCAGGACGAATTTCCCTGACATCAACCTCGTCACCCTTGACCAGCCTGGGCAAGCGGTTTTCCTTCTTGCTGCTGTTCTTGTTGTCATCGCCCTCTTCATAGACACTCAGGAAGCCGGGCTCGACGACTGTGGAACCGGTGGCCTTGAGCGTATTGCCTTCACCGCAGTTGAACAGGACGGCGACCGTGTTCATGATCGCAGGAATCATCTGACAGGCGATGGTGCGCTTCCAGATCAGGTTGTACAGCTTCATCTGATCTTCGTTCAGATGTGACTTCAGCTTCTCAGGCAACAGTGTTGCCGATGTGGGCCGGATTGCTTCGTGTGCTTCCTGCGCATTCTTTGACTTGGTCTTGTAGGTGTTGACCGATTCCGGTACCGATTTCTCTCCGTACTGCTCGGCAATCACTTCTCTCAGTTCCGCCAGCGCATCGTTGGACAGCATGACCGAGTCGGTTCGCATGTAGGTGATCAGACCCTGCTGACCCTTGCCGGTGTCAATTCCCTCATACAGTTGCTGAGCCACACGCATGGTTTTCTGTGCCGAAAAACGAAGTTTGCGTGCCGCTTCCTGCTGCAATGTCGAGGTAATGAACGGTGGAGAGGGATTCCGCTTGCGCTGCTTGCTGGTGATGTCAGCCACGATCAACTTGCCGTTAGCTGTATCCGTCAGTGTCTTGTGGACTTCCTTCGCCTGTTTTTCGTTGTTGATATCGAATTGCTTGAGCTTTTCGCCCTGCCATTCGAACAGTTTGGCCATGAACGGCTGTTTCTCTTTCTCGAGATCAGCCTCGATGGTCCAGTATTCCTTCGGATCAAATGCCTCGATCTCCAGCTCGCGCTCAACGATCATGCGCAGGGCCGGACTCTGCACACGACCGGCAGACAGGCCACGCTTGACCTTTTTCCACAGCAGCGGTGACAGATTGAAACCGACCAGGTAATCCAGCGCCCGTCTGGCCTGCTGTGCATTGACCAGATCGGTTGACAGGGTGCGTGGCTCGGCCACAGCCTCCTGTATCGCTTTCTTTGTGATCTCGCTGAATACGACCCGATAGATGTTCTTGTCCTTCAGCACCTTCTTGTCATCAAGAATTTCCTTGATATGCCACGAGATGGCCTCACCCTCGCGATCAAGGTCGGTGGCCAGATAGACCGATTCAGCCTTTTTGGCTTCCTTGACGATGGCATTGATGTGCTTGTTGTTGCGTTCGACGATTTCGTAGGTCATTCTGAAATCGTTGTCCGGGTCGACTGCCCCTTTCTTCGGAATCAGGTCGCGTACATGGCCGTAGGACGCCAGCACCTTGAAATCCTTGCCGAGATAACGCTCGATCGTGCTGGCTTTTGCCGGTGATTCAACTATGAGTAGGTTCGCTGCCATGGTCTTGTGTCAATGTCTCAGTTCTTCTGTACTGCTGAACAGGTGGTTTTCCATCCAGGCAAAATTGGCTTCCTGCCCTTTCTGTGTGAACAGTACCATCAGGATAATCCACTTCAGATCGTCCAGATCAACCTGCTGATTGTCCAGTGCCATGACCCGGTCCACCACCAGCTCGCGGCGATGACTGTCGAGCACACCGGCGTTCTCAAGGTAGATCAGGAACCCACGGCAATCGGTATCCAGACGTTGCTGTTCATAATCACTGAAGACCCGTACCGGCTCGGTAACGCTGTCTACCAGTTCAGGCAGCTCACGCTGTTCCGCCAGGCCATCGAGCCAGTCGAATGCCTTGCTGACTTCGCCTTCACTGAATCCTGCTTCGAGAAGGGAAGCCTGCATGGTTTCGCGGTCAGTATCTTCCTCGGGCTCGTCATAGAAGTAGTTCTCAAACAGATACATCAGGACATCAAGCACATTTTCTTTCATATTGCGGCCTCTCTGCGACAATAGGTCCCGCCCGGGACAGCCTCGATCTGATCGTTCAGCTCCAGCAACAAGAGCATGGATGAAACTTCGGCGACGGTCAATCCCGTTTCTTCAACCAGATCATCTATCGTGACCGGATCAGATCCGATCGCTTGCATCAATCGCTTGTATTCCGGGTCATGTTCTATTGTTGGGGCAGAATTTCCCGGTTCAAGAAGTTCTGTGGTTCCATCCGCAGACTGCTGCTCCAGTACGCGACGCATGTCACCAGCGAAATCGCGCGTGATCTGAGCCAGATCCTGTAACAGGTCCTCCTCCGATTCAACCAGTCTTGCCCCCTGTCTGATCAGTGAATTGCATCCTCTGGCAACCGGATTGTGAATCGAACCCGGAATGGCGAATACCTCCCTCCCCTGATCCATCGCTGTTCTCGCCGTGATCAGGCTGCCGCTGCGTACTCCTGCCTCGACCACCAGTGTACCCAGTGACAGGCCGCTGATCAGTCGGTTTCGACGCGGGAAGTTCTCGCGTCTGGGTGGTGTCCCCGGCGCAAATTCGGAGACAACGGCACCGTTATCCGCTATCCGGCGACACAGCTCGGCATGGCCTGCCGGATAGACAATATCCAGGCCCGTTGCTGCCACGGCAATGGTCTTGCAGCCTTCGTCCAGTGCAGCCTTGTGAGCCAGACCATCGATACCCATGGCCATTCCGCTGGTAACCAGTAGTCCCGTGCGGGCAATGGCAGCTGAAAACTGAGTGGCGTTGCGACGTCCGGTCGCACTCGGCTTGCGACTACCGATGATGGCCAGCTGCGGGTGCCAGAGCACACTCGGGTCACCGGTCACAAAGAGCCAGGCTGGTGACGAGGGAATTTCCTTCAGCCGGGGCGGGAAGTCGTCATCGGTGAGTGTAATCAGATGATTGTCGGGCCTGGAAAGCCACTCACGAATCTGATTCAACCTCTGTTGATCAGGTTGTCTGAGCGCGTGAATGGTCTTGTCTGACAGGCCGGCCTGATGCATCTGCCTGTTGTCTAGCCTGAGCAGGTCGAGTGGGTCCTGCTGTGGTTTGATGAGCCGTCGAAGTACCGATGCACCCAGTCCCGGGGCACAAATCAGTGTGAGCCAGCTCCTGAGCTCGGGGGTATCTTCCATGAACTGAATCCTCTGCCTAACGGTTATTCCGTTATCTCCCGACCAATTCCCTTGCCACTAGGCTAAAAGAGCAGAACAGGCAAGTCAATACAGGACGGGGATCGAACACAGCAGTACTGCTGCTTGAGGTTTCATCAGGTGAGCATGACAGACCGCACACCTGCCCGAGGGAATCGGGCAGGTGTGCGCCAGAATCAGGGTAATTTCAGCAGATCAGCAACCTTCACCGCCTGCTCTGCCCGCATGATCAGAGCATAGCTGATGTTTTCATGGGTCTTGAACACCATGATATGTGCCGAGTATTCGTCCGGCAGTTTCACGGTAGCGTCAGCACGACGCTTGCGTGAAAAATAGGTTTTCACATCATCCCTGGGATATTTGACTTCATCCCTTATGGTGACACCTGGACGGTGTGTGGAAAAGACATCGCCGTTGGCAATGCCCTGGGCATGCCCCTTGTTGATGGCAACAACCTGGGTCGGACCGGCGCCGAACAGCGTCTTGCTGAGCGCGATCACCTGGGCGTTGCTGGGTACGTTGCCCGGTGATTGCGGCACGTATTCCAGATCGAAATCGGCACTGAACACCGGCAATATCAGATCACCCTCGTTGATCTCGATGTCACTCTGGGTGATACGCAGTGTTGCCGGATCACCGTTCACAACCACTTCAGCCGTGCCGGCCTGCAGGACTTCAAAGCCCAGTGAAATGATGCTCTCGTAGTAGAGACGATCGATGTAGTTCTGCCAGAACTGGGTGCCATAGTCCTGAATGGACTTGCCACCCGGGTAAGTCCAGTCGCGACTGGATGGTTCGAATTCGGTAGAGGTTTCCCACGGATAGCGTGCCGGTAGTTCCTGAAACTCGATGGTAGGTCTGACCACGGCATAGTTCGCCCCGATGGGCGCTTCATCCATTCCCCGGACATAGATCTTGAAGCCTTCGGTCGCCTTGATCGTGCCCTCCTGAAGTGCCACCACATAGGGCAGCTCTTCGATCTGTTCCGGATCTAGAATGGTGCGCTTGTCGAGGAACTGACGAATGTCGTTGATGTTGATGGGCTGTATGGCCTCGGAAATCGAGGTTGCCCTGACACGTGGCGACAGGCGAACGGTACGGTTGTCCCGATTGACGCTCAGGCGTGGCTGTCCATCGACGTAGATCAGGCTGATCACATCACCCGGATAGATCAGGTGCGGGTTTTCGATTTGCGGATTGACCTGCCAGATTTCCGGCCACAGCCAGGGGCTGCGGAGGAATCTCTCGGAGATGTCCCAGAGGGTGTCTCCTCGCACAACGGTATAGCGATCCGGATGATCCGGTTGTAACTCAACTTCCTGTGCTGCCACCGCTGCAGATAGCATCACCCCGACTACCATTGAAAGTATTAGTTTAAACATGATCGCCAATCTATTGATTATTCTCGGCTTTAGTGTAGCTGAATTTCGTCTTCGCGCAAAACTTTGTTCTCATTTCCAGCCCCTTTTTTCATTATTTTCAGTGATTAAGCCGCATTTTCATTGAATTCTGGCCCCTAAATTCCCATTTTTCGGGACATGTCAGTCGGTTTCTGATGCAGACAGACCCGTGTCCGTTCCCGATCATCGATTGCTGTCATGCCGCAAATAATGCGGTGCAGATCAATGATGGCTGTTGCTTCGGGATTCACACCGTCACTGTTAAGATACACCAAACGACTGATAATGATGCGAACCAGGTCACCCTATTATGGCAATACTAGACATCCTCGAATACCCTGACCCCAGGCTCAGAACAGTCGCAACCAACGTCGATGTGGTTGATGATGACGTGCGAGCCCTGGTCAGCAACATGTTCGAAACCATGTATGATGCGCCCGGCATCGGTCTGGCCACATCACAGGTTGATGTTCACAAGCGCATCATCGTGATGGACGTATCAGACGATCGATCCGATCCACTGGTGTTCATCAATCCCGTGATCCAGGGCAGGGAAGGCAAGCAGACCTGTGAAGAAGGCTGTCTGTCTGTTCCGGGCATCTATGCCAAGGTCGAGCGGTTCAAGCTGGTCACCATACATGCACTGAATGAACAGGGTCACGATTTCACCATGGATGCAGACGAATTGCTGTCTGTCTGCATCCAGCACGAGATGGATCATCTTGAAGGCAGGCTGTTCGTCGATTACCTGTCCCCGCTCAAGCGTCGCATGGTGGACAAGAAGATGAACAAACGGCAGCGGGAAAAGATCGCCTGAAATCGCCGACGACCGGGTACACAGATGACAGAACCACTCAGAATCGCTGTCGCAGGCAGCTCCGATTTCACACGCCCTGCACTTGAGGCACTGATCGAATCCGAACACCACGTCGTGGCTGTGTACACGCAGCCGGACCGGCCGGCTGGTCGCGGCAGAAAGCTGCGTGCCAATATCATCAAACAGACCGCCCTCGATCACGACATACCGGTGTATCAGCCAACATCGTTGAAATCCGACGAGGTTCAGGCAGCGCTTGAATCGCTGCAGCTCGATCTGATGGTGGTCGCGGCCTACGGGCTGATCCTGCCACAGGCGACGCTGGATACACCTGCAATGGGCTGCTGGAACTTACACGGTTCGATACTGCCCCGCTGGCGCGGTGCCGCACCCGTACAGCGAGCCATCATCGCCGGTGACAGCGAAACTGGCGTCACGCTGATGCAAATGGATGCCGGCCTCGATACAGGCGATATCCTGGCCATCACAGAAACACCGATCCACAGTGACGATACCGGAGGCAGCCTGCATGATTGCCTTGCTGACATGGGCGCACAACTGTTGATCGAATCCCTGGCAAGACGGCAGCAACTGACTGCCAGCGGTCAGCCGCAGGAAGGCGTGACCTATGCCAGCAAGATGAGTAAGTCTGAAGCGCAGATTGACTGGCAGGAGCCTGCAGAACTGATTTCTCGCAAGATTCGTGCCTACAACCCCTGGCCGGTTGCCCATGGTGAACTGGCAGGTGACACGGTACGAATCTGGAATGCCCACCCGGAACCGGGCCAGGGCACACCGGGCGAGATCATCAGCCTGGACAATCAGCAACTGCATGTGGCGACCGGCGACGGACTGATCAACATCACGGAAATCCAGCGCCCCGGTGGCAAGCGCATGTCGGCGATCGATTTTCTGAACGCTCATCGCCAGCACATGAGCCGTGACACACAGGGCAGCCATTCACAGTGAAACGCACCAGTGTACGTCATGCAGCCGTGCGTTCGCTGCAACGCGTTCTGACCGACGGTCGCTCTCTCGACAGTGCCATCGCCGAAGCCGAACCCGGTCTGGACGACAGCGACAGGCCGTTTCATCGGGCACTGCTGTACGGTGTACTGCGCCAGCTCAGCCTGCTTGAACATCTGCTGTCCACATTGCTCAGCAAGCCACTGAAAAAGAAGGACAGGGACATCCATTTCCTGTTGCTGTGCGGGCTGTTTCAGATCCAGTGGCTGTCCACACCCTCACACGCTGTGGTTAATGAATCGGTCAAGGCCTGTCTTGGCCTGAAAAAGAATTGGGCCAGGAATCTGGTCAATGCGGTGTTGCGAAATGCGCTGCGAAGTGACCTGTCGAGCATCATCGACAAATGCTCCGAACCGATCCGTTCTTCTCATCCGGACTGGCTCTACAGGCGCCTTCAGGCTGCCTGGCCTGACCAGCTGGGAACCATACTGGAACACAATAACCTGCAGGCGCCCATGTGGCTGCGTGTCAATCTGTCACGGACCAGTCGTGAGGCCTGTATCGAATCGCTGGCCGCTGATGGCCATCAGGCCACAGCCGTGGACTGGCCTCCCTCAGCACTGCGACTTGAGAAGGCTGCCAGTGTCACGGAGCTTGCCGGTTTCTCCGAGGGTCTGCTATCGGTGCAGGACTGTGCAGCCCAGTGTGCCGCCATGCTGCTGGCACCTCGGGCTGGTGATGATGTACTGGATGTCTGTGCTGCACCGGGCGGCAAGAGTGTCCACCTCATGGAGCTCGAAAATGAGATCACGCTGACCTGCCTGGATATCGATCCGGTACGGCTTCAGCGCGTTCAGGAAAACCTCGATCGCGCTCAGCAATCAGCCACACTGCTGTGCGCCGACGGCATGCAACTGGGCAGCCATTTCGGTTACCGGCAATTCGATCGAATCCTGCTGGATGCACCCTGTTCGGCCACCGGTGTGATCCGTCGCCACCCGGATATCAAATGGCTGAGATCTGATGACGACATTGCCAGATTGAGCCGATTGCAGTTCGATCTGCTGACGGTCGCCTGGCAACAGCTGCGCGTTGGTGGTCGCCTGCTCTATGCCACCTGTTCGGTGCTGCCGGATGAGAATGAACAGCTGATCAGTGCTTTTGTTGCCGAGACGTCGGACGCCTGTGTACTGCCTCTGGACAGTACACAGCAGCTGCCATCCGGTATACCATTGGAATTCGGCATCCAGATCCTGCCCGGAGAACATGCGGTCGACGGTTTCTATTATGCATTGTTGGAAAAACAGCCTGCACAGACTGACTAGTCTGCTCGCCTTCCTGCTGCTGGCAGGCTGCACTGCTGATGATGAGGATAAATCCTTCATTGCACTGAATCAGGCCAGTGCACGTATCACCGGCGACAATGAAATAGAAATCCAGGCCAGCCTGAATCACCGCTTCAGCGCCGCCGTCGTTGAAGCACTCGAAAATGGTGTCCGCATGCAGTTTCGCTATTCCCTAAGGATCAGTCATGAAGACGAGAACTTCTGGGACGGCCCGGTCTGGTCACAGGACGGCTATCGCGAAGTGGCCTATCGCAGCCTCAGCGAACGATTCACCATCGCAACGATCCCCCCGGGAGACACCAACAGTGTCGACACCATGGACTTGTTGCAGACCGAACTGGACGAATTCAGCCTGACGCTGCCATTGACCCGCAATCTGACGGATATCGAGGCATTGAGACTGGAAATACGATTCGACCTGGACATCAATTCATTGCCACCGCCACTGAAACTGCCCAGTTACCTGTCACCCGACTGGCACATGGATTCGGACTGGCTCAAGATCAGGATTGCCGGCTGACATGGTCCGACGCGCCACCATCCGACGTTTCTTCCAGAAGACACTGCCCATTGCCTCAGTGCTGGCCCTGATTCTGTCAGCACTGTACCTGGCTTCTGGCGTAACCACCGGCCTGACCGGATTCGGCAAGTATTATGTCTGGGTGTTTGCCATCACCGGCATTGCATTGCTGGTTCTGATCGTTGCGCTCTCCAATCGATTCATCCGCCTGGTGAAACGGTTGCGAAAAAGCGAACCCGGATCGAAGCTCACCCTGCGCTGGGTCATCCTGTTCATCATCCTGGCGGTACCGCCGGCCGGTGTGGTGTACTGGTTCTCGATTTCATTCATCGATCACAGCATCGACAGCTGGTTCGATGTGGATGTCGAAACGGCGCTGTATGAATCACGCGAAATCGCGCGGCGCTTTCTTGAATTCCAGGAAATAGACAAGCAGACACAGACCAGCCGCATGGCCGCACGTCTGGCCGATCTGGCAGACACTGAGCTGTCATCATCACTGCGTGACATGCTGGAGGAAACCCGCGCCATCGAGCTGTCGGTGCTACGATCCAGCGGCTCACTGATCCGAACCATCAACCAGGACATCACCCAGTTCGAGGCCGACCTGCCCTCTGATTTCATCCTGCTGCGCGCCCGCAATACCGGCAGTTTTGTGGCTGCCGAGCCGATCGGGCAGGATGAACAACTGCAGATCCGGGTGCTGGAATCCATTCCGGATACCAGCATCGGACAGGTGCGTATCCTGCAGGCCATCTTTCCGGTGATTCAGGGATTTGACGTGCAGGCCAACCGGGTGACAGAAGAGGTCGATCATTACGAATATCTGCTGTTTCTGCGTTCCCAGCTAAAACGAAGTTTCATCATCATCCTGACACTGGTTCTGGTGCTGAGTGTCCTGATTGCCACCCTGCTGGCCATCGACACGGCAAGGCGACTGATCCAGCCCATCGGCAAACTGGCCGAAGCCACGCGTGACATCACGGCTGGTGATTATCATCAGCAACTGCCCGTCACCGGCAATGACGAACTGGGCTTTCTGGTGTCCTCGTTCAACACCATGTCCGAGGAAATAGCACGCAGCAGCACCGAAGCCAACCGCAGCCGCGTCGAGGCCGAACAGCGTCGTGACTATCTCGAGATTGTCCTTTCCAACCTGTCCTCAGCCGTCATATCGCTGGACCGGTCAGGCATGCTGCGCACGGCCAACCCGATCGCAGACGAGGTGCTCGGTGTCAGCTTTTCAGATTACATTGGCCAGCCGTTTGACTCGATCTGCACACAACACAAGGACCTGCTCGCCCTGCTCAACCTGGTTCAGCAACAGGAAGCCAGCAATCAGCGGGACTGGCGCGAGGAACTGGTGTGTCGCATCAGTGACAGCGAACGAATCCTGTTATGTACCGGTGCACACCTGAAGGAAAGCGCTGAGCTCGACATCGATCTGGTTCTGGTGATTGATGACGCCACCGAGCTGGTCACTGCACAGAAGGAAGCGGCCTGGGGAGAAGTTGCCCGGCGACTGGCGCATGAGGTCAAGAACCCGCTGACACCGATCCAGCTGGCCGCTGAACGACTGCACATGAAATACCGCAAACTGTTGCCGGAGAATGAAGTTGATGTGCTTGACCGCAGTATCCAGACCATCATCAATCAGGTCGAATCACTGAAGACGATGGTGAATGCCTTTTCGGACTACGCCAGAACGCCGACACTGCAGCTGGCACCCTGCAGCCTGTCTGAGCTGGCAGAAGAGGTGTGTCAGTTGTATCGATCCGGGCAGCAGATCAGCAGTATCGAGTTCGACTGGCTGTCATCCGAACCGGTCATACTGGCTGACCGGGGTCGAATCGTTCAGTTGCTGCACAACCTGATCAAGAATTCGGTTGAAGCCGCCGAACCCGACAAGCCGGCCCTCAGTTTCTCGACGCGTCAGGACATGCAGGCCGATCTGCCGATGCTGGTGCTCGTGATCGGTGATGATGGGCCCGGATTGTCACAGGAAATCCGAAGTCGTATCTTCGAGCCCTATGTGTCCACCAAATCAAAGGGAACAGGTATTGGTCTGGCCATCGTCAAGAAAATAGTCGAGGAGCATGGCGGACAGATCAGCGTGACTGAGAGTGCATGTGGCGGTGCCGCCTTCGAATTGCGATTCCCGATCCACCAGGCTGCCCTGTCCGACACTGGCGATGAAGCCGACCGTCAGAGGGGTGTGGGCTGACCCGACCGACAGACGCGCACTGCCCCGGGTGCTGCGGTATAATGACCACACACATCGGACAGGAAACACCATGATCAACAGTCAATCCATTGATGAACTCGCCAGTCGCCTGCATGAACTCGTCCCCGTGTCGATACAGGATGCAAAAACCGATCTGACCGACAATTTCAGGGATGTACTGAAAGGCTGGCTGCAACAGCTCGACCTGGTGACACGCGAAGAATTCGATGCACAGAAGGCCGTGCTGCTGCGAACTCGGGAAAAACTCGAGGCACTGGAAGCACAGATCGACTCTCTTGAGGGCTGACCTGAACCTGAATTTCCTGCCTGCCTGTGTTCACGCAGCCGGATGCGGCTGAATTTCCTGCCTGACCCTGCCAATAAAACCACGCAACTTGCCTTCATCAAGCCGGTCTCCGGTTCTGACACCAGAGCACAGATCCACACCGGCTGGTCTGACGCTGTTCAGGGCCTCAGAAATGTTATCGCCATCTAGCCCGCCTGCCAGAAACACGGGGCAGTCGCAGTGCCTGACTATCTCGGCACTGAGTGCCCAGTCGTGAGTTCGACCGGTACCGCCCAGCTCCCTGACGGGCAGCGCTGGATTGCCTGAATCAAGCAGCAGGGCATCAACCCTGGGTGCCACACGCAGCGCCTGCTCCACCGACTCGGATCCAGTGACGTGAATCACCTGCACCAGCTGTGTGTTATCGATGCGCTCACGGAGCTTGTCGTAAGCAGACAGGTTGATTTCATCCACAAGTTGCAGGGCACTAGCCGGACAGCGCCTGTGCTGTGCCACAATCTCATCGGGATCAGTGAGAGAGGTCAACAGGAAGGTTTCCACTTCGTCGGAAACCGTGGCGATGATCCGTGAAATCAGTGGCTCATCGATCACACCGGGCCCACTGGGCATGGCCGAGACCAGTCCGAGAATGTCCGCGCCCGCAGCAATGGCCATGTGTGCCTCATGCTCACTGCTGATGCAACAGATCTTGATTCGGGTGTTGTTCACTATTCAATCCCGGGAGACATGTTCGACGCCATCGTAGCGCATCAGACACTGTCTGACAGCCCGCATGGCTGATTAAGTCACGAATCGAGATTCACAGTTTCAAAATGAATATTCCACGCCGAGACTGAAGCTGCGCCCTTTCCTGTAGCTGCGCTGCACCTGATCACCCTGCAGAAACAGCACCTCGTCATCGATCAGGTTCCTGGCCTTGAAGCTCACCTTCCAGTGATCCCTGAACTTCTTGCTGAACACGAAATCGAGCTGATCGAAGGGCTGCTCGAACACGTCTGGACGGCCGCTGGTGCCGGCTTCCGAGATTCGCTTTCCAAACACATTGTAGAGCAGCGAGTAGCTGAGGCCCTTGTCGATGCTGTCATAACCGAGCTGGAAGTTGATCACGTAGGGTGACTGGCCCTGCAGCGGACGCGTGTCGTTGGTTTGCCCGCCGACGTTGTCCGATGACAGCGTGATCTCCGAATCGACATAAGCGTAATTGGTGCTGATGTAGTAATCGGCCCAGCGCTCACCCAGAAAACTGAAGTCCTTGTAGACTTCAAACTCGAAACCTGCATTTTCAGCGGTTTCGGCATTGTCGTAGCTGATGATATTGGCCGACCCGGGCAGAATGATGATCTCGATCGGGTTGAAGAATTCCTTGTAGAAAATGCCGGCTGAAATGAATTCTCCTGTTGAGAAGTACTTGTCATAACGAATGTCGTAATGGCGAATACGCCCGTTTTCCAGGTCCGGGTTTCCGATCACGTCACGATCCAGCACCGGATCCTTGAACTGTGCCGGCGACAGTTCCTTGAAGTCCGGCCTGGTCGCAGTCTCGGCATAACCGATGCGCAGCTGCTGATCCGCAGGCAGGAATATGGTGGAGCTGAATGAGGGAAACAGGTCATCATCTTGCAGGCTGACCTCGATCGGGCTCTGGTCCGGATCGAACAGCTGGAACGTGGTGACTGACTGGTCAGACTCTTCCTGTCTGGCCCCGAGGGTGACACGAAACAGATCCCTGAAGGAATAATCCAGACCCAGATAATAGGCATCGATATCAAGTGAGGCAAAGTAGTTGTCGGTTGATCGCGTCACCTCCACCAGCCGATAACCCAGCGGATCGATGAAATCGGTATTCAGAATGTCTTCCAGGTCGTCTCGCCGATTGGCATCGTTGGCCACGGGTCCGCTGTCCTCGAATACGAAGCGCCGGATCTGTGAATCGCGGTCCTTGCGAATTGAGTTCTGACCCGCGCTGATCATCAGATCGCCATACTTGCCCATGGAGATGGGCAGGTCCAGATCGTAGCGGGCATTGTTGGATTTATCCTCCAGTTCGCTGTAGATGCGCGCATTGGAATCGTTACGCGATGAAAACACGAATTCACCCTCATCGGTCTGGTCATAACGGTAGATTCGATTATCCGGATCAGAGAGGTCGGCCGTGGCGTCGGTAAACTGCCAGTTCAACTTGAGGTCACTGAGTTGAGGATAAACGTGCTCGCCAAACACCTGCCAGCCGCGTAACTGTCGCTCGCGCCAGCGCAGTTCGGTGATGCGTCTGGAATTACCCAGGTCCTCATTGAAACCCTCGGCCACGTCAGCAAAATCTTCAGTATTGCGCAACAGCATGGTGTTGGCAGAAATCGAATGCTGGTCATTGATTTTCAGTCCGGCTGTCAGGAACCCGCTGAGATCGATATCGCGCCGTGTGGTGAGCGATCGCTCCTCACTTTCGAGAATCAGTACGTTGTCGGTACCGGTATTGAAATCACGTCGCACTTCTTCACGGGTTTCATAGGATGAGCCGTAATCGATGGCCGCCGAAAATCCGATCAGCACATCGTTGTCGAACTGATGCCGCATGCCGCCGGAGATCCCGAAGCCAAGGCCCGGATCGATCTCTTGCCGTGACGGCGTGTAAATCGCGTTCAAAGACTCACCGATGGCTTCCAGCTCTTCCGGGCTGAAGCCCTGCGGAAAGAATGGATTGGCCGGTCGCAGCTCGCGATCACCGGCAATGGCCTCGGCCAGCAAATCCGGGATGTCACGTGTACCGTCATCGTAGCCCAGATCATCGTCATCACCACCTTGATAGCTAAGTCCCTGCTTGCCGGTGGTCTGATCGTTGTACTCGCTGGACAAGGCGATGCTGAGGAAATTGGACGGCGGGATATTGCGCGTTCTGAGGACCACGGCGCCGCCACCGAATTCTGCAGGAAAGTTTTCGGCATAGCCCTTCTGCACTTCGATGCTTTCGATGATTCCGGTGGGGAACAGGTCCAGCGGTACTACCCGGCGGGTCGGATCCGGGCTGGGCATGTTGGCGCCATTGAGCAGGGTATTCGAATAGCGTTCTCCCAGGCCGCGAATGTAGATGAACTTGCCATCGACTAGTGTCAGACCGGTCACGCGCTTGAGTGCGCCTGCGGCATCAGAGTCACCAGACTTTGAGATCTGTTCGATGCTGAGAAAATTGGCCACCGTCGAGGTGTTCTTGCGTTCTTCCAGTACACTGGCCAGTGAACCCTCGATGAACGGTTCGATGACCACAAACTCGGGCAGCTCGGACCCGGCCGGCGTCATTTCCACGGACAGTTCACGCGTCTGGCCCTCGGCTATCAGCACACCCTCCTCGATCACCGAATTGAAGCGCGAGGACAAGGCACTCACCGAATACTCCCCCACCGGTAGTTCAATTTCAAAGCGACCGTCTTCATCGGTGATGGCACGTTCATCGGTACCGCTGATGAACACGCGTGCATTGGCAATCGGCTGACGATCCTCGGCGCTGACCAGCTGGCCACTCAGTATGCCGGTGCGCGAGGGATCGAGAAACTGCAGTTCATCGCTCTGGTTCTGTTCTGCCAGCAATGAGCGATCAACCGACGATTCCAGATCAATTTCCGGTTCGTCGCCATCAAGCGGATCACGGGTTCTGAAACTGATGATGACCTGCTGGATTTCAGCGGCCATGACATCGGCTTCGTAGTGATACAGCGTTTGCCCGTCAACCCGAAACTCCAGCGGGTGTACGCCAGCATCGAGTCGAACCACCACATTGCCATATTCATCAGTGCTGCCCAGTTTTCGGTCTTCGGAGTATACCTGGGCGTCATCGATTGGTGCCCCCCTGAACATCAGGAAGAACGAGACCATGGCGGGTTCAGCCGCTTGAATGGCTGGAGCAGCCGCAGAAACACCGGCGTCATTTTCGCCGACATCATTCTGGCTTGCATGAGCCAGGGGCCCGGTCACCAGAAACAATCCAAGCAAGGTGTGGATGAGTAATCGTTTGATCATGGGATTCCAGTTCGGAAATCAGCCCGACTAACTACTGGCAGCGCCAGCTGTCGACCGTGCAATCCTCGATTGCCTTTCTGAGTTCCAGTGATTTCTTGAACAGTACCGTGTCCGAGATACCGGCCAGATACTGTTCGGATTGACTGAACTGGCCGGTCTTGAAATAGGCATAGGCCAGTGCGTATCGGATGTCATCCAGCTGATCCAGCCGGTTTCGTTTGAGGGAAACCTCCATTGAGGCAGCCTGATCATAATCACCAGTCTCCAGCAGCAGTGCCAGGCGCTGCTTGAGCTTGTCCTGCTGATCGGATACCTGGGAGTTCAACGACAGCGCCATGTAATGCTGTCCTGCGCGTCGATACAGTTCAGCCGCCTCACTGAGCAACACGGGGTTCAGCAGAGCAGCCTCGTGCACAATGGCTGCGGCTGAATGATAATGACCGGTATTGATATAGACGAGCGCGAGCGCCTTGGCAACCTGTTCGTTCTGCGGGTATCGAATCCTGGCCTCCTGCAGAAATTCGAGCGCGAACTGATATTGCCCGGACGCACGCAGGGCATTGCCGATGGCAATGAAATCTTCTGCACTGGCATCGTTTTCGGCCAGGTACACTTTTCCGATTTCGGCGGCATCACTGTACAGACCGAGCTCGACGAAATAAAACAGCTTGCGACGATCAAAACTGGCATCGTCCTCGAACACCGATGACGCCTGATCGAGAACAGCAATGGCTGCTGTATAGTCAGTCAGAAACCAGTGACTTTGCGCGCGCATGTGATACCCCGATGGAATGCGTGCAACCGCCTCGCCTGCGCGATCCAGCGATTCGAGTGCCAGTCGGTAGTCTTCCAGAGTATAGGCGGTCTGTGCCAGGTGAACATGGATTACCGGTTCAACCTCGCCCAGCTCGATGGCCTTCAGTAACGAATCACGCGCTGCTTCATGTCGATTCAGGCGCCCGGCCAGCATACCGCTGATAACATGAAAACGCTGAACATCGACACCATCAGCCTCGAGCTCGACCTGCGCCAGCGCCACTTCAGCTCGATCCAGGTTGCCATCCCGCATCATCAGTGAGGCCAGTTCGAGATAGTCGACTTCGTTCTCATCTGCCGCCTCGTTGTTGGCATGAATCAGTGGAGCAGCACTGAATGCAAGCAATAACACCAGCAGGCGAATGAAGGATTGACTGTCACGAAGTTTCATGGCGTTGGATCCGGTACTTGCCTGATCAACTCAGGTCAAATCGTATGCGTTGCTTGGCCCAGGACTTGACCGAGCGGCCATCATACTGTGCCGGTTCGAACTGCCAGGCATTGATGCCCTGCAGCGCCACGTCATCGAACACACCGGCTGGCTGTGAATCCACCACCTTGACCTGTTCGATCTCGCCGGTGATTCCAATCAGCAGCGACAGGATGACATAACCTTCCTGACCCCTGGCGCGGGCACGCGGTGGATAGATCATCGGTGCCTGATAGACCGCCTTGGGTGGCGCATCCACAGTATCGTCTGTCATGACCATGCCGGCGGAATTGCCCAGAATATCGCCATCCATGCCATTGAGATCGTCCAGTGAAAAATCGGGCAGGCCCAGATCAATACCAGCAAGTTGAGAATTCAGACCAAGCAACGGTGTGGGTGGTGCCGATCGTCGTGGCTGACGCTTAGGCCTGGGCCTGGGCCGCTCAACCTTCTGCTGTGTCTTGGGCTTGTCACGCTTGAACTGGATTTCCGTTCCCTTGTTGTCGGCATAACTGTCCGGATTGTCACTGGACTTGTTGATCATGATCAGTGTGCCGCATACCAGGACGGTACCCAGCATCATGGATGACAACGCGGTCATCAGTCGTTTTGTTCTGACGTGTCTTTTCATTAGCCTGCTCCTACTTCTTTCGAGGTTGCCACACCCACATCGGCCGCTCCGGCCAGACGGGCCTGGTCAACCACTTCAACCAGTTTTCCTGACGGCACATTTTCATCGGTGACCACCAGAACCGATTTCTGGGTTTTCGATTTGAGCTGATCTCGCAATCGACTCTGGATCACCCAGATCCGGATGCTTTCACCGTCCATGTACACCTCTCCGCTGTTGTCGATATAGAGTCGGATCGCCTTGGTAGAGGCCACGGTGGCCGTTGCTGCCGAGGGTCGATCCAGATCCAGCTTCAGATCCTTGACGAAGGTGGTCGACACCATGAAGAAGATCAACAGGATGAAGACCATGTCGATCAACGGCGAGATGTTCAGATCCTGAACGGTTTCCTTGCTTTCGCGATAACGCATTAACGTGCTCCTGATGGCTCATCCAGCTCGGAACACAGGATGTCCTTGAGCTGGGCCATTTCAATCTGGATGTTGCGCTGCTTTCTGTCGAGAATACCGTTGGCGATCAGCCCCGGGATCGACACAGCCAGCCCCATCTGGGTGGTGATCAGTGCCTGTGAGATGCCGCCGGCGATACCGCCTGATTGTGAAAACAGCGACATGTCACCAAGCGACTCGAATGTTTCGATCATGCCTGAAACGGTTCCGAGCAGACCGAGCAGGGGCGCCACCAGTACGATGGTGATGATCAGCACACGATACTTGGTGATTTCCCTTTCTTCCTCGGCAAAGGCGTCGTCGAGATAACGACGCAGGTTGTCCTTTCCCTTGCGTTGAAGCTTCATGCCCTTCTTGAGCACTCGGGTCATGACGCCATCACCGCTGGGTTTCTTGCCCTTGAGGTGCCTGTAAACGAGGGCACGAGCACCACGCGGGGTACCGCGCTTCAGTGCGGCATAGCGATATCCCAGTGTCCACCACAACACGATGGTCGCCAGTATCAATGGTGGCATGACGTAGCCGCCGGCACCGATGTAATAGGACAGTTGTGAGATCGCGTCGAACATGGCCCGGTCAGTCTTTCTTCACGTCATGGAACACGTTGATGGCGCGCAGGGCGGCCTTCTCCATATCGTCCTTGATCCGTTCGGCCCAGCCCGACAGCACGTTGCCGAACAACAGGGTCGGAATGGCCACGGCCAGTCCAATTTCAGTGGTCACCAGTGCAATCGAGATTCCACCGGACAACAGTGCCGGGTCGCCGGTGCCGAATTCGGTGATAATGTCGAAGGTCGCAATCATGCCGGTTACGGTACCGAGCAGCCCCAGCAACGGGGATACCGTCGCAATCACCAGAATCAGGGAGCCGAAGCGGTTCAGCTGGCTTGATTCATGAAGGATGGATTCCGAGACGATGTCTTCCAGATGGTCGCGGTCCTTGTCGAGGTTACGCAATGCTGATCCCAGCACTCTCGAGTTTGAACTCTTTCTCATGCCACACAGCTTGATGGCACCGGGCACATCGCGATCTCGAATTCGCTCCACCACCTGACGAAGCAGTGATTCGGTACTGGAGCTTGCCAGTTTGAGAAACACGAATCGTAGAATAATCAGGACCAGGGCAATCATGCCGAGCACGGCAATGATCCAGGCGATGATGCCACCGGAGGCAATCACGCCCATGATGGTCTTGCCCTGTGACTCCTCGATTGCCTTGAGTGAGGATTCGAACAGGAAGACCGGCGTGACCGTCGATGGCTGACCACTGAGCAATGCCGTGGCAGCCTGGTTGTCGGCATCGTTCCAGATCTTGAAGCGATTATCACCGGCTGGTGCCAGCACACCATTACCCTCACTGCTCTGCCCGTAGGCAGCGATGTTTCCGACACGTGTGATGCTGCCAGTCACCTCACGGCCATCAGCCAGATAGAACGAGCCATCAGTTCGTGTGATGCTCGACTTTTCGGCAGTCAGCTCAACCGCCGCAGTGACCAGTGCCCTGACCTGTTCGATTTCCGACGCTACCGTTTCAGCCTCGTCATTCACTGGCTTCAGGTTGTATTCTTCGAGAGTAGCGCTGGCCTGGACAATGGTGGACTCTAGCAGGCCCTTGTTGTCTTCAGCCGACTCGGACGTACGCTCCACCTCATAAATGTCCTGACTGAGCCGGTCAGCCTGATTGGCCAGATCCAGCATCTCGTTTTCCAGCGCATTGATTTGCTGCTCGATCTGGCGGGATTGTGCAGCAGACTCGGTTTCGTAACTGGCAATGCGTGTGCGGATATCCTTGACCTGTGCGGTCAGGAAGGCGTATTCCTTTTCATAGGCGTTACGCAGCGCCTGTTCAGCCGCCTGTGGATCTGCAGCCGGAACCGGTGTCGGCTCAGGCGTGGTAACGGTGGTTTCAGATGCCGTCTCATTCTCCTGGGCCTGAACAGTCCCGATCAGCAGCACACCAAGGGTTAATAGAATAAGTATGTGTTTCATTGTCGTTTAGCTCGCTGGAATACTGATCGTACCGGGCAGCTCGAAATAGCCCTGACGTATCTGTTTCTGAAGAGAATCAAACAGCACCTTGATCTGCTCGACGGATGTGCTGTCATCGATAATCTGGTATGACCAGCCATTGTCACGACGCACGGCCTGGCCGTACTGTTCATCGCGTGTTCTGAAATACATCATGACTGTCCCCAGTTTGGCGACGTCAGCCAGTACGCTCTGCCCATTCAGGGTGATGGTCTGGGAATAGATCGCATTTTCGCGGGTGATCCGGATCTCATCTTCGAGAAAGGCCCACAGTTCGTTCACTGCCTTCTGGGCTGTGATTTTGCGGCCCTCAAGCTTCAGCCGTGTGTCGTTGATTGCCTGGGCACGTTCAACCTGCTTGAACGGTATGCCCGTTTCGAGGTTGGCCTGGATCTGCTCAATCAGCAGCATGACATCGGGGATGAGTGTTTCCGAATCAGAACCCAATTCGGCGATACGGACACGCAGGATCTTGAGATCATTTTCCAGACCCGTGACACGCAGCCGTTCACGATCCCGATTGGCTTCCAGTTCAGCACGGCGCGTGCTCAGGTAGGCCATCTTGTTCTTGTGTTCTTCAGTCTGAATTTTCAGCTCGGACTGAAGGTCCTCAACCTGCCCACGCAGGGTGACCAGGTTGTCAACCAGTTCTTTGATATCCTGCTGAGCAGACACAGACAGCGCCATCAGCAGCAGTGATGTACATAATAAGGTGCGGAACATCTGGGAGTATCCCCGAGAATAAAACCCGCATAGTTTAAAAACCCTTTGTGACAGAAAAATTACAAAGACCGGTGGGATCAAGGCAGTCTTATCCGTATTGCGGAAAGCTGCAGCCTTTGTATTTCATGATCTGACGCTGGCTGGCTGGGAATATATGCACGCGCGATCCTGCTGTCATCAAACCTTAACACCGCAGTCATCGAACTGAAATATTCGCTCTGTACAGTGCAGCGACTTTACATGAACCCCACTGAGAACAGGTGTTAAATTATGAACGTTAAGACGACTGCCCGCACTGTACTGGCGGTATCGGTACTGGGCGCATCCTCCATGGTTGGCGCCATCAATATTGATGAAGTATTTGAAGGCCAGTGGTTCCAGACTGGCTCCAGCCGAGGCTGGGAACTGGATTACATCAAGACTGGCCCGGAACGTGGCCTGATGTTTCTGACCGGATTCGTCTATGGTGATGACGGCAACCCGCTGTGGGTGGTAGGACAGGACGAGGTGGTTCCCGGTGACACCACACTGGACTTTGATCTGCTGACTGTCACAGGTGGCATCTTCGGCCCCGGACCCAGCACCACCACCAACGCCGTTTTCGGCAACATGACCATGACGGTCAACGATTGCAATAACATCGACGTCAGCATCACCAACATCAACAGCCCGTTTGTTGCACAGTCCGAGTCCTCATTTTCACTGGAGCCCTTCGACACCATCGGCGGTACACCTCGTGATGCTTCGGTGTGCGCTTACCAGGTGCCATTCACTGCCTGTCCATCGTTTGCAACAGATGGCCCGACACCTCGTTCCTGTGTCCTGCAGGGTACGCTGAGCGGCAACATGACACTGACCAACAACACCACCTGGCTGCTCAATGGTGGTGTGTTCGTGGGTGGCGACAATACCAATCAGGGTGTTCTGACCATTGAACCAGGCACACGCATTGTCGGCCTGTCAGGTAACGACTTCCTGTCTGTCCAGCGTGGATCACAGATTATTGCAGACGGTTCACCAAAAGCACCGATTGTGTTCACGGGCCCGTTCCCGGCAGGCGACCCGCAAGCAGGCGCCGGTAACTGGGGCGGCCTGGTCATCAATGGCAATGCACCGATCAATATCTGCGACGAAAGCGTTCCCTTCGCCATGTGTGAAGATATCGGCGAAGGTGGTTCAGGAAACTTCGGTGGCGACAATCCCAACGATTCCAGTGGCATCCTGCGCTATGTCCGCGTCCAGTTCGGTGGCTTCCGCATCAACGACGAAGACGAACTGAACGGTATTGCCTTCCAGGCGGTCGGTGACGGTACTGTTGTCGATTTCGTACAGGTTCACGCCAATGAAGACGACGGTGTCGAGTTCTTTGGCGGCACAGTGAATGCCAGGCACATCGTGCTGACGGGCATCAAGGATGACAGCCTGGACTGGACACACGGCTGGGACGGTTCGCTGCAGTACCTGCTCGTGAAGCAGGACGCCAACGCCGCCAATGACAAGGAACGCGGCATCGAAGCAGACAACTTCGAAGACAACAACGACGCCACTCCACGCTCGCAGCCAAGGATTGCCAATGCGACCTTCATTGGCGGCCCGTCCGACAACAAGACCACCACCGGCATGGTGTTGCGTCGCGGCACCGGGCTGAACATCACCAATTCGGTCGTCACCGGGTTCGAGCGTTGCCTGGACATCGACAGCAGTGCGACATTCAATGCAGCCGGATCAATCGGCAGCCTGAGTGGCACACTGACGATGGAAAACACGGTCATCAGCTGTGACACCAACTTCGATGAAGAAGCCGAAGACGGTTTTGCCGTCAGCGATTTCTTCAACAATCAGGCGGGCAACGAAGTGACCAACCCGGGTCTGAACAACATCTACCCACCCGCCGGTGCTTCCTATCTCAACGGCAAGGTGATGGACTTCAGCATCTTCGGTGACTTTTTCGACAAGGTCGAATACTCGGGTGCATTCAGTGGCCAGGGAACAGCCTGGACCAACGGCTGGACCGAGTTCCTCGACTGATCTGAAACACGATTGGCACAAGCAAGGGCGCGTCTTCTGACGCGCCTTTTTTTATTTCAGTTTACAGGTGTGCGCTTCAACCCAGGATTTGCTGCCGCATGAACTCAGGCAATTGCTGACTGGCTTTGTGTATGGCCGCATTGTAGTAACGGTTTTCGAGTTCGTCTCCAAGTTCATGACAGGGGTATTCGGAAAACGAATTCTGCCTGCCAGCCAGGGTTACGCACCACCAGCCTGATGGGTAACAGGGTTGTGGGAACAGAAAATGCCGTACGCTGTCGAAACCGGCTTCCTTCAGGCGATCCCTGAGGTCGCTCAGCAGCGACTGGTGCAGCAACGGTGATTCACTCTGCATGCCCAGCACACCACCGGACGCGATGGCTTGATGACAGGCCCTGAAAAAGTCAGTGGATACCAGGCCTTCAGCCATGTCGACCGGGTCGGTGGAATCAACCAGTATCAGATCCTGTGAACCGGGCTCGCAGGTATCGATCCAGGCGAGGCCGTCCTCAAACAGCAGTTCAGCACGAGGGTCATCATTGGCGACACAGAGCTCTGGAAAGAACTGCTCACTGACACGGGTTACACGTTCATCGATTTCAATCTGTGTTGCCTGCTTCACCTGCGGATACTTCAGCACCTCTCTGAGGGTACCGCAATCGCCACCGCCGATGATGGCTACGCGTGAAGGTACAGTGATCGAATTGATGGCAGGCTGGGCCAGCATCTCGTGGTAGATGAAGTTTTCCCGACCGGTCAGCATCCAGCAACCATCCAGCGCCATCAGATGGCCGAAATCGGTCGATTCCCAGATCTCTATCAGCTGAAAGTCCGATTGCTCCTCATGCAGTTTACGCCTGACACGAAAACCGATGGAACTGCCACTGGCATCGAACCGCTCCTCTATCCAGTCCTGTTCATTCATCACGCATGTCCGGCTCAGATAATTCGGTGTCGGATTGTATACAGTTTTATCGCCATCTGCATGCTGAGAAGTGAAACATCCGGGTATTACACATTGGTTCACATTCCGTTAACAGATGTTGACAAAGTTCGCTTGAGTGTCGTCGTATCAATCTCTAGACTAAAAACCGTCTCCCCAACCCCCTCATCCATACGCACTCTGGGGGGACATCGCCGTATCCGCTGTGATTTCACAGCGGGTACTTTTGGCGATTCGTTTTACCTCCCTCGAATTTATGGGCCGGCAATGACCGGCCCATAGTTTTTTGTGACACTGCCAGCAGTTCAGCCAGATGATTTGACAGGCTTTTGCCAGCCCGGCACTGTTTTCTGGCGGCTTCTTGACAGTGTCAGCGCGTCATCAGGAGTGTCCTTCGTGATCGTGGAGCCGGCGCCGATGACCGCATTGCGGCCAATACTGACCGGCGCCACCAGCTGTGAATCCGAGCCGATGAAGGCACCATCACCGATCTCGGTCTGATACTTGTTGACGCCATCGTAATTGCAGGTGATGGTGCCGGCACCGATGTTGACACCATCTCCGATTCGCGCATCACCCAGGTAACTGAGATGATTGGCCTTGCTGCCGACACCCAGCGATGCTTTCTTGATCTCCACAAAATTACCCACCCGCGTCTGCCGGGACAGACGTGTACCCGGCCTGAGTCTGGCAAAGGGGCCAATATCGCAATCACCATCGGTGACCACACCCTCGAGCACTGAATAGGCCTGAACGCGTGTTTCTGGACCCAGAACACAGTCGGTCAGTACACAGCCGGGACCAATCCGACAGCCATCGCCCAGTGTGTTTTTGCCCTCGAAAACGGTATTGATATCGATATGCACACCCTCGCCCACGTCCATGTCGCCACGAATGTCGATTCGGGCACGGTCGGCAATCGTCACGCCCTTTTCGCACAGGACATCGGCGGTGCGCTGCTGGTACAACCGTTCCAGAACAGACAACTGCAAGCGGTCATTGGCACCGAGGATCTCATCTGCAACGCGACATCGCACCGCCGAGACGGGCATGCCCCTGCTGCGTGCCACTTCGATCACATCGGTCAGATAGATTTCGGCGCGGTCATGATGTTCGGCGACATGCGTCAGACATTCGCTGATCACTGAAACCGGGCCTGCCATCATGCCACTGTTGACTTCCTGTATGGCCAGCTGTTGATCATCGGCATCCCTGTCTTCAACTATCTGCGTCAGTGAATCGTTCTCATCCCGAACAATACGTCCATAGCCACCCGGATCCTGCAGGTTGGCCGTGAGAATGGCAGGTCCCTCCTGCGAGGCATCAATCAACCGCTTCAGGCTATCGAGTTCCAGCAGGGGTGTATCGCCTAACAGCACCAGTATTCGGGCATTCGCTTCGATATCGGGACATGCCTGCATCACTGCGTGGCCGGTTCCAAGTTGCTGTTGCTGATCAACCCAGTTGACGTCGTAATCTGAAAATTGCTGCTTGACCAGATGCGATTTGTGGCCAATCACCACATGAATGCATTCAGGTTCTGTCCGGGCCGCCAGCTCGAGTACGTGCTGCAGCATTGGGCGCCCGGCAACTTGTTGCAGGACCTTGGGTAAATCCGATTGCATGCGCTTGCCCTGACCGGCTGCCAGGATGACGATGTGTAGGGGTTTTGGCATGATATCGCCTGTCGATTTGTACAGCTCAAGTCTAGCATAGACGCCGCTGCGAGCCCGATCGTGAAGCGATGTTCAATTCGCTCAGTGGCACTGCCATCATACCGACAGGTGACTGACCGCACTGGGACACGACAATGGCATGACGTGTTCGGGTTTCATAGGGTAAAGGTCAGATGACAGTCTTATTGGAGGGAATGCTGAAGATGAAGCAAGGCAATTTGCCGTCCTTGGCATTCCACATGGGAGGGATCCTTTCCACTTTCCTCTGCTTGCTGCGGGAGTATTATCTCCAATCAAGCCGCTGTACCATAAGGTCGATCTGTCCTGTCAGCGTGTAGGAAAATTGCCATAGCCCGTGTAGGGCACCAACATGGGAGCCACATTTGATTTCTCTGTTACAGCGAGTGACGCATGCCTGCGTGCATATCAATGATGAAAAGGTTGCGCGTATCGGTCAGGGCCTGCTGGTGCTGAACGGTTTCGAGCCGGACGATGATGAGCGTGTGCTCAGACGAATGCTTGAGCGCCTGCTGGCCTATCGTGTATTTCCCGATGATGCTGGCAGGATGAACCGGTCTCTGCTGGATATATCCGGTGAATTGCTGCTGGTGCCGCAGTTCACCCTGGCAGCCGATACTCGAAGTGGTAATCGACCCGGTTTCTCAACGGCCGCTGCACCCGAATTGGGTCAGAGGCTGTTCGAAAGATTCCTTGCCATCGCCAGACAGGAATTGCCGGAAATTCAGTGCGGCAAATTTGGTGCCGACATGCAGGTCAGCTTGACGAATGATGGGCCGGTGACGTTTTGGTTACACGTCCACTGAGTTCATAGGCCTTGTGCATGAACTCGGCAATGATGGCTTCTCCCGTGGTGCCATCGGAGGGTTCTTCACCATAGACTTCCCGCATGTGATCACAGAGGCTGGTCAGCAGGGGAGCATTCTCTTCCTTCAGCGGCCCGAGAATGGTCTGGCCTATCTTCGAATCGAACTGGTGCAGCGTGAAGAAATAGCCTTCCTGCCCGTTGGTGAGAAAACCGAGCGCCGGTTTGGCCGATTCGACACCCAGGTCGCGCTTGCAGCGGTATTCGATTTCCTTGCATAGACGAACCGCACTCTTGGTGAACCTCAGGAACGGTTCGGCCACATTGGCCGTATCCAGATCCGATGCGATCAGCGTCAGTCGAGCACGACGCTTGAGGACGGGATCTTCGCGCCAGTCGGGGCTCTCCCTGTCCATGGCCTGCACCAGAATCGGTGCCATCGCACCACAGGAGGAGGCAGCCTCGGGTGGTGAAATGTTGGGATTATTCTTGGGCTGCACGTTGAAGGTCGAGCCGGCGATCATCATCTCCAGGTCATCATAAACGTCATGATGCTCTTCACGATCAAAGCCCGCGATATCGAGAATTCGATGAGCCTCGTGAATACTGGCCTGTTCGTTGGCACCGATGACGGCATCGTGATCGGGCACCTCGCGCTGACGCAGGTCATGCATCGCTGCAAACATGGTGAGCATGACCCAGTCCAGCGGTGGCAGCACATCCGGACTTGAATTCTCACACAGATAATCGATGCGATCGGACAGGATCTCGACCACATGGGTTTCATTATGATAATGGTGCAGGTCTTCGCCCCAGCTGCCGTATCGTCTTGCCATCCTGGCATAGCTGATGATCAGTGCTACTTCAGTCCTGTCGAGAAAATCGTCATGCTCGTGCCCGAATGTGGCAACAAACTTGTCCCGGCGCTGCTTCAGATAACGAAGGAATGCCGGATCATTTTCAGATAACAGTCCACGCGCTGTCCTGATATTGGCAACTTCGAGCTCGATACTGTCAGGCGTGCTTCGCTGGTTAGACATTAAGTGTTTGTTATTTCAGATCGCCGTTGCGCTGCGACCCGTTCCCCTGCATGTCATTGATAAATAAACCCTACACGTTCGCGACGCAAACGTCCATAGTTCTGCACCCGAGATCATCCCCCGCTGCGTGTGTTTGCTGTCCGGTTGGCATTGGTTCCGGGAAATGCCAGCGACGAACCTGCATTGACGGCTGAATTACCTGGTGCATTCGGGTTCTGGATCGATTGCTGTTTCATGTGAAAGGTCACCGGTCCGGCACTCGCCAGAATGATCCCTTTCGAATCCACGATCTCCATGATCAGCTGGTGTTCTCCGCGAAAGATGTCCGTGAGCTCGGCCACAAAACTGGTTTCCTGGGTCTGCAGTTCACCATCAATATAGAAGCGAACCGAATCACCACGTCGCAAGGTCTGGTCAGACTGTGCAGCTGCAGTCAGTTTGCCACCGGTACCCCAGAGGTTTTCATCCTCGGTCGGTGAGGTGATGATGAAATTGCTGTAAAGCTCAATGTCTTCAAGCGGTTGTGGATCCGGCTGGACAGGCGCCTCTGGCTGAATTGGCTTGAATGCTTCAACCACCGTAATGGGTGCAAGCTCGAGCGGTTCAGCATTTTCGTTGGGCGGCTGATCGGTGTACACGACATTGCCGTTCTCGTCGTAGGTCTTGTAAATATCCTGTGCGACAGTGACTGCAGAGGTAAAGACACTGGTAGCCAGGATGGAGAACATGGTCAATCGCAACATGGGCGAATGCTCCGGATACAATCTCTTTTCATTGTAGCAGCTGCCGTGAAGCAAGCGAAGCCGTTGAAATAAGGACAAAAAAAGCCGGTGTCATGTCGACACCGGCTTTCTGGTCCAGCAATCGCCTTACAGCGAGTAGTACATGTCGAATTCGACCGGATGCGTGGTCATCCTGAATCGTGTCACCTCGTCCATCTTGAGGGCGATGTAGGCATCGATCAGGTCATCGGACATGACGCCGCCCACCTTGAGGAATTCACGGTCAGAATCCAGCGCTTCAAGCGCCTGATCCAGTGAGTGACAGACTGTCGGAATGTTCTTCTCTTCTTCCGGTGGCAGATCATAGAGATCCTTGTCCATGGGTGCACCCGGGTCAATCTTGTTTCGGATGCCGTCAAGACCGGCCATCATCATGGCGACGAAGGTGAAATACGGGTTGCCGGTTGAATCACCAAAGCGAATTTCAATCCGTCGTGCCTTAGGACTCTCGACAAACGGGATGCGGCAAGAGGCTGAACGGTTGCGGGCAGAATAGGCCAGCAGCACGGGTGCTTCGAAGCCTGGCACCAGACGCTTGTAACTGTTGGTGGATGCATTGGCAAAGGCATTGATTGCCCGTGCATGCTTGAAGATGCCTCCGATATAATGCAGTGCCGTCTCGGAAAGCCCGCCGTAGCCTTCACCGCTGAACAGATTGTTGCCTTCCTTGGACAGCGACTGGTGAACGTGCATTCCGCTGCCGTTGTCACCGACGACCGGCTTCGGCATGAAGGTGGCGGTCTTGCCATAGGCATGGGCCACATTCTGTACCACGTACTTGAGCGTCAGTACCTCATCGGCCTTCTTCAGCAGGGTGTTGAATCGTGTGCCGATTTCACACTGGCCAGCGGTTGCCACCTCGTGGTGATGCACCTCGACGGGCAGCCCCATGGCTTCCATGGTGGTACACATGGCAGAACGAAGGTCATGCAGGGAATCCACAGGTGGTACGGGAAAATAACCACCCTTGACGCCCGGGCGATGACCCACATTGCCATGATCGTATTTTGTATTGGTGTTCCAGGCCGCTTCTTCCGAATCGATGCGGTAGGAATTACCCTTCATGTCATCTGTCCAGCGGACATTGTCGAAGACGAAGAATTCAGGCTCGGGACCGAAAAATGCAGTATCAGCCAGTCCGGTGGAAAGCAGGTACTCCTGAGCGCGTCGCGCAGTCGAGCGCGGGCAACGGTCATAGCCTTCCATGGTGTTGGGTTCGAGAACATCACAGCGAATGTTCAGTGTCAGCTCTTCGGCAAATGGGTCCAGTACGGCCGTCTCGGGGTCTGGCATCAGGATCATGTCCGATTCATTGATCCCCTTCCAGCCGGATATCGATGAACCGTCGAACATCTTGCCATCTTCGAACAGGGATTCATCAACTACAGAGGCAGGTACGGTGACGTGCTGCTCCTTGCCAAGGGTGTCGCAAAAACGAAGATCGACGAAACGTATCTCATCATCCTCGATGCGCTTCAGTATCGTATCAGCAGGCATTGTGGTCGCTTCCTATGAGAGATTTTGAACGGAGCTGTGAGTATATCGAAATGATGCCAAAAGGACAGAAGAGAATTAGAGCAATCCATCTAATTTCTGCCTCTGGACAGGCATCATTGCGGCGGCTTCAGCCCCGGTTTGCAGCCAGTTCGTCGAGATCCGGATGCAGTGAATATCGTACTGACAATGTTGCCTGGTCAATGATGTGATCGGTGATTGCCGAAGCCACATCTGCCGATGTGAAGACTTCGGGCAGATCCAGACGCTCGACATCGAGGGCATACACCGTGAAATGATAATGGTGCATGCGTTCATCGTTCCAGGGTGGGCAGGGCCCATCGTATCCATGGTACTGACCCGCCATCTCGCCACCGGCAAAGAAACCGGTGTAATCATTCAGCCCCTGACGGCTGCCGGCCGGACCCGGCGGATTCTGCTTTCCGCCTACAGTCACCTCAGCAGAACAGGCCTTTTCTTCCAGCTGTCGTGTATCAGAGGGAATATTGATCATCGACCAGTGACAGAAATCACAGCGAGGCAGGTCGACAGGGATCATCTCCTGTTCGGTATTGACCAGTTCCGGCACAGTAGGCACATCCGGATCGATACAGAGCAACGCAAAGGATTTGGTGCCGTCCGGTACATCCTGCCATTCAAGCTGTGGGCTGACATTGTCAGACAGCGCCATGTGGTTGTCTGCATCAATACGGCCGAATGCGTATCTTGCCAGCATGAACCTGCCATTCTCTATACTGATGGAAGTCAGCTTCATGGACTGATTACCTCTGCGTCATGTTGATTGTCAATGGATGCTCGTTGCATCACCATCTGCCGGGTTCATCAGTGCCGGATAGTGGCTGTGATGTCCCGTCGGATAATAAGCCATCAGATTCCCGGTGCCCGCCAGTCGTGTCTGCATGTCCACCGAAAGGTCATCATAGGTAATCTGATGTTCACCCAGCAGGGCATCCAGCGAATTCAGCGCGTTCTGAAGATCGTCAATACAATTGATTTCTACCACGTTCAGACCAGCCCGGCTTCTTGCCAGTTCCAGCTGACTGTTGAATCCGGCAGTTGCGGCTTCGCTCAGGACATAGCCCTGCTGCCAGCCACACAGTTTGCCATGCAGCAACAGATCCTCGGCTTCACGATTGACCACCAGCAATGTTGCCTGTGGAAACACTCGTGCAATTGTTGCCACATCGAACTGTTCAACCGGCAGGTAATCAAGACCGATCACACGATCAGCCACTTTTTCACGCTGCCGCTGCCAGCTGTTCCAGTACTGACGTCGCGCACTGTGGACATCGTCATCGGTCATCGATCCCAGTTCGTCATGACCGGGACTGTGCTGCAGGATGTCGTTGCGATCAGCCTGTGCGAAGAAACGGTCATCTATCACCTCGATGCTGGCCTGCTCATCCATCGAGCTGGCCAGCTCGGAAACGCCACTGCCTGGCAGGCCGACCAGAAAGACAGGATCACCACGATCATCATCGGGTGTCTGCGTTGGCCACTCTTTCAGCAGATCAGCGCTGGCGCTGGCAGGTATCCTGATCTCGGCAATTGGATAAGTGGCCATCTCGGCTATTGACTGGGCAGCCGCATCGTAATCGCCGGCGGCATCGTATGCACGCGCTTTCATGCCGTTGATATGTATCCGGCTGGTGTCATCGTGACTCTGTTCGATGCGGTTGAGATAGTCGATAGATGCATCACTCTGTCCCATTGCCATGGACAGGCTGGCCAGCGCATACAGCGCAGCGTCCGGGTTACTGATGACTTCGAGCGAAGATTCCAGCAATGCAATGGCATCGTCCTCCCTGCCCTGCATTTCGCGCAATTGTGCAAGACTCAGCACAGTCTGTGTATCGGCAGGGTTGGCGGCATGCACGGCTTCAAGGTAATCTTCCGCCTCATTGGTTGAACCCACCTCCAGCAGGGCACGCCCAAGCTTGGCATGGATGCGTCCAACGGGAGAATTATCATCAATCAATGCCTGATAGCACTGGATTGCCGTGGTCGCATCCGACAGGGCCAGCAGGCTGTCAGCCAGTTTTTCAATCACCAGTGGGTGACCTCGCTGAATCGTCAGCGCCTGCTGGAAATGTCGGCTGGCACCCGCAAAGTCGCCGTCGACCACGTCCGCATCACCCAGGCCCACCTGTGCCTCGAAATGCTCCGGCTGATCCGACAGGATGGCATTGAACATCTCCCTCGCCTCAGACGTCCGGCCGCCTGCCAGCACCGACTGTGCCAGCAGGGTTTTGAGTTTGACCGATTCGGGTCGTTGCGCCAGACACTTGTTGAAACATTCCTCGGCGAACGCAGGCGTTCCCTTGTAGAGAAATGCTTCACCGAGTGACGCCAGTGGGGCAAGCTCGTTTGGCGATCTGTCCAGCGCATCCTGGAAATGCGTGATGGCGCGATCAACGTTACCCTTCGCAAGACGCACATTGCCCAGGTTGGTCATGGCCTGAATCGATTCGGGCTCCAGCCTGATTGCTGTCGAGAGGTTTTTTTCGGCACTGTCCAGATCACCGCTGAGATACTGCAGATAACCCAGGGTATTGTGTGCCTGTGGCAGGTTGGGGTTCAGCTCCAGTGCACGGCTCATGCTGCCCAGGGCATCTTCCAGCATGCCCGAGCGGTGCTCGATGGAGGCCAGTGTGGCATAGAATGCGGCGGCATTGGCCTGCAGACCGATGGCCTTCTTCACCGTGGTTCTGGCGTCGTCGAGCTCCCCCTGTTCCATCCGTGTGATCGCCAGCAGATGCAGGATTTCTATGTTATCCGGTTCCTGATCCAGCATTTTTCGATACAGTGACTCTGCACCCGCAAAATCACCGGTCCGGTGTTTGTCCATCGCTTCTTCAAGCACGATTTACTCCCGATTCTTTCTGATGTTCTGATTGATCCGGTCATTGATCAGGCGTGTCACCCAGGAGGGGCCCATCAGCTGATCAATCATGCCACAATGCCCGCCCTGTTCATTGATGATCAGTTGGGTACTTTCCGGCAAGACCAGTTCGTGAAAATCTTCTACGGGAATCACCGGGTCATCTTCACAGGCCACAATGGTGGCGTCTATTGCCAATTCTGACAGGTAGTCACCCCGGATGGCATAGCCAGCGAAATAATCGTCAACTTTGGCAAACTCGGTGTATTCCTTCACCAGATATGCTGTCATATCTTCCAATCGCAAGCCCTTCAGGGGTGCGTTGACATATTGATCGGGAAACAGCTGTTTCTTCTTCTTGAGTGAACCGCGCCATTTCATCAGGAAATAGGCTTCATAATGCCATGATGCGGATTCAATCGCCCGCAGGCTCTTTTGCGGATCGATCACGGGGCAGACACCGAAAACATGTTTTACATTGTCCATGTCGTGCTCCAGGTTTCGTGCCACTCGCAAGGCAAAATTGCCTCCCAGCGAGAAGCCGGCGAGGAATACCGGCAGATGATGGTATTCCCTAATCACCTGGCTCACCACATCGACCACTTCGTCAAGCCTGCAGGAATGAAACAGCCCTTCATTGAGATGATGGGTGGCGCCGTGGTCCCTGAAATGCAGCCGGAATATGCTGAGGCCCGATTGCCAGAGGGTGGCCGACAGATCCAGCAGATAAGTCGAATCAACCGACCCTTCCCAGCCATGAAACAGTATAGCGAGCCCGCGAGCATCCGGATTGAGTGTGAAGTGTCCCTGCAGCCTGGCGCCGTCCGATGCGGTCAGAATACGCTCGACGGTACATTGCTGAACATCATTGATCCAGCGACGAAACTTGCGCTTGCGCAGGCCTGCACTGGCCAGATACGACTGGACGTGCGTATTGCCGAGCAGGCCGGCTGCCCTGAAGGACGGTTCATTCATATTCGGTCATGACCTCGACCACCCGGTCTCGTGCCAGTGAGGCGATCTCCCGCCGCCCCTTGTCCACCGGGTTGATGCTTTGCAGCAAATGTACTTCACAATGAACCTTCGGGCCACCCAGAAGGCGGAAAAAATTCCCCACGAACGATTCGCCGGGCCTGAAAGCAATGTCTGCTTCCCTGCCCTCACTATCAAGAAACCGGATCGCTACCGGCTGAACCGGTATGGCCAGGTCCTTGGCAGGCTGAAGCAGCCGGCCGTGAAACGGCAACACCTTGCCGCCATGACCTGCCCTGCCCTCGGCAAATATCGCCACCGCCCGTTTCAGCGACAGGCGCTCGGCAATGGCGCTGGTAACCTGGGCCCTGGAATCGTGTGATCCGCGCTGATGGAAGATGGTGCCACCGGCACGTGCCATGTAACCCACCAGAGGCCAGTTGTTGATCTCGGCCTTGGCAATGAATCCGACGCCGTGTACGGCGTGAATCGCGGCGATATCCAGCCAGGAGACATGGTTGGCCAGCAACACCACGGGATCGGGCTCAATCGCACCTCTCTGGTGCATGCGAATGCCGAATACACGCAGCAGGTTTCGTGACCACCAGTTAACCACCCGATGATAGGCAGGCCGGGTCTTGTCGCCGATGACTGCAATGCGGATCAGTGTATAACTGAGACCAAAAACCGTATACAGCAGGGCGAAGGGCAAGCGGTACAAATAACGTATGTATCTCATGGATGCATCATTATTGTTGTTTTTCTAGAGTCTTCAGCCTATTTTCGCATTCCCTGACTAGCGATTCCACAATGCCATACGCAGATATCGGCCTCTGTTTTCAGGACTGGGGACATTCGTGGGTTCAGCCCAGTCGCTCCAGTTGCTCGTGCAGGCTGGCGACATGGCCCTCGAAGTAACGGGCATCACCGAACCAGGGGAAACTGCGTGGAAAGGCCGGATCCTGCCAGCGCCTGGCCAGCCAGGCGGCATGATCGAGAATTCTCAAGACTCTCAGCGGTTCGATCAGCGCCAGCTCGGCCGGATCGAACAGACAGAAATTCTCATAACCTTCGATCAGCACCTCGAGCTGACGTGACTGTTCATCAGGATCGCCGTCCAGCAGCATCCAGAAATCGTGCACTGCCATGCCGGTAACACAGTCATCAAGATCGACAAAATGCGGACCGTCATCGGTCCACAGCACATTGCCACGATGACAATCCCCATGGATGGCACCCTGCTGCCAGTGGTAAGCAGAAAATACTGGCTCGATGCGACCCAGCAACTCGTCAACCAGAGCCGTGTACTGGTCACGGCAGTGATCTGGCATCAACTCGAACTCCGCGACGAACCGGCAATTGGCACGAGTGCGGTCAAGATCAAGCAGCCGCTGCCTGTGTTCAAAGTGTACGTTTCTTCCAATCAGGTGCATGCGACCGAGCAATCGGCCCAGCCAGGCGATATTGTTTTCACTTTCCAGCACAGGTTCCCGACCGCCCTGTCGTGGAAACAGCGCAAAACGGTAGCCGCTGAATTCAAACAGCGTGCGGCCATCTCGTTCAATCGGTGGCACGACCGGAATATCGGCATCGGCAAGCTCACGCGAGAACCGGTGTTCCTCGATGATTGCCTCATCGGTCCAGCGTCCCGGTCGGTAGAATTTGGCGACCATGGGCTGATCTTCCTCGATTCCGACCTGATAGACACGATTCTCGTAACTGTTCAGCGCCAGCAGGCGGCCATCGCACCAGAATCCAAGCTCCTCGATGGCATCGAGGATCAGATCCGGCGAAAGATCGGCATACGGCAGTTCCTCAGTCCTGATCGACACGCCGCCCTGTTGGTCGCCTGCGTCGTTCACCGCTCGAGAATTCCGGCGGTCATGCGTGAGATACAGGTTAGCTTGCCTCGCTCGTCAACGATCCTGACCTCCCAGACATGCGTGGTTCGACCCAGATGAATCGGCCTAGCCGTACCGGTGACGTGGCCGCTGCGAACCGAACGGATGTGGTTGGCATTGATCTCCACACCCACGGCATAGGTCTTGCTGGTGTCGATCACCATGTTGGCACAGAAGCTGGCCAGGGTTTCTGCCAGCGCCACATTGGCACCGCCATGCAGAATGCCCATGGGCTGATGGGTGCGATGATCAACCGGCATGCGGCCGGTCAGGTAATCATCTCCGATTTCGGTGATCTCGATGCTCAGATGTGCCACAAGGGTATTGTCTGTGACGGCCTTGAAGCTGGATAATGTCGGCTGTTGCCGCCATATCGGTTTTGAATTGGACGTTGACACCAGTTGCCTCCATGATTGGTCAAGCTCGCCTTGCGTGCGTGGCAACGCAATGGCAACGTTGACAGTACCATATTTGCATCGCCACAATCGCCTGGCGCACATCAGATCGGGGATCCGAAACAACAGTGAATCACAAGATAACCAACCGGGCTACCGGCAGCATCTTCGAGTCGAATGACGGTGAAGCCATGCTGGACGCAGCCCACCGCCAGGATTTGCATTTCAATTACAGCTGCCTCAATGGCACCTGTGGTTCGTGCATGGCCGATCTGGTTGAAGGCGTGGTTGATTATCCGAAAATGCCGCCCGATGCGCTCAGTGAGGATGAACAGGCACACCGGAAGATCCTGCTGTGCCAGGCCGTTGCCTGTAGTGACTGCACCATTATCGCCCGTGAACCGGCGGCACTGAAGGACATCAAGACCACCATCACGGCAGCACGCGTGAGGGATATTTCCTTTCCAGATCGGGATGTGGCTCTGATTCATCTGCAACTGCCCAACTCGTCCAGACCCCGGTTTCTGGCCGGGCAGTACATCGAGGTCATACTCGACAATGGCAAGCGGCGTGCCTTTTCGATTGCCAATGCCCCCGAGATTGATGGCCCGATCGAGCTGCATATCAGACATGTACCGGGTGGCGGTTTCACCGACTATGTCTTCAACGAACTCAAGCCTGGCCTGGTGGTGCAGATTGAAATACCGCTGGGCACCTTCTTTCTGCGTGAGCAGTCTGCAAGACCCGTCATCTTTGTTGCCGGTGGTACCGGCTTTGCCCCGATCAAGGCCATCATGGAACACCTGCTGGCACTGCAACAGGACAATGACAGCAAGCGGCAGGTTCATCTGTACTGGGGCTCGCAGTCGCGAGCGGGACTCTACATGCATGATGTCGCCACGCACTGGGCAGACCAGAATGAAAACATCGGCTATACACCGGTGATCAGCAATGAAGATGTTACGGCAGATCAATACTTCCGAACCGGATTTGTTCACCAGGCCGTGATCGAGGATCATCCTGACCTGTCTAATCACGATGTCTACATGAGCGGCCCGCCGCCACTGATCGATGCGGCTCGCAAGCTGTTTGCCCGACACGGCCTGCCGCGACGTCATCTGTACTATGATTCGTTCGAGTTTGCCGCCGATATCATGGCAATCCGGGCTGCGCACCCGGAACTGGAATCACATTTCATCTACCCGGACGAGCCAGTCGAATGAGACTATATGAAGAACAGGTGGAACAGTTTCATCAGGATGGTTTCCTGATCCTCAGGCAAGTCATTGACGCCGCACTGGTCTCGCGCCTGCTTGATACAACGCGTAACCATGTCAATGCACGGATTGAACCATTCGAACTCGAGGCATCGCTGCCCTACCCGAATTCACCGGACTCGGAAGATTCGCCCGGGGGTGACACCATACGTCGTCTGCTTCAAGCCTTCGACCGTGATCCAGTTTACCGTGAATGGGCCACCTCACCCGATCTGGTCAGCGTGCTGCACCAGCTGTTCGGCAATGACGCGCTCAGGCTTACCCGTGCTCATCACAACTGCATCATGACCAAGCGACCCGAATACTCCTCGGATACCTTATGGCACCGCGATACCCGCTACTGGAATTTCAGTGACAATCACCTCATCAATGCCTGGCTGCCACTGGTCTCCGAATGCAAGATCAACGGCGGCCTGAAAATCATACCGGGTTCCTGGCAGGTCGAACTGGATGACCGGCAACTGGATGACGAGAAGTTTCTGCGTTCGGACCTGAATCACAATCGCGTGCTGATAGATGCCGCCGTCCAGGTCGATCTCGACCCGGGCGACCTGCTTCTGTTCCACGCCCGCTCGCTTCATGCCGCATCCCGCAACCATACCGATACCACCAAATACTCGGTGGTGTTCAGCTACCATGGTAACAGCACCACACCCGTAGCAGACAGCAACAGTGAACGGATCGAGGAAATCGCTCTGGACTGAAGTGTACAGACCGGGTGCATACAGTGCCCGATGATGACGCTGTTGACAGAAATCGAGATCGCACTGTGATCAAATCGATCATGTGCGGTCTATTGAGTCGAACTTAAACACAACCGTTTGCATGAGGAAGCTGAGATAATGAAGAAATTTCTACTGTTACTGATCAGTCATGGTGCAGTCGCCTTTGCCGGCTTTGCTGCAGGAATCTATTTTCTGCCGATTCTGACAGCCCCTGATTCGCCCTCTCAGGCAGCATTATCCGATGTATCGGATCAGGCGCGTTACACGGCCGAATTCACTCGCGATCTGGCAGGCAGTGATTTTCTGCACTGGGGCGAGGGTACGGTCTCGATCAGCGACACGGCCGTCGCACTGGATGGCAAACTGGCACCCGGACCGGATTACAAGCTCTATCTGTCGCCAACCTTCGTCGAGGACGAAGCCGGCTTTGAAGCCGCACGAGCCTCCATGGTACAGGTGGGCAATGTCAGCACCTTCGAGAATTTCATGGTGTCGCTGCCTGGCAATGTTGAGCCTTCGGCCTACACCACGGTGATCGTCTGGTGTGAGGCTTTTGGTGAGTTCATCACCTCAGCGGCCTATCGCTGATGCTGACAACGATTTCATTGCACAAACGGCTTGATGCCCAAGGCAGTGTAGAGCGCGGAAGCGTCATAACGTTTTCCACCCTTGATGGACCATACCACCCGACGGATTGCTGAAATGTCCTCCAGCGGGTTGCCATCAACCAGGATCAGCTCGGCCTGCTTGCCGACTTCTATCGACCCGGTTTCATCAGCTGCACCGGCCACTTCAGCCGACTCGATGGTGGCAATTCTGATCACGTCCTCGTTGCTGATCCCGGCCTTGACGTAGAGCTCCAGTTCACGGTGCAGGGTAAATCCGGCAATGGCATCTGTCCCGGCCACCAGCTGAACGCCGCTGTGATGCAGCATGCCGATCATGTCGAGCAGCGCCTGCGCTGAAGCCACATACTGCGTCGCGTTACTGTCATCGATTTCCAGATCCGCGCCGAGAAATCCACGTCTCACATTGGCCGGCATGTGGTCGGCGACAGCGGCATAGCCCGGATCGATTTCTCCCGCCCGGTTGAGGAACATGCTGTGGAAGATGGTAACCGTCGGATCTACCACGGTACCCTGCTTTCTGAGCAGGGCAATGAAATCCCTCACGGCATCGGATTCAAGATCGAGTGTAGCGGCCTTTTCACCCACCAGCGTGAAGCGTACCGGCGTGCGTGTATCATCCTCGGGGCCGGCCAGAAAATTCAGAAACAGCATGTTGATGTGCTGGATTTCATCATAGCCATCCCGCACGGCCTGCTCGGCCGTCATGTAGGACGGAATATGACCACTGAGTTTCATGCCGTGGCTATGGATTCGCTCGGCAATCGGCTTGACCCAGTCAGGCGTGATCGACGAGTAGATCTTGATCTGTGGATAGCCCTGCCCGGCATACCAGTCGACATAACCGAGCGCATCCTCCAGCGTTTCGGCAATATTACCGGTCGGTGCCGAATACTCGCTCTTCTGGTCGATGAAACCGGCCTTGTAAATGCGTGGCCCGATGACATCGCCCGAGTCAAAGGCCGCGACCACCTTCATCAGGTCATCATGATTGTTGGCCAGATCTCGCACACTGGTGACGCCTGCGGCCATGTGCAACAATCCCGACCCCATGCCCATATGAGTATGCATGTCCCACAAGCCGGGCATCAGCGTCCTGCCACCCGCATCTATCACCCGGTCTGCTTCCTGTTTCCTTGCCTTGCGGCCGATGGCGACAATCCTGCCATCTTCGATCAGAACGGCCGATTTCTTCAGCTTGCCCTTGTCCACGTTCAGCAGGTTCACGTTGTCGATCAGTGTGGTGCCTGTCAGCGACTCAGTCAGATCTGCAGCCAGTTGCTTGTGAAATTCCTCTGATGCAGCGTCCTGAATCTCCTGCAGCTGGTCGATTACACCAGCCCAGCCCACGGGGGTCATACCCATCCAGCCGTAGGCCACGGCAAACAGTTCGTTGTCGCTGTCCATCCACAGGTAGTTTGGCGTAAAACCCATACCGGTTACGGCCATCAGCCGGACTTCGTGCTCTGTCTCACCATTGCTGACGGTAGTTCGTTGCACCTCGCGAACCGTCGCGGTACCCGAAGGCAGCAGATCGATCATCTGTTCGGGCTGTGCCAGCGCCGAACGCACCAGGATGGCCAGTGTCTCGGGTGTCATGTTGGCGGCCACATAGGCGGCCGGTGAGCTCACCCTGACTGATCCCGATTCCTCAGCCGATTGCCAGCTCGCGTTCTGCCCGTCCAGGGTATAGACCTCGCCCACGTTCGCACCCATGTAACTGTTGCCACTGACACGGTATTCGCGCATCAGCCCGTCACTGTTCAGCTGTATCGTTTCGGTAGTCTTCGGGCCACGCCCCCTGTCGTTGAAACCGAACTGGATCGATATGCTGCCATCATCCTGGCGCGTCACAATCTGTTCACCGGATTTCTTGCCCAGCGTGAGCCAGTCATAACTGATGACGGTTTCGGCATTTGCCATGCTGCAGATCATCAATACGGCAAGCAGAATGATTGTTATTGATGGTTTCATGATCGATTTCCTGTACGGGCAATGACCCCTGTCGGGCACTGTGAACTGAACACTGTGCACACTATACCCTTAACCGTGCGATCTGCATCGATCAATTGTCTCCTGCCTGTCCTGTCATCGTGTGCCGATCACATCGTTTCCCGTCAACCATCCCGTCATCGGCTCAACCTGCCGCAGAGCAGACGACATCGTTCATGAATCGCTGTCTAATCGACAACCCCGGCCAGACCGGCACTGGCAGGTGACAGCCTGGCCCGGGCAATCCCGTCAACGGAGTGGAGTAGACCATGATACGAATTTCCCGATTTGCGCTGCTTTTGCTGCTGATTTCCGGCACCGCGATATCATCAAACCTGACTCAGCAGAGTGTCGAAAAGGCAACGGAAGTGATTACTGCCGCGGTTGAGGCGTACGGTGGCCAGGACCGACTGCACGGGCTCAACACACTCATCATCGAACACGAAACAATCAATGTGGCCGTGAACCAGAGTCGCAAACCCGAGCCACCCTGGGATCGCAATACCAGCAGCGGCATCAGTGCCGTTGATTTCGAGCATGAAGTGTTCTATACCCGCAACAGCGGCTCTGGTGGTGGCTTCGAAAATGACAATGCCACACTCATCAATGGCGATGACAGCTTCCAGTTCAACTTCCGGGCCAACACAGCTGCACCAGTAGCCCAGCCCGATTTTGACAATGCGTCCGGCCCGTTCATGCGAGTAACGCCGGCACTGCTGGTCAAACTTGCCAGTGAACGCGTGCACACGGCACATTATCTGGGAAGCACCACGATTGATGGCAATGCCCACGATGTGATTACCTTCGCCATGGAAGTGGGTCCCGCAATCAGCCTGTATTTTGATCAGGCCAGCCACCTGCTCAACAAATCGGAGCGTATGTTCGTTCCCTTCGGTCTGGTTGAATACCGATTCACCGATTACGAATCTATCGACGGCATCCCGTTCAACAAGACATTCAATCTGTTCGTGAACGGTGACAACAACATGATTCGCACCAACCACATCACACGGGTGAACAGTCCACTCGAGTCATTCACCAGCGTGCCAGAAGATCTCAGCCACATACCTGCCATCGAACCCGATCCGCTGACTCGACAACAGATCGCTGACGGCGTCTACCTGATCGGAGGCAGTGGTACCTATGCCCTGTTCATCGACATGCAGGACTACGTCATTGCAGTAGGGGGCACGGCGGGCATCCCCGATCGTATCGCCTCGTTGCGTGAGGTTGTCGGCGACAAGCCGGTACGCTACGGCATACTGACTCACCATCACAGTGATCATGTGCTGGGTGTTGCCGCTTATGCGGCCGAAGGTGCCACGGTTGTGGCGGCACAGGCACATGCTGGCGTGGTTCGCGAAGCCGCAGGAGATGAGCCGCTTAAACTGGAGACAGTCAGCGAACGACGGGTGATTCGCAGTGGTGATCGCGAGGTACATATCATCGATGTCGGGCCTACCGCACACACCGAGCACCTGCTGGTCACCTACCTGCCAGACGAGGGGATCATCTTCGAGGCTGATCATTTTTCCATGCCACGTTCAGGTCCCGTACCGCCGGCTGTCACCACCACTCGCAATTTTGCGAATGGCCTCAAGGCCAATGGAATCGAACCCAGGATCATTGCCTCGGCACACAGCCCGAGGACCGGTTCCATGGCCGATCTTGAAGAAGCCATTCGCAAGGCCCGACAACTGACGTCCATGCGATAAGGTTCCCCCGTGTCCGGGCTCCAGCGTGCCCTTTCCCTGATTGATTGGGGCCCGGACACACCTTTCTGTTCTGCGCCAGAGTTCCAGACCTGGTCAGTCAATCTGCCCTCATCACAGCAGAACTGGCGTAGGAACCCACTTTGCAGAAACCACCCGGATGCCTCGTTGTTCTCCATTATCCGGGTGGTTTCCTTTTTCTGACTCCAAATCAATCACTCATCTATCAATGGTCACCGTTGACAGCGGATTAAGTTTGACTAATAATTGACATATCAAATAAATATCAAGTACAAATCATGAACCCTGTCAAGAATACCCGTTGCATGAATCTGGTGATGGCACTGTCATCACTCCACAGCCATCTGGTCAGACGAGTTGACGGTCGACTCAGTATCCATGGTATCAGTTTCGCTGAATACCGTTTACTGACCAGTCTTTACCAGGCACCAAACCGATCCATGCGCCGGGTAGATCTGGCTGCCAGTATCGGCCTGACGGCTTCGGGTGTGACGCGCATGCTGGCACCGATGATGAAGATTGGTCTGGTTGAAAAAATGAGCAATCCAAGAGATGCCCGGGTGAGCCTGGTCAGACTCTCCGATGCTGGTGAGAAACTCTACAGGGATGCCGCGACCAGCTTCGGTGAATGTGCCGAATCACTGCTGCATTCCCTGACCAGCAACCAGCTGGATCAGTTCCTGAAACTGGCCGAATCGCTGGGCCCGGACAGCCCATAGTCCGCTTCACTGTTCTGTCAGCAGCGTCAGGAGATCTGTACAGGTGTAACTTTCTGCAATTCTGAACGTATTCATTGCAAGGACTTCAGCAACGAAAGGAATTCGTCATGAAACACACCGCACTGAAGAAACACACCCTTCGCTTCATCGGCCTGGCCGGACTGCTGCTGTTCGGCACGCTGTTTGTCTTCACCTTTTCCATTCCAGACTGGGTGGAAACTGCCGCCCAGTCCTTTATCGAAGCCGAGGTGGAAAAACAGATCGACGAACGGATCGATGCCCTTGGCCCTGGCGAAGGCGACGGCGCACTGACGCGTCTTGCCAGTGCCCTCGTTGCCCGCAACGAGGACCGCATCGAGGCCTACAAGGCAACACTGAAAGCACGGGCTCATGAACAACTGGCCGATGCCCTGACCAGGATTCGCGACCGGGAATGCGACTGTCGTGAGCAGGTTGCCGAGATTCTCAGCACAGGGTTCAAGTTCAACATCGCCCTGTTGCAGCAGGCCAATGACAAGCTCGTCACCTTCATTCAGACCAGCTACATGGAAGTTGCCAGTAATCTGAAACGGGATATTCGCATCTTCACGGCCAGTAATGCAGTGGTGTACCTGATGCTGTTACTGGCTTCGCTGTCAAGGCGCGATGCCGTGTCACAACTGTTTCTGCCCGGATCACTGCTGGCCATATCCACAGTGATCTGTTCGTGGTTCTATATCTTCAACCAGAACTGGCTGTTTACCATCATTTACAATGACTACACCGGCTATGCCTATATCGGCTTTCTCAGTCTGTGCTTCGGCTTTCTGTGTGACATCGTGTTCAATCGTGGACGCGTGACGCAGACAATACTGGGATAGTGTCATCACCGAGCAACCAGCGGAATCAGATTCCTGTCTCAGGTCTTGCACAAGGCCGTCCATTGACTGGTTTACTGATTCGGATTGAGTTGCAACCATCGAGAATGGATCAGGCGAGCCACCATCAGGTCCAGATGTGCCCCGCCACCATTCTTGAAGACGGTGATGTCATCAGCATGCTGTCGACCCATCGATACTGATTCGGAGGCCAGCAGATCGTACAGATCGTGTATCTGCGTCTCACTGCTGATAACACCCTCACGCAGTGGATGGATCAACTCTCCGATGTGACTGACTGTGGTGTCCACGCAGTCAACGAAAATGCGTCCGGTGCGCATCAGCTCGTCATCGGCCTCCCTCATGTCGGGTGCGTGGGCACCAACCAGATCCACATGGGTACCCGGACTCACCAAGGCACCCTCCAGAACCGGACGTGTTGAGCCGGTGGCACAACAGACGATATCCGATACTGCAACAGCACCTGCCGCGTCTGAGCTTGCGGAAACCTCAGTTGAGTTGAGCCTCATCCTTTCAGCCAGGGCACTGGCACTGTCCGGCTTACGCGAACAGATGATGACCCTTTCGATGGTCTGAAAACAGGCGAGATAGGCCTCGACCAAAGAACTGGCAACCGTGCCGGAACCGATGACGGTGATGCATTTCGGGTCCGGATTGGCCAGCAGTTGAGCTCCCAGTACGGAATCGGCCGCGGTCTTCCACCAGGTCAGCCAGGCGCCGTCCATCAGGGCCAGTACACGGCCATCGGCATCATCGAACAGCACATAAACACCCTGTACCGTGGGCGCAGGTGGAGACGAGCTGCGGTTGTCCGGGTGGATGGTGACGGCTTTGACACCGCTACCCAGCCCCGCTATCGCGCAGGCCCGTGTCAGCAGGTTGTTGCCGCCATAATCGATCAGCAGATCCCGGGGCCTGACGCGCCCCAGTCGGTGGCCTTGGCGCAACGCCGCGATCACATCTGGCCAGTCGAAGGCCTTTTCCATATTGTCTGCGCTGAGGAATGGCGGCTGTGTCATGGCGTGTTCATGCGTGGCCAGGTGTCGCTCAGACGGTACCCTGTCGGCCACGGGTCGGTCTCATCCAGTATCAGTTCGGTGCGCCCGGTAATCCAGGCACGGCCCGTCACCGTCGGTATCACGGCCGGACAGCCTTCAATCTGAGTGATGGCTTGTATGCTTGCCCTGAATTCGGAGCCGATGACTGAACGAAAGATGATCTCATCACCGATACCAATCTCTCCGCGTGCATGCATCAGTGCCAGACGCGCCGAAGCACCGGTACCGGTCGGTGAGCGATCGAGTTTCCCAGGCTTGATAGCCACTGCATGAGTCGATGTGAGCCCCTCAGCACTCCCGGTCACGGGCCCTGCGAACAGACAGAAGGTAATCTCGTTCATGCCTTCGAGTGTGGGGTGCCTGAAACCGATCTGCTGCTGTGCAGTGGTGGCGATCTGCATGCCCATGCGTGTCAGCACATGTGCCTCGGCAGCTTCCAGCCTGACCCCGAGCTGCTCGGCATCGACAATGACGAAACTGTCGCCACCAAAGACCACAGTACAGGTCACTGAACGGCCATCATCGAGTACGATTTCGGTATCCGCAGTCGCCACGAATGAAGGCAGGTTGGTGAGTGTCACTGCCATCACTCTGCCCTGCCTGCATTGCGCAGTCACTTCAACCAGGCCACCAGGCATCTCCAGCGTGAGGCGTGTTTCAGGCTCTGACATCGGCAGGATACCGGTCTCCAGCAAGACGGTAGTGACACAGATGGTATTGGAACCGGACATGGGCGGTACGGTCTCCGGCTCCATGATGATACAGCCCATGTCGGCTGCAGGGTTCACAGGCGGCACCAGCAGATTGACATGCCGGAACACGCCGCCGCGTGGCTCGTTCAGGAGAAAGTCCTTGAGTCTGCCGTCTTCAGCGATATATCGGGATTGCTCCCACACGCTATCGCCTGGTGGCGGTTCTACGCCCGATACCACCACATCGCCGACTTCTCCCTCGGCATGGCAACCCACGATTCTGATCGTTTTGTCTGTCTTCATGGTGCGTTGATAACTGCAATTGTCAGTCAGGCCGAGGTCATTGCAACACAAACGAACCATCAGGCCCATCATCATTCAGACAATCTATTGTTGAATCTCAATTGATAGAAAGTCATCACAAGGGTGGGAGTAAAGTGTGACGAATTTCACACTATTTAATACACAGTCTGTCGTTTTGAGTGTTTTGACACGACACCGGAACAGGTGAAATCTCAGGGGAGGGAACCATGAAGCACGTTAAATTCCTGGTTGGCATTTTGACACTGACACTGCTCACTGCCTGCATCAACAAGCCCATCAAGTGCACAGGTGAGGATGAAGACTGTCAGTTGGAACAGCATATGCTGATGGTGGGTGATGACGGTAATCTTGGGTCCGTGATCGAATTGTCACAGCTGAAACGCCGGAACGAAATGAGCCGGGACAGCTACCTCAGATCGAACGAGAGTGAACGCCTGAATGACATCGTTACCGGATTGAAAACCCACATGCGAGATTGCAAGCGATCGCTTGATACACCTGAACGGTGTCGAATTCAGGTTTACATTCACGGCGGCCTGCAACATCGGCGCAACAGTGTGATCAAGGCTGCCGATCTGATTGCCGCGGGTGAGATGAGCAAAGGCGGCTATCCGATTTTCGTCAACTGGCGGTCGGGGCCATTCGATACCTACGGCGATCACCTGACACGAGTTCGTCAGGGCACAATCAGCAAGTCTGCCAAATGGTTTTCTTGGCTGTATCTTCTGACTGACGCTGGCAAGGCCGTGGTTGGTGCACCCCAATCGTGGCTGGTTCAGGGCAAGCACTCGATTGATTCCATCGTAAAGAAACGACTCAGAACCGTTGACGGTGATCGTGAATTATTGCCCGAGTTCGTCACCATCGTCGATGCCGATCAGCAGTATGACTGCAATTCCGATCGAGGCTCCAGAAACAAGCGAAAGGCCTTGTGGGCGCTGACCATTCCATCGAAACTGATCACGGCACCGATCGTGACCGAGTTTGGCCAGGGTGCCTGGGATGTGATGCGTCGTCGAACGCACACATTGTTCTGGACAACCGATGAGTTGCAACGCCTGAACTCAGACAACAATGGCAGTGGCGATGAGCTGATCTGTAAACCCAATGACATCGGTGATGGCGGATTGAGCCGTCTGCTCGAGAACCTGATTGAACTTGACGATGAGTATGTTTTCTCGATCACCCTGATCGGACACAGCATGGGCGCGATCGTCGCCAACCGGATCATCGAGCGAGCGCCACAGCTCGATTTCGATAAAATCGTCCACATGGCTTCGGCCGACAGCATCGAAAGCACCTGGGAAAACACGATTCATTATCTGATCAACAAAGAACAGATCAGTGAGTACAACGGTGACCGGGTGGAACCCCAGTTCTACAACCTGATGTTGCATTCGGACAACGAAAACCGGGAGCTTCATCTCTCGGGTCTGGCACCCAGTGGCAGCCTGCTGGCCTGGATAGACAATATGTACACGATCCCGCCATCAATATGGGCAAGAACATCCGGGCGCTGGTCGAATGTTCGCAATGTGGTCCATCTGGTGCCACCAGAGATTGTGGACCGGGTACATTTCACTATTTTCTCGAGAGACCAGCCCGGACAGCCTCAGGAGCATGGCGATTTCGACGAATGCGATTTCTGGCAAGAGAAGTTCTGGACAGGACAGTAGACGCAGTTATCCTTCAAACGCCAACAAATGCAGCCTGACTCAGTAGTGTGCCAGTACTGGTCTCAGTTCATCGGCCAGAAACCGGCTGAACTGAAGCACGCGGTTGACACGTCTCAGTTCCGGATGCATCAGCAGCCACACGGCAACCGGGCCGATCTCGACACCAGCTGGAAATTCCGCAAGGTCCGCCTCGTTCTCTCCCATAAAACGTGGCAACCTGCCAATACCGATCCCCTGCCTGATGGCATCGACCGTTAACAGGACATCGTTACAGCGCATTTTCAGATCCAGGTCACTGAATGTTTCGGCCAGCCAGCTGGGGTGAGTGTCATGATTCATCTCACCGATCCATCTGAGTGGTTCTGCGCCTGGTTTGGCAAGCCAGGATTCGACCATATCCCGGCGACCGTATACGGCTACCCGAGCCTGTCCCAGCTGTCGGCCAATCAGGTTTTCCGGTGGGGTGCTGAGTGAAAATCGGATAGCCACATCAGCTTCACGCTGGGTCAGGTTGTACAAATTATTGGAGGCGTCTATCCACAGCTCGATCCCGGGGTGCCGTCTCAGGAATTTTTCGAAGATCGGCGTCAGCAGATACGGCATCATCGCCTGGATCGTTGTCACGCGGATCGGGCCTGTCAGTGCCACATCACTGTCGGCCAGATCTGCGTCGATCAACAAGGCTTCCTGTTCGATGCGCTCCGCCCTGAGAAACAGGTCAGTGCCTGCTTCTGTCAGCTCATATCCACGCTTGAGGCGATCGAACAGCCTCACGCCAATGTCCTGCTCGAAGCTGTTGATACGCCTGGATACAGTAGACTGATTGACTGCAAGGGTCGTCGACGCACCACTGACACTGCGTGCCCGGGCCACGGCCAGAAAAAATCTCAGATCATCCCAATTATGCATATTCGCATACCTTGTATTTTTTTATTTGCATATAAATGCATATATGCAGTCATTATATTGTCTGTGAACAAGGCGATACAAGTCGTCCGATTGAGGGGACAGACAGACAAGAGGAATTGACCATGAAACGCAACCCATTACCCGGTGAACACAGTTTTTCCAGTCAGAAGATCATTCAGGCCCCGGCCGAAGCTGTTTGGCAGGTGCTGGCCGACTTTTCGGTGGCCGATACCTGGGCACCACAGGTGACACAATCCTATTCACTGACTGAACACGATCGTGGCCTCGGCGCAGGACGCCATTGTGACATCAAGGGCTTTGGCAGTATCCAGGAAACCATCACCGACTGGCAGGAGGGCCGTAGCCTGACCTATGACGTCACACCGCTGGGACCAATCGCGGTCGCCTGGAGCCGCTGGTCCGTCAGGCCCATCGATGCGGACAGCTGTCAGCTGATCATTGATTTTTCCTACAATACCCGTTACGGATTGTTTGGCAGGCTGATGAATACCCTGGTCATGAAGCGCAAGCTGAACAAAGCCATCCCGCAAGGGCTGGATGCGATGAAAACTCGTGTTGAAACCGGCAAGCTGATCCGGCCGCGTCGTTCATTACCCAACGAGCCGCACCTTCTGTCATCTGCCCTCTAGGCATCACCTTGTCGTGCAACATGCGGCAGTCTCGGGCTAATTCATGGTGCCTGTCACCTTGCAGGCACCATGATCCCTCAATCGAGAACGATCAAGAGCCAGAGACACCAAGTATGGTGCGGTCCCGACCCTGATCCTTGGCCCGATACAGCGCCTGGTCTGCAGCGTGGATAAGTTCAGCAGCATCGGGGATGTCGGCGAATACAGACACACAACCGATACTGACCGTCACATCAATGGCAAGCCCATCAATTTCATAGGCCGATTCGGACACTGCCAGACGCACCCGCTCGGATAGCGACTGCACGGCAGAGGCGTCCAGGCCCGGAAAGAGCATGAGGAATTCTTCACCACCGTAGCGGCCCATGCTGTCACTCATGCGGATTTGTGACTTGATCCGGCCCACGGTTTCGACCAGGACAGCATCACCGGTCAGATGACCTCGACGGTCATTGATCTGCTTGAAATGATCAATATCGAGCATGGCGACAGCCAGATGCCTTTTTTCCGATGCGGCCACAGAGATTTCATGCTCGAGTTGTTGCAGTATGGCTCGACGATTGGCAACACCGGTCAGATCATCGTGCATGGCCAGAACACGATAATGACTCTTCGCCTCGATCAGATCCGTGTTGGCCTGTTGCAGGCGTTTGCGATTGCGCTCCATGGTGCGATAAACCAGTTGTCGCACGTATTCCACGTACAGCGACATGAAGAAAATGGTCATGTAGGCTGCAGTGAAGCGGGCGATGAATCCGCCGGAAAATTCCGGACTGGTCGATATCGTTTCCGGCATCAGCATGAAATAGAGCCAGGCTGCCAGCACCATCAGACTGTACAGCAAGCCTTCGGCAATGCCGACAATAAAGAAACAGAATGCCGGGTAGGTGAATACCCACAGCGCGCGGTAACCGTGATGCTCACCCAACGAGGCGAAATACATGAACATGCCGCCACAGATCAGTGCCGTCAGCCGATAGAAGAACATGCCATTAACCCGACCGCGGATCAGCAGCAGACTGGTCAGCCAGTAGGCTGCAACCAGCAGATCGATGATACCTTCGCGCCTGGGACCGTTGATCAGATGGTAGCTGCCGAAGGACAACAGCATCAGGACCACGACCAGAGCCATACCGCCGTACAGCAGCCGCTTGCGTTCCTCCTCGAATCGCAGTGGCTGACTGCTCAGCAGAGTGACCATTTTTGTCCAGCGTCTGCCACGAGGGATCACCTGCATCGGCAAGGATTCCCGAGCAGGTCCTGGCGTATCTTTTTCACCCTGGCCCATGACACTAAGCATAGCAGGGGCTCAGGAATTATTGTGAACGGCTGGAACTGGACACTGAGGCAGTCACGATCAGGCAATCAGAGCAGTCGGGAAACCCGTTCAAGGCTACCCGCCGGCCAGTATCTGTCACGATTGTAGTAGCGGGGCACAACAGGCACATCATCGGTCAACATTATCCAGGGCTGCTTTGATTCAGTGAAAATATGGATATCCGGCGGCATCAGATCAGGCTCATCCAGGGTGCCGACACGAATGAATGCGATGCCGCGACCGGCACCGGCATAATGACTCCACAGGGCAATGCTGCATTGCGGGCAGCGAACAAAGGTCTGCCCCTTGCCGCTGTTGGTTGGCACAGTCACCTCAATCGGCTCCCCTTCAATCAGGCTGAGTCGCTCGGTTTCGATCAGTGCATTGAGAGCAAAAGCAGCCCCTGTTTCACGCTGACACCATCGGCAATGGCAACAATGCACGAACAGTGGCTCCGTGCTGACCTCATACCTGACCGCGCCGCAGTCACAACCACCCGCAACAGGGTATCCGGGATTGCCTGTCATTGGCTGACTCCTTCAACACGCATGTGCCATGAAGTGATCGAGCCTGTCCAATCGCATACCAATCTGACCTGCATCAACAACCACTCATCGAAAATTGATTACACTTGAAATGATAGCAAAGATGAGGGTCTTGACGATGCAACCACGTTTTTCCTTCAGCGGGATCGAAAATGAACTGGTTCACTGGTTCAGAAATCGACTTAATCAATCCGAATCGGATGCTGATGTCCGCAAATGCTTCTTTCAGCTGTGCCGACGCTATTTCAGGGAAGTTTTCGCAGGTCAGATCGAACTTGAGTTCAATGACATTTCACTCGTCGATAAAGCGCCCTGGTATGACATCCGCAGCTCGATCTCCCGTTCAAGTGCTTACGAGGAAGCCACGGGCAACAGCGACTTTCTGGACATTCTCGAGCGATTCGCCAGACAGGCCGCTCATCATCTGTGTCACCAGAAAAAGAACCCGGCCAAATCCGAGTCGAATTTCAACCGCAAGCCAGGTAATGGGCCACAAGTCCGATGAGCTCGGTCACCACCAACCTCCCGGCCCTGTCCGGCCAGGCTCTGACCAAGGTCTATCACACCGGAGAAATCGACGTATGGGCACTGAAGGGGGTCGACTTTGAATTGTATCCGCACGAGATGGTGGTTCTGCTGGGCGCTTCGGGCTCGGGCAAATCGACCCTGCTCAATATTCTCGGCGGACTGGATCTGCCCAGCTCCGGCCGCGTCATGCATGGCGAAGTTGACCTGAGCTCTGCTGATGACAGGACACTGACTCAGTTCAGGCGTGACCATGTCGGATTCGTGTTCCAGTTCTACAACCTGATTCCCTCCCTCACTGCACGGGAAAACGTTGCCCTGGTCACTGAGATCGCACCCCGGCCAATCGCGCCGGAGGAAGCCCTGTCCCTGGTGGGGCTGGCTGATCGCATGGATCATTTCCCGGCTCAGCTGTCGGGCGGTGAACAGCAGAGGGTGGCCATCGCCCGGGCCATCGCCAAACAGCCCGAGATCCTGCTGTGCGATGAACCGACAGGTGCTCTGGATGTGGAAACCGGCATACTGGTTCTGGAAGCCATCGAGACCATCAACCGGGAACTGGGAACAACCACGGCGGTAATCACTCACAACACCGTGGTTGGTGAAATGGCAGACCGGGTGGTCAGGATTTCGGGTGGCCAGATTTCCGATATCAGAGTCAATGCGAAACGTATTCCGGCACGAGATCTCGAGTGGTAGCTGATGAGCCCGCTGAACAGAAAGCTGTTGCGGGAATTGTGGCGATTGCGCGGACAGGTCATGGCCATCGCCCTTGTCATTGCATCGGGTGTTGCGACACTGGTGATGTCCCTGTCGACGATCGATGCTCTCGAGGAAACCACCAAGGCATATTATGAGCGCTACCGGTTTGCCGATGTCTTTGCCCGTGTCAAGCGGGCCCCGGAGTCGCTGGCCCGACAGATTTCCGAACTTGATGGCGTGCAATCGGTGCAGACCAGGATCAGCGAATTTGCAACGGTGGACATTACTGGTTTCGATGAACCGGTCATCGGCCAGATTGTCTCGGTCCCCGAACACAAGCAGCCAAATCTGAATCAGTTGCAGATCCGAAGCGGCCGCTGGCTGTCCGCCAGCGGAACCCATGAGGTCATACTCAATGAACCGTTTGCACAGGCCCATGGCCTGTCACCGGGTGACTCCCTGCACGTGATCATGAACGGCAGAAAACAGCAACTGACTGTGGTGGCGACAGCACTCTGTCCCGAATTCATCTATTCGCTAGGTCCCGGCGCGATGCTTCCGGACGACAAGCGTTACGGCATCATGTGGGCCGGACGTGACATGCTGGCGGCGAGTTTCGATCTGGATGCCTCGTTCAATGATCTGGCACTCACGCTGACACGGGATGCTCCGGTGGAATCGGTACTGGCACAACTGGATCTATTGCTCGAGCGATACGGTGGCATCAGCGCCATCGACAGAGCCGATCAGCTCTCCAACTGGTTCGTGATGAACGAGATCGATCAGCAACGCACCATGTCGTTCATTCTGCCCGGCCTTTTCCTGATCGTTGCCGTGTTTCTGACTCACCTGGTTCTGACTCGATTGATTGCGACTGAACGCACCGAAATTGGTCTGCTCAAGGCCTTCGGATATGGCAGAACTGCGATTGGCTGGCACTACTGCAAGATGGTCATGCTGATTGCTCTGATCGGCATCTTCCTGGGCTGGATCATCGGTGCCGTGTTTGGTCGTTACAACGCACAGATGTATGCGGATCTTTTTCGTTACCCGCTGCTCATCTTCAGGCCGCAGGCTGACACGTTTATGATGGCAGCAATGATCAGTCTGATCGCTGCACTTGCCGGCGCACTGACAGCGGTGCGATCAGCAATCAAGTTACCACCAGCCGAATCCATGAGACCACCCTCACCACCGGTCTACACCCAGGATTTCCTGTCCAGGTCACGCTTGCTGAAGAAACTGGACCAGCCCACGCGCATTGCACTGCGCCAGATCGGTCGCTGGCCGCTCAGGTCCCTGATGACCAGTACCGGCATCGCACTGGCCGTCGGGCTGGTAGTGATGACCCTGCAGTGGAACGATTCACTGAGTTACATGGCTCGTGTGGCATTCCACGAGGCGCAGCGTCAGAATGTCACTCTCGGCCTGACTCACAATCTGGCTGTCGAGGCGATCAACGATGTCAGACATCTGCCCGGCGTGATGATGGCAGAGCCGGCCAGGATCGCCAGTGCCGATTTCGAAAACGGAGAACACACTCACCGCGGTGCCATTACCGCAATCACCACCGACAGTATCCTGCAACCGGTCTACGATACCGAGACTCAGCAAACACTACCCGTACCACAGGCAGGTCTGGTGATGGCAACAGCACTGGCCAGCAAGCTGAACCTGTCGGTTGGAGATCAGGTCGAGGTTGAAGTGCTGGAAGGACGGCGTCCGGTGGTGAGCCTGCCCGTGGTTCGGCTGTTCAATACCGATCTGGGTATGCCCGCGTTCATGAACATCAGCGCCATGGATCGATTGATGCAGGAGCGACCCGGCATGAATTTCATCCATTTGCTGGTGGATGAAAACCAGCAGGCTGACCTGTATCGTGAACTGAAATCTGTACCGACCGTATCCGCTGTGATGGTCAAGCAGGCCGCATTCGACTCCTTTCATGACACGCTGATCGCGCACCTGATGGTCTTTATCACCATGTTCTCGATCCTGGCCGCATTACTGGGATTCGGAGTGGCCTACAACAGCGCACGCATTGCATTGTCTGAGCGAGGCCGTGAACTCGCCACCCTGCGGGTGCTTGGCTTCACCCGGGGGGAAATCTCCTATGTGCTGCTCGGTGAAGTGATCATTCTCATACTGCTGGGCCTGCCACTGGGATGCCTGGCCGGCTGGGGACTGGTACTGGCCATGTCCGTGGCATTCGACACCGAGCTGTTTCGAATACCTCTGGTCCTCGAACAATCCACATTCGCCGCATCTGTCGTCATCATACTGGTGTCGACCTTGCTGTCTTCACTGCTGGTCAGGCGACGGGTCAACCGTCTCAACCTGATCAATGTTCTGAAAACACGGGAATAATACGATGACTGTCACTCTCAAGCGTGTTGTATTCTGGAGTGTGTTCACAGCCTTGCTGCTGATTGCACTCGTCTATGCATTCTGGCCCAAGCCAGTTCTCATGGATGTGACTGAAGCCATGAAGCAGGATCTTATGGTCAGTATCCGCGAAGAGGGTAAGACCCGCGTCCATGATGTGTTCACACTGTCGGCGCCCGTCACCGGACGCCTCAGACGAATCACTCTCGAGGTTGGCGATTCCGTCACGCGATCGGAGACCATTGCTGCTGAAATCGAGCCCATTGATCCATCATTTCTGGATCCGCGCAGTGAAGCCCAGGCGAGGGCCGACATACAGACTGCGCAGTCTGCCATCGACGTGGCACGTGCTGAAGTCAGCCAGGCACAGGCAGAACTGGATTTTGCCCGGGCTGAGCTGGACAGAATGCGGGAACTTCGATTGAACAGCACGGTATCACGGCGGGAGCTGGACAATGCCGAGCGCCTGTTCACTACCCGCCGCGCTGCCCTTGCCACGGCCGAGGCTGCACTGCAGATGCGAACCTTCGAATTTGAACGTGTGCAGGCCCAGATGCTTTCACCGACCCAGACACAGGCCCTGCATGGCTCCTGTGAGTGTCTCAATATCACTGCTCCCATCAACGGTCACGTCCTGAGTGTGCTGCATCGTAATGAAGGCGTGGTGACGGCCGGCACACCACTGCTCGAGATCGGCGATCCGGAGAACCTTGAGATTGTAGTCGAACTGCTCTCGACCGATGCAGTACGGGTTGAACCGGGCCAGACGGTGCTGATCACGAACTGGGGGCAGGATGATCCACTGGCCGGCCGTGTCAACCGGGTTGAGCCTATCGGATTTACCAAGGTTTCCGCATTGGGAATCGAGGAACAACGTGTCAATGTACTCGTCGATCTGGTGACACCCAGGGAACGCTGGGCACGCCTGGGTCACGGTTATCAGCTGGACGTCGATATCGTGTTGTGGCAGGGCCAGGATGTGCTCGCCATTCCGCTGACCGCACTGGTCAGGGATGGAGATCACTGGGCCGTGTATCAGCTTATCGAGACGCGTGCACGCAAGACACGTGTCACACTGGGTCGTCAGAATCCGCTCAGGGCCGAGATAACCGCTGGTCTTGAACCCGGCAGCATCATCATTACCCATCCCAATGACGCCGTACATGACGGTGCCCGGGTTGAAGCCAGGTCAATGCTCTAAGACGACAGCCTGTCGCCGCCAGTGGTTATTTACAGTCAGCAGCCTGGAGGCTGTGCAATTGATATTACTCTTTGATGGTCGGCGAGTTACTGTCAGGTCGTCGGGGAACAATCAGTCCCAGTCTCCCTCGGCAAGTTTCTGCTGAATGGATTCCAGTTGCTTCGCCGTCACCCGTTCAATCTCGGCCAGGGTTTCGGCATTTTCAAGCTCGATGGCCTGTTCGGAGGAGTCGGCAGACAACCCACGACGGTAGTCCCTGCGAATGGCATTCAGCCTGGCCTCCAGCTCATCTCGCTCCCTGATCAGTGACTCGCGGGTGCTCATGGAACGATGACAACAGGGCAATCGGCTTCATGAACCAGCGCACTGGCAACACCACCGAACAGGACGCGCTTGAGTGTCGACAGACCACGCCGACCGACGACGATGGCTGCAGCATCAGAATCTGCGGCGACCTTGGCAATCACCTCGGCCGGATGACCAAAATCGATCACCACATCCACATCCTGATCGTCACGATTGAGCTTCTCCAGAATGGGTGGGAACAGCTTTTCACGGTCTGCCCTGATCTGCTCACGCGATTCGCGTGCCTGGTTTTCATTCTCTTCAAGCGTCTGCAGTTCAAACGGTGACCATTCGATGACATGCACCAGTGACAACCTGGCGTCGTATCTGTCGGCCATGTCACAGGCGAAGTCCAGCGCTACACGGCTCTGATCGCTTCCGTCATAACCTACGATGATCGTGTTCTTTGACATGAATGTCTCCTTAGTGAAGTCCTGCAGTTACTATAACAGAGCGATACCAGCCGTACTCGGCAAACGCGGATCGAACTGGGCCGGCTTGGCGATCAGCACATCGCAGCTGACATGGTCCAGCACCTGTTCTGCCGTGCTGCCGATCAGCATTCTCGCCAGGGCAGAACGGGCCACGGCCCCCATCACCAGCAGATCAATGTCATTATCTGCCACGTGTTCGATGATCAGCTCAGCCGGGTTTCCGTTGAGTACCGTGATGTCACCCCGACTGCAATCCAGATCGGAAGAGAGCTCATTGATTCTCTGGCGGTGAACCTCAATCGATGATTCCTGTGCCGTGGCGTTGTAGGCCACCAGTGGCTCCGTAATGGTGGCCGGAACGATGACCGGTGGCACCACATTGATGATCTCGAGCTCGGCATCGAATTGCCTGGCGAAGACTTCGGCCAGATTCAGTATCCTGTGATCAAGATCGGCCGGTTTGTCGTCAACATGAAGCGGGTCAACCGCTGCCAGTATTCTGCGGTACTGCTTGTTGGCACCCTTGCGTACCAGCCATAACGGCTTCGGACAATGCCGGATCAGCTCCCAGTCATCGTTGCCCAGGGCCATGCGTTGCCAGCGCGTCTGCGGCCGGGTCTGTGCAATGACCAGCTCTGCCCTGGTTTGCTGTGCAACACCGATCAGTGCCTGCCAGCCATCATCTGACCAGACAATGTGGCTCTCGGTGGGTGAGTTGAATGTATCGGCAATTTCATCCAGCTGGGTTCGATGCGATTGCAGCAACAACTCCCTGGCCTCGGCCAGCAACTTGTCACCCGGTGCATCCTCATCGATGATCTTGCGGTGATAAAGATTGTTGAACAAATGCAACCGGCTGGAATCCCCGCAAACTTGACTGGCCGCATCGATCACCGGCTGGCTGTCACCGTCAGGATCGTCAATATCCATTAGTATGTTGTTGAATGTGCTGTCCATACGCCCTGTCTGACCGTGTCGATGACAATGTGCTGTAGAGTGGCTTGTTGTTTGCATCTAGTGCGAATAATCTATGAGTGCTCGATTACGCTGTAGTCGGGCTAGTACCTAGGAACCTTCGGAATCTACCTATGCCGGAAAGCAAGGACAGATCACTGTCGCTCAAGAACGCAGGACAACCACTGCTCGATGCACTCGTCTCGGCCGCCGTCGACGGTATTGTCGTGATCGATGACCAGGGCCGGATCCTGCTGTTCAATACCGGTGCGGAGGCCCTGTTCGGGTATACCGAAGCGGATGTTCTGGGCAGTAATGTCAATGTCCTGATGCCCGAGCCCTATCACTCGGCTCACGACGGCTACATGCACAGTTATAACCGGACTGGCAGGAAACGAATCATCGGCATCGGCCGGGAAGTCAGCGGAATCAAGAGCAACGGTGAAGAGTTTCCCCTGGATCTGTCGGTGGGTGAAGCACAGTTTGACGGCCGCAGATTGTTTATCGGCATTCTGCGTGACCTGAGTCAGCGCAGTCATCTGGAAGCCATGCTTCGAAGTGAGCGAAAGCAGGTACAGCAACTGGAACGGTCACTGGCCCATGTGCACCGCGCCAGTACACTGGGTGAAATGGCAGCTGGTATCGCTCATGAAATCAATCAGCCCCTGGCGGCAATCTCTACCTATGCCGATGCCGGCATCCGACTGATCAATAACGAATCCACCGATATCGATCGTATCGGCTATGCGCTGGACCAGATTGGCCAACAGGCCAGGCGAGCCGGAGAAGTGGTCAGACGCATGCGTGGCCTGGCCAGACAGGAAGAGGTGTCTCGTGAACCCAACGACATCAACAATCTGATTCTGGATCTGCTGGAACTGGCCAAACTGGAAGCCCGCGACCTGGACGCGCCCATCAATCTCGAGCTCGAGGAATCCTTGCCACAGGTTCTGGTCGATGCCGTACAGATTCAGCAGGTGCTGCTCAATCTTATTCGCAATGCACTTGAGGCCATGGTCAAGCGCAGCCAGGCATCCCGGGGGGTGCTGATCAGAACCCGCATGGATGAGAAGGGCTTGATCGAGACCACGGTCGCCGATCACGGCATGGGCATTGACGAATCACGGGTGGATTCGATTTTCAATCCATTTGAATCAAGCAAACCCACCGGCATGGGTATTGGCCTGTCGATCTGCAAGACAATCATCAGCAGTCATGGCGGCAAATTATGGTATGAACCGAATGAGGGGGGTGGAAGCCAATTCAAATTTACGGTAGAAACAGTCAACTGAAGCGGAAAGCCGGCATCGGAATCCTGAACCATGAATCAGAAAATCTATATCGTTGATGATGACAGCGGCGTCCGCAACGCACTCTCGTTTCTGCTTGATTCGGTCAATCTCGAATCGCAGGCACACGAATCTGCTCAATCATTTCTTGATGACTATGACGGATCACCCGGTGTACTGGTACTGGATGTGAGGATGCCGGGCATGAGCGGGCTTGAACTGCAGGAGCTACTCAATGAAAAACAGTTCACCGAGCTGTCCATCATTTTCATCTCGGGTCACGGCGACATCCCCATGGCAGTCGAGGCGCTGAAACACGGCGCCGTCGATTTCATCACCAAACCATTCCGTGATCAGGAACTGCTCGATCGTATCCACGATGCCCTCGACCAGAACGAAGCGGATCAGGAACAGAAATCGGAAATCAGGGACATTCAATCCAGACTGGATTCACTGTCACCACGGGAAACGGAAGTGATGGAGATGGTTGCCGATGGCAAGGCCAACAAGGTGATCGCATTTGACCTGGGCATCAGTCAGCGCACCGTCGAAATTCACCGGGCACACGTTATGGAGAAAATGCAGATCCGGTCACTGGCTCAGCTGGTGAGATCACTTCATGCGGCCGGATATTTCGACAAGCAGGTCTGACAGACGGGAACAGCGGCGTCGAATCCGCTGCTCCAGACTCAGCCTGATCAGCTCACATCGATCGATATGGACGATGGCTCCTGCCTGTCGGCCTTTGGCAGACGAACCGTCAGCACACCCTCATCCTGCGATGCGCTGATTTCCTGCTCGTTGACATCCTACGGCAGCGCAAAACTGCGAGTGAACTTGCCATAGAACTTTTCTATCCGATGCTGTTTCTCGGACTGGTCTTCGGTTCTTGATCTGCGTTCACCCGACAGGGTAATGACACCGTTGTGAACCGACAGCTCGATGTCTTCCTTTTTCACTTCCGGCAGGTCGGCGCGGATCACGTATTCAGACTCGGTTTCACTGATATCGGCCGCCGGCTGCCAGTCCAGGCTGCCGGAGTTCTGTGAAGGCAACAGGTTGCGTCGTTTCAGCAATGAATCAAATTCGGTAAACGGGTTCCAGGTCATCAGGTTCATGGTGTTCTCCTCATCCAGTTCAGGCAGACCGGCAACCAGTCTGCATACCATGACACCAGTATCTGGTCTGGCAGCGATTTCCTCAATCGTGACAAATCGAAAACGCGTTTCGGGAACTACCTAGCGGGCGACGCTGGTGACTGCACGAGCCTCGCCTCAGTATCGCTGGCCTGGTGATTGACCATGATCAGCTTCGAGACTTCAAAGCCGGCCTGACCGGCCTTATCGAGCAGCCCGGAAAGCACGCCCTGATCAAGTTCGGGCTGTCGGGCCAAAATCCACAGGTAATCCCTGTCCGGTCCGGCGATCATGGCATACCGGTATTGTTCCCGGTCGAGTTCGATGATGTTGTAGCCGCCGTAGAACGGGCCGAAGAAGGAGACCTTCAATTGGCCCTGATCCGGTGAATCGACGAAATAGGCCTTGCCTTCGGATTCTTTCCAGATCTGCCTGATCGTGTCGTAACCCCGATTGATTACCGTGATGCCGCCATCATCGCGTTTGCTGTAGGTTGCCGTGACCTGATCCAGATCCCGCTCGAATCTGTGATCCAGTCGCGCAATCTCGTACCAGGTTCCCAGATAGCGATCGACTTCGAAGTCATCCACAACCGTCAGGCCCCTGGGAACACCTACTGAACAACTGCCCAGTGCCGCAACCAGCATGAAGGAGATAGCGATCAGCAGGATCAGTGAGCCCACCTGTTTTATCAGGATCATGAATCGACCACCTTGACACCCTTCCAGAATGCAACCCGGTTGCGGATATGCTCGGCTGCATCCATCGGTTCCGGGTAATACCAGGCCGCATCCACATTGGTTTCGCCATTCACGCTGAGGGAATAATAGCTGGCCTGCCCCTTCCAGCCACAGAAGGTATGGGTATCGCTATCCACCAGCAATGCACGGTTCACCGACTCCACCGGGAAATAGGCATTGCCCTCAACTTCAACGATATCATCGCTTTCGGCGATAACCTCGGAATTCCAGATTGCTTTCATCAGGGAGACTCCTGTTTATGATGTCAGTATTGTGACAGAAGAACGTCAATGAGGGGTGAAGCTTGCAGACAGCTCAGTTGAACTTCAGATCAAGTGTGACCGGGGCATGATCCGAAGGTCGCTCATCGGCTCGGGGGCCGACATCAATGCCGGCACCGGCGATCTTCTCGCGCAGCGATTCACTGGCGAGGATCAGATCAATTCGCAGGCCCATGCCGCGCTGAAACATGGCCCCTCGAAAATCCCACCAGGAGTATTGCCCGGCCGCATCATGGCAGTGCCGAAAGCTGTCCATCAGCCCGAGGTTCATCATGGCTGCCAGCGCAGCTCTTTCAGCCTCACTGCACAGTATCCTGCCGCGCCATCGATCAGGATCGTAAACATCAACATCTGACGGCGCGATGTTGAAATCTCCCATCACCAGCACGTGCTGATGAGTTTTCATCTCTTGTGCCACGAATGCAGTGACGGAAGTGAGCCAGTCGAGCTTGCGCTGATAATGCGGGCTGTCGACATCGCGCCCATTGATGACGTACAGATTGATCAGCCGCAAGGGCCCGTCTTCGGTCTCTGCCGTGGCAGCCAGCAGCCGTTTTTCTGACGGATCAACGCCATCAGCATCGGTGATGACATCGGTGAGTTCACGGCTGGAGACAAACGCCACACCGTTGTAGGTTTTCTGCCCGGACTTGACGACATGATAACCCTGCTGGATAAAGGCCTGCTGCGGAAAGGCATCGTCTGTGACCTTGGTTTCCTGAAGCGCCAGCACATCGCAGGATTCATCCTGCATCCATGCCAGCACCTGATCCTGGCGCACTCGGATCGAGTTGACGTTCCAGCTGGCCAGCCTCATATGCCGTAGGATTTAAGCAGTGGACCGATTTCAGGCTCACGCCCGCGAAATGCCCTGAACGATTGTGCTGCTGGTCTTGACCCGCCCATGGCCAGCACTTCCCTGCGAAAACTCTGTCCGGTCTGCTTGTTGAAGATACCCTCCTGCTCGAAGCGGGAGAAGGCATCGGCAGCCAGTTGCTCGGCCCACAGGTAGGCATAATAGCCCGCTGCATAACCACCGGCGAACAGGTGGCCGAACCCGTTGAGAAAACGGTTGAATTCCGGATAATCCACCACGGCAATTTCAGCCCTGACCTGATCGACAATATCGAGCAGATTGCCTGCAGACTCATGACGGGCGGCATGCAGGCGGAAATCCATCACACCGAATTCGATCTGCCGAAGCAGAAACAGGCCGGACTGGAAATGGCGCGCATTCAGCATGCGCTCGAACAGGGCATCAGGCAGCGGTTCGTCATTATCAAGATGCCGGCTGAACTGCTTGATGGCCTGCTGCTGCCAGCACCAGTTTTCGAGAAACTGACTGGGCAATTCGACCGCATCCCATTCCACATTGGCTATACCGCCCACCGAAGGATAGGGTACCTGGGTCAGCATGTGATGCAGTGAATGGCCGAATTCATGAAACAGCGTGGTCAGTTCCTGGTGATTGAGCAGCGAAGGCGATTGATCGGTTGCTGCAGCAAAATTGCAGTTCAGATAGGCCACCGGCAGCTGTGATGAATCAAGGCCATGTCGCAGCGAACGACAGTCGGCCATCCATGCGCCACCGCGTTTCCCCTTGCGGGCAAACAGGTCGCTGTAGAATCCGGCGATCTGTTGATTGTCATTGTCGTACACTCGGTAATATCTGGCATCCGGATGCCACACCGGTACGCTTTCATCCGGCTCGAACCGGATATCGAACAGTGTCGATGCCACATCGAACAGCCCTTTCACGGCCTGTTCGACCGGAAAATAGGGGCGAATCTCCTCATCGCTGACCTGGAACCGGTGTTGTCTCAGCTGCTCGGCGTAATAGGGCAGATCCCAGGGCGCCAGTGGTTCTCCGGCATCATGGCCGCGGTCCCGGGCAAAACGTGTCAGTTCATCGAGCTCCTCGATCGCCCGGTCGCGGGCACGTGCGGCCAGTTCCAGCAGAAACGATTCAACCTGCGACTGCGAGCTGGCCATCTTGGTCTCGAGTGAATAGTCAATATAGGATTCGAATCCCAGCAACGAGGCCAGCTCCTGCCTCAGCGGCAGTATCTGTTCGATCAGCGCGGCATTGTCCCACTGACCGGCATGCGGCCCCTGATCAGATGCACGCGTGCAATAGGCCGTATACAGCGTTTCTCGCAATTTTCGATCGCTGGCATAGGTGATGACCGCCTGGTAGCTTGGGAATTCCAGATTGATCAGATAACCGGACTTGTCGTACTGGCTGGCCAGAGCGGCCGCCATGTCAACAGAGCGCTCTGGCAGGCCATCAAGCGCTGCGCTGTCTTCAAAGTGCAGCTGCCAGGCATCCGTGGCATCCTGCAGGTTCTGCTGGAATGCAGTGCTCAGCGTCGTCAGCTCACGCACAAGCTCACCAAAACGCTGCTGCTGTGCCGGCGGCAGATCGATACCACTGAGTCTGAACTCACGCAAGGCGCGATCTATCACGCTACGCCGGGGCTGATCCCAGTCGGCATAGTCGGCTGACTCTTTCAGCCGGGTGAAGGCCCTGAATCGTTGCGGATCCTGATCGAGCGCCGTTGAAAAATCAGTGATCAGCACCACCGCTTCGGCATAGACCTCGCGCCATTCAGGGCTGTCCATGACCGAGTGCAGGTGAGATGCCGGCGAGAAAGCATCATCGATCTCGGCCAGCAATGCCTCTTCCACTGCGATGAAACTGTCCCAGCTGACAGATTCCGGATCGGCCAGAACGGGCGACATCGTACTGTGATAACGTTCGATCAACTCGTTCAGCGCCGGTATCACATGGTCAGGCTGTATCTGATCAAATGATGGCAGTGGTTGTTTGTCCAGCAACGGGTTTGCGTTAGTATCCAAGATATCTCAATCCTCCGGTAACACGGTCTCATCATGAACCTCAACCAGATTACCCTGCCTGCACTGGACATAGAAGCATCCAGTCGTTTTTATCGATCACTCGGCCTGAACCAGATTGTCAAATCGCCTCATTACGCCCGATTTGAGTCACCCGAGGGTGACGCCACCTTCTCCATACACCAGCATGACAGGCCTGGTGGAGATACCGGTGTGGTGGTGTACTTCGAATGTCACCATCTGGATCAGACTGTTGATCGTCTGGCCGCGTCAGGACTGAACTTCGAGCAGCCACCCGAAGACACGCGCTGGCTGTGGCGCGAGGCCAGACTCAAGGATCCTTCAGGTAACACCATCTGTCTCTATCATGCCGGCGAAAACCGCAAATACCCACCCTGGCGGATCGATGCAACTGAACAGGCCCCGGAAGCAGAGTCATGAGTATTCGAGCCTATCGCGATATCCTGCCCAGAATCGATGACTCGGCATGGGTCGATCCGGATGCCGTCATCATTGGTGATGTCGAGATTGGCCCCGATGCCTCGGTGTGGCCCGGTGCCGTGATACGGGGTGATGTCAACGTCATCCGCATCGGCGCTGCCAGCAACATCCAGGACAATGCTGTTCTGCACGTGACACACGATGGCAAATACACCCCCGGCGGCATACCGCTACTGATCGGCGATGGCGTGACTGTCGGTCATAGCGCCGTGCTACATGCCTGCACCGTGGGTGATCACAGCCTGATCGGCATGGGCGCTGTGGTACTGGATGGTGCCGAAGTGGGTGATCACGTGCTGGTGGCCGCTGGTGCCGTGGTATCACCTGGCAAGGTGTTACCCCCGGGAACACTGTGGCGCGGCAACCCGGCCAGGGAAGCCCGTAGTCTCAGTGACAGTGAAATTCAGATGCTGGAATATTCGGCCAGAAACTATGTCAGCCTGAAAAACGACTACATGGACAGTGCTTCAGACTGAAGACTGTAACTGTTGCCGGAGATCCCGGATCACTTCGCCAGTTTGTGGATTGTGGCCGTGCCAGATGCCAAACGACAGCGAAGCCTGTTCAACCAGCATGCCCAGGCCGTCGCAGAGACGCAGATTCCAGTCCGTATCGAACAGCGGTTCACACCAGCGCCTGAAGCGCTCATGTGCCTTGCCATAACTCAGATCGTAACAGAGACCCGAATCCGACAGCTTTGGCAATGGCATGGAAAACTCGCCATAATGACCGATTGAGGTTGCATTGATCACCACTGCTGCTGGCGGCTGTGCCTGCAACTGCGACAAGCCGATGGTATGTACCCGGTCATCACCAAATGTGGAAACCAGCTCGATCAGAGACGACTGATTGCGGTTCGCTATCGTCAGTCGTGACAGACCGGTATCCAGCAATGACGGAATCAGGCCCCAGGTGGCGCCACCGGCACCGATGATGAGTACATGCAGCTGATCCAGATCAAGGCCCATGTTGTCGCAGATATCCGCCATGAACCCGGGGCCGTCGGTACTGTCACCCAGATACATGCCATCATCACGCCGGGTGATCGTGTTGACCGATCGACAGCGTGCTGCATGTTTACTGGCTTCATCAACCCAGAGCATGGCCTGACGCTTGTGTGGTACGGTGACATTGGCACCATCCAGAGCGGCACCCGTTTCGGTCAGCCAGAACTGATCGAATTCGTCACTGGCCACATCACAGGCAATGTAACTGAGATCCAGTTCGAACTGCTCGGCGAAAGACGCATGAATTCCCGGCGACAGACTGTGCCGCACCGGTGAGCCGATGACTGCAAAATTCATTCGGCCAGCCAGCGCGCAACCCGGGTTGCAAAATAAGTCAGAATGGCATCCGCACCCGCCCGTCTGAAGCAGAGCAGCGATTCGGTAATGGCCTCCCGTTCAGACAGCATGCCCTGCTCGATGGCGGCACAGATCATGCTGTACTCGCCACTCACCTGATAGGCGAGTGTCGGCACCTCGAAGGTCTGCTTCACTCGCTGCACCACGTCCAGATAGGGCAAGCCCGGTTTGACCATGACCATGTCAGCGCCCTCTTCCAGATCCAGTGCCACCTCGTGCAGGGCTTCATCGCTGTTGCCCGGATCCATCTGATAGTTCTTCTTGTCTGATTTACCCAGATTGCCGGCCGATCCAACGGCATCGCGAAACGGTCCGTAGAATGAAGAAGCATACTTGGCGGCATAGGAAATGATGACAGTGAGATGATGACCTGCCTGTTCCAGCGCCTCGCGTATGGCACCAATCCTGCCATCCATCATGTCGGAAGGTGCCACCGCATCTGCACCGGCCTCGACATGCGACAAGGCCTGTTTTACCAGTGCGGTTGTGGTCACATCATTGATCACATAACCACTGGCGTCGATGATGCCGTCCTGACCATGAGAGGTGTACGGGTCCAGCGCCACATCGGACATGACCATCAGATCAGGCACGGCCTGCTTGACTGCAGAGATGGCGCGTTGCGCCAGACCATCTGCCTGCCAGGCATGCTCGGCCGACTCGGACTTGTCCGATGCATCCACCACGGGAAACAGGGCGATCATCGGTATACCCAGCGCATGGACGGTGGTCGCCTCGCTGATCAGCTGGTCGATGGAAAGGCGTTCGACACCAGGCATCGATGGCACAGCCTGACGCACGTTCTCACCTTCGCAGACAAACAGGGGCTGAATCAGGTCAGCACTGGAGAGACTGGATTGACGGACCAGATCGCGCATTGCAGAGGTTCGCCGCGTGCGTCGCATTCTGTTGTATGGAAAGCTCATGATGCGTGGTTCCGATCCTGATCCAGGGTGGTCAGTCATGACAATACCACTGCTTGCTGCTGTGTCAATCGAAAGGTAGGATGTCTGTTCAGTGTGCTAGTTGAAGGGGAAATCGTGGCAGGAATACTGATCATCGAGCAGTCATCGACCTTGTCGAACCTGCTGCTGCGTGCACTCAATGCCGGCGGACACAAGACGACGACCGTGATCACCGCATACGATGAGGCGCTCAAGCTGCTCGAGGACAATTACGCCGCCGGGCACCCCTATCACGCCATCGTCATCGGCATACCCGAATCATCCGACAGCCCGATCAAGCCGATACTCGGGTTTCTGCACAACAACCCCGATGCATCCGATACACCGGTCATGATGCTGTTCCATGAACACTCCGCCTCTCTCGATGCCTGGATGAATCAGCGTGGATCGAGCCAGGCCATTCCCTGGAAGCAGTTCGCAACTCTGCCACAACATATACCACACGAAGCCGAAGTGATCGAGGCACCAATCACCCCGACATTCAGCAGTGGCAACAGCTCGGTCAACGTGCTGTTCATCGACGACTCCCAGAGCGCCCGATACGTTTACTCACGTCTGCTTGAATCCATGGGCTTTCCGGTCAAGCTTGCCAATGACCTGAAACAGGCAGAGACCATGGCCAGTGAGGAAAAATTCGATCTGATCATCATTGACTATTATCTGCCGGACGGTACCGGTGATGAGCTGTGTGCCAAACTGAACACCGATTCACCAAACGGTCCGATGCTGGCCATCATCACCGGCAGTTACAAGGAAGACATCATCAAGAACTGTCTGCAGGCGGGGGCTACGGACTGCATCTTCAAGAACGAAGCCAAGGAACTTTTCATCACCCGTATATCATCGCTGGCAAATAGCATTCAGACAAGACGCTCGATTGAAGCCGAACGGTCACGACTGGAAGGCATCCTGGGTTCTGTCGGCGACGGTGTCTATGGCGTCGACGAGACTGGCAGAATCACGTTCATGAATCCGGTTGGCAGTGAAATTCTGGGTTATCCGTCGCGACACGAACTGACCGGTCAGCTGGCTCAGTCAGCGCTGCACAATGATCTCGATGAATCGGATCCCACCATCGCCACACTGCAGCGCAGCTATCGCACCGGTGAGACACTGACCGCCCACGAGACCGTGTTTCGAAACAGCGATGGCATGTCAATCCCGATTGAATGCACCGTGTTCCCGCTATCTATCGAATCCGTACGACAGGGTTCTGTGGTGGTCTTCCGCGACATTTCCGAGCGCAAGACAGTCGAGCAGCTACAGTGGGAACTGACCCATGATTCCCTGACCAGCCTGCTGAACAAGCGACAGTTCATCACTCAACTTGAATCTGCAATGACCGTCCTGGATGGTTCTGATGCACACCACGCACTATTGTGGATCGATATTGACCGTTTCGAGGAAGTGATTGATTCAACCAGCCTGATGGAGGCTGACCGGATTCTTGTGGATGTTGCCGGGAAACTGTCTTCTCAACTGAGAGAACATGACGAGGTGGCCCGTTTTGGCGGGGATACTTTCGTCATGATGCTATCCAACGTGCAACTGGCCAACCTGTTTACTGCAGCCGAGAAGTGCCGCGCCACCATCGCTGAAATCGAATATGCGGAGAATGGTGATACCCGACACGTGGCCGCATCCATCGGCGTTGCCATAATCGGCGGAAACTCCACTTCCTCCGAATACGCCCTGCAACAGGCAACCGAGGCCTGTGACACAGCCAAGAAAAAGGGCCGTGACCAGACCTACATCTATATTCCCGAAGAAGATTCACAGACCACACAGAAACTCGAGGATGGCTGGTACGATCGATTCAAGAGTGCACTCAGGAAAGATGGCTTCACCATGCTGGTTCAGCCGATTGTCAGGACTGAGCACACACCGACCGGCTGGAAACGTGAACACCCCGGTCAGTTGCAGATCCCGGAATACAGAAACGGCAATGGTAATGGCTCCGGACCCTCAGAGCTGATATTCGAAGTACTGATCCGCATGCACTCGGAAGACAATGAATGGATCTCGCCCAGTGTGTTTGTTCCGCTGGCCGAGCGAGTGCAGATGATCCAGGAAATTGATCAGTGGGTCATTCGTCACGCGCTCGAGTATCTGGAGGGTGTTCAGCACGATGACTACCATGTCAACCTGACGCTGAATCTGTCAAACCTGACCTTGCAGGACCCGGCCAGTCTTGATGCGATTTCCGAACTGATTTCGGAACACAGACCTGCACTGGCCAGGCAACTGATCTTCGAGATTACCGAAACTGCAGAAATCGAGAGTCTGCACAATGCCAGGCGCTTCATTACCGAAATCAAGAAACTTGGCTGCCGCTTCGCGCTGGATGATTTTGGTACCGGGTTCTCGTCATTCTCGCACCTGAAACACCTGGCCGTGGATTACATCAAGATAGATGGCATGTTCATCCAGTCGATGGTGCACAACGAGGTGGATCGGACCATGGTCAATTCGATTACCAACATGGCACATTCACTGGGGCTGCTGACGATTGGTGAGCATATCGATTCCTCCATGATTCTGGAAGCAGCGCGAGAGTCTCAGGTGGATTATGTGCAGGGCAACTTTTTTGGTCAGCCCGTGAGTCTCGACCAGCTGAATCTGAATGACCTGATCGCACCGGTGGACGTCAAGACCGGCTGATCTCCTGCACGCTTGCCCCGAGGGCAGCCAGGTCAGATCGCATACCAGTCCGCAAGTGTCTTCATGACCGCGTCCTTGCCATTACCGCTCTTGCCTGAAAACACGATCACCTCGGCATGCACATTGATCGATGCCAGCTGTTTTTCAACTTTCCTGGCCTGTTGCAGCGCCGGACCGCGCTTGAGTTTGTCCGATTTGGTCATCAGGAGCGCACAGGGCAACCCCGCCTGATTGGCCCAGGACAGCATCTGCTCGTCGAATGGTTTCAACGGGTGCCGGATGTCTGCAATCAGCAACATGCCCTTGAGACACTCGCGTTGCTGAAGGTAGGCCCCCATGGTCTGCTGCCAGTGTTGCTGCAGCTTTTGCGATACCTTGGCATACCCGTATCCGGGCAGGTCGATCAGGCGCCGCGACTCATCCAGTGTGAAACAGACGATCTGTTGCGTGCGGCCCGGGGTCTTGCTGGTTCGAGCGAGTGATTTCTGACGCGTCAGCAAATTGATGGCTGTGGATTTTCCGGCATTGGAACGTCCGGCGACTGCCACCTCGATACCTGCATCCGGCGGCAGCTGGCGCATCTGGTGTGCGCTTGTCAAATACACGGCCCGCGCCAGCAATGCGGCAATATCACGGCTGCGCCGCTGTTGTGCACCATCTGTCATCTAAATGTTCGATTCGTATTACGGAACATGGCATAATAACCAGTCTCGATTTATAAAAATACTCCAGGAGCAGAAAACATGAAAAACCGGTGGCATGCCTTCATCATTGGCATGGCCCTGTGTGCGGTCACGGGTCAGGTTCTGGCGGATGCTGAAGCAGGTGCACGCAAGGCGATCACCTGTGTTGCCTGTCATGGCGAAGATGGAAACGGCGTCAACAATCCGATCTGGCCCAAACTGGCCGGACAGCACAGCGATTACACGGCGCGTCAACTCGAACTGTTCCGATCAGGCGAGCGTGAGAACGCCGTCATGAACGGCATGGCTGCTGCGCTGACGGATGAAGACATCGCAGACCTGGCCGATTTCTACTCGACACAGCAAATCACGCATGAATCGGCCGATCCCGCCGCTGTGGAAACAGCTCGCAAGCTATACAAGGCTGGCGATTCCGACCGTGACATCGCAGCCTGTTCCGGTTGCCATGGCCCCTCAGGCCTGGGTATCCCCGGTGCCGGCTATCCCAGTCTCGGAGGCCAGTACAGGGACTATCTGGTTGCCACACTCAAGGCTTTCCGTTCGGGTACAAGCTGGGGCAGTGACAAGACAGCCAACATCAACATGAGCATGGTTGCCGAGCGCCTTACCGATGCCGAAATCGAAGCGCTGGCCTCCTATATTTCAGGCCTTCACTAGAACCTGATCACCGACTCACTGTCATGCGTCATGCACGCATGACAGTGCCCGAATCAAATCGCATCACCACTGATCTGAAACTTTTCGGATCAGTGCCTGTCTGAACAAACCAGATCAAAACAAACACCCTGAATCCATCGCGCGATTCACTCAAGGGGGAGTGACAAATGAAATCAATCATCAGCCTGTTTGTGCTGTGCCTGGTCAGCGCTGGCGTTCATGCGCAATCTTCACAGAGCACTGCATCGTTCATCGAAGGCAAACACTACCGGGTTCTGCCACAGCAGCAACCCACCACCACCGAGACTGCCATCGAAGTGGTTGAGGCGTTCAGCTACATGTGCCCGCACTGTTTCACCTTCCAGCCACATCTGCATGGCTGGCTTCAGTCACAGCAGGATGTCGAGCTGGTCAGAATGCCGGTCGCTCTGGGTCACATCAAATGGCTGAGTACAGCCAAGGCCTATTATGTTGCCGAAGCCATGGGCATACTGGATCAGACACACATGCCCATGTTCGAGACCATTCACCGACTGCGCACTGATCTTTCAGATCCCGGAAAACAGGCCGAATTCTTCAAGACCTATGGCATCACTGCTGAAGACTACAACAAGGCACTGACCTCTTTTGCCGTCGATACACGCATCAAGCGCAGCCGCGCCATGGCCCGCAATTACCAGATCAGTGGCACACCCACCGTCATCATCAATGGCAGGTACATCACCTCGCCGCTGATGGCCGGAAGCATGGAAAATGCGGTCGAGGTCATTGACATGCTGGTCAACATGGAACGTGACCGACTGGCGGTGTCACAGAATTGATTGCATGAATCCAGACTCCGCCATGATGCTGCCCGGGGCTCTATTCAGGCAGCATTCATGACTGATTCTGGTACAATAAACCCATATCCAAACCATTAGTGGAGTTCTAGTTCAAATGAAACGACTGACTGTTTTCTTCAGCCTGCTGACGCTGTCCATGATATTCGGCAATGCCCAGGCACAGTTGATGCCCGAGCCCGAATTCAAGGCAGGTGTTCACTATCAGATCATCAATCCACCCCAGCCCACCAATGATGCGTCCAAGATCGAGGTGGTCGAGGTCTTCAGTTACGTCTGCCCGCACTGCAGAAACTTCCAGCCGTTCATCGAACCCTGGGCCAAGACGCTCTCCGATGATGTACTGTTCCGCCGACAGCCCGCTGTATTCGGTCGCCCCCAGTGGGAAACCCTGGCACGCGCCTACTACACTGTGGATGCCCTGGGTGATATCGAACAGGCGCATCAGGCCGTGTTCGATGCCCTGCATGTGGAACGAAAGAACCTCACCACCGACAATGCACTGGCTGACTTTTTCACCGATTACGGTATCAGCCGCGAAGACTACCTGAAGACGGCCAAATCATTTGCCATCGAAACCAAGATCAAGCGTGGCATCACCCTGACCAAGAACTACGGTGTACGGGGAACGCCATCGATCATCGTCAATGGCAAGTACATCACCACCGGCACCATGGCCGGCACGCTGCCGAAAACCATCGAGGTGGTTGATTTTCTTGTCAACCTCGAGCGAAGTAACGCCGCGGCCTCTGAAGGCAGTGACAGCTCGACTGGCGACTGACCTGCAAGCGACTGAAAACGGAGGCTGTTGATTGCCGGGGGGCAACAGAAAGTTCGCCCCCTTGTGTCATCAGCCTTTTTTTTTGGTACATTGAAAAGTCTATCAACCGGGGTAACCACTCAACAGACATGTTGATTGACTCGTATGACAATCGCAGGCTCGACCAGGTCAGGTTTCTGACGTTCAATATCCAGGCGGGCACCACCACGGACAATTACCGCGACTATGTCACCAAGAGCTGGAAACACGTGCTGCCCCATGCCGAGCGCAATCGCAACCTCGCCGCCATTGCCAACCTGATCAGGGAATTCGATATTGTCGGCCTGCAGGAAATGGACAACGGCAGCTTTCGTTCCGGCTTTCTCAACCAGTCTCAGTATCTGGCAGAAAAAGCCAGATTTCCCTACTGGAGCAGCCAGGCCAATCGCAAGGTAGGCAAGATTGCAGCCAGCAGCAATGCCCTGCTTAGCCGATTCAAGCCGGAAGAGGTGCACGACCACAAGTTACCGGGACGGATTTCCGGACGAGGTGCACTGGTAGCCCGATACGGCACCGGAGAGGATGCCCCTGTATGTCATTGTCTCTCACCTGTCCCTGGGAAAGCGCTCCCGTGCCATGCAACTGGATTACCTGCTGGACATCATGCAGGGCAAGAAAAATATCGTGTTGCTGGGTGATCTGAATGCACAGTCGAAAATGCCCGAAATCCAGCGCTTCCTGGATCAGTCCGGTCTCGAGGCTGCCGACTGTGATTCACACACCTTTCCGAGCTGGAACCCCCAGCGCAGCATCGATTACATTCTCACCTCACCAACTCTGAAAGCCATCGATGTCGATGTGATCAATATCGAATTGTCCGACCATCTGCCCGTGGCTACAACCATCGTCAAGGTTTGAGCAAGCTCAGACATTGAACACCGTTTGCCGCTGATTGTCGTATATCTTCAAGACATTCACACAGCAGTCATCACAGGATTGGCAAGGTCCGCTGCAACCCTTTTCGCAGCGCGCTTGTCAATCTGGCGAATTGCCGCTGACAAAATTCGAGTGAAAATAAAATATGGCACCACAACCGAAAATGCGACGAACATGCAATTACCAGCATCTGATGATGCTACTGATCCTGTTGCCACTGGGCGCTGTGGCCAAACGCGAATACCCCTTGTGGCTGCTCACACAGATGCCCGACATGATGCACATGCGTGCTGCCTACAACCACTACGATGATGGTTTTCCGGTGGCCGCTATCGAGAAATTCGTGCTGGCCTCGCGCTACGGCAACCTGCGTTCGCGTGTCGAAATCGGGCGCATGTACATGGAAGGCGATGGAGTCGAACAGAATATGGCTATGGCCTACGCCTGGTTTGCACTGGCCGAGATGACCAAGGAAACGCCCTGGCGCAACAGTCGAAGTCCGCGTGAGCAACTGCAAGAACACCTGACTGAAAAACAGCGTTCTGAGGCAGCGACACTGTTGTCATCACTGGTGGTTGAGCACGGACCGGAGAAGGTCACCAAACGCATACTGTCCTGGCTTCGACGGGAAAAGCACAAACACCGTGCCCAGTTCAGCCTGATCTCTGTCGGCGGCACCACTGTCACGCGTGATCAGTTCTTCAGACAGTTGCGCCGTTATGTGGTTGAGGTCTACCTGCCCGATACTGAAGTGCGCCTGCAAGAGCTTGAAATCATCGAGGATGAGCTGGACAATTGAATTATTTGAAACGAAAAGCATCGTAGTCAGGTCTAATTCGATAGCAACCCCCTCCGTATCGGGGAAGACAATGACATGCCACAAGCTGCGAACGAGGACAATCGTGACAATGACAAACACGGCGAACACCGGAAGAATCAGAATCATACTGCTTGCTATGGTCGGCTCACTTCTGCTGACTGCCTGCACTTCGCAGGGCGGACCGAAGGCCGGCCAGCGTTATGCCATACTTCAGACGGGCGACAGCCGTCTGGCTCAACAGATATTCCCTGTCGAGATTTACAACATCGATGGCGAGGAACAGAACACCGGCTTTGTCGACAACAACAACCTCAATCGTATCCGTGTACAGCGCCCGATTCGTCATATAGAACCCGGCCTGCATACCATCAAGGCCCGAGCCGTGGTTGACCGCCGTTACGTTCCGGGACTGACGCGTGATCTTTCCAGTGGAAAAATCAAGCCACTCACCCATCGCTTCATGTCCGGCAAGCGCTATTTCATTGGCCTCAAGGCCGACAGTGCGCGCTCTGCAGACTGGGAACTGGTGATCTGGAAAGAGGAAGCTGTGGAACAGGGACTGGTTGATCTGGATTGAGACTTTCGATGCCGGGAACATTGCCCGGCTGACTGTCAGAGAAATCGCTCGGTGATCTCGTTGAGAAAGTTTCTGCCCCGAATGCTGGTTCGTATGGCGCCATTCTCATGTTCGAGCATGTCATCTTCGAGCAGCGCCCTCCACGGTTGACAGTCCGGATCCAGAGACAGGCCGGTACGTTGCTCGAACAGAGCAGTGTCAAAGCCGTCATTGAGCCTCAACGCATTGAGTACAAACTCGAAACGCAAGTCATCTTCTGACAACAGACGTGTCTCGACGGTCCGCTCGGAAGCACTGGCCTGTAGCCAGCGAGCCGGATGCCGCTGCTTCAGGGTTCGCCTGATGCACTGTTCGGCACCCGAGGTGATCTTGCCATGTGCGCCGGCACCAATGCCCAGATAATCACCGAATTGCCAGTAGTTCAGATTGTGACGACAGACATCATCGGCCGATGCGTACGCCGAAACCTCGTATTGAACAAACCCGGCCTGCTCGATCAGCTGCTGACATGCTTCCTGGCTGATCCAGGCCTCATCATGCTGCGGCAGCACCGGTGGTCTGGCATGAAACAGGGTGTTGGGTTCGATAGTCAGTTGATAGTGGGACAGATGTGACACAGGCAGTGACAGGGCACGACGAACATCATCGCAGGCCTGCTCGACTGACTGACCCGGCAGGGCATACATCAGGTCGATATTGATCCGCTCGAAACCACCTTCTCTGGCCCTGTTCACGGCAAGTTCGGCCTCATCTGCCGAGTGAATCCTGCCGATCTTTGACAACAGTGCATCATTGAAGCTCTGCACACCGATAGACAAGCGGTTGATGCCGGCCGAATGAAACTCGTCCATGGGTGCGTACTCAAGCGTGCCCGGATTCGCTTCCATTGTGATTTCGGCCTCCGGTTTCAGCGGCAGCCGGGCACGAACACCCGACAGCAGACGGTCCATGGCCGTTGGTGAAAAAAGACTGGGCGTGCCGCCGCCCATGAAGACGGTCGAAACGGTCCGCCCCCAGACCAGCGGCAGATCTGATTCCAGATCATCGAGCAGCGCGTCAATGTATTCCTTCTCGGGGATCTCTCCCTTGAGCTGGTGTGAATTGAAATCACAATAGGGACACTTTCTGACACACCAGGGGAAATGGATATACAGGCCGAGCGGTGGGGGCATCAGTTGCATGGCAGTCAGCTGGAGTTTCAGACCCGTTGATGTTCGATCTGCTCGAGCAGCAAATCTATGGCCTGGCCTCTGTGCGACAGGCGATTCTTGGTGTCGGCATCCAGCTCGGCGCTGGTACAGCCGAGTTCTGAAAGATGGAACAGCGGATCATAGCCAAATCCGCCCTGGCCGGATGCCTGTGTCACGATCTCACCATGCCACTGGGCCTGAACCGTCAACGGTAGCGGGTCGGTGTGACTGGCGATGAGCACCAGGACACAGCAGAAGCTGGCTCTACGATCCTCGATGCCATTCATCGCCTGCAACAGGCGACGGTTATTGGCGGCGTCATCACTGGGTTCACCAGCATACCGAGCCGACCGGACCCCCGGATCGCCAGCCAGTGCTTCAACCCTCAGACCCGAGTCGTCTGCCAGCACCGGATAATCGCATACCGCAGCCACCGCACGGGCCTTCAGAATGGCGTTTTCGATGAATGTGCTGCCCGTTTCTTCCACCTCACCGTCGAAAAATTCGGTCTGAGGCAGCAGCGTGATACCGGCCGGTTCAAGCCGCTGACGGAACTCCCTGATCTTGCCGGCATTGCCTGAAGCCAGTACCCAGGTGGTCTTACTCATCTAGCGAGGCCTGCTGAGCCTTGATCAGTTCGCCAATGCCCTTGTCTGCCAGTGCGATCAGTCGATCCAGCTCGTCACGATGGAAGGCATGGCCCTCGGCCGTTCCCTGGATTTCGATGAATGCACCGGCATCATTCATGACCACATTCATGTCCGTCTCCGCGTTGGAGTCCTCGGCATAGTCCAGGTCGAGTACCGGCTCATCGCCGAATATGCCAACCGAAACGGCAGCAACTGATCCGTGAATCGGATTGCTCTTGATCTTGCCTTCCCGAACCATCCAGCGTGTGGCATCCACCAGCGCAACAAAGGCACCGGTGATGGCCGCAGTACGCGTGCCGCCATCGGCCTGCAACACATCACAATCAACCGTGATACTGTGATCTGCAATCGCTTCCAGATCGACCACGGCACGCAGCGAGCGCGCAATCAGCCGCTGGATTTCAAGTGTTCGCCCCCCCTGTTTACCGCGCGAAGCCTCACGCTGAACACGGGTATGGGTGGAACGGGGCAACAGGCTGTATTCGGCAGTTACCCAGCCCTTGCCTGAGCCACGCAGGAACGGTGGCACCCGTTCTTCGACACTGGCATTGCACAGTACACGGGTATTACCGCAACTGATCAGTACCGAGCCTTCGGCATGCATGGTGAAATTGCGCTCGATGCTGATCGCTCTGAGTTCATCTGGCTGTCGTCCGCTGGGCCGCATTCTGTTTCCTTCCTGTTGTGGTGCCGGGTGAGTGACCGCAACGCGCTGTGACCGGGCACAGGCTGTTATCGATCTCGGGTGACTGTTACCATAGCAGCATGACAACTGCACAGGCCGTGTCTTGACATGATATTCAGCATGACTGCGTTTGCCGCAGCCAGCAAAAACACACCATGGGGTATTCTAAGCCTAGAAGTTCGCAGTGTTAACCACCGATTCCTCGAAATGTCGCTGAAACTGCCGGATGAACTGCGTCAGCTTGATCCGGCAATACGTCAGGCGGTCAAGGCAGAGCTCGCGCGGGGCAAACTCGATATCAGCCTGAAGTTCTCGCGACTGGCCGCAGAAGAGAATCAGAACCTGAGTCTGAACAAGTCACTGGCTGCCAGTCTCAATGCGCTGGCAGAGAATGCACGCGAACTGTTTCCCGACAGTCGTACGCCGAGCCTGACCGACTGGCTGCAGTGGCCCGGACTGGTGGAAGAACCGACGATAGACATGGAGCAGCTTGGCGATGCCGTACTGGAAACTGTGGGCAAGGCCATCGGCGATCTGAAGGCCATGCGCCAGCGGGAAGGTGGCCAGCTCGAATCCATGATCGCTGAGCGGCTCGATGAAGTCGCGACACTGGCCGATGAGGTCACCGGACTGTTGCCTGAACTGAGGCAGCTGCAGAAAGCACGACTGGATGACAAGGTCAGCACACTGGCGTCCAGGGTTGACCCGGACCGGCTTGAACAGGAGCTGGCCATCGTGCTGCAGAAACTGGATATCGATGAGGAAATAGACCGATTGCGGGCTCATCTGGTCGAGATCAGACGCACACTGGAACTGGACAAGCCCGTCGGGCGTCGGCTCGATTTCCTGATGCAGGAACTGCACCGCGAGGCCAACACACTGGGTTCCAAATCGGTCGATGCCCGCACCACGCGAATTTCGGTCGACCTCAAGGTTTTGATCGAACAGATGAGGGAACAGGTACAAAACATTGAATGAGCTGCCCTATCGCGGAGAGATCTACGTCATTGCAGCACCATCGGGTGCAGGCAAGACTTCGCTGGTGAAGGCACTGACCGAGTCCATGCAGGGCCTGGCTCCATCGGTGTCCCATACCACGCGCTCACCCAGGCCCGGCGAGGAAGACGGTGTGCACTATCACTTCACCGATCAGCCCGGCTTCGATGAGATGGTCGACAAGGGTGACTTTCTGGAACACGCCCACGTCTATGGCAATTCCTACGGCACCTCTCATGCCGAGGTCAATAACAAGCTGGATCAGGGCATCGACATCCTGCTGGACATCGACTGGCAGGGCGCCCGTCAGGTCAAGATCCACTATCCCGATGCACACACCATCTTCATCATGCCACCCTCACGCGAAGAGCTCCGGCGCCGGCTACACCACCGCGGCCAGGACAGTGAAGAGGTCATCAATCGTCGCATGCTCAAGGCCATTGACGAAATGGGTCACCATAACGAATTTGACTACCTCATCATCAACGACAGCTTCGATGATGCACTTGCCGATCTTCAGACACTGGTCCGATCACGACGTCTGAAAACTCCGCGGCAGGGCTACAAACATGATGAATTACTGCAAAGACTACTGGACTCGATTGAATAAGAGAGTAGAATTAGAGGATTACACGTTAAAAACAGGTTTTACCCATGGCTCGAATTACTGTAGAAGATTGCCTGCACAAGGTTGACAACCGTTTCGAACTGGTTCGTCTGGCCTCCAGACGCGCCCGTCAGATCGCCAACGGCATCGAGCCGCTGGTGGAAGAAGAAAACGACAAGCCCACCGTACTGGCACTTCGCGAGATCGCAGAAGGACATGTTGACGAAGCGGCCCTGGATGCACTCGAAGAACAGCAGCGTCGTCAGGCCGAGCAGGATTCCTTTGCCGAGGCACTTGCCGAAGCAAACGAGAATGCACCCAACCCCTGATCTCTAGCACGCGTATGCACGATCTTCTGTACTGGCCATCGAGCTGACTCACTTCCAACAGGGAGCACTGCGATGGCCAGTCTGAAATCTGAAAAATCCACCAAACTCCCTGATCAGGTTCTGGCGCTCGAAGCCAGCCTAAAATCCTCCATTCCCAAGAAAGGGATCGCTGAAGTCCGGCAGGCCTACCTGCTGGGTGAACAGGCCCATCGCGGCCAGACACGCAACAGTGGCGAGGCCTATATCTTCCATCCAATCGCCGTTGCCCAGATCCTGGCCGACAAGGGGCTGGACAAGGAAACCATCATTGCCGCCATCCTCCATGACACCATCGAGGATACGGATCTGGACAAGGACGATATCAATGAACAATTCGGTGATGCCGTTGCCGATCTGGTCGATGGCGTAACCAAGCTCGACAAGTTCCGCTTTGCCTCACGCATGGAAGCAAGCGCCGAGAGTTTCCGCAAGATGATGCTGGCCATGAGCCGCGACATCCGTGTGATTCTGATCAAGCTGGCCGATCGTCTGCACAACATGCGTACGCTGGATGCCATGCCACCGGAAAAGAAACGACGCATCGCCACGGAAACACTGCAGATTTACGCACCCATTGCTCACCGCCTGGGCATGGACAGCATTCGGCGGGAGCTGCAGGACCTGAGTTTCAAGGCCAAGCATCCAATGCGCTACCGCATCATACGCGGCCTGGTGGAGCAGGCTCAGGGCCGCAACAAGGAACGGTTGATCAGCATTGGCAAGGCGCTGCGCACCCGCCTGAAATCCGAGCGCATCAAATGCACCATCGATGGTCGCGCCAAATCGCCATACAGCGTCTATCGCAAGATGAAGACCAAGACACTGGCATTCCGCGACATTCTCGACCTGCTCGGGTTCAGGGTTATCGTCAACTCCGTGAGCCAGTGTTACATGGCATTGGGAGTGGTGCACAATCTGTACAAGCCCAGACCCGGACGATTCAAGGACTACATTGCGCTGCCCAAGTCCAATGGCTACCAGTCATTGCACACCGGACTGTTCGGACCCTATGGTGACCCGATCGAGATCCAGATCCGGACCCGTGACATGGATGTGGTTGCCGAACAGGGTATTGCTGCCCACTGGACCTACAAGGTCAACCAGAATGACGGCGGCAATACCGCAACCCGTGCTTCCGAGTGGCTCAGGCGCCTGCTCGACATACAGACCCAGGCGGGCAATTCTCAGGAGTTTCTGGAAAGCGTCAAGGTCGAGCTGTTCCCGGATGAAGTCTATGTGTTCACGCCTCGCGGCAAGATCATCCGTCTGCCACGCAATGCCTCGGTACTCGATTTTGCCTACGCGGTGCACACCGATGTCGGCAATCATGCTGTCCATGCCTGGGTCGACAAGAACCTGGCACCGCTGCGTCAACGCCTCAACAACGGTGAAACCGTTGACATCATCACGGCCAATTCAGCCGAACCCAGGCCCACATGGCTCGATTACGTGGTCACCGGCAAGGCTCGTACTGCCATCCGTCACCACCTCAAGCAGCTCAAGCATGAAGAGGCTGTTCAGGTCGGGCACCGCATGCTGGACCGTGCCCTGGTAGCACGCTCATCCTCACTGGATGTGATTACCGACAGTGTGATCAAGGATTATCTGCAGGAGCTGAAGTTTTCCCGGCTGGAAGAGCTGCTGACCGACATCGCCCTGGGCAACCGAATGCCATCCCTGGTGGCACGACACCTGCTCAACAAATCGGTGGATGAAGACATCGTCGAACCGGGTGAGGCCCTGTTACTGACCGGCGATGAGGGCCACGTCGTCTCCTACGCCAAATGCTGCCATCCGATACCGGGAGACAAGATCGTCGGTTACCTGACCGCCGGCAAGGGCATCGTGGTTCACCGCGTCAGTTGCCACAACCTGAAGGAGCTGCGCAAGAACCCCGACCGCAAGATCACTGTGGCATGGGATGATGATGATCACAACACCTTCAGTGTTGAAATGCGTGTGGAAGTGCACAACCAGCCCGGTGTACTGGCCCAGGTGGCCTCGATCATTTCCGAAACAGGGACCAATATCGAGCATGTCGAGAACATCGAACGGGACGGCAAGACATCGATGCTGGTGATCACCATCGCTGTCACTAACCGGCTGCACCTGGCCCGTGTCATGCGTCGTCTGCGCAACAAGCCCGTGGTAATTTCCGTTCACCGATCACGCGGCTGATCCGGACGCGATCCTGGCACGGCCACGTGCTAGAATCAGCGCCTGAACACCACAGGATACGCGCATGAGCAACAGCAGAACCATCGTTCAGACCGATCAGGCACCGGCCGCCATCGGCACCTACTCCCAGGCGGTCCGTGTTGGCGACACGGTCTACCTCTCCGGCCAGATCCCGCTGGTGCCTGACACCATGACCATGGTGAGTGATGACTTTACCGAACAGGCGCATCAGGCGTTCAGGAACCTGGCCGCTGTGTGCCAGGCCGCCGGCGGTGATCTGTCATCCATCGTCAAGCTGAATGTCTTCCTGATCGATCTGGCCAATTTCGCAAGTGTCAACGAAATCATGGCGCAGTATTTTTCCGAACCCTATCCGGCGCGTGCCGCCGTGGGTGTGCGGCAGCTGCCGCGAGATGCGCAGATCGAGATGGATGCCGTGGCTGTCATCGGCTAGGTGTCCGACTCCCGGCCCAGTCTGGATGCGCCACTGACCACACTCAAGGGTGTCGGCGACAAGGTGGCCGAAAAATTGAAACGGCTGGATCTTCACTGCATCAATGACCTGCTGTTTCATTTGCCATCGCAATACCAGGACAAGACACGCCTGACGCCAATCAATGCCCTCACGGTCAATCAGAGCGCCCTGGTCGAAGCGGAAATCATCGATTCGTCGGTACGTCAGTTCGGCCGCAGGATGATGCTGGTGACCGTCAGTGACGAGACCTCGGCACTGACCATCCGGCTGTTCAATTTCTTTCCGAATCAGGTACGCAGCCTGAAGCCGGGGGTACGGATTCGCTGTTACGGCACGGTTCGGCTCGGCTACCAGGGTGGTCTGGAGATGATCCATCCTCAATACCGGATCGTTCGCGAGGCCGAGCCTCTGGAAACACGGCTGACACCCGTCTACCCGCTGGCCGAAGGTATCAGCCAGGCGCTGATCAGCCGGCTGTGCAGTGAGGCGCTGACTCTGATGGGTGATGAGCAGTTCGAGTTACTGCCACTGGATGTACTCGAACGAATCGGTCTGCCACCCATCAATGAATCGATACGCTATGTTCACCAGCCACCAGCCGATGCAGATACCCGGCTGATCATGCAGGGCGACCACCCCTGTCAGCAACGATTGTCACTCGAGGAGCTGCTGGCACACCGCCTCAGTCTTCGCCTGCTGCGACAGCAGATACAGTCACAGCCGTCACCGGTTCTCGCGCAGCAGAGCCAACTGTGTGATCAGATGATCGAACAGCTGCCGTTTACACTGACTGGAGCACAGCAACGCGTCATCGGAGAGATCAGTCACGACCTTGCATCGGAGCGCCCCACCCTGCGGCTGATCCAGGGCGATGTTGGTTCGGGCAAGACCGTGGTGGCAGCAGCGGCCATCGCACAATGTATTGAAGCCGGTTATCAGGCTGCACTGGCAGCACCCACAGAAATTCTGGCTGATCAGCATAGGACGACGCTGGGCACGTGGCTGGAGCCGTTCGGCATTCGAATCACGTGGCTGGCCGGCAAGATTCGAGGCAGACAACGTACCGAGGCACTGGCTGCCATTGCCGGTGACGCACAGCTGATCATCGGCACTCATGCGCTGTTCCAGAAGGCCGTCGACTACCGGAAACTGGGGCTGGTCATCATCGACGAGCAGCACCGATTCGGTGTCGACCAGCGACTGGCCCTGCGCGACAAGGGCATGAAACAGTCACAGGCACCTCACCAGCTGATCATGACCGCAACACCCATCCCCCGCACGCTGGCCATGACAGCCTACGCCGACCTGGATGTTTCGGTCATCGACGAGCTGCCGCCAAACCGGCAGCAAACCCGTACCATTGCCATCAACAACAACCGTCGAGATGAAGTGATTGAACGCATACGTCATGCCTGCCAGAGCGGACGTCAGGCCTACTGGGTATGCACCCTGATAGAGGAATCCGACAAGCTGCAGGCCGAGGCGGCCACTCAGGTGGCTGAGCAGTTGCGTCAGGACCTGCCCGACCTCAATGTGGAACTGATCCATGGCCGGCTTTCCGGCGATGACAAGGAGCAACTGATGTCCGCGTTCCTTGCCGGAGACATCGATCTGCTGGTGGCCACCACGGTGATAGAAGTGGGAGTGGATGTCCCGAATGCCTCACTGATGGTGATCGAGAATGCCGAACGGCTCGGTCTGTCACAGCTGCATCAGCTTCGCGGCCGTGTCGGACGCGGCACAGATCAGGCCAGCTGTGTGCTGCTGTATCAGGCACCGCTGACTGAGACCGCCCGCGAACGTCTCAAACTCATGCGCGAAACCAGCGACGGTTTCAGGATAGCCGAAAAGGACCTGCAGCTACGCGGTCCCGGCGAGGTACTTGGCACCCGTCAGACCGGAGACATGTCGTTCCGAGTTGCCAATCTGCAACGGGATCATCACCTGCTGTCACTGGTGAGTGCACTGTCCAAACAACTGCTCACCGAACACCCTGACGTGGCCAGATCACTGATCAGCCGATGGGTTGGCCAGGCGGCCGGATATGCCGAAGTCTGACATCATCCGGCGCTGTTTGACGAACGCGGAAATTCAACACACCGTGGACAGCCATTTCAGGCAGAATCTGGCATAATTGAACCCTTGACCATCAGCCTGTCCGGGGGCGACACCCTGCCCTTGCAAGCAAATAAGGACATCAGTGAGCACACTGCAGGAACATCACAACAACATTGCATCACACTGGAGCCGACCTCAGGACCTGTCCCTGGCAGATCAGCCGGACGAACACGTCAGGCGCTGGTTGCTTCACCCGGGTTCACTGACACGCCTGCTGAAGGAAAATCTGGGCGATGCACTGGGTCTGGAACTGGTGGGGCAGTCATGGCAAGCACCGCTGCCCAATGAAGCCGAGCTGCTGCACATCAGCGACCAGCAACGCTGCCTGATTCGTCATGTCAAGCTGACGGCCAACGGTGCTTCGCGGGTGCTTGCACGTGTGGTCATACCCGAAGCCAGCATGACGCCCGCGATTGAATCCCTGCTAGAGCAGCAGAACGAACCGCTGGGTCCACTGCTGTTTTCAGATCCGGACATCCAGCGCGATTCTCTCGAGATTGCACTGCTGCGGCGTGACGACAGTGTTTTCGAAGAACTGAGACAACCGGCCTGGTGTCGACGTTCGGTACTGTCTGTTCGCGACAGCAAATTGCTCATCTACGAAGCATTCCTGCCATCGCTGTTTGAAACCGGGGAGAGCGCACACCACTGACATGGCCATCCCGATGCCCACATTGCTGTCCGAGCCCTCACGTCGTAACGCCCTCATCCGACTGGTCAGGCTGGACAAGCCCATCGGTTTTTTTCTGTTGCTGTGGCCCACCTGGTGGGCACTGTGGTTTGCTGCCGGTGGCGTACCGTCGATCAAGAACCTGATCATATTCACCCTTGGTGTCGTGCTGATGCGCATGGCCGGCTGTGTCATCAACGACCTGGCCGATCGTGATTTCGATGGCGATGTCGAGCGCACATCGCAGCGACCACTGGCAACCGGAGAGATCAGACCTGTTGAGGCTGTGTGGGTGTTCATCGTGCTGGCATTGCTGGCGTTTGGCCTGGTCATGCTGACCAATCGGCTTACCGTGTATCTTTCTGTTGTCGGTATATTCCTCGCCGTCACCTACCCACTGATGAAGCGATATACCTACCTGCCCCAGGTTTACCTGGGCGCGGCCTTTGGCTGGGCCGTTCCGATGGCATTCACCGCCGAAACGGGCACATTCAACGAACTGACCTGGCTGATCTTCATTGCCACCGTGCTGTGGGCAACCATCTACGACACCATGTATGCCATGGTGGATCGTGACGACGACATCAAGCTCGGCATCAAGTCCACAGCCATCCTATTCGGCGATGTCGATCGCATTGCCATCGGTATCTTCCAGCTGACCATGCTGTGGACCCTGTACCTGGCCGGATCACGCATGGAATTCGGCTCGGCTTATGCCACCAGTCTGTGGATCACCGCAGCGCTGATGGCATGGCACCAGTACCAGATTCGCAATCGAGACCGCGAAGGATGCTTCGAAGCCTTCCTGCACAACAACTGGATCGGCTTCACGATTTTTGTGGGGATACTGTTTGAATCCCTGATTGACTGACACCAGAAATGCTCTGACCTGAACTCATCCACACGGAACCCCCCTCATGAAATACACCTGCTGTCTGCTCTTCTCTGTCCTGGCCCATGCGGTTTCGGCATCAACACTCTCAAGCCAGCTTGCCGGCATACCGGATAACCACCCAATGCTGCCGGCGTCGAGCTACGATGAAAACCTGCCAACACCAGCCTCGGTACTCGGGTACAACGTGGCCGAATGGCATGTGCGGCATGACCAGCTGCTGGATTACATGCAGACACTGGCTGATGCATCACCGCGGGTATCAATCGAAACCATCGGGCGAACTCATGAAAATCGACGCCAGACACTGCTGACCATCAGCTCCGAGGCCAACCTGGCGCGTATTGACGAAATTCATCAACAGCACATGCAACAGCAGACGGCCGAGGCTGTCGATCCAGATTCACCCCTGGTGGTCTGGCTGGGTTACAGCATTCACGGTAATGAGGCCAGTGGCTCCAACGCCTCCATGCTGGTTGCCTGGATGCTCGCCGCGATGCAGGGCGGGAAGGCCGAGGCCATGCTCGAAAATACGGTTATCCTGATCGACCCCTCACTCAACCCGGACGGCCTGGGACGTTTTGCTCACTGGGTCAACATGCATCGTGGCGCTGGCACGCTGGTCTCGGATAGGGCCAATCGGGAACACAATGAGGTGTGGCCAGGCGGGCGATTCAATCATTTCTGGTTTGACCTCAACCGCGACTGGTTACCGCTGGTACACCCCGAGTCCCGTGCACGCGTCAACGTGCTGCACCACTGGCGGCCGCATGTGGTTGCCGATTTCCACGAGATGGGCACCAACAGCACCTACTTTTTCCAGCCAGGCGTACCGTCCAGACAAAACCCCTGGACACCACAACCAAATTTCGAGCTGACTGCCGCCATCGGCAGGCATCATGCCCGTGCACTGGATGCCGTCAATCAGCCCTATTTCACCGAAGAACAGTTTGACGACTTTTATTACGGCAAGGGTTCGACCTATCCCGATGCGCTCGGCACCGTGGGCATCCTGTTCGAACAAGCCAGCGCACGCGGACACCTGACCGAGAGTGATAACGGCAGATTCAGCTTTGGCAAGGCTGTTCGCAACCAGTTTCTCACATCACTGTCCACCCTCACCGGCGCCCTGGAAAACCATCAGCAGTTGCTTACCTACCGGCGTGACTTCAGGGATGAAACCGCAAACCTTGCGGCAAAGGACAGGGACGGCGCCTATCTGTTTGGCCGACGTTCTGACCCGGTCAAGGTACGCAAACTGGTGGATCTGCTGCAGGGTCATCAGATTACTGTGCATGAACTGACCGAGGCCACCACGCGTGACGGCATTCGTTATGAACCAGGCAGCGCCTTCATCGTGCCACTAGAGCAACGCGCTTACCGATTGCTGAAAAGCATGTTCGAAACGCGCAAGACCTTCGAGGACAACACCTTTTACGACGTTTCGGCCTGGAACCTGCCGATGGCATTCGACCTGGATTTCACTGCCCTGGGTAACGGCAGCGAACTGATGGGACAACCCGTTTCCGATGAGCCAGCGAAGACAGCCGTCGCACCATCCAGCGCCGTAGCCTATGCCTTTGACTGGTCGCATTATTACGCCCCGCGGGCACTCAATCGCCTTCAGCAGGCCGGGTTCAGCACACGGGTTGCGGAAAAACCCTTTGCTGCAACAATCAATGGCCAGGAACAGGACTTCAGTCGTGGCAGCATCGTCATCAATGCGATTGACGACAGCAAACGTGATGAACTGGCCACAGTACTGTCTGCCATTGCCGCCAACGATCATGTCCCGGTTCACGCACTGGACAGCGTGCTGACTCCGCGTGGCCCCGATCTGGGCGGTCCAAGCATGGAAATACTGGAACCAGTCAAACCCCTGATGATTGTTGGCCAGGGTGTCTCTGCTCTGGATGCCGGCGAAGTCTGGCACCTGTTCGATCAGCACCTGTCCATACCACTGACCATGGTGGATACTCATCGCCTGGGCAGCACCAATCTTGACGACTACAGCCACGTGCTGATGGTCAACGGCAATTACAGCCGACTGACAGAGGGCTGGGTCGGCAAGCTCAAGGCCTGGGTCAACGACGGTGGCATTCTCGTCACCACGGCCGGCGCCTCGCGCTGGCTGGAATCGAACAAGGAGTTTTTTGGCGACAACAAGGCTGATGCCGACAAGGGCAATGGCGGCGAGTCGGACAGCGAACCGGATCGCAGACCCTATGCCGATTTCAGTTCCGATTTCAGCAACACCGTTATTGGCGGTGCCATAGTCGATGCCGAAGTCGACCGTACTCATCCACTGGGCTACGGCCTCGCTCATGACAGCATGGCGCTGTTCAAGCGCGGCACCAACCTGCTTCGGGTGACTGAAAACCAGTACGATACACCCCTGATCTATGGCGACAAACCGCTGCTCAGCGGATTTCTGGGCGATGAACGCCGTGTGGAAATGGCTGGACAGCCGGCCGTGATCGCCAGTCGCATGGGCCGTGGCAGCCTGATCCGGTTTGCCGACAACCCGAATTTTCGCGGTTTCTGGTACGGCACTCATCGACTCTATTTCAATGCCCTGTTCATGGGCGGCATTCTGAACTCCACCCGGTTGCCCGAGATCAACTGATGACCGAATACATCAACCAGAAAAAACTTGATGACCTGGTCAGACTGCTGACCCTGGAACGACTGGAGGACAAGCTGTTTCGTGGCGAAAGCCGTGACATCGGCAGCAAGCAGGTGTTCGGCGGTCAGGTTCTGGGGCAGGCGCTGTCAGCAGCCAGTCATACCGTGGATGATCGCTGTGTGCATTCACTGCACGCCTATTTCCTGCGGCCGGGCGACATGGAAGCCCCGATTGTGTATGAGGTGGATCATCAGCTTGACGGGCGCAGCTTCGCCAATCGTCGTGTCATTGCCATCCAGCATGGTAAGCCGATCCTGAATCTGGCCTGCTCATTCCAGCGAGAGGAAAAAGGCATGGAACACCAGCGTCCGATGCCTGATGTGCCACATTTCAGCGAACTGACCGATCAGTCCGAGGAGAACATCATTGGGCTGGACAGGCTTCCAGCCAAGATCAAGCGGTTCCTGTTCGATACCCGCCCCTTCAATTTCCGCTGGGTACAGAAGCCACGACTGAAAAACCCGGACCCGACCGAACCGGTGCGACAACTCTGGTTCAAGACCTCAGGCGTGCTGCCCGATGACCCCAATCTGCACCGAGCCATGCTTACCTATGCCTCGGACTATGGCCTGCTCACCACCTCTCTGCTGCCGCACGGCATCGCCCTGTTCAACGAGCGATTGCAGCTGGTGAGCCTTGATCATGCCATGTTCTTCCACCGGGAATTCCGCATCGATGAATGGCTGCTGTACAGCCTGGAAAGCCCGATTGCCATCGGTGCCCGCGGCCTGTCGCGGGGACAGGTCTACAACCAGCAGGGCGATCTGGTGGCTTCGGTCAATCAGGAAGGCCTCATCCGGTTGTGGGACAAGCCGGAAGCGGACTGACAGCCATCATGACCACAGCCCCTGGTCATCTCAGCAGGTGGCACCTGCCTGACTGAGCCAGGCGATCAGCCTGTCCCGTAACGCGCTCATGTCGTGACCGGTACGATCTTCATGAAACATGGATGAACCGTGCACCCCGTTCTCGACTTCCCAGAACTCGGCGCCGGCGGCGCGCAGTATGTCGCGCTGCTCGATGACGCTGTCGTTTTCCATTTCCCGGTCAGGCCGTAACACCAGCACCGGTGCACGAACCTGGTCGGCCCACATGCGGGCACGACAATCCACCATTGGACCTCCGGCTGCCGGTGAGGCTGCAATCACTGCGCTGACACGGTCGGAGTTGTCGGCAGCCAGCCGATACACCAGTGAAGCCGAATAGGAGCTTCCCCAGACCATCACCTGACCGACATCAGTCTCTTTTACTGCATAATCAAGTGCCGCCTGCAGATCAGGATAGACCTCACAGTAACCGGGTGGCTCATCGGCAGCCAGTTTGTCCACTGTTCGATTGCTGTGTCCAAAACGTTCACCACCGCTGCGCTGGTCCCAGGCCATGACGCGATATCCGGCTGAATTTAGCCAGGTCGCCAGGGTTTCGTATTCACCTCGACCATTGGACCCCGCCTGATGAAACATCAGCACCAGCGGACCATTCCTGCAGCGTTCAGAGGTGTAATATTCACCGAACAGCGTGACCCCATCGGCTGTTGTCGTGCTGATCTCGCGGCCGGTGGTTCCGGATTCTGCTGCGCCAATTGACAGATGCATTGCGCACGCAACCAGTAACAGGCTGCCATTGATGAGTCGTCTCATGTCCAGTCCTCCGAAGTATCTGTATCTAGCTACTCTCTTGTGACGGCATTCTCAGCGGCCAGTACAATCTTTCCGCATGTCGTCTGTACCAGTATCGCATGACCCGCTGGATCATGGCCTGCTGTTGATCAAATTTGCTTGGCCTTGCCGACGCATTGCGTTAGCCTGTGCGAATGCCACAAACTGCTCTCAACGTACTCAAGGACACCTTCGGGTACACCGCCTTTCGAGACGCTCAGTCGGACATCATCGATACTGTCAGCAATGGTGGTGACGCACTGGTGCTCATGCCGACAGGCGGCGGCAAATCATTGTGCTACCAGATACCGGCGCTACTGCGTGATGGCACGGCCATTGTGATCTCGCCATTGATCGCACTCATGCATGATCAGGTGGTGGCGCTGAAGCAGAACGGTGTGAACGCCGCTTTCCTGAACTCTAGCCTGAATCAGGAAGATGCAGCAACTGTGGAACAGTCATTGCTCTCGGGAGATCTCGATCTGCTCTATGTGGCACCCGAGCGCCTGCTGACGGGACGTTTCCTGAACTTGCTGTCGCAATCACGACTGGCACTGTTTGCCATTGATGAAGCACATTGTGTCTCTCAGTGGGGCCATGATTTCAGACCGGAATATGCCCAGTTATCCATCCTTCATGAACGCTTTCCAGAGGTTCCCCGGATGGCGCTCACTGCCACTGCCGATTCCAGAACCCGAGATGAGATCATCGAAAAACTGGACCTGGGTCGGGCACGCATCTTTGTCAGTAGCTTCGATCGACCGAATATTCGATATGCCATTACCGGCAAGGACAACGCCAAGCAGGCATTGCTCAGGTTCATCAGCAGTCAGCATCAGAACGATGCTGGAATCGTCTACTGCCTGTCACGAAAACGGGTCGACTCGTTTGCTGATTTTCTGTGCCAGAAAGGCTACCGTGCTCTGCCCTACCATGCCGGCATGGCATCGGACGAACGCGAACGCAACCAGTCGACATTCCTGCAGGAAGAGGGTGTGATCATTGTTGCCACCATTGCCTTCGGCATGGGTATCGACAAGCCCAATGTGCGTTTTGTTGCGCACATGGATTTGCCAAAGAGCATCGAAGCCTATTATCAGGAGACCGGTCGTGCCGGGCGCGATGGGCTGCCCGCCAACGCCTGGATGGCCTATGGCATGCAGGATGTCATCCAGCTGCGCAGCTGGACCGAACAGAGTGAGGCTTCGGACAGCAAGAAACGTATCGAGCATGACAAGCTCAACGCCCTGCTGGCCCTGTGTGAAACCAGCGAATGTCGAAGGCAGATGCTGCTGGCACATTTTGATGAAGCACTGGAACAGCCCTGTGGCAATTGTGATAACTGCATCAATGGTGTGGAAACATGGGATGCCACTGAAGCGGCACAGAAAGCACTCTCCTGTATCTACCGGACCGAACAGCGCTTTGGTACTGCACACGTCATCGACGTACTGCTCGGAAAGGAAACCGACAAGATCGAACGCTTCGGTCATCAGCACCTGGGCACGTTCGGAATCGGCAGCGATCTGGACAAGAACACCTGGCGCTCACTGATCAGACAGCTGGTGGCCTTCGGGTATGCCGACGTTGATGTCGAGGGCTATAACGCGCTCAGGCTGACTGAAAAATGTCGCAGCCTGCTGCGGGGCGACATCACGTTCCAGGTACGCAAGCCAGAAAGAAAGGTCAAGCTCGGCAACACACGGTCTGTCAGTATTGCGCTGGCACCCGAGGATGAACCCATGTTTGATGCCCTGCGAGCGCGCCGGCTGGAACTGGCACACGAACAGGGGGTTCCTCCCTATGTGATCTTCCACGACAAGACACTCAAGTCACTGGCCGAACACCGTCCGCAATCACATGAAGAAATGCTCTCGATCAGCGGTATCGGGCAGCACAAACTGGATCGCTACGGTGACGATTTCCTTGAGGTGATCTGTGAACACAGCGCTGCCGAACCGGGCCAGCCAAGTCCGTAGCCTGTGAGCTCGCTGCTTCCACAGGCAAGTCATTCGGCGCATGTTGGCTGATGGAACAAACTGCTAGACTCTGCCAGCATGAACGCGCCGGAACTGCATCGCATCCCCTGTCCACGAAACACCAGTCAGGCATGCTTGTCATGATCCGTCTGTTTGCAATGCTGACTCTGCTGCACTCATCCGGCCTTCTGGCAGCGCCAGACCTGCCCGATGCAGGCAGGCTTGAATCGTTGCGGGCAGAGATCGAGCGAATCCGGATCCGTAACGATGTTGCCGGCGTCGGACTGGTTCTGGTGTCAGGCGAAAACGTACTGTTTGCCGGCGGCCTTGGTGTCGAGGACTGGGACAGTCGCAAGCCGATGACCGAATCCTCACTGATTCGAATCGGCTCCATCACCAAGACATTCACTGGACTTGCCGCATTGCGTCTGAAACAGGCCGGCCGACTCGACCTTAACCAGACCGTACCTGAAACCCGCGATGAGCTGAGGCTCTACCGCAACAATCACGACAATGAACAGGTCACCATCGCCCAGCTGCTGGAGCACACTGCAGGCCTCAGGGATCTGAGTCGACGCGAATTCGACTATCCGGACCCGCTGCCGCTGGAGCAGGCATTGCGTGTGGAGCCCCGCTCTCGAACACTTGGTTGGGCTCCTGGCTATCATTCCGAATACACCAATTCCGGTGCCGGAGTGGCCGCCTGGGCCATCGAGCAGGCAACCGGGATCGATTTCGATGCCTACACTCGAGAGCAGGTGTTGCTGCCACTGGGCATGGACAACGCCGACTTGCGTCACCGGCCTGGACTAGAGGATGAGCTGGCCACCGGTTACAACACGGATGGCCGCACTACCATAGCCTACTGGCACACACTGTACCGGCCATTCGGCGGCATTCATGCGCGCGTCTCCGAGATGGCCGGTCTGATACAGCTGTACCTGAATCGGGGCCGTATCCAGGGCGAGGACTTTCTGTCGACAGAGAACATGCGACTGAGTGAACAACCGCAGACATCCGCCGCGGCACGAGCAGGTCTCGAATTCGGTTACGGCTATGGCAACTATGCCTGGCTCAGGGACGGCATCCTGTTTCAGGGACATGGCGGTGATGCCGATGGTTATCTGTCGCGTTTCGGGTACAGTCACGAACTCGGAACCGGCTATTTCATCGTCATCAATGCCTTTCAGAACAGCACACTGCTGCAGATGCGAAGACAGGTGGAGCGCTACCTGATCAATGGAACCAAACCCCGATCAGCACCACCTGCCTGGACAATGGATGATCCGGAACGCTATACCGGCATCTACCGCAGGGCCACCTGGCGCTTTGGTCGACGTCCCGATGAGCGTGTTGAGATCACCCTGGATCGTCGCGGGCTGCGCATGCGTTCACTCAATGAACGTCGCTACTGGATACTGATACCGGTGGCACCCGGCCTTTTCAGGCGCCCGGACGAACCGCTGGCCACGGCAGCCCTGGTCGAGGAGAATGGCACCATGTACCTGCAGACGGAATTTGGCAATTACGAGCGCGAATCCAGTACTCAACCATGAAAGAGCTGATATTCATTGTATTCTTCATCGCCACCTACATTCACGCCTGTACCCAGGAAACTGAGCTCGTCACGACCACCACAGTCCCAGACGGGCCATCTACTGTACAAATCGAGATGCTTGCCGATTCCACATTACGCATCAACGGCGATGCAATTGCTGTTGATAATCTGATCGATCATCTGGATCTTCTCGCCCAGCAGAAACCTATTGAAAACATCGTGCTGATTGTCGACAGAGCCGCCACTACAGGTGAGTTGGTGAGTGTGATGGACATACTGAAAACTGCAGGCCACCACAGTCTGAGATTGGAAGAATCGAGTAACACTGCAGATCAATAGCGCCCATTGACCCAGGCTAACGATTTGTCATCAAGATCAGGAAATCGAATTCACATAACAGCTGCGCCCGCTATCCTTGGCCTCGTATAGTGCTCGGTCTGCCTCAGATAGCGCATTGTTCCAGCCACCTCTGTTCTCATCGCTGATAACACTGATGCCAATGGACGCGGTCACTGCCAGTTGGCCCTGATCGGTCCTGATAACAGTGTCTTCAATCTTACGCAGTAGTCGTTCGGCATATTCGTCGATTCGTTCCGTTGGGATGTCGTCGCTGAGCAGCATGAATTCCTCTCCACCCCATCGTCCCACAAAGCGGTCTGAATCAATCTCACTTTTCAGGCAGTTTGCAATCTCGACCAGCAGTAAATCGCCGACCTCATGACCGTGGCTATCATTGACTGCCTTGAAGTGATCCAGATCGATCAGCCACAGGATTCGGACCTGTGGCGGTTCCGGAAAGGGGTGCTGTTCCAGCCAGTGGTTGATGGCCCTGCGATTACCCAGACGAGTGAGGCTGTCTCGCATGCTGATGCGTCGCAAACGGCGATTCATGCGCATCTGCCAGAACAGGAATGCGGTACCGGCTACCAGCACAAAGCCTGCGGACATCAGCCATCGCCAGCGGTTCAGACTGGCCTGGGCCAGTTGTGTTTCGGTTTCTGCATTGTGGCTGCGCAGTTGTGCCAGCTCTTCACGCTGCTGGCTGTCGCGCAGCCGGGCCTCCATTTCGGCCATGCTCTGCTTGTTGAAGCTCTGCTGGAATTCACGATCATTGTCACGCGCAAGTTTCAGTGCCTCCAGTGCCCTGTCCGTCTCGCCAAGTCTTTCATAAACACTGACCATGGCTGACAGTGGACCACTGTCGCCTACCTCGTTTGCGTTGACGATGAAGAAATCATAGGCCCGGTCGATTTGAGCCCTGGCAAGATCAGACCGTCCATTGTGGAGCAGAATGGAGGCATGCGTGGTCAGTGCCGACATCAGGTCTCCCTGCTGGTCGAGCTGCTCAAGCATCTCGAGTGCCTTTTCAATATGGCCCAGTGCTGTTTCATAATCCCCGACACCGGCATGACCCGACGCCAGACCCTGATAGATCAGCGCCACACGTGATACAGGCCAGTGCTCATTGATCAGATCAACCACCCGGTCGTAGATGAGCAGCGATTTTTCATAGTCTCCCTGGCCATCCAGTGTTACAGCGAGATTGAACAGCACAGGTGCCTCGTATCGACGGTCATCCAGCTGATCCATCAATTCGAGTGCCATGGTGTAATTGGCAATGGCGCGGTTGTGCTCGCGTATCTCCGAATGCAACACCCCCAGATTGACCAGCAGCGGTATCTGCTCCGCTTTCAATCCGGTTTCTCCTGCACGGTACATGGCTGAAGCATAGGCCTCAGTGGCACTGATGCGATTTCCAATGCGGTGGTAGATACTGCCGGCACGACGCATCAGAGTCACGCTGTCTGCGTTCACCGGAAGGCCGGCAGCAAGAATTTCCAGAGTACCGGCCTGTTTCTGCGCCAGGTCATTCTCGCCCAGTGTGGCGTGGCCCCAGCCAAGGCAACCGAGCGCATGGCCATACGGCACTGGATCATGGCTCACATCAAGCTCACTGATCAGTTTCTGTGCCAGTGCCACGGCGGCGGCCGGATCATCGTCTTCGAGTGCCTGACACTGCTTCAGATCCGACTCTATATCGGCGACTGCCTGACACATCATCAGACATGAAATGACAAGACAAAACATGTGACGCAGACGATTCCGCGGCGAGCGCACACGTGTATGGACAAACTGTCCGAACATTATCCCTCCAGTCGAATCAGGACATGATGGCTATACCCGATTCGTGTATCAGCAACCGGATACTCAGCCGGTCAGCGTAGCAAACACTGGTGGGGCCGGGAAATACTGAATGTAAACGATTGTTGAACCTTGCCTCTGGTCATCACTAATCCGACTGATTAATGCACAGGACTGTCGAAATCACTGCGACAGAATCGTCTATGATAATGAGATAATCATTCAGGGAGTTTCCCATGCACCTGTCCAGAATAATCAGTCTGATGATGTTACCCATGATTGCCATCACTGCCCGTGCAGATGAAATACTGTTCCTAGAAATGATGGGGCACTGGGAATCGGATCAACCGGTTTTCGGCTCTCCCGCACACACCCGTCTGGACATACAGTCCACACTGGACAACAAGTTCATGCGCCTGGATTACAGCATCGAGAGCGAGCTGGCCGAAGGTCAGCGCTCACGCTTTGAGGGTGTGGCCTACTATCGGCGTGAACTGTCAGGCGAAGTGGCAGGCTTCTGGGCTGACAACTCGGGCTTCCTGCATCCGATTCGGATTGTACAGGATGAGCACCTGCTGACGGCAACCTGGGGTGAAGCAGGCGCCAAGCAGGGCAGAACCGAGTACCGGATCATTGACGAGAACACAATCAGTACCACTGACTGGATCCTGGCTGCAGAGGGCTGGCGCCAGTTCAACCAGAATGAATACAGGCGATCGAAGGATTGATGACTGCTCCTCTCCCTGGAAAAATGGCATGAATTTTTTCCAGTTCACTGGCATGATTCAACCACCAATCTCGCTATAGAGGGTATGCATTCGATGAATGGATGCCATACTCAAACCAGGGACAAGGAAACGTAACCATGAAAATCAGATATCTGTGTGCGGTCGTCATCTCCGGACTGCTTTTCAATTTAAGTCATGCCCAGACCGTCGACATGACCATTCTGTCGAATCCGGCTGCGATCAACAGCTATCCGGGCAATGATGGTCTGGTCGGCAACGGCGATGACGTGGTGTCATCCCAAACCACGACCAACAACGGCTCTGGACCAAATACCAGCGGCAGCTACGGTTACAATGCATTCAATTTCGGTGGCGCCAGCAATGAGAACGAATTGCCCACCGGATTCAACGCGATCACCTTCGTCAATGGCAATGTCACCATCGATCAGGGCGTCTTCAACAATGGCGGTGGTGCCATCGTCACGGCACTGGATATCACCAGCGGTACCGAACCGTTTCCGGGTCACGGAGCCTATTCGGCGACAGCGACGTCCATCAACAGCGGCACCTACAACCCGGGCAGCCAGCAGTTCACCCTGGATGTCGACATCTCGTTTCTGATCAATGGCAACACGTCCACCGAACCCGGGCTGGTTCTCAGTGGGACAGCCATCATGCTCGAGTCAAGCGAGTTCACCACCGGTTCCGGCAACGCCTATGTCGATCAGGTTCTGGTGCCCCTGGCTCAGGCATCGGATGCCGACAGCCTGGCCTACTTCGATGGCACCGGCATGCTGCCCAACCTGGGTTTCCCGATCCGTTTCGTGATTGTGGCCGTTGAAGGCGGCAGTGGCGGGTTTACAATCAACCAGGGTATCTCAGGCAGCTGGTTCAACCCGGAGACCGCCGGTCAGGGTTTCCTGATCGATGTGGACCCCGAGAACAATTTCATCTTCATCGCCTGGTTTACCTACGATGATGAAGGCAACCGCATCAAGGTGGGCTCGGATGATCAGCGCTGGCTGACGGCCCAGGGCAACTATTCGGGTGGCAGTGCCAGCATTTCCATATTCGACACCTCGGGTGGACGCTTCAACGATCCTCAACCCACCGATACAGATCTGGAAGGCACCATGAACATCTCATTCAGCAGCTGCAGCAGTGGTTCGGTGCAATTCAACCTGCCCGATGACGGCCTCAGCGGCACCATTCCGATTCAGCGACTGTTGCCAGCGACCTCTGCCCTGTGCGACACACTGGGTGCACCTGCAGCGCTCGACCGGTAATGAAGAGTCGCTCCACTCAGTGATGGGGCGACTGCTGTCCCTGGCAGGTCAGGTCGTTTCGACGGCCTTCCTGTCGGGCACAAAACTGGTATAGACGTAGACGGGTATATTCAGATCACCCAACTGATTCCTGATCAGAGGTCTGACATCGCTCCAGTCAAGTCCACCAACGCCTGTTGCCAGCCTTGGTATGGCAACGGAGTCAAACCCTTCCTTCACGATCAGTTTCTTGAGTGATCTCAGTGCATGATTGACACTGGTTGTCGTTGCCTTGCCAGGTCTTGCACCATGACCATAACCACCTTCCTGAGTGATCAGGTTCACAACCCGAACACCGCCCACGCCACCCCACACCCAGGCCTCGCCTGGCTTCGGGTGAGCTGTGTGGCACCAGTGATGGTAGTCCTTGTGCATGGCTGGATACTGCTTGTGCAGTGACTGCGCCAGCCCCTGATTCATTGGATCATTGGCGGCGACGCCATGAGCAATCACCTGAGCTTGCGTGAGCAGGATATCGCCTTCCACTTCATGGATCATATGTGACTTCCTTCGTGATTGTATGACCCTGATGGTAGTGTGGCGGTGTGGCAACCGGTATACGAGATACTACCTAGCATGTGCCGAGTCGAGCCATTGCCACCACAAGATTTCCATGTCACGTATCTGCCTCACCCAATGCGGCACTGAATCAAGCATGCTGATAATCGCCCAGAACGATCCGGTGACCAGAAGGTCACCGGATCTGCCAGTTTCATTATCTGGGCACGACATCCGAATTCGGATTTCGAGGGTGTTCGCAAGGTATTGAGGAATCGGATCAGGTCGAGCTTCTCATCATTCGACAGGGCCTTGAAGTTCTGACCGGCGAAAGCCGCTTCACTGCCGGGGTTGTCATGCAACTCGATGGCTTCGGCCAGTGTGAAGGCCCGGCCATCATGCAGGTAGGGTGCCGTGTCGGCTATGCCCCACAGTCGAGGTGTGATGAACTCACCGTTCTGTTTCGTCAGTGGCCAGATTGAATGATTCAGCCAGCGCCTCACCCATGTAATGGCGCTTGAGATCAGAGAACATTCTCACCTTGATACCGCCCTGGTTGTTACGCCTGAACCGCATTGGTGGACGTGTCAGGTTGACGCTGTAGAACGTGTCCTCGAACGGTGCTTCGTCGGCACCGGTCAATTTGTAGGTCAGACGCCGCCTGTCGGTATCCATGCGCGGGATATGGCAATCGGCGCAGCCAATGTCGTTGAACAGGTCACGTCCGTCACGGGCGCTTGATGACAGATGTGACTGGAAAGGCCTGTCCATGGTGGTGTTGAAGATGCTGAGTGCGGACAGATCGCCCTCGGTGATTTCGTTGACCACACCATCACCATCCTGATCAACACCCTCACCCACAAGTTCGGTAGCCTGCATGCCCATGTGGAAGGCCATGGCACCCACATCAAATCCGCGAACGGTGGCAAACTCCCCCTTGCGCCCGAACGGACGGATGATCAGGTCATCTTCAACGCCTTCGACAGCTGAAGTGTCCAGACTTCCGGACCCATCAGCCGTGATCTGTCCGAAATAGACTCCCTTGGCAATCAGGTCAACTGTCGTACCGGGGTTGTCGAGCGCCTGCTGTTTCAGTTGCTGAAGCACCTCGGTCATTTCCATGCCGACCAGCTCCACGCCGCCGGATCCAAACAGGAACGGTGGGTTGATAAGACGTCCGGTAAAGTCCGCATTGTCATCCCTATTCTGGTCTGCCACATCAATCAGGTCAGGCTGAAACATGGGACTGGCACTGATGCCTCCCACGCCGCCCACACCCAGACGTGCCGGCACGGTGGCATTGCTGGTAATGGTATGACACTCCAGACAGGTTTGTGCATCAAGGCCGTTGACGCGAAGAAAAGTGCCATTGCCCTGCAGTGTTGGCCGGTTGCCACCGTCGGGACTGCGGTTGTCCGGATTGGCCGGATCATTGGGGCCGTCACCATAGCCATCAAAGAAATTGAATGGTGTGGTGAAGACCAGCAGACCGGCACGTCTGATGCGCCAGAACGACACGTCATTATTGGCAATATCGTCCTGATCGAGCCGGTCATCCGGATCCAGACGCGGTTCGCCAATGCTGATAGTATGGGTCTTGTAGTCGTCACCAGCCAGACCATAATCCTGATACAGATCAGGATCCTGTGCGTGGGTCGTGATAGAAAAGAGCAGGAAAAGACAGGCGAGACAATTTCGACCTGTCCAGTATTGAGATAATCTGAACATGTGTGCTTCCCTCATCAATCCCCTGCTGCCTGACCGGGAATACCACTGGCCTCGCAAAACCATGCTACGCCTGCTGCGACTCCGGTTTGGTGAATTGCGTCACTGAAACGGATGTTTGAATCATTGCCGCCCGTTGATTCTTGCCACTGGTAACAGCCGATTCATTGACAGCACCGTCCGGTCCCACGCATGATGCTCAGGCCACACTGATGGTGCAAAAGTGATCGATTAACTGGCCGACGACTTAGCGGCGGATTGGAACAGCGAGACCCCATGATCTTCAACAACCACACCCTTTCAACGCCGTTGAAGCGGCATGTCGAAGCCATATTTCATTTCGAGAATTTTGTGCCAGATCATTCGATAGAGCGGGTTATCCCGACTGGCCATGTGTTCATGCTGTTCGAACTTGATGGAATGCTCCGTCACACCTTTGACAACGAAAGCCTGGCACCGAATGCCGAGTTCAGGCAGGCCTGGATTTCCGGTGTGAATCGGCACTACATCTCCATATCAGCACATGAAAACTCGGAAATGTTCGTGATTCAGTTCAAGCCAGGCGGAGCCCATCCCTACATCGATGTACCCGTCTCGGACTGGACCGATCGTGTTATCCCGGCGGAAGAGGTACTCGGCGGTGAACTGCTACAGCTGCGTGAGCAGATCGCAAGCGCTGAGACATCGGAAGACAAGTTCGACGCTGCCGAGCAATGGCTGATGCGCCGATTTGATGATTCGAGAACGCCACCCGAATCGCTGCTCGAGTTTGTTGATCAGCTTCAGACCGAACCTGCTTCGAAATACACGGCGATCACCGATGGTTATCCGAACTCCCAGAAACACCTGATTGATCAGTTCAAGCAGTACATCGGTCTGACGCCGAAACAGTTCCAGCGCATTGCCCGATTCAATGACATCCTCGGACGAATTCAGCAGCAGGACAACATCAGCTGGTCCGAGGTTGCCTACCAGTGCGGGTTTTCCGACCAATCCCATTTCATCAAGGAATTCAAGACCTTTTCGGGATTCAACCCGCAGGAGTTCATCGACCTCGATCACCAGCACGCCGAACCGAATTTCTTCCCGCTGGATCGAAACTGACGCATCAGGCAACACAGAGGTTAATTTTTTACTATATCCGGTGCTGAAGCTGTTTCAGACTGCGGGCTTTCAACAACAGGAGTCAGCTGATGGATCTGGGTACTGCTTTTTCGAATATAAACTGGTTGTCCGTCGTGGTGGCTGCCATCGCCTCATTCATGATCGGAGGAATCTGGTATGGTCCATTGTTCGGTCGCGCCTGGATGGCTGAATTCGGATTCACCGAGCAGTCTCTCGAACAACGAAATATCGCAATGGTGTTCGGCACCTCGCTGCTGCTGGCACTGATCGCCGCCACGATTCTGGAGATGTTCATCGGCGTTGAGGCTACGTTGATTTCAGGAACAGCTGCCGGTTTTTTTGCTGGGTTCGGCTGGGTTGCCACCCTGCTCGGAATCCTCTACCTGTTCGAAATGCGCTCGTTGAAAGCCTGGCTGATCAATGCTGGCTACTGCACCCTGACGCTGACATTGATGGGGTCAATTCTGGGTGCCTGGTAATCGGTTAACAAACCCGAGTCAGCATCCTGACTCGGGCTGTACCCGACAATACCGCTCATCCCCTGCGAATGACCGCCCGGTACCACCCCGGCCAGGTGGCAGTTGCCAACTCATCCAGAATGAGTATACTTGCACTCCTCTTCAACCGAACCTTACAGGTGAGACATGAACAATACACAGCTGGACATTGTATTTGTCGACTTCTGGACAGGCTCGGTCATGACCACCCGCGTGAAATAACTCTACGGCCCCGGCCGAACCTCCAAATCCCGAAACGATAATAAATTTCGAGCCCAGCTCGGAATTCCGGCGTGTTTCTGCGTCGTTCGAGGAAAACAACAATGAGAATTTCACGACACAAACTCGGTCGGCGAGCGCGCTGGCTGGGTATTATTTTCAAACAGGGCCTGTCTGACAGGGAACGCGACTATACTCGCGGACCAATCAACAGCGCAGTTATTCTGCTGGCGATCCCCATGGTGCTGGAAATGGTGATGGAATCTGTCTTCGTCATCGTCGACATGTTCTGGGTTGCCAAGCTGGGTGCCGATGCGGTAGCAGCTGTCGGCCTGACCGAAGCGGTGATCACCATTATCTATGCCGTCGCCATCGGGCTCAGCATGGCGACAACAGCAATGGTGGCACGTCGTATTGGCGAGAAGGACAATGAAGGCGCGGCCATTGCTGCAGCGCAGTCACTGTGGCTTGGCCTGGGTATTGCAATTCTGGTAGGCAGTACCGGGATGGTCTTTGCCGAGGATATCCTGAGGCTGATGGGCGCCAGCGAAACGGTGATTGCCGACGGATCCGGTTACACCATGGTGATGCTGGGCGGATCAATCAGCATTCTGTACATCTTTCTGCTGAATGCCATTTTCAGGGGTGCCGGTGATGCCAATATCGCCATGCGTTCATTGTGGCTTGCCAATGGGATCAATCTGGTGCTCGACCCGCTGCTGATCTTCGGCGTGGGCCCGTTCCCGGAAATGGGTGTCATGGGTGCTGCCGTGGCCACCACCATCGGCCGCAGTATCGGCGTGATCTATCAGCTCAGTCATCTGTTCGGTCTTGGCGGACGCATCCGTGTCGGACTGAAGCAGCTGGCACTGCACCTGACTGTTGCAAAGCGTCTGGCACGCTTGTCGCTTGGAGGTATCGGTCAGTTCTTTATTGCGGTATCGAGCTGGATATTCCTGATGCGCATTGTCTCGCCTTACGGCAGCGAAGCCATCGCCGGATACACGATCGCCGTACGGATCATTCATTTCACGTTTCTGCCTGCATGGGGACTGGGCAATGCGGCCGCGACACTGGTGGGACAGAATCTCGGTGCCGGTCGACCCGAGAGGGCCGAACGGTCGCTTTGGCGTGCAGCCCAGTTCAATTTCATCACACTCACCGTGGTTGCCGTCCTGCTGATACTGTTTGCTGCCGAGTCGATTGCCTTGTTCACCGCGGAACCGGGGATCATTGCCTTTGGGGCCGATGCCCTGCGCTTTTTCTGCTACGGCTATCCGCTGATGGCTGTGGGTAATGGTGGCGTTGCAGAGTCTGAACGGTGCCGGCGATACGGACACCCCGACGCTGATCAATTTCGTCGCCTTCTGGCTGATCGAGATTCCGCTGGCCTGGTGGATGGCTGAAGTCGCCGGCCTGGGTCCGCGTGGCGTGTTCTGGGCCATCCTGATTGCTGAAACGGTCTTCTCGGTACTGACCATCTGGGTCATCCGTCGTGGCCGCTGGAAACTGGTCTCGGTCTGAACAGATACAAATGCTGATGCGGGGTCGTCTGCTCGATGCAGTACCCCGCATCACCCACCCCGAGGAGTAACGAATGTCGACAACAATGAATATCCTGAATCACTATTTTACAAGCGAGGGTCCGGGTGCTGCTGTGGCAATCATCGACCCTGGATATGAGCCAGTCATCGAGTGTTTCGGCATGGCCGATATCGATCGTGGTATACCCATTGATGCACAGACCCTGTTTGATCTTGCCAGTGTCGGCAAACTGATCACGGCAACCCTGGTTCTCAAGCTTATCGAGAATCAGCGTCTGTCGATGGACATGCCGGTAGCAGAGCTGCTCGAGGAAATGTCGAATCAGAAATCTGGGCGTGCGGTGACCATCAGGGATCTGCTGTGGCATACATCCGGGCTGCCCGATTATCTGGCAGAAGGTAAATACACAGAAACAGATGCCGTCAGCCTGCAATCGGTGCTGGACCGGCTAGGCACGTGGTCAATGACTGCGCAGCCGGGCCTCGAGTTCATGTACAGCAACACCAACTACCTGTTGCTGGCCGAGATCTGCAGCCGCGTCTGTGGCGAACCCTTTGAATCCTGTCTCAGCACTCAGCTCCTCGAGCCGTTTGCGCTTGAAGGCATGCACACGGTTACTCAAGACATTCAGGATCTGCCAGCGGCCAGCGGTTATGTGTACTGTGGCAGCGGTCTGCCCACAGTCGAGCAAACTGGCTGGATGATCGAGACGCTCGGAGACGGCGGCATCTACAGCTCTGCTGAAAGTCTGGCCAGGTTCATGACGCTGCTGTTCAGTGATCAGATCGTCAGTGAATCAACGCGTCGTCTGATGTGTACACGCGGACAGACCGATGACGGCACACCGTTCGATTACGGCTGCGGAATCCAGCTCGAAGGAGGAGACGCTGCCAGCTGGTATGGACACGGTGGGAGCTGGGTCGGAACCACCACACTGGCAGGCTGTTATTCACCTGAAAACCGCATCGTCATTATCCTCTCGAATGAAGAGATGGCGCCGGTTGAACGCCTGTCCTGGCAACTGATGCGTCATGCATGAGATCTGCAATCGACTGCCATTCTGATCTGATCACTGCCATACTGGCTGTGACGACTTGAAGCGGGTGTGCTGTGAATCAGAATCGGCACCGTTTGATCCAGACAGTGAGACCAGAGGCAACCCTTCAGGGTATCGCGGCCAGATGCCGGATACTCTGCATTGCAGGTCTCGCCATTGGAAGCGGTTGCCATGTCATTGACCACGGTTTCCCAATCGGCACGAAATGGATCATCCACCATGACAGTCTCCTCATCCGTATTGCATCTGACCATGTATCACGAACAGCGCCCCTCAGGCCAGTGACCCTGGAGTGTTCGATCAACTGAGGCTCATCTCTGTAGCACTATCTGCACGGTTTCCATGGGCTTTCGTGGTATAAAAACCCCATGAAGACGTCCATCAGACCGCAGTTGCTGGCCCTGTTACTGTTACTGCCACAGCTGCCCTTGCAGGCACAATCGTTTCTCTGGCCTGTGTCCACACCGGAAGCGGAGGGAATCGACCCTGCCGGGATCGAGGCTGCACTGACTGACATTGCCAGTGGGGAGTACGGCGATATCCGGTCGTTAATCATCATCAGGAACGGCAAGCTGGTCTCCGAAGATTATTTCCTCAATTCGGGTGTCAAGGCACCTGTGTATTCGGTCACCAAGAGCATCGGTTCAGCACTGCTCGGCATTGCTCAACACCGGGGTGCAGACATCGATGTACAGCGCTCGATGCTGTCCTACATGCCACAGTATGCAGACATTGCCGATTTCGACAGCAAGTCGGCCATTACCCTGGAAAACCTGCTGACCCAGCGGCACGGACTGGACTGGGATGAATGGACCATCCAGTACGAACAGCCCGGCAATCCGGTGACCATCATGCTCAATACCACCGACTGGTACCGGACTGTTCTTGAATGGACAATGTCGACCCCGCCGGACACTGATTTTGCCTACAGTACCGGGGTCTCGTCACTGATGAGCGTGGTGCTGAACAACGTCACCGGCATGACACCATATCAGTTTGCCAGTGAAGCCCTGTTTGAACCGCTCGATATCACCGATACCCGCTGGGAACTGGTCGGTGCCAACGACACTGCCGGAACGGGCATCTCCGAATTCCCCGACAACCTGGAACCACTGGGTTTCGGACTCTGGCTAAGGCCCTATGACATGGCCAAGATAGGCGAGCTGTTTCGCCTCGGTGGTGTCTGGCAGGGTCAGCGTCTGCTCAGTGAGTCCTGGGTGAAGGCATCAGTCCAGCCGCGCAATAACGGGGTCACCGATCCCGATATCTTTGCAAGCGCCAATTTTGGCTACGGCTATCAATGGTGGACGCTGTCGTTCACCGATTCGCTGAACCGCATCTGGCATTCCTATTACGCCTCCGGATATGGACGTCAGTATATTTTCGTATTCCCTGAAGCCGATATGGTGATCGTCTCCACGGCCAAGGATTTTTTCTATGACGACGATGGCATCGGCTACCAGCTCAGAAACAATATTCTGCCGGCACTGGTCGATGGCCCACAGGGCTTCCAGGTCATGAACAGCGATCTGAATGGATCATGGTACTGGCCTGAAAACAGTGGTCAGGGTATCAACCTCGAGATCCTCAACGAGGGTACGGTGGCGCTGGCCTACTGGTATACCTATGACAATGACAACAGGCAGCGCTGGTTCATCATGCAGGGAGACATTGTCGACAACTCGGCCAGGCTGACGATCCGGTCAACCGACAATGGTTCATTTGTCTACTCCGATCTACCCTACATTTCTGTGTGGGGGACAGGCGAACTGTTTTTCGACTCCTGCAACAGTGGCACCTTCCAGTTCATTTCGGAGAGTGAAAACGTTTCGGGCGAAATTCCCCTGACACGACTGTCAGGTGGCGAGAACTGCGTCAATGCCGAGACTACCTCGGATCACCGCGCTTTTGTTCGATAAACCCAGGTCAGATCACTGGAGATTTTCGAGATAGGTTCTGGCCCTCATCAGGTGGCGGTCATTCTCTTGCCGTGAAGCGAGCACACTGATCGCCTTCTCGAACAGACTTCCGGCTTCCTCTCGTCGATCCAGTGCTGCCAGACAATAGCCCAGCGCATAGCGCGCCTCGGCCAGGGCCCAGTGATTCTCATCCAGCGACGAACGGATCTGCAATGCCTCCTGCAACATTGGCAACGCCTCATCCGCCTGCCCGAGCGCGGTCAGTGACTGACCCAGACCAACCAGAGAATAAGCCAGATAGGGGTGACCGTCTGGGTGCAGCTTGCGACGCATTTCCAGTGACTGCCTGAACATCTCGGCAGATTCATCAAGGCGGCCCAGATCATACAGAACCGATGCCTGATTGCTGATCGTGGTGGCAACAGCCGGATGCTCCGCACCAAACCGTTGGATCAGACCGGCCAGTGCCTGTTGATAGAGCTTCTCAGCATCCTCGTAGTCATGACCGGCCTGTCTGACCATGGCCAGATTATTGAGTCCACTCAAGACCTGGATATGATCCGATGGCAGGCTTCGCTGCCGGATTTCCAGTGCTTCGCCCAGATAGGTAGCAGACAATGCCGAGCGCCCGGTCTCATTCAATAACAGACCCAGGTTGGTCAGCACCTGGGCAAGGTCAGGGTGATCGGCATCAAGGATTCGTCGCCGAATCTCGAGAGATTCAGCATAGAGCTGTTCAGCCTCTTCCAGGCGTCCCTGAAAATACACCACCAGCCCCAGATTATTGACCAGTGTTGCCGTGACCGGGCTGAATACCGGTGAAGATGATGACGAACTCTGACTCACATCCAGTGCCTTGCGTAATTCAATGGCTTCACGCAGCAGCGGCTCTACTTCGCTGTAATTACCCTCATTCAGTGCCACAGCCGCCATGTCATTGAGCGCACTGGCCAGCAGCCGTGTATTGTCGGCGTGGTGTCGCCTGACTCGTGTCAGTGAATCCTCTAGCATCGTTCTTGCTTCGTCCAGGTCACCCGTTTTCTGAAGCAGTCGACCGAGTTTACCCTGGATCCAGAGCGTCAGTTCAGTCTCGTCATCACCCGAGGCTATCGATGCTGCCAGGCCCTGTTCGAGCGTGACTTTAGCCTCATCATGCTGACCAATCAGCATCTGTGTTTCACCCAGATAAAACAGGCTCTGAGCCAGTTGTTGAGGCGAACGACTTCGATTGAGTTCGACCGCCTGTTGCAACAGTTCACTGGATCTGTCGTAAACACCAAGGCTTTGATAGGTTCTTCCTAGCGTATCCAGCAATGGGGCCTGAACGGAGACATCATCACCCGATTCCTGCATGACTCGCTCAACGCCAGCATCGAGAATATCCCGGGCTGACAGTTCCCTGCCACGCGATTGTTCAGGGTCGACACTGGTAAACACCTCCACCAGCAGGCTCGAAATTCGTTCCGCACGATCACGTTGCTGCCCGGCAACCCGTGCCTGGTTGAGCGCGTAGATGGCGAAACCCAGCACCAGTGAAGAAACCAGAGCGGTCGTCGCAACTACAAGTACGTTGCGCCTGATGAACTTGAGCAGCCGGGTCATCACTGGCGTGGGGCTCGCAAGGATGGGCCTGCCGCTGATCACCCGGTTGAGGTCATCCCTGAAGGAGGCAACATCGGCATACCGGTCTCGGGGATCGCTGGCCAGAGCCGTGGCAGTAACCACATCGAGATCATCGCGCAACAGCCTGATCAGTGTCGCTGTTTTCAGCCCTCGATTGGCGGCAACCTCATCTGCCTTCATTCGCTCCAGATGGGCGACACGCGAGCTTGGCGGTTCCATGCCGGCATCCTGGTTTTTCAGTGGCTCGGGCAGACAGGATGTCAGCTGCTGATACAACAGCACACCCAGTGAATAGACATCGATGGCCGTGGTCGGTGCATTGTCGCTGGCCTGTTCCGGCGCAGAAAAACCGGGAGAGCCCCAGCGTACTCCAGCCTGGGTGATAGTGTGGCCATGGTCATCGAGCAGACGGGCAATGCCAAAATCCAGCAGCTTTACGTCACCGTCTTCCGTTACCAGTATATTACCGGGCTTCAGATCCCGATGAATCACCAGATTCTGGTGGGCATGCTGAACCGCATCGGCAACACGATCGACCAGTTGCAGGCGCTGCGTGATGCCGAGTCCGGCCTGGTCACAGTAGTCATCCAGCGGTAACCCTCGGATATACTCCATCACGAAATAGGGCCTGCCGTCTTCGGTGATACCGGCATCCAGCAACTGTGCAATATTGGGGTGAACCAGACGCGCCAGAACCTGTCGCTCATTATCGAATCGGGCGATTATTTCCGGGCGACTGATGTCCAGTGGCACCACTTTCAGGGCCACCTGACGTTCGAAGGTTCCATCGTCACGTTCTGCCAGAAACACCGAACCCATGCCGCCTACGCCCAATACAGACACCAGCCTGTATGGCCCGATTCGTTTACCCACAGCCCAGGCCTCATCAACTTCGGCGGGCAATGAGGAACCAATATCGTCACTCAGGGATTCGAAGAAACCCTCAGCCTTTTCCTGACCCCGAAGCAGTTCCGCCAGCCGGTTGCCCAGATCAGGCTGACTGGCAATCAGTTCGGCCAGGAATTGCTCACGATCATCGGCACCCATCGACACTGCCTTTTCCAGCAGATCATGCAATGCCGGTTGTCCATGATGTTCGTCAGCTGACAATTGATTCTCCTCCCATTTCATCATGCAGCCACAGACAGGCTGCCTGCCAGTCACGCTTCACCGTCGCCACCGAGATCTGCAATTGTCCGGCTATATCCTCCAGGCTCATGCCACCGAACACGCGGCAGATAATCACATCGGACCAGCGCTGCTTGTCGAGCGCCAGCTTCTCAAGTGCCGCATCCAGACTCAGCAGTTCCTCGCTGCGGCGCTCGGAGACCAGCAGCGATTCATCAATGCTCTGATGCGGATGATCACCCTCGCGTTTCTGACGGTGGCGTCGCCGCGCATTGTCGATCAGGATGCTGCGCATGGCCATGGCGGCAATATGAATGAACTGGGAGCGATTGACCCAGTCGATGGTCGATTGCCGTTTCAGTTTCAAATAGCACTCATGGACGATACTGGTGGTCCCGAAGCGATCGCCGGGCTTCGAGTTGAGCCTGGCTGACCGGGCGATCATGCGCAGCTCCTGATAGAGCTCGGGCAGGAAACTGTCGAGGCTGGCCGAATCCAGATGCTGCAATGAAGGCGTCTGCAGTACGGTCTTGCGTAGCTTGAGATCCAGGTCCGTTTCGTTGGAATGCTCTGCTGGCATGGATGAATTCGGATTCCTTCTGCTGGGTTGAACGATCCGCTCCTGATCAGCTTAATCATCCCGCCCGTTGATGTCCATGGCATCACCCATGAGCCGTTCTGGCAGGAATTGTCGTCCGTATGAGTGAGAAGCAAAAAATCCAGGAGATCCGGGATCATGTTGAGGAATCAGATATCACGTCTATGTCGGCTGTTGATGGTGTTTGCCATCCTCTACAGCGGCACCACTCCGGCCGCACTACAGGTGGTTTCAGACACCTTGATACCGACCGCTGTCCCGTTTGAATACAACGGCAATCTCTACTTCACTGCAAACGTGCCTGGCGCGGGGTTTGAAATGGTTACCAGCAATGGTACTGCGGGTGGCACGGGCTTGTTCATGGACATCGAACCCGGTGCGGGCAGCTCAGGCGCACGGCCCCAGTTCATCTACAACGGTGAACTATATTTCACTGCCACCAATACGGCGTCTGGCCATGAATTGTGGAAAACCGACGGCACCGTACCGGGCACCAGTGTGATTGACAATTTTGCTGGGGCCGCGGGCTTTAACGGTCTGAGTAATTTCATCGAATACAACGGCATCGTCTATTTCAAGGGCTTCACGGCGGCCAATGGGTCGGAGATATGGCGCACAGACGGTACCGTGGCCGGGACCTTTCTGGTCAGTGACATTCTTTCTGGCACCTCGTCCGGCGGCTTTGATGACCCGGAAGTCTATAACGGCCTGTTGTATTTTCGTGCAACCAATGGCAGCTTTGGCGCGGGCCGTGGGCAGGAACTGTGGCGTACCAACGGTACGGGGCCAGGAACGATCATGTTTGCCGATATCAACACCGGAAACGACAGCAGTGCACCAAGATACATGACGTCTTTTGGTGGATTCCTGTATTTTTCCTGCAACAACGGTGCCGTCGGTGTCGAGCTGTGCCGCTCGGACGGTATTACTGCCGGCCTGTTCGCAGACATCCGGCCCGGCAGTCAGTTTTTCAGCAGCAGTCCTGAAAATTTCATCATCGTCGGTGGCAACCTGTATTTCGATGCCTTCCTCGGTACCACCGAGGAAATGTGGCGTGTGACTTCGGCAAATTTTCTCAACCGGGTGCAGGCAGGCCTCACGCTCAGCCCGATGGACCAGGTCAACTTCAATAATGATCTGGTCTACCAGTCCAACGGTATCATCTACCGCACCGATGGCAGCACCGATGGCGGCGTCCAGATTGTCTCACAGAACGGCAGCATCACCAGTGCCCGTAATTTTGCCGTCTCCAATGGCCGCGTTTATTTTTCAGGCGTCTACTTCCTCAGTAATTCCACCGGCTTCGAACTGATGCGAAGCGACGGTACCAATGCCGGCACCACCATCATGGCCGACATTGCGCCGGGAGGCACCAATTCCTTCCCTACCAATCTGGTCGACTACAACAACACCCTGTATTTCAGTGCCACATCCGGCGGTGTCACCCGCTGGTACAGTTTCGTTGAGGAATCTGGAAACATCAGTCTCGACAGCCCAACGGCAACTGTCAGCGAGGACGGTGGCATGATCGATATCAATGTCACTCGTGCTGCCGGCAGTAACGGATTTGCACAGGTGAATTTCACGACATCAAATGGTACCGCCACACAGAGTCTTGATTTCACGGCAGTCAGTACAACCGTCACCTGGCAACCCGGCGTAGCCAATACCCAGGTGATCAGTGTTCCGATTCTGGAGGACATGCTCAGCGAGGGTGACGAGACATTCACGGTGTCTATCAGCACCAGTGTGGGTGCCACTCTTGGGACTGTCACGACAACGACCGTGACCATCACTGACAATGACGTGCCGCTGGTCGCCAACGCAGACAACTACAGTATCGATGAAGACGGCAATCTGGTGGCCGATGATGCTGATGGCATGGGTACGGGCGGTGACAGCAGTGATGATGGTGTACTGGCAAATGATACCGGTCCGGGCAGCCTGATGGTGACCACCACCGGCATGATCTCGGCCACCGGACTGGGTGGATCGGTCGATATGGCAGCAGACGGCACGTTCACCTACACACCACCGATGGATGCCTTCGGACAGGACAGTTTTGAATACATGATGACAGACGGCGGGGGTACTCAAGCCGCGACGGTGACCATCACCGTCAACCCGATAAACGATGCACCCATCCTGGTACCCGGTCCCAGCCAGTTTTTCACCAGTGGGGTGAGTGGCCTGCAGACCATACCCGGATGGGTGCAATCCGTTGATCTGGGCCCGGGCGAGAATGGACAATCGGTGCTGGATTACAACATTGTTCAGGTCATCGATGGCGATTCTGTACTCAACTCGGTTGATGTGCTCAATGACGGCACGCTTGAAATCGACCTGACCGGTAGCAGTGGGTCAGCACGTATCGACCTGAGCGTGACTGATGATGGTGGCACGGCCAATTCGGGTGATCAGGACACATCCGATGTACACACATTCTTTGTCAGTGTCGATCGGGCAGCCGATGTAGGTGTGACCGCAGTTCAATGTGACAGCCTGACCGGGCCAGGCTTCGCTCACGATTACGGCCTGACTATCAGCAACAACGGTCCCGATGCCACCAGTGAAGTGATTGTCGACATCAGCTTCACTGGCGAGATTGACCAGATCACCGCAACATCCATGCCAGCTGGCAGCAACTGCATGGGATCTGGCAATGACCTGTTGTGTACGCTTACCACTGCCATCCCATCTGGATCATCCGACTTCATTGACCTGTCGATTGTCAGCGATATCGCAGCCACCTCGGATATTGTGATGTCAGTGCAGGTCACAGGGCTCGATGACGACACCAATGTCGCCAATAACAACAGTGGGCTCTCGGCCCAGATGATTCAGGACCTGGTGGCCACAGGTGGCTTTGAATCCTGTACCACTGAAGAATGAGTCCCGCCGGGGAGCATGCCATGATGGCATGCTCCCTGTCGTGCAATGCCAGGTTGCACAATTTCATCCCCAACCCGTGTCACCTGTCTGCTAGACTCTGTGAAGCCAACATGACGGATCCAGTGCATGACATCATTTTCAGACATTCACCAGCGAGCAATCGAACGCAAGGGTGGTGAGAAGACTCTTGCCAGCCTGCTGCCATCGGTTATGTCAGCGAAGAAGCTGGCCCAGGTCGGTGACGACCGCTTTCTTGCCATGATGGCCAAGGCCATCAATCAGGCCGGTTTCAACTGGACAGTGATCGAGAACAAGTGGCCACAGTTCGAGGAGGCCTTTTTCGGTTTCGATCCTGAAAAACTGAGCCTGCTGCCCGAAGAGCGCTGGGAGGCGTATACCAGTGACACGCGCGTGGTTCGTAACTGGCAGAAGATCAAGGCCGTAATGGACAACGTTGGATTCGTGCTCGATGAATCTGCACGTCATGGCTCGTTTGGCAAGTTCATGGCCAACTGGCCCGCTGATGACCAGATCGGCCTGATGGCTCATCTGAAAAAGCACGGTTCACGACTGGGTGGGCAGACTGCCCAGTGGTTCATGCGCTATGTAGGCAAGGACTGTTTCGTCATCAGCAACGATCTGGTCAACGCCATCCAGCAAGCAGGTGTCGATATCCGCGACAACCCGACCAGTAAACGAGACCTCGGTCTCATCCAGCAGACAATGAATGCCTGGCATCTGGAAAGCGGCTTGCCGTATACCCACCTCAGCAAGATCGCGGCCTATTCCTGTGGACAAAACTACGAGGCCGATGGTATTCGCCAGCAGATGGACAAATTTTCTGCGGGACATCCTGAATAAGCGAAGCGATCAAACCGTCTCCATCTGGTATTGCTTCGGCGACAGACCGTAACGGGCCTTGAAGCTCTGCGAGAAATGCGAGGGCGAACTGAAACCGCACTCATCGGCTACGATACTGACCTGCTTGCCGTCGGTCAGAAATTCTGCTGCTTTCACCAATCGGTACTCACGCAGCAGTTCAGACGGGTTGTCATCGATCAGTGCCTTCAGCTTGCGTTGCAACTGGCGTTCACTGACGGCCAGCTTTGAAGCCAGCTCAGCCCGGCCAAACAGCGGGTTGTGGAAGTTGTCTTCAATGGCCTTGCGAATCTTGCTGACAAATGCCTGATCCCGCTTGTTGAGCTGAGTCGGCACTTCACCCTGAGACAACTGCTGTCCTGCCTGGCGCCTCAGTATGTCCCGGATACTCAGAATGTTGCGAATGCGCTGCTGCAACTCCTCGGCATCAAACGGCTTGGTCAGGTACTCGTCCACCTGTTCCTTCCAGCCCTGCATGCGCGAGTCCTTGTCGCCCCGTGCCGTCAGCAGAATGATCGGTATGTGCGATGTTCGATCGTCACTGCGGATCACCCTGGAGACCTGGAAGCCGTCCATCCCCGGCATCATCACATCAGACACGATCACATCGGGAATCTCCTTCAGGGCCGTCGCCACACCGTCCTGACCGTTGCCGGCCAGCAGACAGTGGTAACTGTCCTTCAGTGCCTCGTGAATGAAGGCCTGCATGTCCGGGTTGTCTTCGATGATCAGCACCGTTGCCCGATGTTCCGATCGCGGTGGTGCTAACGGCGGCGCCACTTTCGGCTGCAGCTGGTTGATCTCGCTCAGCTGTTCCACCGTATCGCTGTCGATCTCGACGTCGTCTGCGGCTGCCTCTGCTGCCGGCAGTCGCACGCTGAAACGACTGCCGCGACCGGTCTCGCTGCTGGCCGAAATCTCGCCACCCTGGCTCTCGGCCATTTCCTTCACCAGCGCCAGACCTATGCCGCTGCCGATCTCGTTGCTGTGCTGTTCCAGACGCACAAAGCGCTCGAAGATCATCGACAGCTCCTTCTCGCTCAGGCCAGGTCCCGTATCGGTGACCGCAATCTCGATCATGCTGTCGACAGACCGGTAACTGACCTCCACCTCACCGCCGGTGGGAGTGTACTTTATGGCGTTGGACAGCAGATTACCGGCGATGGTCTCGATGGTGTCGGGTGCCACACTGGCATGGCACTCCCCACCTGCATCAAGGCTCAGACGGATATGCTTGTCGTCGGCCATCGACTGGAACGAAGAGACCACGAAACGGATGATGGTGGCGACGTTCTGCGACACTGCCTGTTGCGGGTCATTGCGATCCAGTCGCGCCATCTTCAGCAGCTGATCCACCAGCAGCAGCAGGCGGCGTGCATTGCGCAGAATCATCTTGTGCACCGATTTCTGTTTCGGATTCTCCGGTGCATTGACCAGCTTCTCCAGTGGCCCGAGGATCAGCGTTAGCGGTGTACGGAATTCATGCGAGACATTGGCAAACATCTGATTCTTGCGTGTCAGCAATGCTTCGATGGTGTCGCGCTGTTCTGCCACTTCGGTGGTTCGGAGTTTCACTTCCTGCTTCAGCTCGGCAGCACGCTGCTCGGCATTTCGCGTTCTGATGTGCACATAAAGCAGCGTCATGACAATGAACGCCAGCACATAGCCGGCGATGGCCCAGGGACTGAACCAGGGCGGCGGATAGACGCGAATGGACAGCGTTGCCTCATCCTCACTCCAGACGCCATCCTTGTTGGCAGCCCGCACACGGAAGGTGTATCTGCCCGAAGGCAGGTTGGTGTAGGTGACGTGACGGTTGCTGGCATCCACTTCGGTCCAGTCGGGATCAAAGCCCTCCATCAGGTAACGGTAACGGTTGCTGCTGGGATCGGCATAATGCAGCCCGGCGAACTCGATGCCGAAGACGTAGTCCCGGTGTGACAGGTCCAGATGTGTCAGGCTCTCGATGGGGCCCGGCAGACTGAATCCATCCTCGGATGGGGTCTCGGACTGCCAGTCGTTGAAGCGGCTGAAACCGGTGAAGACAACACGAGGTGGCACCGTGTTGATCTTGATCCTGTTCGGGATAGAAGGCGTTGAAGCCGCGACGACCACCGAAGTAAAGTTTGCCGGATGCCGACTGAAAACTCGAACCACGTGTAAAGACGTTACTCTGCAGGCCATCTCTGGCATCGAACCGTTTGATCTCACCAGAGTCGGGTTGTATCCGATACAGACCACGCGATGTCGAAACCCACAGTGCATTGTTCTCATCCATCTGCAATCCGGCGACGACACTGACAGGCTGTTCCTGATCACCCAATGGATACATTTGCTCGACCACAGCTGACATTTTCATTCTGGCCAGCCCACGTCGTTCAATTCCAGCCCAGATGGTATCGTTGTGTATCAACAACGAATCGACCGTAACGCCATGAATCGGTGAATCCGGAGCGGTCGCAAGAACGAGATGTCGTTCATCATCTTCACGCAGCAATCCTGCCGATGTGGCAAACCAGTAGGAGCCGTTTTTATCAGCAGAGGCTGCTATGAAACTTGCAGAATCTATCCTCGAATCACCGGTGACAATCTGACTTGAAACCCCTTCATCAGCATCATAACGATACAGGCCAGAACGCGTTCCCAGCCAGTAAGCCCCCGTATCAATCGGTGCTGCAAAGTAGGTGATTTTTTCTGGAACCTGCCCCTCGAGTCGATCGATACTGGATGAATCCCGATTGATCCTGTTCAGCCCCTTTGCCGTCGAAACCAGAATGTCACCCTGCGCATCTTCGATAATCGCGTTGACCTGTGGATGCGATAATCCCGATGTATCGGATTCAGTATCCACATGATGTCGGCAGAACGAGGTCATCTCATTGAATTCAACCAGGCCAGCTTCGGTCCCAATCCAGTTAATACCCTTACTGTCTTCAAACAGCGAATAGACCACTCTGGATGGCATGCAGGGCACACTGCCCGGCTGATCATCATGCTGTCCGAAGACCAGCGTGGACAAATCCAATCTGTTGATCCCTGCATTGAATGTACCAATCCACAGGCTTTCGGAATCTTCGTGAAACAGTGACAGCACCACATCGTCCTTGAGTGAATGCTCAGCTCCGGGGACATAGGTAAAATGCTGGATCTCACTCTGATTCTGAACACGAAACAAGCCCTCATCGAGCGTACCTACCCAGAGTACATTGTCATGACTCATTAACGAGATCGCATTGATCTGACCCAGTTCACGAATAGGTGATATTTCGGACGGGCTTGACCTGTCTGTCATGAACAGACCGATACTGGATGCAATCCAGATACTGCCTGAATCATCCTCGTGCAGATCCCGGACTGATATCCTGTCTGCGTAATCGCCCAGAGGAATCGACTCGAAAGACTGGTTTTCATCCTGACGATGGAACACACCAGAATTCCCGCCCAGCCAGACACCCTGATGATCAGATCTCAGAATTGACAGGACTGACACATCTTCGACTGACTCATCATCCACGAGTGTATGATGAGCCAGAACCAGACCACCGGTATCAATGATGACCAGACCCCGTTGAGTTCCGAGATATATTGTTCCCGCTGTGCCATGCTCAATGCTGTAGATAACGGGTGTCATCTGCTCACCATCTGAACCCAGGATTTCTACCTGGTGGATTACATCGGCCTCGTGCACAAACAGCCCCCGGGCACCTGCAGCAATCCATAACTTGCCATCATCAGCCAGACTCAGACTGCGAATATCGGGAACGGGCTGATTTGCTTCACGGTTGACAGTACCTGTCAGGGGAATGGTAGTGATTCGATAGCCATCGTAGCGCGCGAGTCCGGACCAGGTTGCAAACCACAGATAGCCGTCCTGGTCCTGTTCGATATCCCTGACAAGCGATCCTGGCAGGCCCTGATCAACCCACAGAGAATCAACACGCAGATTCATCCCATGAACGGCTGGGAGGATCAGCAAAACACCAGAAATCAGAACAGCTAAGAAAGAAGGTTGCAGCAGGAGCGCACGTCTCATGCCGGTTAATACAGGAGATCAGATGATAAAAAAATGTTCATTCGCCCATTTTATCCGGGCGAATGACATTTTGACAGCAGGTGTTCGACTATCCTGAACACTGCGTTGAGGATTCAGGTTATCCGAGTCACCTGAATCGAGTTCTGATGGCCAGCACCGATTAGCTTAGCCGTTCAGTGGAACTTTGTATTCGACACAATCCACGGGTGTATGTTTGGGTCCCGCTGTCATCATGGTACCGCATGGTTGCCCAGCCAGAACGAGCCCGTACAGGTAAATCGTACCTTCTTTTACATCTTCATGAACACACTGTTCATATTGGATGATTGGTGGCTCAGCCGACGCTGATTCGAATCGTGTGAGCAACAGACCAGCAGCTAGAAGACCCGTCGTGAAAATGGCAATCTTTGCTTTGTTCATACTACATTTCCCTGTTCTGGATGAGATGGCGCAATCCTATTGATGGCATGACACAGCGTCAACCCAATGTCCTCAAAACTGATGATTCAGTCCCATAAACTAAAGAAATTCGGTCAGCATGACTCAGGGAATGGACTGAATGCCCTGTAAATACTGGCCTTGCGGCTGCTGACCTGATTCGTATAGCAACCCTGATTCGCAAGACATCTTTGTCCGTTTCCAGATGGATCCAACGACCCAAACCATAAATTTACTGTCCCGGATGCCCATTTTCCTGGCTGAAATCAGGTGATTTCTGTCCCCGATCTGATCACGTGTTTCAGGCCATTCGATCGATGATGTTCTCACGGCACAACGGTGCTGATTTCATCAATCAACTGGAGAAACATCATGACAAACTCAATCATCAGAAAGGTACAGCAAATCACAGCCGCAGGCGCGCTTCTGACAGCGATTAATGTGGCCCAGGCAGAGACACCCGTGGAACTGCGCATGGACCCGAACTGGACTGAAGTATCCACCAATGTGTTCAAGGCCGAATTGCCCAATGGAACGATCATGACTCACAGCTTTGGTATCGAAGGCATGCATGCGGCCATCGATGAACTGACTGAGCGCCAGGCCCAGACAGCAAGGAACGGCAATCAGAAGGCACTGGACGACCTGAACGCCCAGATCGATGACATTCGGGCAGAGCTGGCCGATGCCGAGCAGGCAGTTCAAACCAAATCGGGAATGGCGATGTACACCTGCGGGATCATGTGGAGCCTGTCCACCAACCATGGCTTCAGCAACCCCAGCTACTACAGCGTGTCATCCACCGGAAACTACTACCCTGCAGGTGGTTTCGGCGGATTTGCGGTTGTCAGCGCATCAACAGTGAGCCAGGTGACTGGCACCAGTGGTCAGATGGTCACCGACTACGATTTCTTCAGCAGCTTCGGCCACCCATCAGCACCGTTCATGCTCAACACGTTTGTCTCTACACCGACCTGGAGCGGCATGTGGTACAGCTCGGCGTCACTGAGCTACCGCGGAGCCCGATGCAATGCTTTCGAGTTCATCTCCCAGTCGGGCAACATCTGATCTGCTGAAAGATCATCACACACAGCCCTGCCACCGTGGCGGGGCTTTTTTGTGTCTGAATAAGCGGTGCTATAGTAGAGAAACGTCAATGCACTCTGTAATGATCGTTATCAGCCATGATGCGAAAACTGATACCAATCTGTCTTCTATGCCCGTTCCTGGTTTCGGAGCTGACTCTGGCACAGCACCTGAATGATCAATCGGTTTACAACCAGATAGATACCATTCGAGCGATTTCATCCGGCCTGTCAATTGATGGCAACAATAGTGACTGGAATGGCATTCCCGACTATCCGGATCCGGTGGACGATGCATCAGGTGACCCCAGCCGCGACATCACCTCGGTATCACTGGCTCCGCGCGACGATGCCTGGTTGTTGCGCATCGAGACTGCAGGTACACCCTCACAACAGGATCTGGCCTTCTGGCTGTTCATTGATTACCGCAACCAGCAGGTGCTCGACCTGGAGCTTGGCCTGTACATTGGTTTTCCCGATGTACTCTGGCGCTATCCCGAAGGGGGTGACCCGGTGATGAGTAACTGGGACGAAACGATCACGGTCATTGGAAACGTGGTTGAGGCTCGTATCCCGCTGGATGCACTGGCACTGGAACTGCCCACAGACATGGCAGATGACCTGTCCGGCCCCGATGCCCGAAGCTGGGTCAGGATCATGCCGTTCACGCGTAATCTGCAGGGTGATATTGTTGACTATGGCGCAGCGGTGGCGTCCTATCGCCTCATCACCACGCCCTACCCGCTGGATCCGGCACTACCTGTGGTCCCGGGCAAGGATCCGCCCGATGCGGCCATCCCCATCCCAATGCCCATGTCGGGCATGCAGTACGTGGATCAGGGTGCCGGCGGAATTTTTTCGCATTCGGATAAATGGGCCTACGACCTGAACCGGGTCAACAATGCCCTGCACCCGGATAGCCCGCACATGAGCGCTGACAATAGCGACTACTTTTCATTCGGTGAGGTGATTCGAGCGCCAGCATCTGGCTCGGTTTTTTCAACCGATAACAGCAATCCTGATCAGCCTCCCAGGCAGAACCCCTGTAACCCGACCGGGGTGAACTTCATGTTCCTCGACATTGGCAGTTCGGTTGGGCTGCTGTTCTCCCACACGCAGCAGGGAAGCATCCCGTTTTCACAGGGTAATGCCGTGAACGCCGGAGACAACATCGGTCTGGTGGGTCATTCCGGTTCCTGTTCCTGGCCGCACCTGCATCTGGAAGCACAGACCATCACCAGCGGATTCCCGTCAAGACCAATTGAATTGACCGATGTCGATGTGGGACTCAATCCGGCAGACACCGATCCCTGGCTGCGGCGAATGTCGTTGTGGGGCATCAGGGAAGGCTTCCTGGTCCGATCGGTGACCTGTGATGGCAACACGGTTTCTGTCTCGAACCACATCCATTGTGATGGTTTTGAAGACTGAGAGTTTTCGATAACAAACTAACCACCAGCAACGTCAGATATCCCCAGTCGCAGTGTTTTTATCCATGCTGATATTGATCATGGCCTGTATTCGAATGTTTCAGTCCCGAATCTGATCACGGCTATTACAGGTTTCAGCCCAGAATCTCCTCTACCGAATGTACGGCACGTCAGAGTCCTAAAAACGATGCCGTCAACCCGGAACCACCACACTAATGAGGAGAAACATCATGAAAACCCAATCACTCATGCTGCTCTGGTGCCTTACCAGTACAGCACTGATGGCGGCACCACCCACCGTCGATATCGCCAGTGTACAGAGTCTGTCCGATCAGCCAGTCCTGGTGGCCAGTGCCATGATTGCAGAGGATACCAAATCAACTACCAGGACCATTGACGAGGCATCGCTGATGGCGGCATTCGACAATCACCCCGACCTGGTCTATGCCACCCCGATGGCCGTTGATGCGACGGACTTCAAATCACTGCAGCATTACGGCTCCTATCTGATCGAGCTGGCGGATGGAAACATCATCGAGGTGATTGCCGAGCGCAAGAAGACTGTCATGGATCGCATGCTGTTTGTCAGCGGGCCCATCGCCGGTTTTGAAGACGAACAGATCGCCCGTGCCACGGTGGCCTTCACCGATGAGGGCATGATCGCAGATCTGCAATTGCCTGATGGTCAGTACCAGATCCGTTCTGTCGCCGGCATGAACTGGCTGTTCGACCCTGAGGCGCTCGCCAATATGGATAACATGGGAACACTGATCGGCGATCAGCCTGCCCTCCATCTGGGTCACGATCCTGAGATCGGTCATCAGCACGGCAATGCCTCTACCAAATCAACCTTTACGACACTCAATGTGGCACTGGTACTGAGCAAGACTCACGGCACCAATGCAAGCGGTATATCATCAGCACTGTACAGGCTGGAACTCGCCAATGATGAACTGGAGCGCACAGGGGTCAATCTGCGGTACAACCCGACCCTGGTGACTCGGGTCAAACCGTCACGCGACAACCAGCTCAATAATCGTTCAGACATTACAGCTCAGAACTTTAGCGCTTCCGGTACCAGCTGGCTCGATCTGAATTTTTCGGGTTTGCAGACCAGTCCGTCAAATCTCAGCAGTGTTCACATCAATCAGTATGTCCTGCTGATTGGCCCAGGTTCTGACACCTTGTGTGGTGCCACCGTGACAGCACCCAACCAGACCGGACGATACAGTGTGGTTCGGGCAAATGGCTGTACCGACCCCTGGACGATGGCCCACGAACTTGGCCATAACCTGAGTTGTGTGCACGAGGATGGCGCGATCAAACCGTTCAATCTGTTTGGTGATCCTGCTCTTCCCGCAGTCTGGAAGAGTGTCATGACAACAGGCTATTCTGCTCAAGCCGTGCCGCGCCAGTTCAAGATCTTCTTCACAGCCGGCAATGACAGCCCGACGAGCATGCTTTGTGGCGGTTTCTGTAACACCTTCCCTGCTGCCGCACACGATTGTGCCGGCAAGATGGAAGCAGTGGCCCCAGGCATGGCCAACCAGTTTGATGTAATCAATCTGCCGGCAGCCAGTATCCCGCCCGATGCCTTCGAGGTAGACGATACGGCCAGTCTGGCCAGCGATTATCTCGGTGTCGCGCAGAATCACAACTTTCACGACAACGGTGATTCCGACTGGATACGCTACTACAGCACACCGGCCCAGATCAGCATTCGCACCACCAACCTGGGCCCCAACGCCGACACCTGCATGAGACTTTACCGTTCAAATTCAACGGCCACGGGCACCTCTGGCGGCATCATCGCCTCCAACTGTGATGGTGGGCCTGGCCAATCCTCGGTCATCAACTTTACCCAGAATGACGAATGGGTGTATTACATACGAGTCTATTCTCAGAATAGCAATGTCTCAGGTCAGGGCACCAATTACACCTTCAGCCTGACAGCGACACCGCTGTCGTCGACACCGGATGCCTGGGAAGTGGATGATACGGCCAGCCAGGCTTCATCCTATCTGGGATCACCACAGGCACACGACTTCCATGATGCCGGTGATGTGGACTGGATTCTCTATTACGCCCCTGCAGGCTTCAGAACGATCACGGCCACCGCCATTGGCAGTAATTCAGATCCCTGTATTCGTCTGTATCGATCTAACAGTACAGCCACAGGCACATCGGGCGGCATTATCGCGTCCAACTGCGATGGCGGGCCTGGTCAATCAGCACGAATCGTGTTCAACCAGCCCGATGATTTCGTTTATTTCGTCAGAGTTCATCACCAGACGAATGGCTTTGGAGCCAACACCCAGTATTCATTGAGTGTTCAATAATCGATCTCTTCCCAGTGCGCTGCAGCAATGCAGCGCACTGGTCTTCGTTATAACCCACCGCAAGATTGCCTGTTACGATCAAAGATGAGACTCGGCTCCCTGGAAGCCAGTCTCGTACTGTTAGAATAATCCAGAGCCTCAACGAGAAGCATATGCCATTCACGCCACTCCACATGGGCCCGGGCCTGCTGATCAAGTCACTGCTGCAGGGCAGTTTCAGCCTGATGGTGTTCGGCTGGACCCAGATCGTGATGGACATTCAACCACTCATCGTACTGTTGAGCGGTGAGGGTCACCTGCACGGATTCACCCACACCTTTGTCGGTGCCAGCCTGATTGCCGTCTTTTCTGCACTCACTGGAAAGTACCTGTCCGAACTCGGATTGGTGATATTACGCATCTCCGCAGATAGCCCCATTCGAATCGCATGGTGGATTGCATTTCTCAGTGCGTTCATCGGCTCGTATTCTCATGTTGTCCTCGACAGCATGATGCATGCCGACGTTGAACCATTCTGGCCATTCACTACAGCCAACCCCATGTTGTCCTGGAGCAGTGCTGCTACCGTCCACCGGATCTGTCTGTACACCGGATTGCTGGGAGCAGCCATCTATTTCGCACTCAACTGGCGACTGATTCAACAGCAGCAGTGGCGCTGATCGGGCCGCTCTGTATAAGCAATACCTGGGGTTTTTCCACTGCAAAAATCTTTCCTGATTCCTGAAGAATGATGCCCGAGTTTTCAAATGTCAGGCATAATTATAAAAATGATTGACAAATATCGCTGATCACTGACAATACACCTTGCCGTCTGCTGTATGTTCAATCAGGTATCTCTCCCACAGATGCGAATACAGCAGATCACCGGCCTGCTGGTGAGGACCAGCAGGCCGGTGGTATTTTCGCTTCATCGCATCAGATCAATCCTTTTTACAGAACATGCATGTTAATTCAAGCGGGCACTCATCTGAATGGTACTTGTCACGAGTATTTCAAACGATCGTTTGACTTTTTGTCTTTCTGCACGGTAAGCTCAGAGCCGTTACCATTGAGCGGTAGCACACAGCAGTTAATCATGGAAACCTTGAGGGAGGGGATATGACTCATTCACGCAACGTGGGTGTCGCTGTTTTTCTGGCTGGATTATTGCTTTGCTGCAGCACGGCACAGTCTGCCTGGTGGAACAGTTCGTACACCAAGACCAGAAACCCGATTGTACTTGTTCATGGCCTGTTCGGCTTCGACCAGGCGTTCGGACTCTACGATTATTTCTACCGCATACCTGGCGCGCTGGAAGACGGTGGTGCCACGGTCTATATCGCCGATGTCTCGGCAGCCAATTCCAGCGAGCTTCGCGGTGAACAGCTGATCGAGCAACTCGATACCCTGCGAGCACTCTACGGTCATGCGCGGTTCAATCTGATCGGTCATTCACACGGTGCACCTACCGTCCGCTATGCCGCATCAGTGAGACCAGATCTTGTTGCATCCGTCACCTCGGTGGGCGGACCCAACGCCGGTAGTCCGGTCGCCGATGCCGTGCGTACCGTGGCACCACCGGGTTCGTCACTGGAAGCCATGCTGGCCGCACTCACCAATGCGCTGGCCGTATTCATAGAAGCCATCTCCGGCGGGACAGGTGACCCACAGGATGTGGTCGATGCACTGGATGCACTGACCAGCGACGGTGCTGCTGCTTTCAATGCCAACTACCCTGAAGGCATGCCCGTCACCAGTTGTGGTGAGGGTGCCTCTGTGGTCAATGGAATCCGCTACTACTCATTCAGTGGCACCGGCGTTTTCAGGAACGCACTGGATCCGGCCGACTACGCCCTGGCGGCCACCAGTGTGTTCTTTTTCGGATCGGCCAATGACGGCCTTGTCGGTCGTTGCTCATCCCATCTGGGCGATGTACTGCGTGACAATTACCCGTGGAATCACGGCGATGAGGTGAACCAGGTACTCGGACTGCGCGGTCTGTTTACCCCCAACCCGACATCGGTCTACCGTGCACACGCCAACCGGCTGAAGAACCGGGGATTGTAATTGGCCAGATGGCTTCATATTGCAGGATGGTCGTCGCTGACGATCATCCTGTTGTGGTTCAGTCATGCACCGGATTCCGGACAGAGAGGAATCACTGAGCCCAGGCGGCCTGATGCGTTGACCCAGCCTGAAGCAGCTGTTCCTGCTGAGTCTCAGAATACGAATGCGTCATTACAGTCGCCACGACTCAAGGTGATCGACAGAGCCGGCCCGATTGTCAGTTACATTGACACCGAACCGGATGGTGCAATTCAGACACAAGCTGACGGAAGCCTGATTCGGAATCGGGAACTGAGACGATTGTTCGATTATTTTCTGTCCGCAATGGGCGAACTGGAACTGGATGAGATCCGCACCGAACTGATTGCATTTATCGATCGATCGGGAAACAGCCATCTGTTACCTGACATTCTGGATGCATTTGATGATTACCAGCAGTATCTGCTGGCACTTGAATCGTTTTCGCTCTCTCTGGATCCCGATCTCAAACTGGCCGATCGTCTCGAGCTGCTGTCCAAATTTCGCCGTCAGACACTCGGCGAGACACTGGCTGCTGACTATTTTGCAGACGAGGAAGCCTATGCCCGTTACAGGCTGGCCAAGTCAGGGCGTACGGTTGATCTTCAGCCGGAGGAGAGTGAGCAGGAACGCTGGCAGAGGGTCGAGGACCTGGCCATGGGTCATCAGACCGTGATTGATGAAACCCGTGATTTCGAGCAGGAACAGATGAACGCTGCTGCCCGGTTCAGCATTCGCAGCCAGCAATACGGGGACGCTGCCGCAATTCGTCTTGCCGAACTGGATCAGTCACGTTCGGAATTCAATGACATGGTTTCTCACTATATTGATCAGCGCAGACACATCGAGAAGTCAGGTAATGATCGAATGGTGCTGAAGCAACTTCATGCCCGCTACACAGCGCACGAGCTGAAGCGTTTACAGGTCTACTGGCAAGCTCACAAGAATGGGTAGTTAGCCACGGCGAGCTGTTCATTATCGACATCAGAATTCAATGGCCGGCAAGCCGGCCATTGAACATTCAGACTCTGAAAATTTTATTGAAATGCAGGGGAATTGCAGGCAGCGCTATTATTGTAATACATCGTCTCAGAACATTGATTACCGAACGGCAATACACTCACATAACCCCAGGATGAGGCCCAGCACTGGAAGGTGGGCGCTATTGTTGCCAGCGAGTCGGCACGAATCAGAAAGCCACTACCGATGGCTTGCCCATAGTCATAATCTGAACCGACAACGGGTGACGTAATGTACGTGTTGCTTTCTACAAGTTTTTCACCGGGCGACAAGGGGCCGAACTCATCGTATTGCGCGCTCATCGAGACAAAGGGCTGTGCAAAGGTGAACCAGCCGTAAGTTGTCTCGAAGCGTGCATTACCCGAACACAACTTTGTGGGTGGATCAGATTTCTGCATCGCCTGATTGAGCTCGACCAGTTGCATCTCAAGATCCAGCAGCCTCAGTTCCTCACGGGCGCTGAGCAATTTGGTTTCGGATTGCGCAGTAAGCACATCGATGGATTCCTGAACCCGATTTGCTGCCAGGCGCATTGCGGCATTGCCAAACGCAATTGTGGTTATTGTGTCGCCGTCTCGCTGAAACACATCCTGATCTATCGCGACCCATTCCGGATCCAGTTCCAGTTCAGCCGGACCAGAGACACTGAAAGTAGTCTTGTGAGTCGTATTCAGTGCCCACTCTGGATCAACCTCAGGGTTCTTTTCAGCCATGACGGAAGTGGCCATGGAACAGGCAATGGCTAATGCAGTTAATTTGGTTTTCATCTTTAATTCCTCATTGAATTGTCATTTCAGGTATCGGCTGGCATACGCTCCAGATAATCCGATACCGACTTGTCGCTGGTGATCACAGAGTCAGCACCAAACAGACGATGCATCCGCGACAGACAAATTCTGACGGGTATTGTGAAATCCGGTGATCGATTAGAGGACAGAAAGTATTGTTGTCAGGACAAATCGCAGTTGGCCAGCGATTCCTTAACCTGGAATTCCTGTTTTATTAACAAAATCAGCAACTAAGCCGCCTGGTTTTCCATCAGGTTGGCCCTGGACATACTTGTCAGATTTGCCTTTCTGGCACGATACTCTCGTATACTCAAGGCGCGTTTTGGCGTGTCGCCTGAACAGATTGAGAACAGCTACTCGGATCAATTGTGGTTTTCTGATGAGAACCAGAACTCGATCTCGTCTGTGTCCTGTTCGAATTCTGCAGCGTGTTCCACCTGGGCAGGCACGTGGTACCAGTCGCCGACACCTATCCGATGCCGCTCTCCATTCATGATGAGTATCAGTTCACCGCGTGTGATGACACCATGATTGTCGGTGTCATGGCGATGCGGTGGTATCGAGGTTCCGGCCGGATAAGAGGCAAACAGCACATCGGCACCCTCGGCCGGTAATCGGTAGGCATCAAAACGACCATCATAGAGTGACAGTTCACGAATCCGCTGCGGGTATTTTCCTTTCATGGACAGGCTCCATCGAGTGATGGAATCAGCTTATTCAAATCCGTCGCTGAACACCAGATCCGACGGCCCTGCCGGTTTTATTTCCAGCGCCAGCTGCCAGCCCGGATTGCTGCCCTCGCCGTCATAGGCACCGAGGATGGTGTGAGTTCTGTTCTGGTCGTTGAAATCGATATCCGAATCGACAAAGGCAGCGATGGGTGAGACATCCACATTGTTGCCTGACAGTGTGCCCGTCAGTGGAAAGAGATCAAGCCTGTTGCCAGACCCGGCGATGTTGCCATCGGGATTGACCAGGTACTGAGCAGCATTGATCAGTAAATCGCTGAGATTGTCGGCCTGAGTCCCACCTGCCAGTGGCGTCCCTGTGGTGAACACGGCATTGCCACGCACCAGCTGCGCGAATGCACCATTGACCGTACCTGAGATGAACACACCGTCATCACTGGACAATATGGTGTTCTCAAACACACGAATGCGACGAACCTCGCCGTTCTGAGGCTGAATGAACATCGCCGGGCCCTGTGTGTTGAACAGCAGGTTACCGTAGAAAATCACATTGCCCTCGCCCTGGAACAGGGCCTCGAAACCGGTAGGATTCTGATAGAAGAAATTGCCGTAAATCAGATAATCGTCATTGGAACCGTCCCCGCTCAGTGGAAATGTACCCACCAGCAGATTGGGCCGGGCAGCCCCGCCCGAGGACGAATTACCACTCTTGTGAAACACATTCTGTCGAATCACAGTCTGGCCTGTTGCTGGCAGGCTCTCGTAGCCCGTTCCCGATGGTCTGCTGGCCGCAAACTGGTGCTTGACCTGCATGTTGTAGCCGACCGTATCCCGGATCAGATTGAATTCGATCAGGCCATTGACGAAGTGCTGGGCACCATCCGAGTTACCGAAATAGATCCCGGTACCAACGCGCTCGATGACTGTCTGACGTACCACCCAGTTCCATGCCGGCCCCTTGGTCGAAATGCCAACCTGCTGCTGATCGAAATCAAAATCGTGGATCCAGAGGTTTTCCAGCGTGATGTGATGCGACCAGGGATTGGGATGGGCACCTTGCAGATTGATGTCGGACTTGACCGCGTCCAGATCGGTCGTGCCGGTGCCATCAATTTCCACGTTTCGCAGTACCAGATAACTGGAATTCCTGACCTGCACCACATTGCGCACACCATTGATCGGGGCACCCACGAAAACGGCGGATTGATCCGACGGGCCTTCGATCACGATACAGTTGTTTTCACTGCCATTGAGATCGTACAGCCTGAGTCCGTTCTGATAGGTTCCATTGCCCAGCCTGATCAGATCGCCGGGCAGAGCCGTATTGATGGCCGTTTCGTAATTCTGTGGCGTTGCATCCACGGTACGCAAGGTCACCGTGCTGGCACATCCGCCGTAGGCACCTGCGAGTTCGGTGAGTGCCATCACCTGGCCTGACAGAAACAGGGCGAAGATTGTCATCCATGTTCGCATAGGCTGGCTCCATGATCGATATGTGGCGAAACGGCTTTCGCAATGCGCTCTACTATAGGACGCAGAGCAATCCGGTTTTTCTCAATCGCTCACAAAACGAGGTTCTGTCTGTATGGCCGGTATCGCCCATTGAGCCCGTCGTGAGTGTTGCTCAGGTGTCGATTTCTACCAAATCTGGGCCACATCCGGGCCATATCAGGACCATCTCTGGAAGATCAGTATCAAAATATAATACTTTCGAGCACCTTTACCGTCACTTTTGAGCTCCTGATGGGGCTTTACACACAGCACCACTAGACTGGACCAATCACATTAACTGCCTTCGGCAGGGGGCCAAGATGAAACAGATCATTCGCGAACGACTGGCACAGGAAATATGCAACTGGGGTCATGAGGGCCTGATCAATCCGAAACAGCAGGAGATGCTGGCCAGACGATATCAGGTTCATGCCTCTCTCGGACACGTTCTGCTTCGCTGGCTTGGTTTCTTTGCATTGTTCATGCTGGGCAGTTCACTGCTCGGCCTGATCGGCATGGCGCTTGGCCCTGCGGCCACACATGTTGCACCGTTCGTGATCATCGGCTTTGGCGCTGCCATGTGGTGGCAGGGTGTCCGGTTCGCGACAGAACCCCTGCAGCGCTATCCGATCAGTGGATCGGTACTACTGACAGCTGCCTTCATTGCCATCCTCGGCGGACTGGCCATGATGATGGCGCTGTTCGATGCACAATTCGACCGCGAGCTGTGGTCGGTACTGATGCTGCTGACAGCCGGGCTGGCCGCAACCACCGCCTATCGTTACGGACTTCGCTGGCCACTTGGCCTGGCAATCCTGATGGCCTTTCATGCCCTGGGCAACTGGCACGCCTATGGCGGGCGCGGTAGCTACTTTCTCGGCATTGCCGACGAACGAGTCACCGCCGTGGTCGCCGCCTGTTCGATTGCGCTCGCCTTCTGGCATGAACACCAGATCGAACACAAACAGGGGGATCGCTGGCTCGGTTTTGGTCGCCTATACATGATCTTTGGCCTGCTTTACCTCAACATGTCGTTCTGGTTTCTCTCGATCCATCCGGGCACGCTGGGATGGGTCATCGTGTTCACTCTGATCACAGCAGCCCAGGTCGCCATCGGCGCCGGATTGCGTGACGGCCGCATTCTTGGTTTCGGCGTCGTGTTTCTCGGCATCAATGTCTATACGCGCTATTTCGAATATTTCTGGGACGAGATGTCTAAAGGCAGTTTCTTCATGCTGGCAGGCATCGCCAGTCTGATTCTTGCTGCCATCTTCGAACGTCAGCGGTCGCCAGTCAGAGGAGAATCATCATGAACCCGCAACGCTTCAGATCCATCATGACTGCCGAACTGTCACAGCTGCGCCGAGAAGGCCTGCTGGATGAGAGCACTTTCGACACCCTCTCAGAACGCTATTCACCCACACAGTGGAACTGGGCCAGCATGGGTCGCTGGTTTGCAATTTTCGGTGGACTGTGCACCGCAGCAGGGATATGCATTGTTGCTGCCGACCTGTTTGAAATGACACTGAGAAACCTGGCCTGGGCCCTGACCCTGACCACAGCAGCTCTGCTGTGGGGCGGTTATCGCCTGAAACAATCCCGAATGAAATGGACGGCACTGAGCCTTGAAATGTGTGCCTCGCTGGCCATTATCGGCCTCACGTTCACGCTCGGCATCATCTTTTCGACCGGCTCGGGTAACTGGCCCATGCTGCTGCTGATCGATCTGTTCGTACTGTTGCCGCTGGCCTATCTGCTGCGCAACGTGCTGGTACTGATCGTCACCGCGGTTGTCTTCTTTACCTGGTTTGGCGGCATGACCGGTTACGTCTCCGGCTGGGGTGCCTACTGGTTCGGCATGAACTATCCCATGCGCTTCCTGCTGGCCGGTATTCTCATTGCCCTGATCGGCGTGCTGCACCGCCAGGCAGAATCCGGATGGCTGCGTCAGTACCGTAACTTCTTCAAGGTCTGGTTATCGTCTGGTGTGTTCTTTGCCAACATGGCCCTGTGGCTGATGAGTCTGTTTGGGAATTTCAGCACCATCTACGGTCGTCATCTGGAAACGGGCCGCAGAACTGGTGATGTTCAACCTGATGTGGATCGGGTTCAATGCAGCCCTGCTCTATCTGGGAACTCGATTTGGTCTGCGCATGCTCAGGGCTTATGGTGTCACCTTCCTCATCATCCAGGCCTACACGCTGTATTTCTGGAAGGTCGCCGGTCACATGGATCCGGTGCTGGCCACATTCCTGGCCGGATCGGTCACCCTCTGGATGGTGTGGAAATTCGAGACCCGAAGACGCCGTTCATCCGAAGATCAGGATAATCGGTCCAACCCACCCGAGCACGAGGATGGTGCTGTCACATCCTAGGATTTCCGTAACCGGGCCATGGCAGCCTGCTTGGCCCGGTAGCGCTCTCGAGTATCCTCATCGTAAACCGTTTCCAGCGCACGTTTGATTGAATGCTGTGAGCTGATTGTGTGTCCCAATGCGTGCTGAACCTGAGCCAATGCCAACCAGGCCTTGTGCAGGTAGTCGGCATCACGCAGCACCTTGCGATAATAACGCTCTGCCTCTGCATACTGCCCTGCCTGATGAGCAGCGTGAGCCAGTGATAACCAGCCCAGTGGGTCTGACTCGTCATGCTCGGCCAGTCGCTGCTCGATCACCTGGGCATCAGTACTACGCCCTTCCAGCATCAGCAGTTTTCGATAATTGTCCAGCAGGCTCAATGATCGTTCCGACGATTTCAATCCATACTGATACAGGGCTTCAGCGGTTTCAGTATCGCCAGCGCGACGATGAATCACAGCCAGCAAATTCACACCCTGTTCGTGATCGGGGGCATATTGCAGTGACTCAATGGCATTCCAGTAAGCCAGTCCCAACTGGCCATTGATCAGTGCCTCAGCAGACTGGTTTCGATAGTACATGGCAATGAATTCATCACGGCTGATACGTCGACCCGCATGGCGGCTCACGTCAGGAAAAAAGTCAACGGTCAGGCTGGAGTGACCAAAGGTGTACGAACCCCGATCAGTACGATAGGTATTCTGGCGCAGGATGGTGCGCACATGCTCCACGCTCAGCAACAGACCACCCTGGATATCCAGCACTGGCATTTCCTCAACCAGCTGATAGCGCATATCCACTCCCGCCAGGTCTGTCAGGGCCGTGGTCAGTATGGCCAGAGACATGCAATTACCTGCACGTCGCAACATTGCCTTGTGGGCCTGCAGGGTATCATCGTGGTATTCGAATCGACCGAGAATGGGTTCCAGATATTCAAACGTGCGCTCGTGCGGTGCAGTCTCCTGTCGTGACTGGTCGTTGAAGTAGGCCAGAAAGTCTGAACGCTGTACAGCGCTCAGCTGAAACAGTTGCTCCACCTCGATCAAAGCTGGTCGATCACCAAACAGTACACCATTCATGACCGGAAACGGCAATGGCTCCGGTTCCGGCACAGTGTCGTTGATCACTAGCGGCTGTTGAGTCGCGCACCCGGTAATCAACAGCAGAAGGGCGCAGACAGCAGGAATGTAAACTGATCGAAGCATCAACCGCATTCTCCTCGGGTTCTTGTCTTCTTTGACAACCATACGCGAAGGATCGTTTCATGTCGCCATCGACAGCCTCAGGCTACGACACGAAAACAGGGTCCTTGTGAACGGGACCCTGCTGCGATAACGTGATTGAACTGCCGACTGTTTCCGGGCTATCAGACGCTAATCCATCCTGAACAGACGGTACTCACCGTCCACGCTGCGAGTACCGTTGCCACAGGTCATCGCTGCGGTCAGTCGCTGGTCACCGACAGCGGTATAGGCAAACGCCACGCTGCAATCCAGACCATCAAAACGATACCCTTCCAGACTGCAGGCTACCGTGCCATCAACCGGACGGGCATCCTGACACAGGATGCGGTACAGCAGAACAGGCAGGCCAGGTGAGACCGGCTGATCGAATACATCGAAATAATGGCCGGAAAGGCCCTGTGATGCCGGACCGGTGTAATCGATCATGACGGCGGTGAAATTATCGGCTGTCGACGAGTCACCACTCGAACCGGCCACCCAGTTGCCCACCAGGTCGGGCAATGCGGGATCCTCGGCAGGTATCGATGCACTACGGGTTAGTGGCAGGCGACTGTACTGCATCGGGCCACCCACGATTGGCAGGGTCGAACCCAGGATACCGTTGTATTCAACCAGCAGGCTGTCAAACTCATCAACCAGTACATAAACCGTGCCGACATTGTCGGGTGCTGCACGGTCACACGGCTGGGTCACACAGACAATTTCGTGATACGAGGCCATCTCGCCAATAAAGGTATTGCCATTCAAGCGACCACCGCCGTAGTGCCAGAGCGGATCACCGTCATCTGAAAAATCCATCAGTGCGGCAGTGAAGATGTCATCCTGCTGATCAATGAACAGACCGGAAAACGTCAGACCGGGCGTCACCCAGCTGCCGGACTGCAGTCGCACCGGCGTGTTGGCTGCAGAGGTGAATGTGATTGTCTCACTGTCACGTGGCATGGCACCGAAGCCATTATCGACCAGATAGTTGATGACGATGCTGTCCTCGAAGTCGGGTAGCGTATCCAGTTCAGCCAGCGGATTGATCAATTCGCGAAACGGCGTCAGCACCTGTGCACAGACACCGCCCAGCATTGGCGATGACAGCGTGGCGATCACATTGATCTCTGTATTGCTGGCCTGCAGCGACAGGGTTCCGCCGCAACTGTCGATCCAGCTGTCGTCCAGCAGAATCAGAAACGGTTGATCTGGCTGGATGCGTTCAGGGTGTACTGTCATGGGATCGAAAAGCAATTGCGCATTCGCGGCCGAGGTAAACAGCAATAGCGCCCATGTCATCAGCAGGGATTTGTGTTGTGTCATCAGCATTCTCCTTGTCCATCAATACTGCCCTGTGCTGCCTGGGTCCATGCCAGTCACGAACATGATAACGCCAATATGTACGAAGAGTGTAGTATTTCTGTGAAAAGATGTAACAGAATGTAATCCTGGGTACCGCAAATAAAAAAAACGGGCAGCCTGGCTGCCCGTGTTTATCGATCCTGTCGGATCTGATTGGTGTTGATTATTCGCCCTCGTCGTAGCTCAGCGACAACTCCTTGTTGTGGCGATAGATGGTGTAGCTCGCCGATTCAAAATGAGATGAGAAGCGATCAAGCATTTCCCTCGCTTTTTCCTCGGAGTCCAGGTGTTCTGCCAGGAAGGCATAGAAATTCTGCTCGGGTGGCGCCATTGACGCATAGTTTTCATGTGGTGAGGCCAGGTAGAGGCTGGCACTACCGCTGATACGGTTGCCCCAGACCCAGTTTCTGGGCCAGTCATGCTCCTTGGCAACAGAACTCAATTCAGTCACCGACTGGGTCATGCCCGCACCACTGCCCTGTTTGACAACCCAGGTGGTGACACCGACATAATTGGCCACGGTACCTTCGGGCCAGTGGCTGTTTGCCCAGTCGGTGCTGCTCAGATGATGCTGGTACGAGGCCACGTGCGGATGCACCGTCTCGTTCCAGTGCTGGCCCAGACCGGACTCCAGACTCCAGGCGCTGTAGGCATCCTGGTCTGCCCAGTCAAAACAGCAATGCCGGACGACATGATAATCGATGCGGTCACCCACCACCGGCGTATAGACCTGCCATCGTCTTGGGTCCCCCTTCTCATCCCGCATCGCCACATGGGCCTTGAATGCCGCTTCGAATTCAGCTTCATGACCCGGTTTCGGAACGACCATCCAGCTGTCGGACAGACTGGGTGGAGCCTCGTCCTGTGCCACGGAATAGACAGGCAGCAGAAACAGACAGATCAATGCTGTGATTATTTTTTTCATTGCTTTCCCCTTCGTATTGAGATGAACCGGTCAACCACCACAGTCACCGGCCGTCATTTCAGTATAGCCACTATTCCGCAAATGTCGTCCGTGCTGAAAATCAGCCAACCCGGATCAGGGGTGACTACTGTCTGCTCGGAAAAATTACCAGTGATTGCGCAGTTCACGCAGCTTGAGAAAAACGTCTCTGGCTGACGGGGCTGCCGCCAGTTCGGGAAACTCGTCGCGCAGCTGTTCAATCACCCCGGGCTGCTGCAATCGGAAAAAGGTATTCACCTTTCTTTCAAGTGACAGTGTGGTAACGAGTGGGTTGCCTGGATCCTGATTTTCCACCACCGAAAGCAGATCCGCGGCATCGGAATTGCCCGGTTCACGATTCAGGGTGAACTTGAGATTGTTGACGATGTAGTCATGGCCCGGATAGATGTGGGTCTGTTCCGGCAGCACATTCAGCTGCGACTGGAAGGTGTCATACAGTTCATCCGGATGCCCGCCATTATGGCAGTTACCGGCGCCGGCATTGAACAGCGTGTCACCACAGAACAACGCCGGTTGTTCGGTTTGTGAAAGCAGGCAGACATGGCTCATCGTGTGACCGGGGGTATCCATGACACTCAGCTCGACCGAGCTGCCAACACGCACGATATCGCCAGCCTGCAGCGCATTGCTCATGCCCGGAATTCGTCCGGCAGCACCGGCATGGGCATAGATCCGTGCGCCGGTCACGTTCATCAGGGGAACATTGCCTCCGGTATGGTCACCGTGCTCATGCGTGTTGAGTATGGCCGTGATTTCCCATCCGTTCTGCTGAGCAGTCTCCAGACACAAATGATGCGCCAGGGGATCGATGGCCAGGGCTTCACCGGTCTCCGGGCAGACAATCAGATAGTTGTAATTCCTGAGCCGGTTGTTGGTCCAGATCTGTTTGACAATCATTCGCATTCTCCGTGAGTCTGACAGACTAATCCCAGATGAGTGTTTCGACAAACTTTGTGTCTGTGGTGAATGATCATTGCATCAACCATGATAACGTGAACCAATAATCCGGTACGTGATTGCACCATGGCAACGCTGGTCAGAAGTCAGGTATTTGTCAAAAAATGTAAAAGCAGCGTCTACTGTACTTTCGGCATTGTGCGCACTCCTGATTTTTGGAATATACTGGGATCCAGAAGAGGAGGGTAGCGTGGACGTGACTATGATTAGACAATCTATCGTCGGATCGTTGACAATGGGTCTGACTTTAATTCTGGCTGGGTGTGGTGATCCGGCCGCCGAACTCACTGGCAACTGGCGACAAACCAGCGGTGACTACACCAATTCCACCCTGAGCCTCAACGCTGACGGCAGCGGCCGTTACAGTGTCAAGGGTGGTGTCAACTACGACATCGGCAACTGGAGTGCGGACGGTGATCGCATCACGATCACCTTCCAGAGCAATGACGGTTACGATCAGGATTCTGTCCTGGCCGAATACGAGCTTGCGACCAACGTACTGACCATCGACTCTGCCACCAACTACGAGAGCATGACCGGACGCTGGCAGCGCCAGTAGGCGATATCAGCGTTCTTCGATGCTGATCTGATCAGCCACCACTCTCGTCAGGCTGCAGCAGCACCAGTGTCAGCACATCATACAGGGCGACCAGCTCGTCCTCCTGATTGGTCATTTCCACAGCCCATTTGACGATACCCTGCGGCGGTTCATCATCTCGCGGCGCTTTCCTGATTTTCTGTTTCACCACCAGCTTCACCGCAATGGTGTCACCGATGCCTACCGGTGTGATGAAACGCAGGTTATCAAGGCCGTAATTGGCCAGCACTGGCCCGGGTGCCGGATCCACAAACAGACCTGCCGCCGCCGAGATCAGGAAATAGCCGTGAGCCACGCGCTTACCGAATACCGGCGATTGCTGTGCCGCAATGTCATCGAAATGGGCATAGAAATGATCGCCCGAGAGACAACCGAAATTGACGATATCAGCCTCGGTCACGGTGCGGCGGTGACTCTGGTAACACTCACCGATGGCCAGCTCCTCGAAATACTTGCGGAACGGATGTACCACATCGGTCGTGGTGATTGCACCGGGTGTGTATTCATTGGTGATGGCCATCAGAGCGGATGGCGATCCCTGGATGGCGGTGCGTTGCATGTAATGCTTGATGGCCAGCGAGCCACCCAGCTCCTCGCCGCCGCCGGCACGCCCCGGGCCACCATGAACCAGCATCGGTAATGGCGAACCGTGACCGGTGGACTCTGCCGCACAATCTCGATTGATCACCAGCATGCGGCCGTGATACGAGGCACAGCCGAGTATCAGCTTGCGTGCCTCGCTGTTGTCGTGGGTAAATACCGAGCCGGCTAGTGAACCCTTGCCGCGACGCGCGATCTCGATGGCGTCATCGAGCGTGTCGTAGGGCATGATGGTGTTGACCGGACCAAAGGCCTCGATGGCATGCGGGCCATCCTCGGTTGCCAGTGGCTGGCCGCAATAGAGCAATGTCGGTGGATAGAATGCACCCTTCTCGGCGTCGGCATCGAGCACCTCGAAGTTTTCCTTTTCACCATAGACCACCTGACAGGTCTGCTTCAGTTTTTCCACATTTTCACGGACATCATCACGCTGGGATTGCCCCACCAGGGCGCCCATGCGCACTTCCCTGTTGTCAGGGTTGCCGATGACAACGCCATCAAGCCGCTTGCTGATGGCATCGATGGCCGGTTCGAGCAGATCTCGCGGCACGATGGTGCGGCGAATGGCAGTACATTTCTGACCCGCCTTGACCGTCATCTCGTTGACCACTTCCTTGACGAACAGCTTGAATTCTTCCGAATCCGGCTTCACGGTTTCGCCCAGTATGCAGCAGTTCAGTGAATCGGCCTCGGTATTGAACGGGATGCAGTTATTGACAATATTCGGATGCGCCTTCAGCTTCTGCGCGGTACTGGCCGAACCGGTAAAGGTCACCACATCCTGACTGGTGAGGTGATCGAAAAGGTCACCGATACCACCACAGATCAGCTGTATCGAGCCTTCCGGGAAAATCTCGCTGGCAATCATTTCGCGAACCATGGCTTCGGTGAGATAACAGGTCACGGTGCCCGGCTTGACGATCACCGGCATGCCGGCGATCAGTGAGGGTGCAATCTTCTCCAGCATGCCCCAGCAGGGGAAATTGAAGGCATTGATGTGCAGCGACACCCCATTTTTCGGCGTCAGGATGTGGCGCGCGACGAAGGTGCCGTTCTTGGACAGCGGGATCGAATCACCCTCGACGATGTAGGGCTCGTTGGGCAGTTCACGACGTGCGATCGAGGACATTGAAAACATCGTGCCGATGCCTCCCTCGATATCAACCCAGCCATCCGACCGCGTGGCACCGGTCATGGCTGAAATGGGGTAGAACTGTTTCTTCTTCTCGTTCAGGTGCATGGCCAGTGCTTTCAGCGCCAGTGCACGTTCGTGGATGGTCATCTCACGCAATGTCGATTTGCGACCGTAATCCAGAACCGCCTTGAAATCGATGCCGTCGGAAGAGACGGTACCGATCTGTTCGCCTGTGACCGCGTTATAGACCGCCCTGCCCTGGCTGTCCGATTCGAACCATTGTCCGTTTACATAACTGGCAATTTTCTTCATGTGTCAGGGCCTATTTCCGTGTTTGATTGAGTGGTTGAAGGGCTTCAGCCTCGAAGCGCCTGCGGTTGGGTTCTGCTTCAGTCAGGGCGGTGGTCTGCGTCAGGGTATCCCTGCAGCGACCAACCAGCTGATGGTACTCGGCCGTGCCCTGGCGTTTCCAGTCGATTTCCTGTTCCGTCAGCTCACGCAGAACACGGGCAGGCGATCCGACGATCAGCTGACCGGGATCGAATTCGGTGCCGGCACGAACGAAGGCATTGGCACCGACAATACAGTTCTCGCCGATCACCACATCGTCCATGATGACGCTATTCATGCCCACCAGTGCATTGCGACTGATGTGGCAGCCGTGCAGAATGGCGCCATGACCAATGTGCCCGTCGACGTCGACGATCACATCCTTGCCCGGAAATGAATGTGCAATGCAGCCGTCCTGGACATTGCTGCCTTCCCTGAGCGTGATGCGGCCCATGTCGCCACGCAGCGATGCGAATGGACCAACATAGACATTGGCACCGATAATCACATCCCCGATCAAAACGGCCTTCGGATGAACGAAGGCCTCGGGATGCACAACCGGGGTCAGGCCATCGATGGACCAGACCGATAATTGTTCTGACTGATTCATCCCGCCATTGTACAACAAGGTCGTCTTGACAGGGATGATTCATGGTACCATGCACGACTGAATTTCAGCATTGATTCACCACTAACATGACGCTGACCCTGTCCCGGAACCCTGACCCGAAATCATGACCCAGAATCATGTCAAATAACACGCAGCCTGTCCTCTGCAGCAATCCGGCCGAGAAGGTCAGCCTGATCACGCTTAACCGGCCACAGCAGCGCAATGCGCTGACCAACGATGTGCTCCGGGCCATTGGCGATCACCTGCATAATGATGAGGCACGCTGTTTTGTCATCACCGGCAATGACCGCGTCTTTGCAGCCGGAGCCGATCTGAAGGAACTGGCGGCCATGAACGCCACCGACTGCCACCGTGATGAGCGGCCGGCATTGTGGCGCCGTATCGCCGACAGTCCCAAACCCGTGATTGCGGCCGTCAATGGCCTGGCGCTGGGTGCCGGTTGTGAACTGGTCCTGCATACCGACATTGTCATCACTGGCGAGTCCACCCGGCTGGGCCAGCCGGAAATCAATCTGGGCATGATTCCGGGTGCTGGCGGCACACAGCGGCTGATCCGCGCCGTCGGCAAGTCCCGTGCCATGCAGATGGTGATGACGGGCGAGATGATCAGTGGCAGACAGGCCGTTGAGTTCGGCCTGGCCAGTGAGGTGGTGATTGACCCACTGGTCGTCGATCGTGCAGTGGAGCTGGCCAGCCGTATTGCCGCCAAACCGCCATTGGCGATTCGCCAGGCCAGACAGGTGCTTCAGGCTGCCTATGAGACGCACTTGCGTGAGGGCATGGAACTTGAGCGTCGCGCCTTCTGTCTGCTGGCCGACACCGATGACCGAAACGAGGGCATTACCGCATTTTTCGAAAAGCGGCCCGCCCGCTTCGAGGGAACCTGATGAGTTATCAACATATCCTGTTCGAGATTGAACAAGGCGTTGCCGAGTTGACACTGAACCGGCCCGATTGCCTCAACAGTTTCAATGCCGACATGCACGAGGAAGTGCGTTCGGCGATGAAAACCGTACGTAGTGATGAGTCCATCCGATGTCTGTTGCTGACCGGGGCCGGCCGCGGCTTCTGTGCCGGCCAGGACCTGAGCGATCGAAATGTGGCCGTTGACGCAGGACCGCCCGATCTTGGCCTGTCGATCAGCAAGAACTACAACCCGCTGATTCGCTCGATCATGAATCTCGAGATGCCCGTGATCTGTGCGGTCAACGGCGTTGCCGCCGGAGCCGGGGCCAATATCGCACTGGCCTGCGACATTGTGCTGGCCGCGCGATCGGCCAGTTTCGTGCAGGCCTTCTGCAAGATCGGTCTGCTGCCCGACTCGGGCGGTACCTGGAGCCTGCCACAGATGGTAGGCCTGGCACGCGCCAAGGGGCTGGCCATGCTGGGTGACAAGCTGTCAGCCGAACAGGCTGAAACCTGGGGCCTGATCTGGCGCTGCATCGATGACGATGCTCTCATGACCGAGGCCCGCACCATGGCCAGACACCTGGCGACCCAGCCGACACAGGGACTGGCCTATATCAAGAAAGCGCTGCACGCCGGTGCCAGCAATACCGCAGATGCACAGCTTGAACTGGAGTGCCAGTTGCAGACCGTCGCCGGCAAATCCAATGATTACCGCGAGGGCGTGGCGGCCTTCATGGAAAAGCGCAAACCTGAATTCCGGGGTAACTAAATGACAGCCCTTGACACATCCATCACCGTTTCCGTCATAGGTGCCGGCACCATGGGCGCCGGAATTGCACAGGTGGCGGCGGCTGCAGGTCATCCCGTGCGACTGTACGACAACCAGGCCGAAGCCGTGCAGCAGGGGATCGATCGTACGGCAAAGGGACTGGCAAGGCTGGTCGACAAGGGCAGGATTACTGCCGATGACCGACAGGCTCTGCTGGACCGGATCACACCGGCATCCTCACTCGACGAGCTGGCAGATTCCGGCCTGGTGATCGAAGCGATCATCGAGGATCGCGACATCAAGGTGTCGCTGTTTCGTGAACTGCAGGGCCTGTGCAATGACGATTGCATCATGGCCACCAACACCTCATCCATCTCCGTCACGGCCATTGGCGCCGGACTGGAGCGACCGGAACAGCTGGTCGGCATGCATTTTTTCAACCCGGCACCGGTGATGAAGCTGGTCGAGGTAATCCGTGGTCTGGCTACTGATGAAGCCATTGCCAAAACGGTGTTCGATACGGCAACGGCCTGGGGCAAGATCGCCGTGCATGCCCGTTCCACACCGGGCTTCATCGTCAATCGCGTGGCTCGGCCGTTCTATGCCGAGGCCCTGCGCATCGTCGAGGAAGGCGGTGCCAGTGTGGCGCAGGTGGACGAATGTCTGAAGGCCTCGACCGGTTTCCGCATGGGTCCGTTCGAGCTGATGGACCTGATCGGAAATGACGTCAACTACGCCGTCACCTGTTCGGTCTATGATGCCTTCTACAAGGACACCCGTTTTCGCCCCAGTCTGCTGCAGGCCGAGATGGTCAACGCCGGCCGGCTCGGTCGCAAGAGCGGTCACGGCTATTACGACTACCGCGATGACGCACCGAAGCCGATGCTGCCCCGGGTGACGCCGGGTGCCAAGCCCGAGCACGTACGCCTGATGGGCCGACTCGGCACGGCACATGCGTTAAAGCGCCGCGCGGAATCTGTGGGCATTCATGTGGAACAGTGCACCGGGGAAGGCTACCTGATGATCAGCGGTATCTGCATTCGACCCTGCGACGGCCGATCGGCCACTCAGGTCGCCGCCGAGACCCGGCACGATGATACCGTACTGTTTGATCTTGCCAGTGATTACGACCATGTCGGTCAGCTCACCATCACCCAGTCCGATCAGGCCGCACCCGAAGCCTGCGCCATCGCTGCTGGCTTCTTCGCTGCCATGGGCATCAACTGCATACAGATCGATGACATCCCGGGCATGATCAGTCTGCGTACCGTGTGCATGCTGGCCAACGAGGCTGCCGATGCCGTCGGCAAGCAGGTGGCCACCGAAAGCGATGTCGACCAGGCCATGCAATACGGCGTCAACTACCCGCGCGGCCCACTCGAATGGGCGCGTCAGATCGGCCTGGCCCAGGTGGTCTACGTGCTCGACAATCTGGCCTCGCATTATCAGGAAACCCGTTTCCGCGTCTCCTCCTGGCTGCGCCGTCAGCAGTACGCCCAGTCGGCCGATCAACCCAAGGACCATTACACCCACTGAACGGGCCCTGCATCGGGCCTTGCAACAGACAGGAACTGCCATGACCGAAGCCAACGCCGCCTATATCTGTGACGCCATCCGTACCCCGATCGGTCGTTATGGCGGATCGCTGTCCAGCGTGCGTGCCGATGATCTCGGCGCCATCCCGATGACGGCATTGATGGAGCGAAATCCCGATCTGGATTTCTCGAACATCGACGATGTCATCTACGGCTGTGCCAATCAGGCCGGCGAAGACAACCGCAATGTGGCCCGCATGAGCGCCCTGCTGGCCGGTCTGCCCGAATCGGTCGCCGGCTGCACGGTAAATCGCTTGTGCGGCTCTGGCATGCAGGCGATCGGTGACGCTGCCCGTGCCATCCGCGCCGGTGATGCCGGACTGATGATTGCCGGTGGCGTTGAATCCATGTCGCGTGCCCCGTTTGTGGTGGCCAAGGCTACCAGTGCCTTCTCTCGCAATGCCGAGATGTACGACACCACCATTGGCTGGCGCTTCATCAACAGGGCCATGAAAAAGCAGTTTGGTACCGATTCCATGCCGGAGACGGCTGAAAATGTCGCCGAGGATTTCGAAATCTCGCGTCAGGATCAGGACCGTTTCGCGCTGACCTCGCAGCAGAAGGTGATCCGGGCACGCGCGGCCGGCTTCCACGAGGCCGAGATCGTGCCCGTCACCATAGCCCGGCGCAAACAGGAGCCGCTGGTCTTTGCCCACGATGAACATCCGCGTGAAACCAGCCTGGATGCCCTCGGCAACCTGGGCACACCGTTCAGGGAAAACGGCAGCATCACGGCTGGCAATGCCTCTGGCGTCAATGACGGTGCCTGTGCCCTGCTCCTGGCCTCGGGCGAATCGCTCGAAACCCATGGCCTGACAGCACGAGCCGAAGTTCTCGGCATGTCAGTCGCCGGTGTGGCACCACGAATCATGGGCATCGGCCCGGTAGAGGCCACCCGCAAGGTGCTGGCACTGACCGGCCTGACACTCGATCAGATGGACACCATCGAACTGAACGAGGCCTTTGCCGCCCAGTCGCTGGCCTGCCTGCGTCAGCTCGGCCTTGATGATGACGACGACCGCGTCAATCCCAATGGTGGCGCCATTGCGCTGGGACACCCGCTGGGCATGAGCGGCGCCCGTCTGGTCACCACCGCGCTGAATCAGCTGGAGAAGACCGGCGGCGAGTACGGTCTCTGCACCATGTGCATTGGTGTGGGACAGGGCATCGCCATGGTGATACGACGAGTCGACAACTGATTTCAGGACCCGGTGACTGCCGGATTCACGGTATCTGGTTTATCCTTCTGCCAGCATCATGACCTGCTCAACTGGCCCTGCCACCATTAGGGAGACACCACTGACCTGCGCAGAATCTGTCTCGTTCATGACCGAGTTTCCAGTCGGAATACGAATACTGTAGCAAGCGGGTAAACAATCAATGGCTGGTTCAGAGTACCTGCCCGGTGCTGCGTGCATACAAAATCATTAATCAATACCCGTTCAATCGAAGGAGTCGCCCATGAATTGTCCTGCGTGTCACAACACCCTGATCCCGGTCACCGTCAGCGATATCGAGCTTGATGTGTGCAAGGGCGGTTGTGGCGGAATCTGGTTCGATCAGCATGAATTCAGGAAGTTTGATGAACCGCATGAAGCGCCTGATATCGACCTGCTCACTATTCCGATCAATCCAGCGATCCGCGTCAGCCAGGGCGAAAAACGACACTGCCCCAGGTGCAGCGACACAGCCATGATGAAGCACTATTCCAGCATCACGCACAACGTTGAAATAGATACCTGCCCCAGATGTGCAGGCACCTGGCTCGATACCGGAGAACTGAACAGCATCCGTACGGAATTTACATCAGAGGCGGAACGCCAATCGGCAGCAGAATCGGCATTCAGCCAGATGTTCGATGCCGAACTCGAATCGATCGCGGCAAAGGGCGAAGCCAAACTGGCCAAATCGAAACGCTTTGCCAGAATGTTCAAATTCATATGTCCGTCGTATTACATACCTGGCAAACAGGATGGGGGCGCGTTTTAACCGCGCATTAGCAACGATTTAACGAAGCTGTGGTCACAATTAACCGTCATTCACAGACAAAACACCATATTCCAATCGACACGAAGACAAGGACAACAAGATGAAAACACTCAAAATCATTGCAGTGAACCTGCTACTGCTGCTTGCTGCCAGCAACACGGTCATGGCATCAGAAGACGAACTGCTCGTGGTTGCACCCGCCGACCTGAACCAGTACTGGACGGTGACCAAACGAAAGGCACCCACCTATCCGAGAACTCAATTGCGCCAGGGCATCGAGGGCTGCGTCACACTGGGCTTCATCATCGAGGCGAACGGCAAGGTTTCCAGTCCGAAGGTGATTGCAGCCGAACCCGGTCGCGTCTTTGCCGCAGCCGCCATCAAGGCCATCAAGCGCTGGCGATTCGAGCCATCCGGCAGCAACGCTTCGGCCACCCCCGTGTATACCACCCAGACTCTGAATTTTGATGTTGCGGGCAACGGATCGGACTCTCGGCTGGAATCTGTGCAAACCTGTGGTAGCGCTTAGCGACATCTGTCGTGGAATAATCGATACCGGAATGAGCCGAGATGAAATGACAACGCACATGGCCATGACAACATGTGTGTGACTGCTTACGCGTTGCTTCGGCTGCCCCTTAACACTGCGTTATGAATATCTATGAATGAATTCAAAACAATAGGGTTTTCCGTCATATTTTTTGCGATTGCATTTTTGCTGGCCGCAATACTTGGTTATGCTGAAAGCTGGAAAGATGTAGTGCTAATTACGCTTATCGGTGCCTTTGTTGGCCTTGTGGCCGCCCCGGTATTAGAACCAAAGAAATTCAAGCATGCACGATTTTTTCAGCTTATTTCCGGGTCATTCGCTGGGGGAATAGTCGGTTATCTGGTTTCTGAAGAACTAATGTTTGCAGGTCTAGGCATAATAATCGGAGGCTTGCTAGGTGTTACTGCATCATTCTGGATTAAGGGTTTGTAGTACTCATATCATGTGTTATCCCTACATGCTGCCATGATGTGATTAATTCCAGCTGTGTTGAACCAATCAAGGGCCCACTGACAATAAGAAGTCCTGGTTTATAGCACATGAAGAATTGATCATAGCTCATCGGTTTATTATTGGATTGAACATGGGTTACCGAATGAATTTCGGTCCGTAATTCAACAACAATACAGTTTAATTATCGAGGTCAACAAAACTCAGATGAAAATGACCGGTGCCGGTTCAACGCTGAATCAAAGAGAATTTCTATCATTTACTCAAACCACAGACGCCATTTACCGATTGAGTGCTCGTCAATTCTTGAGCATCTTGCTCACAACGATATTTCTGTCTAGTGGAGCTGGTCATGCTGCTTCGCTTTCATACAATCAAATTGACGAAAATCTTCATGAATTGATTCTAACTACGGCGTTTTCATTAGAGGTCCCTCAAGCGCAGAATGCGCTCATTGAGCCGGCACTGCAGATCTGCAACGGCAGAATGCCCCGGTTTGGAAACTATGAGTTTGAAAGTACTGAACCGGCAGGTACTGCTGATGGTGAGGAATCGTTTGTCTTTACACAGGAAATCACCTGTACTGATGAACTTGTCACCCAATCTCCAAGAAAACCATTTGAACTCTCTGCCGAGCAAGAGAAGCAGCTGGGAGAAAAGGCGAAACTGTATGCGATTGAGTATTTGACAGCCAAGCAAACGGGAAATCTGGATACCGCATACCAGATGCTCTCGTCACAGATGCAACAATTCGTCACGATCAATTCATGGAAAGAGCAAGAGTCTGAATACTACTCGACCGTTGGTGATGTGACTTCGTATGATGTCTGGCGAACGACTGTGTACAACAACCCTGCAGATTCACCAGAACCGGGGCTTTACATCGCCACAGATTATGAAAACCTGCATGAAAATGGCACGATCAGTTGTGGCTATGTGATCTCGTACTTGCCTGAACCCGATGCAACGACTCTTGTGGTCATGCGTGAAGAGCGGGGCAACATCAGCACAGAGATATCGAAAAAACTCTCCGCTGAGGAATTGAAGAATGTGCGAAATCAGTTTGGCTGTAAGCAGGACCCATAACACTCAGCAAGCGGGCTGACACCCCGGGCAGCGATACAATTGCCGACTGGCCACGGCCATTTTTTCGATCACCGCATTGCACTGATGACAGATCTGGCCGGATCGGCAAAACACGTGATGCCGGTAATCGGACCGTTCCCAGCCCGCTGACTTGAGCTTGTTCGCCCGGACCAGATCATTGGTGATGCCACCGGTTTCATATGCCTGCGTGATTATACTGATGATCTGACGCGCCAGCTTTCGGATCCGATGCCCGTTCAGATCGCCTGGACGGATGGCGGGGTGCAGGCCGGCCGTGAACAGGATTTCTGATCGCAGGTAGTTGCCACAGCCTGCGATAAAACCCTGATCCAGCAACAGGCCACCCAGCGCACGCCGTGCGAATTTCGGCTGTTTCAGGTAATCCGTCAGCTCGGCAAGCGAGGGCTGATCCGACAGAATATCGATGCCGGCACGCTTGAGAAACGGCTGATTTTTCAGCTCATCGTCCGTCAGCACTTCAATGTCTGACGCGGAGTACAGCAGTGCCGACTGTTCGGCCGTGTGGAATGCCATGCGCAACTGGCGATTGGTATTCGGTTGTCGGCCAGCCTTGACAAAATACCAGCGGCCGTAGAGCTGGTTGTGTGAGTAGACGGTCAGATTGCAGTCGAATACGGTCAATAGCGATTTACCCTTCGTCCGAACCTCAATGATGTGGCTGTCTGACAGGGTGTCGTTATACCGAGCCAGGTCCGACCGTGCAAACCAGACGGCCTGCAGTGGTTGATGCAGGACAGTGTCAGCGAGTTTGTCGGCAACCCGTTTGATTTCCGGACCTTCAGGCATGATTGATGGCTCAGCGATTATTACTCAGCAAGAGTACTCGACGGCTGTGAATACTGTGTCTCAAAGCCCATACATGTTGTGAACGGGACAGCACATGACCTGGCAACACTGAACAATCAATCAATCCGGTGCATAATTGAACGCTCGGTTTACCCCGATCACTTATCAGACAAGACTCACAGCAAGCGAAAAATGAAAAACATCGTCGTCAGCATTATCGGACTCTTCCTCTTCTGGCTGGTGTTCCTGCGGGACAGCAGCGTCAGCTATGGCCCGGGCATCATGGCGCCGGACGAGCCTGTGCAGCAAAAGCTATCCAATGCGATCAGTTTTTCATACGAGGACTACACCATCACGCCTCTGGCGACATTCGACATCACGGCGAAGGTGCTGTCTAAATCGAATTACCGCTTTGACCGCGGCGCCGATGTCTCGCCGGTGGACCTGGCACTGGGCTGGCGCGAGATGTCGGACGAGGCTGTGCTGCAGCATTTTGATATCTCACAGTCGGGACGCTGGTACCGCTGGCGTACCGACGAACTGATCATTCCCAGAAAGGCGATTCAGGTCAACAGCGCCAACATGCACATGATTCCGGCCGACAGCGCCGTTGAATCGGTGCTGGACGATGTGCGTGAGGGGCATCTGGTTGAAATCAGCGGAAAGCTGGTCTGGGTCGATGGGTCTGATGGCTGGAGCTGGAAAAGCTCACTCAAACGTACCGATACGGGTGCAGGTGCCTGTGAACTGATCTACGTGGAAGAGATTCGCATACTGGCCCCCTGACGATTGCGCATGGGATCGAACAGTCTAGAATGCCAATGATGATTCGAGATGCCATGACTCGGGAGATGCCATGAAACGACGTCAGTTTATCCAGGCCAGCACCAGCGCGCTCATGCTGGGTCTGATGCCCTGGCAAAAAGCGCAATCGGGCCCGTACAGGCTAGAGGGTTACATACGAACCAACTGGAGCCGCGACCCCTTTTCATTCGGTTCATATTCCTTTATCGCCAGGGGTGCCAGTCGTCGTGATCACAGGCAGCTGAGCAAGCCGATTGGTGACCGCCTGTACTTTGCTGGCGAAGCCACCCACCCCGATTACAACAGTACGGTGCACGCGGCGCATGAATCCGGTCTCTATGCGGCTGAAGCCATGCTGGAACAGGAACCATCCACGGTGGCTGTCGTCGGTGCCGGCATGAGCGGGCTGACCGCTGCCCATGCGCTCGACCAGGCCGGTGTACGGGTGACTGTGCTGGAGGCACGCGATCGCACTGGCGGTCGCATGTGGACCGATCACCGTCTCGGCATGCCGCTTGATCTGGGAGCCAGCTGGATTCACGGCATCGACGACAATCCGGTTCATGCCCTGGCAAGACAAGCGGGCATGTCCATGCGGGTGACCGAAGAAAAATCCGTCATCCGTGGGCGCGGCGGTCGACTCATCGATTACGACGACGCGCCGGACTGGCTCGAGGAAATCACCGAGATCCAGAACAGTTCCGCTGCCAGCCTGTCGCAGATAAACACCCGTGCCTACTGGTGGGATGAGGATTACGACGGTGAGGACGTGCTGTTCCCGGGCGGCTATTCCGACGTGTTCAGGGCCCTCGAAGGCGACTATCAGGTGAACCTGTCGACATCAGTGACCGGTATTCAATACGGTGACGATGAAGTCACACTGACTTTGAATTCGGATCAGACGCAGACCTATGATGCCGTGGTCGTCACCGTACCGCTGGGCGTGCTCAAGCGTGGTGAGATTCGCTTCGAGCCATCATTACCGGAAAGCAGACTCGAGTCCATTGAACGTCTGGGCATGGGCACGCTGGACAAGGTTTACCTCAAGTTCGATACACCTTTCTGGGACAAGGACGCCACCTGGATCGCCACACCGGAAAACGGTCTGCCGCGAGGACAGTTCAACGGCTGGCTCAATCTGTACCATTACACCGGTCATCCCGTCATCCTGGCCTTCAATGGTGGCCCAGCCGCGCTGGAACTGTCCTCTCTGTCTGACGAGGCCATTGTCGAGCGAGCCGTTCAGGCCATCACGTCGGCATACCATTCCTGACTGTGGTGAGCTATCTGGATTCGCATCAGAGATGAGACAGGACATTGTCCATATCGCCCTGGTGGTTCGGGATTATGACGAAGCTATCGCCTTCTATACGAACAAGCTCAATTTCGAGCTGATCGAGGATATCTATCAGCCGGAACAGGACAAGCGCTGGGTGGTGGTGGCACCGCCCGGTGGTCAGGGCACCACATTGCTGCTGGCGCGTGCATCGAAACCGGAACAGGAACCGTTTATCGGCGATCAGGCTGGTGGTCGCGTATTCCTGTTTCTCAATACCGACGATTTCTGGCGAGACTACCGAGACATGCTCGACAAGGGCATCGAGTTTGTGCGTGAACCGAAGACGGCAGACTACGGTACCGTGGCAGTGTTCCTCGATCTGTATGGCAATCGCTGGGACCTGCTGCAACTGAATGACGACCATCCCATCGTCAGGCGCCTCTGACATGCTGCCACCCATGCCGGCGATGTTCAGTTCTGTGTTTGATGCGTATCCGGCAAAGGCGCGGGCCATACTGCTGAAGCTACGTGAACTCATCCATCAGGTCGCATCAGATGAAACAGCTGGCCCTGTCGAGGAGAGCCTGAAATGGGGCGAACCGTCCTTTGCCACCAGCACTGGCAGTCCCATCCGGATGGACTGGAAGGCAAGACAGCCCGAGGTGTGTGGGCTGTATTTTGTCTGCAGCACCACACTGATCGAGACCTTTCGCGAACTGTTCCCGACCGAAATGAAGTATTCCGGCAACCGGGCCATCGTGCTGCCGATTGATGAGTCACTTCCCGAAAAAGAGCTCAGACAATGCATCGCTCTTGCGCTTCGCTATCATTCAGTCAAGCATTTACCCCTGCTTGGCCTCTGAACCGGGCGTCACCGATTGCTATTAATCTGCTAATCTGAAATCAGGTCTTCACGAGACAGATTCATGAACCAGCGCAATTCTTCACTTCCAGTCGTTATCACCATCCTCGCAGCCTACGGTCTGTTGCTGAGCCTGTTCATCGCGGCGCGTGGCCTGGCACACAGCTATGCCCACTGGGTTGAAGGCGTCAGCCTTGCAGACATGCCTGCGCTTACCACGCTGGCCCTGCCCTTCATTGGCCTTGATGGCAAGCTGGCCTGGCTTTCATCTGTGGTCTGGATCGTGCTGGCACTCTGGCCGGGGTTTGCCTGGTTTCAGTACTGGCGATCTGATAGTGAAACAGCCGCATCGACTCTCAATCATCTCCTGCTGGCCTGGCTGATGCTGCTGCTGACGCTGGCGATATGGCTCATCATCGGTCTGTTCCTGCCGTTCTCGCTGCTCTGATCAGACTGTTTCAGCGTTATTGCATCCTGTTACATTCGGTTACAGGAATTTAACGCAAGTCAAACACCGTCGAACGTAGCATGAATCGCAAACAAGCCCCTGGAGTGCGTTCCATGTTCAGACAATCATTTCCTGCAATCCTGTTTCTTGGTCTCCTTTCGCAGGCCTTGCTGGCACAGCCCCAGTCCCTGTCTGAGGGTAATATCGAGGAACTGATTCGCCCAACCAGTGGATTGTGGTGGAATCCCGATGAACCGGGTACGGGCATCTCACTCGAGTTTTCTGCTGCCGGCCCCTGGTTCGGTGCCCTTTACCTGTATAACCCGGACGGGACACCCGTTTTCGTGACACTTCAGGGCAATTCGCTGGATTATGCGGTGAACCGACAGGGACTCAGCGAGTCGACAGCCTACAGCGGTGCCTTCATCCTTGGTGTCTACGCTGTCGCCGAGGGTACTGTGAACAGCAGCAGTGAAGGTCTCTGCCTGGGTTGCGACTGGCAGCAACCGAATACTGGTGTCCTCAATGTTCAGGCGACGATTGAATTCTTTGATCTCGATCTGGGCCTGCTGACCTTGCGCGACAGCGATACCAATGAGGTACTGATTCAACAGCAGATCGAACCGTTCATACCCGGGCAGAACGACAACTTTGTTTCTGATTCCAGTTACTCACTTCTCGACGTCTCGATCACGCTGCTGGGCAACGACTTCGCCCATCAGGCTGGGGCCACGGCTGACGGTTTCGGGCTGCGCATCTATTTCACCGGACAGTACGGCATATCCTATGATTGCCTGGATAATTGCAGTGAAACCATTGAACCTGTGATCAACAACATCGATACATTCTGCATGTTCGGGGTCTGCCAGGATCTGGCCTACGTGATTCCGCCGGCGCAGGACTTTATCTCGTACAGCACCTTCACCAGCCCCAAACGTGGCCTGATCATTGGTGTGATGGACAAGGCAACGGCGATCGAGAATTCTCTGCCGACACAGATCATCATTGACAGCCTGTATCGCTGATTCTGGTGACTGGTCAGACCATTTGGTTATATGGCATTAATGCTGACTTGACGTTTCGAAGGGTGCAACAGCACCACACCGATACCCGGTTAAGTCACTGATAAATAAGTTGATTACCTGGCCTCACTGGCTACTGCGTGTCAGGCCACAGTACCAGGCCTGTCACGCCGATGGGTTGATCAAGTTTGCACAATCACACTTGACGCCAAACACGAGCAGCCCGTAAGCTGCGCTCAAATTCTCATAGAGACCAGCTGAGGGACAGGCCCTTTGACGCTGGGGCAACCTTCGACGCTAACCCCGTCGGAACGGTGCCAAGTCCTGCGGATGACATGTTCGATCAGATCATCCGGGAAATGAGACGCACAGCAGCCACGTCAGTGGATGGGCTTGCGACACACCTCTGCTGATCTGCCGAGGTCACCTCATCTCCCGCAACGCGACTTCTCTGAACGCCTGATACTGCGGACAAGATGATGACACAAGCCAGCCCTGTTACCGATGAACCCTGTTGTCGCCCCGACAGCAATCTGAGTGCACTATCCGATCATCCGAAATGGAACGCCACCAGCAGTGCGCAGGTACCGCTTCGCGTCACCGAATCCGAACTGTTCCTGCCATCTGGCCTGACACTGCTGTCAGGCGAGGTGCTGAGCAAGACACGCATTGCCTGGCGCCTGGTGGAACCGGCCAGCGACTGCCAATCTGACTTGCCATTGCCATGCCTGCTGATCCTTGGCGGCATCTCGGCCAACCGCCGTGTGTTCACGACAGACAGGGAATACGGCAGCGGCTGGTGGCAGGCACTGGCGGGTGCTGGATCGGAAATCACATCGGGCCGATACCGGGTTCTGTCAGTAGATTACATTGGCGGCAACGACGCCTCAACGGGACCTGATCACTGCCCCTATCAGGATGGCGAGATCGAGTTTCCGGCCGTGTCGACAGCGGATCAGGCCAATGCGGTCGTTCAGCTGCTGGATCATCTGGGTATCGATCGGCTGCACTGCCTGATCGGTGCCTCCTATGGTGGTCTGGTAGGGTTCCAGTTCGCATCCCGGTACCCGGAACGACTGGATTCACTGCTTAGCCTTGGTGCCGCTCATCGCCCAGATCGACATGCATCGGCCACTCGACTGGTACAGCGCGAAATCCTGCGGCTGGGTCTGAACAGCGGATCATCACTCAAACGTGCCGTTTCCTGTGCCCGGGCACTGGCCGTGACCAGCTACCGTTCAGCACGGGAATTCGAGCAGCGCTTCGATACCCTGGATGACCTGGCCTCGTACCTGCATCATCAGGGCGACCGTTTTGCAGACCGCTTCAGTGCCCGTGCCTATCTGTGCCTGTCCGAATCGATTGATACCCATGACGTCAACCCGTCTCGAATCAGCACACCGACAACGCTGGTGGCTTTCAACAACGATCTGATATCGCCGCCGAAAGTGATCAAGGATCTGCATCGCAGACTGCCCTGCCCGGGACGATTTCACCTGATCAACAGCCTCTATGGTCATGACGGCTTTCTGAAGGAAACCGAAGCCGTTCAGCGCATCATCAACCAGACTCTCACCGGGCAGCAAACCCGTGACGAAAATTTACAGAAGGAGCCGCAGCCATGTCAGTAGACCAGGACCTGCAGCAGCATCAGCAGAGAACTCGTGCAGTTCGCGCTGCCATAGACAGCGACAGCCAGCATGGTGCCATCGTGCCACCGATACACCTGTCGTCCAATTTCAGTTTCGATGGCTTCAACCGCAAGCGACGCTATGATTACACCCGATCCGGCAACCCGACCCGGGATCACCTGGCCGAGGCACTGACAGAGCTGGAACAGGGCGAAGGTGCCGTGGTGACTTCGACTGGCATGGCAGCTGTGTGTCTGGTGCTCAATCTGCTCAAGCCTGGCGATGTGCTGCTGGCACCTCATGACTGCTACGGCGGCACCCACCGAGCCTTCGAAGCGCTGGCGCGCAAATACCAGTTCAGACTGATCTGGAACGATTTCACCGACCTGAACACGACGGCACGCGTGATCCGCACCAATGCGCCGGCCATCGTGTGGCTGGAAACACCCAGTAATCCGCTGTTGCGCATCAGTGATATCCGCGCGATCTGCAAACTGGCGAAGCAGCAACAGGCACTGGTGGTGGCCGATAACACCTTCCTGTCACCGGTATTGCAGCAACCGATTGCACTGGGTGCCGACATCGTGGTGCATTCCACCACCAAATACATCAATGGTCATTCCGATGTGGTTGGTGGGGCGGTGGTGTGCCGTGATGCTGCCATCGCCGAAGAACTCAGCTGGTGGGCAAACTGCCTTGGCGTCACCGGTGCACCGTTTGACAGCTTCCTCACCCTGCGTGGCCTCAGGACCATTCATGTCCGGCTCAGCCAGCATGAAAACAATGCCCGTGAGATTGCCAGTTTCCTGTCCTGTCACGACAGGATCGACCAGGTGTACTATCCCGGACTCAGCTCGCATGCCGGTCACCTCATTGCCCGCGAACAGCAGGCCGGCTTTGGCGCCATGATCAGCTTTGAACTCAAGCTGGACAACGATCGATCCGATACACAGATCGAGCAGTTCGCTACCGGGCTTGACTGTTTTTCTCTGGCCGAATCGCTGGGCGGCGTTGAATCACTGATTGCCCATCCGGCCACCATGACCCATGCTGCCATGTCCGAAGAGGCACAGCAGGTCGCGGGCATTGGACGCAACCTGTTCCGGCTCTCGATTGGCATCGAACACGTCGATGACCTGACCGTCGATCTGGGCCGCGCACTGGATCGACTCGATGACACTGGCCACGCTGCCAGTATGGAACGACTGACCGGTACCCGCTCATGAGTGGTGTCGAACCAGTACAGCATGGGCCAGATCGGCCTCGCGTCTGGCCGCTGGACCTGCAACAGCAAGCTCAGTCTGATATTCGCCAGTCGGTCAGCCTGGTACTGATCGGCCCCGGCAAGGTCGGAACAGCGTTTCTGAACCAACTGACCGAATGGCAATCGGCCGATACTGACCGGGCTGAGCAGATCAGTCTGCTGGCGCTGTGCCGTCAGCGCACCATGCTGACCGAGGCGCGTGGCATTTCACTTGAAGACTGGCAACACAGGCTTGATACATCGAACCAGGCCAGCAATCTGGATCATCTGAGCCTGTTCCTGTCGCAGCTGAGGCATCGGCGCATCGTGATCATCGACAGTACGGCATCATCGGAGGTGGCAGCGTATCATGTTCAATGGTTGAACGCAGGTCATGATGTGATCACCGCCAACAAGGCGGGGCCGGCTGGCTCCCAGAATCGCTGGGATCGAGCAAGACCGGATTCAGCCGTCAACGCACAACCACACTACGGCATCGAGACCACGGTAGGTGCCGCCTTGCCAGTCATTGACACACTGATCAAACTGAAACATGCCGGCGATAGCGTGATCCGGATCGATGGCATCTTTTCTGGTTCGATTGCCTGGATCTTCAATCAGGTGGATAACGGTATACGGTTGTCGGATGCCATTGTCGAGGCTCACCGGCTGGGCCTGACCGAGCCGGATCCCAGAGATGACCTGTCCGGACTGGATATTGCACGAAAACTGCTGATTCTTGCCCGGCAAACCGGTTGGCGTGAGGAACTCGATCGGGTGGATGTCCCGGATTTACTACCCTTTCCCCTGAAGGCATGTTCGCTTGACGAGTTCTTCACCCGTTTGAACGAGGTGGATGATCACCTCAGCGGCGCGATCGATGACGCCAGAGACAGCGGTCGCAAGCTGCTGGTGGAGGGTTGCATTGACAGCAGCTCTGGCCTTGCAGCCAGGCTCAGCTCACACCCGCGTGATCATGCCTTCAGCCTCGCCAATGCCAGTGACAATATCATCCGTATCTTCACGCGACGATACGGTGAACATCCACTGATCATTCAGGGTGCCGGCGCCGGTGTCGAACTGACGGCATCGGGCCTCATCACCGAGCTGGTGCAACTGCTGCAGGGATAGGTGAGCGCTTTACGGCTTGATTATTTGAACAGTGCCCGGACGGCCATCCGTGCAGTAAGCCCGGTACCTGCCCAGGCCGTTACCGGGGCCTGCCACAGTTGCAGGGATGTCTTGTCAAACAGGTAGAGCAGCACCGTGGCTATTGAAAATCCGGCCGCCAGTATGGCTGCGTTGGTGCCTTTCCTGCGTCGTCTGTCCAGCTCGTTCTGAGCCTGACGCTGGCGTTCTCGCATGAGCCCGTTGCGATCATTTTTCACCACCATGCCGAGCGCGTCGTGAATCAGGCCCGGCAGTTCCGGCGCACGCGAGATCCAGCCGGGCAGCTGGCGTCTGAAGTCATCAACGGCACGGTCGATGCTGCCGCGCTGCTTCAGGATCTCGAGCAGAATGGGTCTGGATGTGGCCCAGATATCGAGATCGGGATAGACATGGCGCCCGATGCCCTCGATATTGAGCAGGGTTTTCTGCAGCAGGATCAGTTCGGGTTGAACTACAAGCCCGTACTGACGCGCGACCGCAAACAACTGAAACAGGACTTCGGCGAAAGAGATTTCGGACAGTGACTTGGAAAACTGCGGCTCGGATACCGTACGAACCGAGGCTTCGAGTTCATCCACGCGTACCGTGTCTGGCACCCAGCCGGCCTCGATGTGCAGTTCCGCCACCCGGCGATAATCCTGGTTGAAGAAGGCGAGAAAATTCTCTGCCATGAAGTACTGGTGGGCCGGGGGCAACGAGCCGACGATGCCAAAATCGACGGCATTGTAGACCGGTTTTTCGGGATCTGTGACATCGACCATGATATTGCCCGGGTGCATGTCGGCATGGAAGAAATTATCCCGGAACACCTGGGTGTAGAAGATATGAATACCGCGCTCGGCCAGCACCTGCAGATTGACACCAGCCGCGTTAAGGCTGTCGATATCATCGACGGTGATGCCACTGACCCGTTCCATCACCATCACTCGTCGCTTGCTGTAATCCCAGTAGATACTGGGAATGTAAAGCTCTTTTGAATCGGCAAAGTTTCGTTTCAGCACCGAGGCATTGGCGGCCTCGCGCTGCAGGTCGAGCTCATTGTAGATGGTCTTCTCGAGTTCGTTGACGATCTCGATGGGGCGGATGTTCTTTGATTCTTTCCAGTAGCGCTGGGCATTTTCGGCAATGGTGCGGATCAGCGACATATCGGCGCGGATCTGCTCCTCGATACCGGGCCGGATGACCTTGACCACCACATCCTCGCCGCTGTTGAGTGTGGCGGCATGGACCTGGGCGATGGAAGCCGAGGCCAGCGGTGTGTTGTCGAATGAAGCGAACAGGCTGTCGACGTCCTGTTTCAGGTCGGCCTCGATGGTCTCACGCGCCTGCTCATGGGGAAATGGCGGTACCTGATCGCGCAAGCGCGACAATTCGTCGGCCAGATCGGCAGGCAGCAGGTCACGTCGTGTGGACAGTACCTGACCCAGTTTGACAAACACCGGACCCAGTTCCTCCAGGGCCAGACGAATGCGCACGGCCTCGGGCAAATGACGTACCTTGCGTCGGCCCCAGGGGGCCAGAATGCGTATCAGACGAATCGGCCTGAACAGGTGGGTGGCAATCAGAATGTCGTCGAGTCGGTAGCGCGCCAGAACACTGCTGATGCGTATGAGTCGACCCAGGTTACCGAATATCTTCAAGAAGCCGTGTCCTGTCCGTGTTTCGACATGACTGCAGCGACCCGGCGTTCGATGTGCTCGACATCATCGCGCAGATCATCCACAGCATCGAGAAATTCGTCCATTTCCTCGCGGTTCACCAGTAGACGGCCCTCGACACGAAAATAATCGCTCGCCGTTTCACTCATCCTGTATCCGGCCGATGTGATCCAGTCTTTCAGGCCCCGGCTGGCACGGGCCAGCTGGACACCCACCACATCGCCGAACAGACGGCTCATGGCTTCCTCGAAATCCGGATTCATCGACTGGAACAATTGCTGGAACTGGCGACCGGTTTCGGCATCACCGGATATCTGCATGCGACCGGTATTGAGTTTGCCGCCCGAGGCAGCCACCGCCATGAATGCACCGGGTGAGGCTTTCAGCCAGGTGGTGGTCTCTGCATCATCTTCATCGGCCAGCACCAGTTTCTGATCATCCACCCGGATGATGAACTTCAGATCCGGGCCCGTGATCTCGACACCCAGTTGCAGGCCCTGCATACGACGCAGACGTTTGCGTGACTCGTCATCGAATTCCAGCGCCTTGTTGAGGGCTGTGACCAGGGCACCGCCCATGAATTGTCCACGTTCGCTCACGCCTTGACTCCCGAATGTATCGCCACCATGCCCAGGAAAAGGTTGCGGTAGCGGGTCTGTACAAATCCGGCCTCGTCCATCATCAGCCGCAATGATTCCTGATCCGGGTGCTTGCGAATCGACTCCGCAAGGTAACGGTAGGCTTCCTCGTCATCGGCGATCCAGCGCCCCAGTCGCGGCAGAATCTCGAATGAATACCAGTCATACAGCGGTCGCGCCTCGCGCGCTGTCAGGGTGGAAAACTCCAGCACCAGCACGCGCCCACCTGGCTTGAGTACACGAAAAATGCTCTCCAGTGCCATCTGCTTGTCTGTCACATTGCGCAGACCGAATGCCATGGTAACCGCATCGAAACTGTTGCGCTCGAAAGGCAGGTACTGGGCATCGGCAATACAGCATTCGATGCGGTCAATGCGACCCTCATCCAGCATGCGATCACGCCCATGTGACAGCATCGCCGGGTTGATGTCAGACAGGACGATGTGGCCTTCCGGGCCGACACGATCATACAGCAGGGCGGCTATGTCGCCGGTACCGCCTGCCAGGTCGAGCACATGATCACCCGGCCTGATGCCACTGATGTGACAGAAGTGCCGCTTCCACAGGCGATGAACACCCAACGACATCATGTCATTCATGATGTCATAGTTGCCCGCGACCGAGGTAAACACCTCGCCCACCAGGCCTGCCTTTTCGGCAACGGGTACATCGCTGAAACCGAAGTGAGTCAGCTCGTCCGGGGTTTTGGGCATTGTCAATTCTGTCGTGCTAATATCCCGCACATTCTATCAGATTTTGATTGATCACTCCGGGTTATTGGTGATGATGCAGGTGCCCGGAATTGTCCTGTTACCCGCCTGACAAACAAGGCAGGCGGGCTCTTCATGGAGCACATCAATGAAGCGACTGGTTCGCATTTTCCTGCTGTTGCTGGCTACCCTGGTTGTCATTCTGCTGGCAAGAACCCTGATGCTGAATGCCCCGGAAACTGTCGCCCTGAACCCCGCCGATCCTTCCATCAGAGACGGGCATCTTGAGCGACTCTCACGCGCACTCACATATGCCACAATCTCTGCACCCGATTTCGATCCCGAATCCGGTGACAGTCTGCCAGCATTCGAAGACTTTCAGTCGTTTCTCGCCGACAGCTTCCCGCTCAGCTTCAGCTCACTGTCTGTTGAATTCATCAACCGATACAGCCTGCTCATGACCTGGCCTGGCCAGGACCCCGACCGGCCTGGTCTGCTGTTGATGGCGCACCAGGACGTGGTACCGGTGAGCCGGCCCGAGAACTGGCAGCACGATGCGTTTTCCGGCATGAAGATCGGCGAGCGGGTGTACGGCCGGGGTGCACTCGACGACAAGGGTTCCCTGATGGCTCAGCTGGAAGCGGTCGAAAGCCTGCTGGCACAAGGCTTCACTCCTCCTGGGCCAGTTTACCTCGCTTACGGGCACGATGAGGAAATCGGTGGCAGGCAGGGAGCAGCGGCCATTGCTCGAAGCCTGTCCGAAGGCAAGGCACGGATTGGTCTGGTACTTGATGAGGGTGGTGCCGTGGTAACGGGAAGATTACCGGGTGTACCCGGACCTGTTGCCATGGTAGGCAATGCTGAAAAGGGCTATCTGAGCCTTTCACTGAGCGTGACCACGGCAGGTGGTCACAGCTCGATGCCGCCGGAACAGACCGCCATCGAGATCCTGTCGGCAGCCATCACCCGGCTCAAGGAATCACCATTTCCCACCCGCATGGACGTGGCCGGCCGTCAGACACTGCAGCATGCTGCACCCCATATGCCGTTCGGTTTCCGTCTGGTGATGTCGAACCTGTGGCTGTTCGAGCCACTGGTGACACACCTGATGAGCCAGGATAATGCCACCCGCGCCATACTCCAGACCACCATCGCCACAACGCTGTTCAATGCCGGCATCAAGGACAATGTGCTGCCGGGCAAGGCCAGCGCCGTCGTCAATTTCAGGACCTTGCCGGGCGACAGTACGGATATCGTCATGGCGCATGTGCGCGATGCCATCGATGATGACAGGGTCAGTATCGAAGTCAGCGGTAATGCCATCGAGGCGTCACCGGTATCATCGGTCGAATCGGCGGCCTATGACACACTCAGGCGCACGATTCTGGCGACACGACCCGAAACGGATCTGATTGTCGTGCCTTATCTGGTGCTCGGAGGAACGGACGCCAAGCATTTTACGTCTCTCAGCGATCAGGTATTCCGGTTTTCACCGTTTTCTCTGAGTCAGGCCGAGCTCGACAGTATCCACGGTGTGGATGAGAGTATTGCCATCACTGAATTCAATACGGGCATTCATTTTTACCGCACACTGATTCAGCAGGAATTCTGAGCAGGCAGGGATGGCTCAGGAGTGATCGCCTGAAAGCGGATGGGCTGGCTGGTCATCCTTCCTGGACAACCAGTCAACCCGGACGAGCTCGTTCACACCGATCCGAGTGGTGGGGATCGTCGGTGCGAATATCCTCATCACCTGTTCATGCGAGAAAAAGCAATAAAATATGCCAGACAATTGAAAATCAATTGCCTGAGGAACAGAAATTTCCTGAAATCAGAGTATGTAGCGTGATAAATCCTCATCCTCGACCAGGGCATTGAGATGCTCATCGACATAGCTGGCATCGATGGTCAGCGACTGACCCGACTGATCAGGCGCATCGAACGAGATGGTATCCAGCAGTCGTTCCATCACCGTGTGCAGTCGCCTGGCACCGATGTTCTCGGTGCGATCATTGACTGAATAGGCCACTTCGGCAATACGATCAATACCGGACTCATCGAAGATCACCGTCAACCCTTCGGTATCCATCAGCGCCTGGTACTGCTGGGTCAGTGAATAATCGGGCTCGACCAGAATGCGCTTGAAGTCATCGGCGGTGAGTGATCTGAGTTCGACCCGGATGGGAAGACGCCCCTGCAGCTCCGGGATCAGATCGGACGGCTTGGCCAGATGGAAGGCACCCGAAGCGATGAACAGGATGTGATCGGATTTGATGATGCCGTGCTTGGTGGTCACGGTGCTGCCCTCGACCAGCGGCAACAGGTCTCGTTGCACGCCTTCGCGCGAAATACCACCACCTGAAGTACCGTATTCCGACTGTCTGGACACCTTGTCAATTTCATCGATGAAGACAATGCCATTCTGCTCCGCAGCGGCCAGGGCCGTCTGCTTGATTTCGTCTTCATTCACCAGTTGTGCCGCCGCCTCGTCGACCAGCAGCGGCATGGCAGCGGCCACTGACATCTTGCGTGTGTTCTTGCGTGAACCGGCCATGTTCTGGAACAGACCGGACAGCTGGCTGGACATCTCCTCCATGCCGGGCGGTGCCATGATTTCAACACCGATATTGGAGGACAGTTCGACCTCGATCTCGGTGTCATCCATCTTGCCGTCCCGCAGCCGCTTTCTGAGCTTTTCACGCGTCTCGGACGATTGCACCGGCTCCTCGGGTGAATCGGCAAAACCGGTCACTCGTCGTTTCGGCAGCAGGGCGTCCAGCACGCGTTCCTCAGCATCCAGCTCGGCCTGCGACTGAACGCGTTTCATGGCCTGCTCGCGTGTCATCTTGTAGGCCACGTCAACCAGATCCCTGATGATGGATTCCACATCCTTGCCGACGTATCCCACTTCGGTGAACTTGGTTGCTTCGACCTTGATGAAGGGCGCATTGGCCAGTGCCGCCAGTCGCCGGGCGATTTCAGTCTTGCCGACACCGGTGGGGCCGATCATGAGGATATTCTTGGGTGTGATTTCGTTGCGCAGATCCTCACTGACCTGCATGCGACGCCAGCGATTTCTCAGGGCAATCGCCACGGCACGCTTGGCATCGGCCTGGCCGATGATGTGTTTGTCCAGTTCCTGGACGATTTCACGTGGGGTCATCGATGACATGTCAGCCCAGCTCCTCGATGGTCAGATTGTGGTTGGTGTAGATACAGATATCGGCTGCAATGCCCAGAGACTTCTCCACAATGTCGCGTGCACCCAGCTCGGTATTGTCGAGCAGACCACGGGCAGCCGCCTGGGCAAATGGGCCGCCTGATCCGATCGAAATCAGACCATCCTCGGGCTCGATGACATCACCGGTACCGGATATGATCAGCGAAGCCTTGCTGTCGGCAACAGCCAGCAATGCTTCAAGCCGGCGCAGCATGCGATCGGTGCGCCAGTCCTTTGCCATTTCAACGGCGGCGCGCACCAGCTGGCCGGAATGTTTTTCCAGCTTGCTTTCGAAACGCTCGAACAAAGTGAAGGCATCGGCCGTGGCACCGGCAAATCCCGCCAGCACCTGATCCTTGTACAGACGACGTACCTTGCGGGCATTGGCCTTCATCACGGTATTGCCCAGCGTTACCTGGCCATCACCACCGATAACGACGGCATCACCGCGGCGGACGGATACTATGGTTGTACCCCTGTAATTGTGCATTGTTTCTGGCATTGCAGTGGTTCGTTGTTGTGTTCTGCAAAATGTGGGGGCTGCGGCACGATTTTCAATTTATCCGACCGGCATCGACGACCTGTTGCGAAACGGCTGGCCAGTCACGTACACTAGATCCACGAGCAGGGAAATGGGTGCAACCAGGTGAAGAGACTGATTCCCTGGGTTGGGAACGCTGCAGATTGCGTGCAACTGTCGACAGATGTCCCTGTTGTCACCACTCTGCATGATGGCAGGTAATGACATGGCTCATCGGATCATACCGATTCTAATCATTGCGGCAACCACGCTGGCGATCATCCTTCAGGCCATGATGCTGCCACGGGTGGATGACGGCACGGTTTTCAGCCTGGTGTCCGAAGGCTTTCTCGCTCTGGTGTTCCTGTCGGCAGTCTTTTTCTGCCACAAGCTGAAGATGCCAAGATCCATCCACACCATTCTCATGGCCGGCTTCATACTGCTCTACATATCCTTCTTTACCGATGCCTGTGACGAGCTGTTCGTGTTTCCCACATGGGCCACCAGTGTGTTCGAGGACGGCACACAATTCGGACTGATCTTCCTGGTGGCCGGAATCTACAAGCTGCTGAACCACAACGACCAGCTCTATGCGCAACTGATCGTGCGTGCCGAAACCGATCATCTGACCGGATTGCTGAACCGGCGTGCCTTTCTTGAATCGGCAGACAAGCTGATCGATTCAGGCTCCGGTGCTCCCGGCACATTCAGCATCATCGTGCTCGATCTGGATCGGTTCAAGGAAATCAATGACGAGCATGGCCACGCCGCCGGTGACCAGGTACTGGTGCAGTTCTCGATCCTGTCACGTGATCTGCTTGGCGACAACGGCATCATCGGCCGCTGGGGCGGAGAGGAATTCGTTTTCCTGATTCGTGAACCTCAAGCCCAGGCAGCACTGGCGCCGGAGCTGGCCGAACGCTTGCGCATGGCCATATCGGGCATGTCGGTCGAATCCGGCAGCCAGCTGTTTTCACTGACCGCCAGCATGGGCGTTGCCACTTTCAATCGCAGTAGCTCAAACCTCGTCGAAGCGATCAAGGAAGCGGATCGTGCACTGTATCAGGCCAAGGCATCCGGCCGTGACAAGGTGGTGCTCGCTTCCTGAGACGTCAGTCGTCTTCCGTTTTCCTGCGGCGTGCGCGCGGATGTGCATCGTCGTAAACCCGGGCCAGGTGCTGATAATCGAGATGAGTGTAGATCTGTGTGGTGCTGATGTTGGCATGACCCAGCAGTTCCTGCACGGCTCGCAGCTGGCCACTGGACTCAAGCAGATGACTGGCGAATGAATGCCTGAACATGTGTGGATGCACGCCTTTCCACAAACCCTGTTTGCGTCCCCAGAGCTGTATGCGTGACTGGATGGCCCGCACACTCAGTGGTCTTCCCCTGAGCGTAACAAACAACTGATTGTGCCCATCGCATCCCAGCGTGTTCCAGATCGCCTTCCAGTTGTCCAGTGCAGCCAGGGCATGTCGCCCCACGGGACACTCGCGCTGCCTGCCGCCCTTGCCCAGTACACGAACCACGGCCTGGCGTGCGTCAAGATCTGCCCAGGTCACTGTCGCCAGTTCGTTCAGACGCAAACCAGATGAGTAGAACAACTCCATGATGGCCCGGTCTCGTACCGAAATCGGAGCCGGATCCTCGATATCAAGCAGACGCGACATTTCATCCGGATCGAGTGTCTGCGGCAGCTTTCTCCTGGCTTTGGGAGCCTTGACGCTGCGTGCCGGGTTTTCCGTGCACCAGCCTTCTCGCTGGAAGTAGCTGAATAGGGTGCGGATCGCCGACAGATAGCGGGCTATGCTGCGTCCAGACAGTCCGCGGCGGTAATCACGACTGGAGAGTGCTCTCAGGTGATCTGCGCTGAGTGCGCTGAATGAGTCGACCTGATGCTGCTGCATGAAATCAAGCAGACGATCCAGATCACGACGGTAGGCCTTGACAGTCTGCCCCGATAGCCTGCGTTCATCTCGCAGATGGTCAATAAACGAGTCCAGCTGTTTACTGATTGACGGCATCATCTCCGCTATTCGAACAACTGTTGCCCGCAGAAGGGCTGGTCGCCTCGGCATCCTGATCAAACTCACCCAGTGTCTCGATGCGGTGACAGACCTGCTGACTCAGCAGGTCGATGAACAGCGTGCCCATACCGGGATAAAAACGGTGCTCGTCCACACTGGCCAGCACCAGCAGGCCTTTCTGCCGGGGACCGCAGAATGAACAGAGGGCTGCCGAGCGAATCGTATCGGCTTCGTCACCGAACAGGAACTCCAGCCTGTCCCTGCGCATGCGCCCGCACATGGTGATTTCCTTCTCGAACAGATCGGTGAACAGGTCTGCCCCGGACGGATCCAGCTCTGACAGGTGCGGACTGATCTGCCGTGTGCTGTAGACAGCAACGCGGTCACAGGAGAATCCTGAATTCAGTGAATCGATCAGTGTGGACAGGTAGTCGTCAAGCTCTGTGCATTCAAGCAGACGCAGATACAGACCATGCAGCCGCCTGAGAACGGATTCATTGTCGGCAGCATTCTGGTGATACTCGTCAATCTGCGATTGAAGGCCACGGTTCTTGTCCTGCAGTACCTGCACCTGCCGTTCGATCAGTGATGCGCCACCTGCACCGTGAGGAATACTGATCACGTCAAGAAGATCAGGATGTTTCAGAAGGAAGTCCGTGTTGTGGCCCAGGTATTCGGCAACCTGTTCCTCGGTAAGCTCGGACCGTAGCGGTGATTCAGCATTCATAAATGATACGTGCCCTGATATGCGTATTTGGCCTCTCCTGTCATCATAACGGCAGACCCGGCTTTGTGCCATTGAATTTCGAGGCAGCCACCAGGCAGCTCGACCTTGACCCGGGATGAAACCAGACCCCTTGTTCTGGCTGCCACCATCGCCGCACAGGCACCCGAGCCACAGGCCTGGGTTTCACCCACACCACGCTCCCAGACCCGAAGCCTCATATGAGATCGATCAACGACCTGGGCAAAACCGATATTGCAACGCTCGGGAAATGCGCTGGCCCGCTCCAGCCCAGGCCCCAGTGATTGCACTGGTGCGGTGTCGACATCGTCAACAAACAGGACGGCATGGGGATTGCCCATCGACAGGACTGACAACTGGTGAGTACCGGACCCTGCCTCGATGCGATACTCGCCGCCTTCAGACCCGGCCATGACGGGGTATGCGGTCAGGTTCGAATACAGGCTCGCCCATGTTGACGCTCACCCGGTCGTCTGATTGTGAGCTGACACGGATCTGCCCAGCCCTGGATTCAAGTGTCAGGTCGCGACGGTCCGTCCGCATGATGGTCCCACAGGTAGAGGGCAACGCAACGAACACCGTTGCCACATTGCTGAACCTCGCTCCCATCGGCATTGAAGATGCGGTACTGCCAGTCACAGTCAGAACGGGTTGTCGGTTCGATCAGTAAGAGCTGGTCACAGCCGATGCCCCGACGCCGATCGGCCATCAGCTCAAGTGGTAACTGGTCTGGGTCAATGGTGCGGATCAGCCCGTCCAGGACAATGAAATCATTGCCCAGTCCGTGCATCTTGACAAAATCAATCGACTGCTCAGTCACGCGCCTGTTCGGCAGATGTCTTTTCACTGTCCCCGGAATCCCGGGTCAGGTCACCCTTGTTGCCACAGGCTGTGACCACTGCCATCAACAGAAGACAGAGGATGAATGGCTTTGTTCTCGGATTCATGGTGCACTGATTTGATCAACAACAGGCGCCAGTCTAGCACAGACGACCCGGGTTCTGTTCACAGATCAGGTATACTTCAGGATCTGACAATTGAAATGGATTCAGATGAACAAGATCATTGCCCTGCTGACGGTCATGATGACCCTATCACTGCCTGGCCAGCTCAAGGCCGAAGAATACCCACTGGAAAGTCAGCAACTGGCATGGCGCATCCTCAAACCGCTGCCTGAATCCGTGATCGAAACCATTGCAGTCAGTCAGCTCAGTGACAAGCAGAAACAGGATGAAGGGCAGCGCCAGTCTGCCATCCAGTCACTGTCCGATGACGTCGCCGGTATGGCCATGGATGATCTTTTCATGATCAGCGATTCAATCGCCTATTCCGAATACGACAGCAAGGCCAGGGCATTCATTCTCAATCCGGTGATTCCGGAAAACAACATGGCGGTCAAGAACCGGTTTTTCCCGAGCATTCAGTCTGGCCAGCTGCCGGGGTATTTCAACCTGCTGATCCCCAACTACACACTGGCAAATCAACTGCCGATGTCCGAACGCAAGGCACAGGCTCTGATTGACTCTCGCGCTGATCTGCCACGTCAGTTGAAGCGACGCTTTTATGTCGAAGTGTTTTTCCGACCGGTTGAATATCAGCAGGGAAGGTATATTCAGACCGTCATCGAACGTATCGATTTCTATGATCACAAGAACACACGAAACCTGATCACGACAGTGCGTGAGAAACGAAAACCAGCGAAGGTTATTTCATCCAGTCTGCTGGCTGAGGGCATCACTTCCAAGGCCATTCCCATTCACAATTTCACCATACTGGACATTCGCATGCTCGAGATTCTGAGCGAAGGCAACGACAGTCTGGGCGAGTGTGAGCGGATTGCAGATTCAGATTCCTACACAGGACACCGGCTGATCGAGTGCGAACGAGAGTTTTCACAGCGCAGCATCAGGATGTCGCGTTTGCTTCGCTACGTGGGCGGCCGCCTGGCCGATCTAGAAGTAACACTGCTGGATAACCCCGAGGAAAAGGCACTGCAGCGACTGATCTACGAAATGAAACGGGAATTCGGCCTTCCGGATGCCCGGGAAGGCAACCCAGAGTGGAGTTCACACGGCATCCAGTTCAGCTATTATCCTGAGCGGCTGTATGAGCCAGCCGAAGGCAAACCGTTTCTGCTCGTCACATCCAGTGTCAATCACGACAACGGCAAGCAAGTCGGCGAGAACAGCCAGGCCGAGCCATGACATGACTGGCATGCCGTCATGACAGATCAGAACGGGCAGACCTGGATTCCGGAGTTCTGCCGGTTGCCAACACTGTTTTCGCTGATGGTGATCTGCGAACTGGTTGTCGTTCTGCTCGAACTGGGCTATGCCCGATCACTGGTCAGTTTCATCGACCAGCTGAGCATCTCCAGCCTGTTTGTGCAATGGCTGGCCCTGCTGATCGCCGTCACCATGTGTGGCCTGCGTGATCCCCTGTCCCGACTGCCACTGCCACTGGCCATGACGATTGCTTTCCTGCTCATACTCAGCCTGACCGCGTCACTCACCTGGGCGGCCGTGAATTACGCCGGGCTGGTTGGTTTCGACACGGTGGGCCCAGTGGAGCCCTGGGTCACCATCGGCAGAAATGTACTGATAGCCGCGCTGGTAACGCTGGCTGCCGGTCGCTACTTTTATATTCAGCACCGCTGGAAGCAGCAGGTTGAATCACTTGCCCGTGCCGAAGTCAGAACCCTGCAGGCCAGAATCAGGCCGCATTTTCTGTTCAACAGCATGAACACCATTGCCAGCCTGGTTCACAGCAAGCCAGATGTGGCCGAAGCCTGCATCGAAAATCTGTCCGAGCTGTTCAGGGCTGCTCTCAATTCGCTGGACAAGACCAACACGCTGTCTACCGAGATGTCGCTGTGCCGACAGTATCTCGATATCGAATCCCTGCGCCTGGGAGAACGACTGGTGGTGGACTGGCAGGTCGATGAACCGCTGCCCGACATCCAGTTGCCACCGCTGACGATACAGCCGCTGTTCGAAAATGCCATCTATCACGGCATCAGCCAGCTGGCGCATCCGGGAAAAGTCAGCGTTCATGGCAAAGAGGTTGACGGGCACTGGGAACTCTGTCTCAAAAACCCGGTTCCCTCATCCAGTGTCACTGATCACAACCCGGGCCACCAGCTGGCCATCGAGAACATCCGGCAGCGCCTGTCGCATCTGTTCGATGGCGCCTCACTTCACATGCAATTGCTCGATGATGAATTTACAGCCACAATGAGGCTACCGCTGAACAAGCATCATCTGACATGAATCCAGCGCTGAATACATTGATTGTTGATGACGAACCCCTGGCAAGGGAGCGTCTGGCACGGTTACTGCAACGACAGTCCACACCCGTTGCCGGCGAAGCTGCTAATGGTCTTGAAGCACTGAAACTGATCGACACGATCAAACCCGCTGTGGTACTGCTGGATGTGCAGATGCCCGTCATGGATGGATTTGAGACTGCACGGCATATCAGCAGGCTGGATCAACCACCGGCCATCGTCTTCTGTACCGCGTATGATCAGTATGCGCTGGATGCCTTTGATGCGGCGGCGGTCGATTATCTGGTCAAGCCGGTCAAGCCGGAACGGCTGGCACAGGCCTACGAAAAACTGCAACGTTATCAGCCCGGCCGGGTTGAGCAGTTCAGTACCGACCGTCATCGGGCGCATCTGTGTGCACGCATGGGGGGAAACATCGAGCTGATCGCGGTTGAGTCGATTCATTATTGCCGTGCCGAACACAAGTACGTCACTGTGGTTCACGCCGACGGGGAGTCTCTTATCGAGGATTCACTGATCGCGCTGGAACAGGAGTTCGAAGCCTATTTCGTACGCATACATCGCAACACGCTGGTGGCCCGAAACCAGATTCGGGCGCTTGAGAAAAACAGTGCGCAGCAGATCATGCTGAGACTGAAAGACAGCGATGCGACACTGGAGATCAGCCGCCGCAATCTGCCACCGGTTCGCAAACTCCTGAAACAGCTCTGAAAGTCCATTTGATCTGAGTCTGCGGGTCGAATATAGTCTCCTCCTTGCCTGTTTCGGGGATAAAAATCATGAAAAAACGGTCTGTGTTTTTCCTCTCGCTGATCGTCGGATCCGCCTTGTACTTTCTGTCGCTGCATGCCAGTGATCATACGGTCGAAACAAATCAGTCGACCAATGAAGAATACGACGCTGTACTTGCCACAAAAGTTGGTGCCGATGACTATGGCATGCGTCAATACGTAATGGCCTTTCTCAAGTCCGGACCCAACCGTCCGGAAGATCCAGAGGAAACCGCCAGACTGCAGGCAGCTCACATGCAGAACATCGGCCGCATGGCCGAAGAAGGGAAGCTGGTACTGGCTGGCCCCTTCATGGATGATGGCGATATTCGTGGCATCTATATCTTCGCTGTCGACAACCTCGAGGAGGCGCGTGCGCTGACCGAAACCGATCCTGCCATTCAGGCCGGTTCACTCATCATGGAGCTGAAGCCCTGGTATGGCTCGGCTGCCGTGATGCAGATCAACGAGATACACAACAAGGTTGCCAGACAGCATCCCTGACGACCGGACGGAACAATCATGAGCAATAATCCGCAGATGGTGCTTGATCAGACCGACGGCACCACCCCCTTCAGCCAGGCCATGAGTGATGCCTGGTTCGCTGACGAAAGTGAACACCTTGCCACGCTGTACAAGGGACTGCAGCTTTCGGAAAAACAGCAACAGGACATCGTTGCCATGGCCACTTCTCTGGTGACACGTGTTCGTGCAAAACAGTCTGAACAGGGCGGCCTGGATGCGTTCATGCAGCAGTATGACCTCTCTTCCGAGGAAGGTATCCTGCTGATGTGTCTGGCAGAAGCCCTGCTCAGAATCCCGGATGCCGACACCGCCGACAAGCTGATCGCTGACAAGCTGGGGGATGCCGATTTCGAATCGCATCTGGGAAAAAGCGACTCACTGTTTGTGAATGCATCGACCTGGGGGCTGATGCTGACCGGCCAGCTGGTAACGATCTCGGAAAACCGGCTGCTCAGGGGCCTGAAGAAACTGCTGACACGCAGCGGTGAACCGGTGATACGACAGGCCATGCGATCGGCCATGCGCGTGATGGGGCATCAGTACGTGCTCGGTCGAACCATTGAAGAAGCGCTGAAGAAATCGAACACGAAGGAGATGCGGCACTACCGGTTCTCTTACGACATGCTGGGTGAAGCCGCACTGACTGCCGACGATGCCAGCCGCTATCACAAGGCTTATCTGGCTGCGATTGGCAGCATGTCGGCGCATGTCAGGAAAGACATGCACGCCTCGCCTTCGATCTCCATCAAGCTGTCTGCATTGCACCCGCGATATGAAATCGGCAAGCGCCAGCGTGTCTTGTCCGAACTCACGCCCCGAATCCTCGAGCTTGCACTGGCCGCGCGCAACAGTGGTGTTGCCGTCACCATCGATGCCGAAGAGGCCGATCGTCTGCAATTATCTCTGGAGCTGTTCACGGCGGTGTTCGAGAACCCGGCACTGTCTGGCTGGAACGGCATGGGCCTGGTGGTGCAGGCCTATCAGAAACGGGCACCCGTGGTGATTCGTTATCTCGCCGATCTGGCACGCAGGCATGGACGCTCGATTCCAGTCCGCCTGGTCAAGGGTGCCTACTGGGATACCGAGATCAAGCATGCCCAGGTCGAGGGCCTGCCCGGTTTTCCCGTGTTCACCCGCAAGGCCAACACCGATGTTTCCTATCAGTACTGCGCCAGGCTGCTGCTGGCCGAACCGGACTGCTTCTATCCGCAATTTGCCACGCATAATGCGCAGACCGTTGCCGCGATCCACCAGTTCGCATCCGAAGGCCAGCCGTTTGAATTTCAGCGTCTCCATGGCATGGGTGAAGAGCTGTATGACGAAATCGTCAGTCAGGACGACAGTATCATCCCGTGCCGCGTCTATGCACCGGTGGGTTCACACGAAGACCTGTTGCCCTACCTGGTCAGGCGACTGCTTGAAAACGGCGCCAACACCTCGTTCGTCAACCGCATAGTCGATAATGAGCTGCCCATATCCGAAATTGTTCAGGACCCGATTGAGCTGAGCCAGCACTACAGCAGCAAGCCCCACCCCGGTATCCGCCAGCCGGCTGATCTCTATCGAAGACAGAGCCAGGAGAACCCGGAGGCTGACTCCGGCCGGACAAATTCACAGGGTGCCAATCTGGCCGACGAGATCGAACTTGCCAGACTCAAGCAGGCACTGGAAAAGGCATTGCAGGAACCGTGCCGCATCAGTGCCCGCGTCAGCGACATGACTGGACGCAACCGCTTCAAGCCGGACAAGCAGGCCAAATGGCTCGACATCACCAACCCGGCCAACAGGAACCAGGTTGTGGGCCAGTGGCTGCCGGTAGACGATGCTCAGGTCAGACAGGCGCTCGATACCGCTCGCGACTATTTCCCGCAATGGTCGATGACATCAGTTGATCATCGCGCCGACTGTCTCGAGCGCGCTGCCGATTTGCTGGAGCAGCACCGTGATGAACTGATGGCACTGCTGATCAGTGAAGCCGGCAAGACGCTACCCGATGCCGTGGCGGAAATTCGCGAGGCTGTCGATTTCTGCCGCTACTATGCAAGACAGGCAACATTGCTGATGGCCGAACCACAGGCATTTCCCGGCCCGTCAGCCGAATCGAACAGCATGACACTGCACGGCAAGGGTCCGTTTGTCTGCATCAGTCCGTGGAACTTCCCTCTGGCCATCTTCCTCGGACAGGTAGCCGCCGCGCTGGTGGCAGGCAATACTGTGCTGGCCAAGCCGGCTGAGCAGACCGCTGCGGTTGCTGACCGCGCGACTGCACTGATGCACGAGGCAGGAATCCCGCTGCAGGCATTACAGTGTCTGCCGGGTGACGGTGCTCGCGTCGGAGCCGCCCTGGTTGGCGACCCGGCAATTGCCGGCGTAGCATTCACCGGATCCACGGCAACGGCCCATCTGATCAACCGGACACTGGCCGGTCGTGACGGCCCGATCGCAACACTGATTGCTGAAACCGGTGGCATGAATGCCATGATCGCTGACAGCTCCTGTCTGCCGGAACAGCTGGTGAATGATGTGATCAGTTCGGCGTTTCATTCTGCTGGACAACGCTGTTCTGCCATGCGAATTCTCTACATTCAGGAAGATATTGCCGACAAGGTCATCACCATGCTGGCTGGCGCCATGGACGAATTGTCGGTCGGCAACCCGGCTATGGTGTCCACCGATGTAGGGCCGGTTATCGACGACGATGCACTGGCTGCCCTCAGTGATCATTGCAGGCGACTGGACGAACTGGCTGCGGCCGGCAGTGGTGTTAAGGTGATCCGTAAACTGGCGCTTGATGAAACGACCGGACACGGCAGTTTTCTGCCACCGGTGGCCTATGAACTGGACTCCCAGTCACTGCTCGACAAGGAAGTGTTCGGCCCGGTACTTCATGTCATACGCTACCGGGCACGCGATATTGATGAGGTGCTGCAACAGATCAACGGCACCGGGTACGGGCTGACCCTGGGCGTGCATTCACGCATTGAATCCTTTGCCGAACAAATCGCGAAACGTGCACGAGTCGGTAATGTTTATGTCAACCGCAACATGGTCGGCGCCGTGGTGGGCGTGCAGCCTTTCGGTGGCGAGGGCCTGTCCGGAACCGGGCCCAAGGCAGGTGGTCCCCACTACCTGCTGCGCTTGGTCAACGAGCGTACGCTGACCATCAATACAGCAGCAGTGGGTGGCAACGCCGATCTGCTTGCACTGGAACAGACACGGGAATAATGCTGTGGACGTGTGCTGTCATCTGAACCGCCATCGCCTGAACGGGTCAAACCGCTCAGGCAATGCGCCGCGACAGGACTAGTCACATGTACCACCAGTTTTTCGGCTTGCACGAACCGCCATTTTCGATCACTCCGAATCCGAGGTTCGTCTTTCTCAGCCACCGGCATGAGGATGCACTGGCTCATCTGAACTGGGGCATTACCCAGGGAGGCGGCGGTGGGTTCGTCCAGCTGACCGGCGAAGTCGGTACCGGCAAGACAACCCTGTGCCGTCTGTTGCTGGAACAGTTGCCAGAGGATTGTCGAGCCGCACTGATCCTGAACCCCAAACTGAACCCGCTTGAGTTGCTGCAGGCCATCTGCGACGAGCTCAAGATCCGCACACGCGGTGCCATGACCAGCCAGAAAAAGCTGGTCGACCGACTCAACAAGTATCTGCTCAATGCCCATGCCGAGGGCCTGACCGTGGTTGTCATCATCGATGAGGCCCAGAATCTTACCCCGGAATCTCTGGAGCAGGTTCGCCTGCTCACCAATCTGGAAACCGACACGCAGAAGCTGCTGCAGATCATCCTGCTGGGCCAGCCCGAACTGCGCAACCTGCTCTCAAGGCCGGATCTGAGGCAACTTTCCCAGCGTATCACCGCCCGCTTTCATCTGGACGCACTGGATGAAACTGAAACGGCCGATTACGTCGACCACCGTCTTGCTGTGGCCGGGTGCCAGCACAGCCCGTTTGACAGATCGGCGCTGAAACAGCTTTATCGTGTTTCCAGCGGAGTCCCCAGACTGATCAACATCATGGCAGAGCGTGCCTTGCTGATTGCCTATGCCGAGAGTTCGCACAGCATTACGCGTCGCACGGTGGCACGGGCAGCCAGAGAAATCCAGGGCCCTGCACTCAACGAATCGCCGAGACAGACATCAGCTGACCGGGGTACCGCAAAAACCGTGCTTGTCACAACCACGGTCATTGTGCTGCTGTTTTCGCTGGCCGTACTGGCCTGGAATGGTGGCTATGTTCAACAATGGCTCAATTCGGATGACACAAGCATGGCCAATCTCGATTCAGCCAGCCCGTCGATTGATGCCACAGCAGAAGTAGTGAGCCCGGACCCATTCGGCAGCCAGGGCTTTGCCGACAGCCTGTCACTGTTACGAGAAGACCAGCGACTGCCCGAGTTTTCCGACATCTCGCCAGGTCAATGCAACCAGCGCCTGTTGCGACAGCTGTTCTGTCAGACAGGTCATGCCACCAGCGATGCCATGGCAGCACTGAACAGGCCGGTGATTGCCGAATGCCCGCGACTCGAACAGGGCTATGTTGTGGCCCGCTTTACCGAAACCGGCGTCGAACTGATTCGGCAGGACGGTCGTGAAGAACTGACCCGAGCCGAGTTCGAGAAGCAGTGGTCCGGGCGTTATTGGGACTACTGGCAAGTACCTGCATACCTGCCTGACATTCTCGAGGAAACGGCACGTGGCCCGGCAGTGATCTGGGTCAAGCAGGCCGCCAAATCGGCAGAGCCCGCCTATGCCGGTGATGCCGAGGATCCCTATTTCGGACCCAGTCTGAAACAGTGGGCCATCAGTTTCCAGAACAGTCATGGCATCCGGCCCGACGGCGTGATTGGCCGTGATACACTTCAATACCTGAAACGGTACAGCACAGCAGGTTACTGACCCGTCATGCAAGCCACTGCAGCCACCCCGATACCCGACGATGTCCTCCATTCTTGATGCACTGAAAAAATCCGATCAGGAACGACTGCGTCAGGCGCCCTTGCCCGGCATCTCCCGCTATGAAGAACAACGGCGCAATCGCTCGAGAGGAGGCCAGATCATCCTGCTCGTCGCTGCGCTGCTGCTGATTGCATCCGGCACATGGTACTGGCATACCGCATCAGTTGAGCAGACCGGCACGGTCATGACCGAAAATCCTGCGTTACAGAGCACAGCAGAACTGACTTCAGTTCCGCAGTCATCCGCTGTGATCGCCACAGAACCCGATCTGCCAGCAAATGAGACGCCTCAGACAATTGCAGAAGAAGTGGTCGATGTTGAGTTGACTGACAATGATCTCGATCTGTCCGAGCCAGTTGTGAACGAAATCACGTCACCGGAGCCAGTCGTTTCAGCTGAGCCATCAAGCGAACTCGGGCGTGCAGCACCTCAAACCCAGCCCGCTGAACCCCTTGATCAACCAGACCAGGCGCTGATGCCATCTCAAACGGCCACAATTGAGACAGATCCAGAGGAAACATTTCTCTTGCTCTCCGATATCGATTCGGCAACACGGGAGCAAATCCAGTCGTTCAGGATCAGCATCGTCGTCTATGACCCGGAACCCGGTCGCCGATTCGCGCTGATCAACTCCAGACGCATGACCGAAGGCCAGTCGATCAACGACCAGATTCGTCTCGAGAAAATCAGACGGGATGGCCTGGTGATGACTACGGGTAGCGGACGTGTTCTGGTACCCAGCCGCTAGCGGAACTCTCCAGCGATGCTGATTTCCAAGCCCACCAAATCCCTGGGAGACAGACGACAGGTATTTTTTCCCTGGGCAACCCTGATCATCGCCGTCACAGTACTCGTCGTTGCCCTGATCCAGCAGACCATGAACTGGGAGCTGGCTGCCGTGTCAGAATGGCTGTTTGTTCCAGCCGAATTCAGTCAGCAGGTCAGCCAGTGGTCCTGGGACACGGGCTTGCTGACACCACTGACCAGTACCGTTTTTCATGCCGGCTGGCTTCATTTGGGCGGCAATCTGATTTTCCTGTTTCTGTTCGCATTCAAGCTCGAGCGCTGGATCAAGCCGTTCTGGCTGATCGTCTCTTTCCTGGTTTGTGGCAGCCTGGCAAATCTTGCCATTTTGCTGACTGATACCGATGGCATGGCGCCGATCATCGGCCTCAGTGGCGCTGTCTCCAGCCTGATGGGGCTGTTGTTCGCGCTGGCGCCTCTGGCACGGATCGGGGTCATCCTGCCGCTTGGAATCTACCTTCAAATGATCAGGATTCCCATCATTGCACTGGTCGGTGCCTGGCTGCTGCTGCAACTGGGTTACTGGCTGAATAGTTCGACCATCACCGTGGTGGCCTGGTGGACTCATATCGGCGGATTTCTGATCGGGTGTACACTGGCACTGCTACTGCGACTGTTCGGCTATCGCGTCAAGCACTGAGACACAGACAGCAACGCTTGATTTTCAGACATGTTGCAACCAGTTACAGAACCAGCCCGGAACATCGAGACATCATGAACAAGACGATCTACAAAATCATATTTCTCAATCACGGCAAGGTGTATGAGCTCTATGCCAATCATGCGGACTCGAGCATGATGTACGGCTTTATCGAAGTGAAGGACCTGATATTCTCCGACACCGAAACGCTGGTGGTCGACCCGACCGAGGAAAAAATGCGCGATGAGTTTGCAGACGTCAGCAGTCTTCATATCCCCATGCACTCGGTGATTCGTATCGAAGAGGTGAACAAGACGGGTGCCTGTCTGATTCGTGACCGTGAGAGTGGCGAGAAGATTACACAGTTTCCGCTGTCACCGGGAAATCGCGGCAACCGCGACAACTAGTCAGGCAGCAAACGACTGAAGGGCTCAGTCACGGACTGGCAAGCACATCTGGTGGCTGCATCGTGGACATTCGACTCGGCACCCTGTTGAGCAGTTCGGTAGGCGCCGCAAGCGCGATACCCGCATCGTTCAATTCATCCAGCTTGGGAATCAGCCAGTTCAGGGTGGAACGATGTGGATGTGCAATGGCAATGGCCTGACCCTCGCGCCTGGCGATGCGAATCATCTGTGCAAAGGACTGATCCATGGATGCCACATCCATGTCATGATCCAGAAACACTCGACGACTCAGCGCCGGCACGCCAAGATCACGGGCGGTCTTCATGGCAACCGAAGTGGCCGTTGTCCTGGAATCGAGAAAGAAGTGCTGATCCCTGCTCTTGAGCTCGCTCATCAGCCATTGCATCGGTTCAGCGGCAGAGGTCAGTACACTGCCCTGATGATTGTTCACACCAATGGCATAGGGAATTCGCTTCAGTGATTCACGCAACTGCGCCAGAAACTCGCCCTCATCCAGCGACAGGGTCAGTGTATCCGGCTCGGCATATTCGCTATCCCCACCCTGCAACGGCAGATGTATCAGGATTTCATGCCCGGATTCCCAGCCCTGACGCGCAATCTTCAAACCATAGGGACTGTTGGGCAGCACGGCCAGAGCAATTTCGGGCGGCAGGTCAATGACACTTCGATCCCTGACCCAGTTGTGCCCCAGATCGTCAATGATGATCACCACCCGGGGTTGTCCGGAATGCGCTGACCTGACATTGCGGTTCCCGGTCACCAGTGAATCTGATTCGGCAGCCGCCAACGCCTCACTGACTCTTGTATCATCCACAGACACAACTTCGGGTTCGGGCAGCGGCTGAATCGGGCTGGTTATCCGCATCGGTTCCATACGATGACGAATGATGGCTGGTTCCTCGGCAATCGTGTCGTCAGCAGCCACCACGACCATGGGTTCAAGCCGGTGCGTGGCCTGGAGTGGCACTTCCCTTGAAAGACTGATCGGGCCGGAAAGGCTGACCGGTGCCGCGTTCATCTGTTCGGCCAGTAACACCATCATTTCAAGAAAAACGACCAGAACCGGATTCATGACAATCCGACCTCCATCGTTGCCTCTGGCGATTGCTGGCGCTGGGCACCCGACCGGTCCGACTCATCGGCTGATGTCGCCGTCTGGTTCATCAGTTGCATGCTGTGAAGTAACAGCAGCGCCCTGTACAGAGGGTAGTCCGAGCCGGACAGCACGATCCAGCTGCGGTCGCTACCCTGGAACGACTCATCAGCTTCAGCACGCAGATGGCCATTGAGCGATGACTCGAGCCTCAGATCTGTCCGTCTCGATTCTTCATTCACCACCTGATTGGCCTCGGAAATCCAGATATCCGGTACCACACCCCTGGCCTGGATGGGTGTTCCCAGTGGTGAATAGTAACGTGCAGTGGTGAGTTTGATGGCGCCACCATTGCGCAGTGGCAGTATGGTCTGTACTGAACCCTTGCCAAAGGTGCGTGTACCCATGACAAGTGCACGCCGGTTGTCCTGCAGGGCGGCAGCGACAATTTCGGCTGCCGATGCCGTCACATGATCGACCAGAATCACGATGGGTGCCCCATTGATCTCGTCTTCAGGCGCGGCTGACAGGGTGAGATCGGATGTCTCACCGTCTTCACCGCGGGAACGGGTGGTGACAATATCGCCACTGTGCATGAACAAATCTGCAAGACCCACTGCCGAGTTGAGTACACCACCACTGTTGTCGCGCATATCGAGCACCAGCCCGGTGAGACCGCGATCGGTACCCGATTTGAGTCTGTCCAGCGTCTGGCTGGCGGTTTCCGCCGTACCGGTCTGGAACTCGGTGATGCGCAGATAACCGATGTCTCCCTCGTACAGTCGTGAATAGACACTGGGCACATCGATCAGGGCACGTTCCACGGCCACATCACGCACACTGTCACTGCCCTCCGATTCGATGGAAAGTACAACGGTCGTGCCGATTTCACCGCGAACACGCTTGAGCACATCACTCACCGTGAGCCGGGTAACGGGCTCATCCGCCACGCCTCGAATCAGATCGCCCGCTGTCAGACCGGCCGCGTCGGCCGGTGACCCACGGGTCACCTTCTCGATAGTCAGACCGGTTTTGAGCCAGCGTACCTCGATACCCACGCCGCCATATTGGCCGGTATTGTCCTCTTCCAGTGCCTTGCGTTCTTCTGGGCTCAGATAACGGGTGTGGGGGTCCAGATGGGACAACATGCCGTCAATGGCATCTTCGATCAGTTCCTGGTCACGGGTGGGTTCGACGTAATGACGCTGAACATAACCGAGGACATCCGTCAGTGTTCGCAATTCATCCAGAGTCAGCGCCAGCTCACGTGACGGGGCTGCAGCTCTCTGTTCGGTTGCGGCATCCTGTTCTGGCTGATCCGCAGCATAAGCTGTCGTGACCAGCAGCAGACAAACCAGCATGAATGACAGGGCACGATGACGAAGCCGCGTCCACTTGCCAGCCGACGCTACGGGTGATCGGTTTGCCTCGGTTTCAGATGTTGCTGTATTTGACAAGTTAGCTCAGCTGCCGTATTCATTCACACGCAGACAGTGTAACGGTGTTGAATCGGCTGTGCCACTCAGTCCAGACAGATCGCGGCGCCTGTGGAAGCTGATGTGAGTCGCCTGAATTTGGTAAAGGGCATGCCGGAATCATGATGATGCAGCCATCAGCAAAAACAACGGAGCAGCCCATGTCCAAGTCAGAAAAAGTGACCGTACTGAACATCAACTGTCCGGGCAGTGAGAGCCGGGTAGATGCAGAGAAGTACTCGGCGATGAAATCTGCCCTGCTGACAGCGCTGCCCGAATCCGAGCCAGGTCTGACTCAGTCTGAAATGATCAATGCCATCCAGCCACACCTGAGACAGGACCTGTGGCCCAATGGCGCCAAGTCTGCCTGGTGGTGCAAGACGGTACAACTGGATCTGGAAGCACGTGGCGCAGTGCAGCGAGTGCCAGGCAAGCCGCTGCGCTGGCATCGCATCTGAGGTGATGCAATGACCAGGACAGAAGCAACGATCGATCACGCACCCGTCACGCATACCCGCTATGCCATGATCCTGCTGGTGCTGTTCCTGATCTGGCTGGTGGCCTGGTCTTCACCGCCAAAGAACTGGGAAAACTGGTCGCTTGAAAACATTCTGGTCTTCATCGCCGTACCCCTGCTGGTACTGACTCACCGACAGTTTCCACTGTCCCGTATCTCCTATACCCTGATTTTCATCTTTCTGTGCCTGCACGAGATCGGCGCCCATTACTCGTATTCCAAGGTTCCCTATAACGAGTGGAGTGCCGCCCTGTTCGGCATCTCGATCAATGACATGTTTGGCCTGGAGCGCAATCATTTTGATCGAGCCATCCATTTTGCCTACGGCCTGTTGCTGGCCTATCCCATTCGCGAAGTGTTCGTGCGAATCGTCAGTGTCCGTGGCTTCTGGGGTTATTTCCTGCCACTGGATCTGACCATGTCGACCTCCATGATCTTCGAGTTGTTCGAATGGTGGGCCGCCGAGCTGTTTGGCGGTGACCTGGGCATTGCCTATCTCGGCACCCAGGGCGATGTCTGGGATGCACACAAGGACATGGCACTGGCCAGTCTGGGGGCCATCATTGCCATGACCGTCACCGCCATGATCAATGTCCGGCTGCAACGGGATTTTGCCCAGGAATGGAGTGACAGCCTGTCGGTCAAGATGCGCCGCCCGCTGGGTGAGGATGAAATTGCCCGCATGCTGGAAGAGAACAAGAACCAGCCCTGACCAGCCTCACAATCAGTCCCGTCTGAATATGCGTTCAATGATTGAACGCACCTCCGGAATCCATCAATTCAGTGTATTCCATGTTGTTAATGCAGATGGCCTGCATGAATTCACATTTTCTGGCGTGTTTTTCTCCGCATCACGTTCTCCCGCTGTATCACTCATGAGAATAAAGCGCAGGACAACATGACTACCCAAGCACACACCCTGAAGTCTCACATGCCAGCCAGACTGATCTCGCCGCTGTTCACACTGCTTGCCTGCCTGTTGTTGTCAGGTGGGGCCATGGCGCAGAGCGAGCCGCAGGTGTTTGATGACCCAGGATTCGACAATGACAGTTTCGAGTCCGGTGATCTGAGCCGGCTGCCCTGGCAGAACATCGGTGATCGTGACTGGTTCGTTGACAGCGTCGCAGCGGTTGATGGCAGCTTCGCCGTTCGGACACCCGATGATCTGGGTGGATCGGATCGTGCCGAACTGATCCTGACAGTGACCACCGGAAATGGCCAGATCACCTACACACGGGAAGATCAGGTGGGTGATCAGAGTACGCTGCAGTTCTTCATCGACGGCGTCAATCAGGAAATTGTCACTGATGGTACCGCTCGGGAAACGGTTAGCTTTCCGGTCAGTGCAGGTGTCCACACCTTCAGCTGGCTGTATACGGTCAACCCGATTGAAGGCACCGGTTCGAACATCCGAGGCAGCACCAGTACAGCACACATCGATCTGGTGTCATTCCCGCTGCCGGTGTATCAGACCACGGAAAATGCCGTGTTCACCCTGGCGGCACCGGGCGTGCTGGCCAATGACTTCGATGCCGACGGTGACCCGCTGGTGATCGACAAGCCACCGGTGATCAGCGATGGCGCTGCCGTTGTCGAGTTGCTGCCGACCGGGGGGTTCAGCTACGACCCGCGCAACAGCTTCCAGATCCAATCACTGGCCGAGGGCACTCAGGTGACCGACACATTCCGCTATTCACTGGCCGGTGGCAGCAATGAAGCCACGGTATCGGTCGCACTGACGGGTGTGAACGATGCGCCCGATGCACAGGACGACAGCGGTGCTGGTTTTGAAGTGGCTGCAGATGACATCCTGCTGACAGCCAGCGTGCTCGACAATGACAGCGACATCGATCAGAACGACGTGCTGAGCATTGCAACCATCAACACAGCAGCAACCTCCGGCATCGTCACTGATCTGGGCAATGGCAGCTTCCGCTACGATCCGGCTGGTGCGTTCGACAACCTGCTGCAGGGCCAGAGCGCCAGCGACAGTTTTGTCTATACCGTGCAGGACAGCCTCGGTGCCACCGACACAGCCGTGGTCACCATCACCGTGTTTGGCCGTGGAACACCGCTGAGTGTCCCGACATTGAACCGAGTCGGCCTGTTGCTCATGATTGTTATGATCATGCTCGTCAGCATCATCAGAATCCAGAACCGAAAGGAACACCGACCCGAATAGAGAGCTGTCATATCGACAGCCTATCTGATCAGGTAAATTCGATAGGTTCACACCTGGCTCACTGCTTCAGGTTCGCCGTGACAGGCATCGCGGCTATTGGCATGCTGTGACGGGCACTTTGAGACAAAGTACAGCGAACTCGATCATTCAGTGCCACAAAATGAACAGAACCATTTCATGACGTGAATCAGATTGTACTGAACAATCCGGTGCTACAGACGTCATAATCGACAGGCGAATATGGTTTATCGAGGCCAATATTACGAACTGATCATCATACTGTGCTGTGTCGCTTTCCTTGCGATACCTCAGCCAGCACGTGCCTGTATGTGCAATTACCTTGAGTCTGCACAAGCTCGATTCGCTTATGTCAAACAGAGTGGCATCACGGCCTTTCTGGGTGATGTGACTGCGAGTGTTATCGAACACGAGACCGTTTGCTCAAGCGATAATCGACATTGTCGAGAAGAGAAATACGATCGGGTTCAGTTTGAACTGGTTGAAGCATTCGGAGCCATTTCAGACCCATCCATGACGATTCATGTTGATCGGGGCAACTCGTGCTACACCCGATTGAAACCCCGACAGCGCTATCTTGTCGTCGCCAGTAAATATAATGAGAAATGGCATACCACATTGTGTGAGGCTCGGCTGGTCGACGCATCCAGAGATGATTACGAGGACCGGCTGGCCGATCTGGCCTATCTCAGATCAATACAGCACCAATTGAGCAACCCATGGCTGGCCAGAATTGATTCGGATCATCAATTCGCCAGGGATTTTCTGTCACATCAGATTTCACAAGGCAACCGGGACCATCACGGCATATCACATGAGGTCAATGTCCGGGCCACGCTCTGGCATGATCTGGATCAGGATGGCGAGGATGACCTGATTGCCCATTTCACGGTTGGACAACTGGTAGATCCGGGCAAGGTTGGCCCCTGGATCAGGCAGGAACGACACGGGGTTACCGTGTTTCTGAACAAGGGAGATGTTCTGGAAGATCTGCCACCCACCCTGGCTGGACTGGTGTTCTGAGGATGAGCATTCTGGCGGGCTCAAGGGCGACGAAAAAACCCTGCTTGTACTCGGCTGCCCTACTGAAAACAGCGACTCAGAGACTGGATTCAGCTACCAGCAATTGCGTCTCCAGCTCAAGCAAGACGGCAATCTCTGGTCTGTCGGACAGTGGCAACAGCCTGCACCCAAATTACCGATCGATTGAAGCGTTTCGACATCTGGCACACCATCCAATCGGGCTAACGGCATAGCCTATTCGAACCCGTCTTCAAAGATGATGGATACCGACAGACGCTGCAGCCAGACTTCATGCTCATCGGGAACACCCACCGAAGCTATCGTCAGTACCAGACCAGACAGCAAGGAATTCCTGCTTGTCCGGATTGATCACCTGGGCTGTTGCCAGTGCATCGAACTCGGAGTCATCCGGACCCATATCAGAGATGGCAACGGACCGTTCAATCAGGTCACCGTCCTGGCTGATCCGCTGAGCCCAGATTTCATACTCGTCACTATCCGGACCACCAGTACCCGAGGTCACCTGATCGCCCTGCCAGATCACCAGGTATTCGCTGTTGACCGGATCGAATGCGGCACGCGGTCGAAACGCAGCAAAACCGGTGTTGCCTGTGCCGCCCATGCGCGAAATCCTGAACGACTGAATTTCCTGTGCAGCGCTGTTCAGCAGACTGCCGAAGATTTCAAATTCATCGTCAATCAGACCACCGCTGCTATCGTCACCATGCCAGACCACCAGCCACCGGTCATTGTTTTGATCGAATGCCAGGTGCGGCCGAAACGCACCGTAACTCGCATCACCCAGACCACCCCCCATATCTGAAATACGGAAGTCATTGATTCCGATTTCATTGCCGAATCGATCAAGGCGCTGACCAAAGATTTCAAATTCGTTTTCGACTTGCCCGCCCGCATCATCATCACCATTCCAAAGCACCAGATACTGGGGCTGATTGCTGTTGAAGGCTACGGCAGGAATTGAGGCTCCACGGCTTGAATCACCGTCAATGCCCATATCGGAAATTCTGAAGTCATTGGCACCGATTTCCTGTCCCTGGCCATCCAGACGCTGGCCGAAGATCTCATATTCCTCATCGGCCAGGCCCGAGTCCGGATCATCGGCAAACCAGATCACCAGGTATTCATCATCGGCCGGATTGTAGACCACCCTGGGCGAGCGCCCCTGTCTTATACTTCCAGGATCCTGACCGATATCGGAAATCTGAATATCCCCGCCGATTCCAGTCCCGTCGGCTGACAGTCGCTGCACGAATATTTCAACATCATCGTCGATACCATTGCTGAAATCGTCACCCATCCAGGCAACCAGGTATTCGTTGCGTAGCGAATTGTGTGCCACAGAGGGCTGAAAGGCACCGAAGAGAGGATTGCCATTGGCCATGTTGGAAATGGTGAAATTGAAGATGCCGGTCGGTAGCCCTTCAAGCGTCACACGCTGTCCATGAATTTCGAATTCACCACCCACGACATGATTTTCAGACCAGACGATCAGGTACTCTTCATCGATACTGTTGTAGGCCACTACCGGATCGCTGGCATCGAAATTGGCATCGCCGACCGGACCGACATTGCTCACGCGCAAGTCATTTTGACCAATTTCGAGGCCGTACGCATTCGAGGTTAAACACAGGGCCAGCCCTGCAGCCAGTATGCTTTGGCAAATGGTGCATCTGCTCATGAATCGGATTCCCGTCGGTTAATGTCCATATCGAAACAGATGCAATCCGAACCATTTCCGAACACATCATCCCACAGTGGTCATGATCATGATTCAAAACCGTCATCAAACAACGGAAGAACATCATCCGGGTTGTATTCATAGGCGCCGCTGTCGGGGTCGGCATCACGCGGAAAGTAACGCTGATCCAGCATCAGTGGACTCGCACCGACGGCATTACCGATCGCCGGGCTGCCTGCTGGCAGTGAATGGGTTTCTGTCGGTCCACCATTGTCGCGCAAGGTCAGATCGAGTAGCCCACGCAGCGGCTCGCCGAACTGGTCGTTGGCACTCCCCAGCTCACAGGTATCGCCGGGTGATTCGATGTTCCCACCCGAGCGATATCATCGTGCTGAATTGCCCGATGGCGCATTCACCACTGATGATTGTGTTCACCATCCTGAGTACAGAACCGTTAAATGGTGAATTCAGTACACGCTGCGATGCCTGCTCATTCTCGGCAATCGTGACGTGTGATAGCGTATTCATACCCGGTCCTAACACAATGCCGTGACCACTGAACGTCTGGTTACCACTCACTGTGACATTGGTGAGCGTTAGATTCATAAACGAATAGAGCGCAGCAGCCTCGTCAAATGCGGTATTTCGCGAAATCATGGATGAACGAATCGTGACACCTTCAGAGTGATCAGCGATGATCGTATCCGTATAGATCCCGCCACCATCAGCAATCGCGGTATTACCATCAATACCAGAGCCCTCGATCACCAGACCCACACCGGACACCCGCAAACCACCGCCAAAGACACCAAAATTATCATTGATTCTGGAATCACTGATCAGAGCCGTGAATTGCCCGTTCAAATCCGTCAGACTGATCCCTCCAGGCCCTGTATTTCCGCGATTGGCAATGACTTCAGAGCCGATAATTTCAGTGCTGACAGACGGCACTGCGGCATCAAGATCCTGAATCGACAGGCCGCCTGCGAGTCCGCCCTCATTGAACTCGATCACGTTATTAATGATGAAAAGCGAACCACCGATCTGTGACAAGCCGCCGCCACCGCCAGTTGAATCGGACACATTTTCGTAAAGTCGCACATCGATCAGCCGCAGGTTCGAATTCATGGCATAAATACCCCCGCCATCGGCAGACCGGTTTTGGCCCACTTGCACACGCTGCAGTTCAAGCTCAGCATTGATTGCACGGATACCGCCACCTGCATCGGCCGAATCACCGCCTCGAATCGCGGCGTCCCTGATGGTCAGGCTCGTCGCAGCATGGACATCCAGCACCCTGTCCGGTATCAGATGCACGTCGATACGTGTTCGTTCACCCGTGTCCGGATTCTGTGTACCCTGGATGATGAGATCATCGGTAATATCCAGATCGCCACTGATGCCCAAATCATCGAGGCCTTGCCGTAACAGCAGATAAATGTCATTGGCCAGAACGATCGTGTCCTCTCCCGGATTGGCATTGGCATCTAGCACGGCCTCGCGCAAGGAACAGTCATCCACCTGACAGCCATCCGGGGCCGGATCATCGATTCGTGTGGGTACGAAATCAGCAGCCTGGATGGCGGTTGCCCAGATGAGGGCCGATAAGATAATAACGATTCGGTTCATGCGATTCTGTCAATCGATTCTCAGTCTTACCGTCAACAGATGCACATCAAGAGAAAACCGAACACTTATTCGGTATTGTCAGGCCACAGTATCTCGATCCGGTCTACACCGAATGGTAGTGATCGATTAGCTTTGCGACACTCCGAAATCCAACAGTCACTCGACATTATCAGGTCGCAGGATGGGGAGCTGGCCAATGGTTGAGCTAGAGTTCAATCGGTCGATCTGCGCGATGATCTTGTTGCGATAGACTTTGCTCTCGTCGATCAGCTCGAGCGCTTTCTGATAGGCAATCACTGCCTTTTCTCGCTGAGAAGTCTTGATGTAAGCATTGCCCAGATCGACAAATAGCGTGTAGCGATAGTCAATCATGGCGGTCACCTGCTCCAGCCGAAGGGCAATTTTCTGCCAATCAGGATCTTCAGTTTCCTGGGTGTAGCGGCGAACTTCGCCACGCATAGCCCTGGCCCAGTCCATGGGGTCGACGTAGCGGCCCTTCATGATGAACACATTGCCAATACGCGTGACATGCTCCAGCTGATCGAGCATGGCTGGATCCCAACCTTCCCAGGGCAGCAGGTCAGTCACCGACATGACAAAATACCCCTCCCAGATACCTTCAACATTGTCATCATCAATACCGCTTAGCACGTCAGGAAAATTAAGATTCTCCGCTTTTATTTCTTCCTCGATCAGCCACAGATATCTGTAAAACGGTTCGTCGTGCAGGTTGTTCTCGTCAATGAAGTGCTTGATTTCCCTGAGCCGCTGCGAAAGTCCGAGGCCTTCATTTACGAAGTACCGATAGGCGTTTTCGGTTCCGCCGACGGTCTCGTTGTGATATTCCCAGGTTCGTTTTTCCGTGATCGTCATTGTCAGCGTCAGAGAGAAAAGTGCGACCATCGGGATCCACACGATGCGACGGTGCCAATTAATAACAGACGCAGCAAGGCCGATGAGCAATGCCATCATCAACACCAGCGGCATGGCATGTCGAATGCCCCCATACGTTGCCTGAGATGACATCAGCGTCACCAGGTAGGCGCTCAACAAGGCAAAAATTATCAGGGATGACCGCGCAAGAATGTATCTATCCTCTCGATCGTCTTCGTTCGCATCCTGGTTTCGCATCCCTGTCCTCAGGGCCTGATACAGCAATATCACCACACTGATGACAAACAGCAATAACAGAGGGATTGGCAATTTTGATAGCAGAATTGATGGCCAGTAAAACCAGGGGATCTCACCTTTGTACATCGTCCCGTAAATGAATGTTCTGGCTCGACCACGACCTTCAACGCCTGCTTTCGCGGTGTCGGCCAACCCCCAGAGATAGGGTTTGGGCAGCACATTAAGATGATCCATCGTATTCAATACCGACTTAAGAGCTGGAGTACTCAGATCATCGATCTTGGCAGCAAGTGTTCGATTGAACGGGTCGGTACCGTCGGGTGTTGCGTGATTCTGGAATCCATAACAGGACCACAACAGGACGATGCCGATCAGACCGGCTAACGTCAGCTTGCCCAGGCGCTGTGTAACGGTCTTCCAGTGTTTGTTGAACACGGGTTTCAGTGCGATCAATGACAGCGCGATATACAATGCCAGCAGTGCCGGTATGGCCGAAAATTTGCTGCCCAGGGCCACACCAGTCGCAAGACCAAGCACAAGCGTCCAGGTCCAGCTCCAAACGATGGCAAAGCGAATTGCCACCATCACCACAACGGCCAGGGAGAGCGACAGGGGCAAATCGGTCATGACCACGGGCATGTGCGTACTCACACTGGGCTCGAGCGCAAGAAACACGCCCACGATCACCGCACTTGCATAGGTCCAGACATGCCACACCAGCAACAGCAAGCAGAGTGTCAACGTGCCATTGAACACCCACATGGCGGCTCTCGCCTGACTTTGAGATCGATAATAGTCATTATCGAAATACATGGTTTCTTCGAGGAAATTGCGTTCCTCGTACTTGTCGTTCAGGGGCTTGAATTGTCGCAGCATGAAATCGGATTGCCACAGACCGACCCAGAGCTTGGTCAGCGGCGGGTGCTCGGGATTGAGACGGAAATCACCCGTCTGTACATAACTGATGCCCGAGACGATGTGGTAGGGTTCGTCAGCGTTGAACGAGTCGAGCCGAGTACCGTACCAGGAGCGCAGCACGGCCAGTCCAACCAGAACCAACAGCCATGCGATCCTGACCGTTGTCGAATCAATCCACTGTCTGTTGAATTCCATTTCACTGCCTTCATTGACTGCCTATAGGGACAGATGCAACGGCTGTGAAAACCGAACACTGGATAGCGACCACGCCTGTGATAATCAGCGAATCAGTCGGGTTTCTGTTTCGACAATGACTGCAGTTTTTGTGCAATCCGGGATGTAAACTGATCAGGACGACTGAATCGTTTTGTGTGTTCTTCGTGCAATGCGATGGCTCTGGTCAGTGCGTCCTCATCCCCCAGCGAGTGATCAATCAGTGCACGGTACTGTTTCAGCAACCCGGTATGCGCATGATTCGGTTCCAGCCGCTTCTCAGCAAGATCCAGTGCAACATCGCATAGATTCGTGGCTGAATTCAGATCGCCCTGGGTGTCGTAGTAAAACCAGATAGCTGTCATGGCAACCTTGATCAGTACCTCTGGTTGATCGTCGTGGTGTGTTTGAAGCGCGTTGATGATGTCCGCAAATTCAAGCGCTGCCTCTTTCAATGCGCCGGCGTTTGCCTGTGCTATCGTCAGGTAATAGCGCAAGGTGCCCAGAGAGTAGAGGCTGTTCTTCCCGTACACACGATCGATCACCGACTGCATGGATTCGAACGTCTCAGTCGCGCTCTCAAACTCGTCACTCTGTAAATAGGCATAGCCCAGATTCAACCGTGTATTGATCACATGACCATGATCCTCGCCCATGCTGGTCAGCATTCTGGGCAGCAATGCCTCAAGCTCAGCCAGTCCCTCGCGTTGCGCTTGAGTGTCATCCATACGGGTCTTCGCCTGGGCGGCCTGCGACAGTGATGTCAAGACACCGTAGTATTCCGCATGATGATTCTGCTCATAAAACCCTGCTGCCGCCACATAGGCATCATGGGCCTGCTGATGCTGCTGCAATGCATCGTAATAGGCACCCTCGTTATAGGCCAGTTCGCCCAGCGCACTCAGACGCATTGAGCTTTGAGGCTTGACGTTTTCTATGCGCGTCAACAGATCAGGCAAGCTGTCAAGATCTCCAAGTTGCAGCTGGTTGAAGAACAGTGAGGCCAGTGCGCTGAGGTGTTCATCATGGGTTGCTACCGTATCAGCAGGCTGATCGAGAATCCTCTTCAGCCACTGATTGGACGTTGCATAATCCCCTTGATCCGAATGCACGTCAGCCTGATACTGCCAGACCTTCATTTTGTTGAGCACCGAGAGTGTCGGCTGGGTTAACAGTGTATTCGCAAGCGAAATCACTCTGTCATGTTCGCTCAGTGACAGGTAGGTTCTATCGATTCGTACCAGCAGGTCCTGCCGGATCGATTCGTTCAGCAATGGGTTACCCAGGATTCTGGACTCGGCATCGCTCAGCGCATCCACAAGTTTGACATTGGAGCCGTCAGAATACGGTGCCACGCTGAGAAATGTTCCCGACAGAATGTCATTGATGGTTTCGGTTTGCCGATTGGCATCGAGTATATTGTCACGGCTGACGATGGCGATGAGAGCGACGAGCGCCAGCAGCGACATCACTGTGCCGACTGCAAAGTGTCTGGCGCGCCGTCTCGGCGCGCTCTCGATGGTTTCCAGTTCTGTAACCACCGTCTCGATATCGGGTCGACTTTCCGGATCAACATGCAGCATGGCGGCCAGCAGTCGTCGCCAGCGTGCTGGCCCCGACAGGGACGAAGTCAGTGACGACAGTGATTTCAGATGGCCTTCGATCAGTTCACGGGACAAACCGGACAACGGGTGCTTGTCTGCCGACAACTCAAAGAACAACAGACCAAGACAAAAGATATCACTGCTGAACGTTGATTGTCGTTGATCTGTCTGCTCGGGCGCCATGGCCACGGGTGTGCCGCTGAATACCTTGTCGCTGCGGTCAAGCTTATCGCTCAGACTGACACTGGAGCCAAAGTCCAGCAGGATAGCACCGCGCCCCGGTTGCAGCATGACATTCAGCGACTTGATATCACCGTGCACCAGCTCATTCTGATGAATGGCCTGAACTGCCCGCGCCAGTTCGGCGGCCATTTTCAGGGATTCACTCCAGCCCAGGGTCTCCGACTGAAGTCGATCATACAATACATCGCCATCCAGAAACTCGGTCCAGTAACCGGCCAGTCCTCGATCAGAATGCCCACCGTGCACAGCCAGCACGTTCGGGTGCCGCACCATGGCCATGTTGCGCGCTTCATCCAGAAACTGGGCGTCGCTGAGGTAAAGACGCGACTCGGGCTTGAGGAACTTGACGGCAACCACCCGATCCAGCACCTGATCGAAGGCGCGATACACAACGCCGAGCCCGCCACTGCCGATTCGATCCATGATCCTGAGCGGCCCCCAGGTATCTCCGGCTTCTACCTGTATTTCGCAGGATTCGATCTGTTGCTGAATGGATGACGATACCCGGGCGATCTTTTTCAGTGATTCGATCAGCCTGCGTTGTTCGTCATCGATGATCTCACTGATATCCACATCGACCGGCCTTCCTTCATCAATCGCCTGCAGCAATTGATCGATCAGACGATCGGCATCCGGTTGTGAGCCTTGATCAGTCATGACATCAGGCCGGCCATCTTGACCAGTGATCGTGAAATGAACACACGAGCGGCGTCAGCCGAATTCTTGTTCATCAGTTCGGCAACTTCCTGATGACTGAGCCCGAACTCCAGCCGCATGATGATGGCCTGCTGTTCCTTGTCCGAAAGCTGACTCAGGGCCTGATCATAATCGATGAAGGTGCCGAGATCGGTCTCGTGTGACATGCGCGTTTCATTGTCGAGCTGCGAAATGTGCTCCTGCAACGGCTTGTTTCGGCGCAGCTCCTGTTTGATCTGATTGACGAAGATGGTTCTCAGATAGGAAAAGAATTCACCCGCGGTTCGTGCCCGGAGCTTGTCATTGCTGTTCAGCGCCTTGACGAAGGTATCGTGCACCATGTCTTCGGTGTTGATGTACTCACGTGCACGTTGCGGGATACGGCCCCGCGCCCAGCGACGGAACATCGGGACATAGATCTCGAACAGGTGATTGGATGCAGCAACATCACCGCGGCTGAACGCACTCAGTATCTGGTCGGTCCGGAATAGTTGTGTACGGCTGTCAGCCATCCCAACGCCTTCGCTGTGTCGCTGCTCTGCACTCTAATATACAACAATCGCATGGGCGGTACAGTGATCAGCTCGAGTCATCGCCAAACGGCCAGACGTAACCCGCACTGGCGCTGATCATGGCCCTGAACTGTTCCTCCTCCAGCTCATCACCAGGTGCCATGTTGAAACAGCTCTTCTTGACGCGGCTCTTGGGGACGCCGATGGTGTGTGCGTACTTTTCACGGATCGATGGTGTGCAGTACATGGCCCAGAAATGGAACGAGAGTTGCCTGCCGAAGCTAAAGCCGTATTTGCATTCGCCGTTGACCGCCAGAGACAGCATGGGTGCGCCCATCATCTCGATCATGCGGGCCTCGGTCTTGCCGTCTACCTGCTCGATCAGATTGCGCAGTCGGTGATACAGCTGCTGCTGATCATCTGGACCCTGCCTGATGTAGTCATCGACGGACATCGGATTAACGGTGCTGATCGACAAGTATGGTATTGCCGTCGGGATCGGCGATGATGAAGCTGGCCGGCCCCTGTGTCGTCTCATCGGCCTCCTGAGTGAACTCGACGCCCTCAGACTTCAACTGCTTCTGCATGTCGCGGATGTCGGTGAATTCATCCAGGTTTTGTGCGTTGTTATCCCAGCCAGGATTGAAGGTGAGAATATTTGAATCGAACATGCCCTGAAACAGACCAATGACATGATTGCCGTTTTTCATGATCAGCCAGTTCTGAGATTCCTCACCGTGGAACTTGCTGAAGCCCAGCTTTTCATAAAATGCCTTCGATGCCTGCAGATCCTTGACTGCCAGACTGACAGAAAATGCGCCCAGATCCATGGTGTGCTCCTCGTGTTCGTGATTGATGATGATCATCATGAACCGAGACCGCGGTCAACATCAAGGGCATGAGTGGAAAATCACCCGAACGGGTGACCCTGATGAGTTCAGGCCAGAAAGAATGGCAACAGACAGATGCCCAGAGCAGTGGCCGTAAACAGCATGGCACGACCCAGACGCTGACATGACTCACTGAACTGGGTGTATTCGAGTTTCAGAATGGTGACGCCGATATCATCAAGCTCATGGCAATGGGGACAGCCCTCATGCTCAACACTCACATCCAGATCACAGCGATCACAGGTCAGCGGTAGCACCCGATTGAAATGACGCTTCGCATAAGCCCGCTCTTCGGGTGTGTAACGAGACCAGAATTGATAGCCGGATGGTGATGTTATGTGCCAAGTATTACATGTTCACGGAACGATTGAATGTGTGACAGGTCATTGATGAAGCAAATAATCAGTTCCTGTTATCATCTGCAGATGAAAATCTTCCACACCGAGAATCATGTTCTGCACCACTGCCAGGGTGAAATGAAGGACGGTGTTCTTCGACCCTGTTTTGAACACCCCGGCCGAGCCCACAATGTGCTCGAGGCATTGCATCAGGCCGGGTACACAGACTTGCAGACGCCTGATGATTTCGGCATGCAGCCACTGATGGCCGTACACAAGAGTGACTACCTTGCCTTTCTTCAGACCGTCTGGAATGACTGGACGTCAGCCGGTCGAACGGGTGATATCTTTCCTCTGGTATGGCCCGGCCGGCGCATGCGACGCAATGTAAAGCCCGAAGGTATCGACGGCAAGATCGGCCTGTATGCCTTCGACTCTGGCACACCCATTTGTGCGGGAACCTGGCAGGTCGCCTATGAAAGTGCACAATGCGCCCTGTCGGCGGCACGACACATCCGTCGTGGTCATGAACAGATGGCATTCTCGTTTACACGACCACCCGGTCATCACGCCATGGCCGGTCAGTACGGTGGTTACTGTTTCATCAATCATGCCGCCGTGGCTGCTCAATACCTGCGCGAGGACGGTCTCAATCGTGTGGCCATACTGGATGTCGATTACCATCATGGAAACGGAAGCCAGTCGATTTTCTACGACCGGCCCGATGTGCTGGTGGTCAACATTCACTGCGATCCGAAGGTGGAAATACCCCTATTATCTGGGTCATGCCAACGAGACCGGCACCGATGAGGGTGTGGGTTACAACCTAAACCTGCCCCTGCCGAGGGGTACAGACTGGGCGGGATACCAACCGGCACTGGAGCTGGCCATCGAACGTGTTTCAGACTACGGCGCCGATGCGCTGGTGTTTTCTTTCGGTGCAGACAGTTATCTCGATGATCCACTGGGAAGTTTCAGACTGGAACGCGACGATTTCACTCGGATCGGTCAGGCCATCAATAGCCTGGGACTGCGATCGATGATCGTGCTGGAAGGTGGTTACGCCACAGAGGTACTGGGATCAAATGTTTGCGCCCTGCTCGACGGGATAAGCTGATCGTATTCAGATGACTCCAGCGGGCCCTCACCTGAAAGCTGTGTTCATCAAGCCATCGATAGCCGAGAAAGCCATGATGGATCTGCAACAGCAATTGATCGCCTCGATCTGCCAACGAATAAACATCGTAATTGACGCTGATTCTGTCCATCCACTCGCCTGATTCCAGATTTTTAAGCACCAGATAGTACTGTGTCTCGTTCTTGGCTTGAGCCGATGGCTTATTCATCACCTGAACAGTCTCGAACACGCCATCTGTGGTATCCAGTTCAATGTTCAGATCGTGAATGAATGCGATCGGAGATGTAATGGCACCGGTGAACCCGAATAACATGACCTGGCTAATCATGTGACGAGCACGAGTCGACTGTCGAAACAGGGCAACGGTGATGACAAACCACAGGATCAGGAAGGTGAACCCGACAATCGTGGCCAACGTCCAGAAGGTCCCTGCGTCAATCACGATCGGGAATGCGGACTGCCAGATGCGCAGCAGCTGGAGCAGACCATTGACGGACAAGGCTGGGCCAATGCACAAAAAAAGAAGCAGGCGTTTTCTGATACCGGTCATCATCTGTCCGTGTTACGATGACCGGGGGCACGGACCGATACCTAACGCTGCAGATCACACTGACCACAACGAGGTCATGATATCGACCACTAACCACATGATTAACTCACTCAGAAATACAACGTTTCGGTGACTATACACGAAATCACCGCGCCCTAATCATCTCATGATCGACCACAGTTTGAAATGATGGCCTGACTGACTAAAAAACGGTTCGATCCATAACCGTTTCAAGTGGCGCAACCATATAGAGGCACTCACCGATATCAAATGACTTGTCGGGGTAGTCTGCTTCGACAAATCCCAGTTTGCGATAGCAATTCAGTGCCGGCATGTTGAAATCCATCACGAACAGGGAACAGTCGCTGACACCCCAGATCCGCACACCCAGCGGTGCAAAGCTCGCGGATCAGGTTATCTGCATAACCCAGTCCGCGTGAATCCGGTGCCACAATCAGCCGGCCCAGATGACAGTGCTGCAATCGATTGTAGTACTGTCCGAAGGCATGCAACTGATCATTGCCATCGATCAGTCTTCAACAAAATGTGCCTGTTCGGGTAAACGGGTAGCGGAAATGAGGGCCCGCCCCAGATCCGCACGCTGTATTCATCGGGAAACCACTGTCTTATGGTTTCAAGCTGCTTCGATGTGGTGCTCACCAGTTTCATGTCAGTCTTTATAATGCCAACCCGCCGCGGTTTCGAACATTTCGAGAGTGGTGGCCTCCGTCAGGTTGTGGAAATTCACTGCTGCAGTCAGCTTGTAATGATGTTGACACAGTCATGGGCGACAGTCAGATCAATTCATCATAAGCTCAGCTCAGCGCAAGGATAATACCAATGGGGTCTATCAATTCGGTGACATGCCCACGGTCTGGTCAGCTCATGGACAGAGCAGCCCCATCGGCGCTGTCAGTCGCTGATAGTCCAGTGCGCCCTCACCGAACTCGGGTGGTCCCTGATAATTGATCGACAAGGTGTTGCAGTCACTCCGATCGATCACCAGCTGACCCCAGCTCTGGCGCTGGATCTCATCAGGATTGAACTCCGGACGAAATAACCGTTTGTCACCTGCTGCAGATTCTCCACCGTGACACGATCACCGCTAATCACACCCTCACCAATCAACCAGGCCTGTCCACCGTCTGGTCCATAGGTATACCAGGACACCAGCACTCGACCTGCATCCAGGGTCTGAATGAAGATGCCCTCACCGGAACGGTCATCGTCATAGAATGATCCCGAACCAGGCGGTGGCAGCATCTGGCTGCGGATCTGCACCACAGGGCAATCCGTGGATACTGGCCAGTCTCACCATGTCCTGTGTACCAGGTCCGAATTCGGGGCAGGCCATCGTAACTGAAATCGAGCCGGTTACAGCTTCGGATGGTGACCGTAACCTTGCCCATGGGATCAGGCTGACGTCAGCTGGATCGAACCCATCGCCAAACCGGGCACCATCGGTCAGCAGCGGATTCCTGAACACCATGTTTCGTCCGTCAAATTCTCCAGTCGCCACC
>CBDBVC010000014.1:0-9156 GCA_965212525.1 Lysobacterales bacterium
CACCTTCAAAGTCAGGCGCGTACGTCTGGTCTATGTCGTCTGCGCTTCCGCCTCCACGGTCGTGTAGCGTTATGGCCGTGCCGTCAGGGGCAATGAGTTCTACAAGAAGATCACTGATCCAGGTATGCGCGATATCAACTGAGACGGAGACGGATGTGGCAGTCCCGGAGTCAGGTACCGTGATGATGTCAGATACTGTGACTACGCCGGGTATGGCAAGGGCAGGCGACCGTGTCTGCGTGAACCGTTCTGAACTGTTGCCAGTATTGATACCTCCCACGCCTCCAGTACTGTCAGAAGACAGGACAAAATCATTCGTGTTTATCCCTGTTACGTCTTCGCTGAAGGTTGCCTTGTAAACAAGCGTCTGACTGTTCGTATTCTGGGTTGTAGGGTTGCTCCTCTCGATGGATGTAAGTGTGGGGGCGGTGCTGTCTGCAACGGTGGTGCTTACAGTATATGTGTGATCTGTCCCGGTGGTGGGAGCAGTATCTGCCAGCGGATTCTCTGCGGCATCTTTGATGCCGTGGCCTGATGAGACAAGATCAAGGTTGTATGTCCCGTCAGTGGATGCAGAGACTGTCACATAGTACACGTCACCGGAGCCTGAGATGTCGGTGGCAGTGATAGGGGTGGCAGTGGCAGTGGCGGCGTTGCCATAATCAACCGTAAGCGTCCAGCTGTTCAGGACACCGGGATCATCAACAAAATTGTCATCTATCCTCAAGGTCCAGTTGCCCGTTATTGAGACGCCTCCAAAGTCCGGCTCGTACGTCTGGACTATGTTGTCTGCGTCTGTGCCAGTACGATTGTGCAGTGTTATGACCGTCGTGCCGTCAGGGGCAATGAGTTCTACAAGAAGATCGCCGATCCAGGTATGCGCGATATCAACTGAGACGGAGACGGATGTGGCAGTCCCGGAGTCAGGTACCGTGATGATGTCAGATACTGTGACTACGCCGGGTATGGCAAGGGCAGGCGACCGTGTCTGCGTGAACCGTTCTGAACTGTTGCCAGTATTGATACCTCCTACGCCTCCAGTACTGTCAGAAGACAGGACAAAGTCATCCGTGTCTATCCCTGTTACGTCTTCGCTGAAGGTTGCCTTGTAAACAAGCGTCTGGCTGTTCGTATTATGGGTTGTAGGGTTGCTCCTCTCGATGGATGTAAGTGTGGGGGCGGTGCTGTCTGCAACGGTGGTGCTTACAGTATATGTGTGATCTGTCCCGGTGGTGGGAGCAGTATCTGCCAGCGGATTCTCTGCGGCATCTTTGATGCCGTGGCCTGATGAGACAAGATCAAGGTTGTATGTCCCGTCAGTGGATGCAGAGACTGTCACATAGTACACGTCACCGGAGCCTGAGATGTCGGTGGCAGTGATAGGGGTGGCAGTGGCAGTGGCGGCGTTGCCATAATCAACCGTAAGCGTCCAGCTGTTCAGGACACCGGGATCATCAACAAAATCGTCATCTATCCTCAGGGTCCAGTTGCCTGCAATTAAGACACCTTCAAAGTCAGGCGCGTACGTCTGGTCTATGTCGTCTGCGCTTCCGCCTCCACGGTCGTGTAGCGTTATGGCCGTGCCGTCAGGGGCAATGAGTTCTACAAGAAGATCACTGATCCAGGTATGCGCGATATCAACTGAGACGGAGACGGATGTGGCAGTCCCGGAGTCAGGTACCGTGATGATGTCAGATACTGTGACTACGCCGGGTATGGCAAGGGCAGGCGACCGTGTCTGCGTGAACCGTTCTGAACTGTTGCCAGTATTGATACCTCCCACGCCTCCAGTACTGTCAGAAGACAGGACAAAATCATTCGTGTTTATCCCTGTTACGTCTTCGCTGAAGGTTGCCTTGTAAACAAGCGTCTGACTGTTCGTATTCTGGGTTGTAGGGTTGCTCCTCTCGATGGATGTAAGTGTGGGGGCGGTGCTGTCTGCAACGGTGGTGCTTACAGTATATGTGTGATCTGTCCCGGTGGTGGGAGCAGTATCTGCCAGCGGATTCTCTGCGGCATCTTTGATGCCGTGGCCTGATGAGACAAGATCAAGGTTGTATGTCCCGTCAGTGGATGCAGAGACTGTCACATAGTACACGTCACCGGAGCCTGAGATGTCGGTGGCAGTGATAGGGGTGGCAGTGGCAGTGGCGGCGTTGCCATAATCAACCGTAAGCGTCCAGCTGTTCAGGACACCGGGATCATCAACAAAATTGTCATCTATCCTCAAGGTCCAGTTGCCCGTTATTGAGACGCCTCCAAAGTCCGGCTCGTACGTCTGGACTATGTTGTCTGCGTCTGTGCCAGTACGATTGTGCAGTGTTATGACCGTCGTGCCATCAGGGGCAATGAGTTCTACAAGAAGATCGCCGATCCAGGTATGCGCGATATCAACTGAGACGGAGACGGATGTGGCAGTCCCGGAGTCAGGTACCGTGATGATGTCAGATACTGTGACTACGCCGGGTATGGCAAGGGCAGGCGACCGTGTCTGCGTGAACCGTTCTGAACTGTTGCCAGTATTGATACCTCCCACGCCTCCAGTACTGTCAGAAGACAGGACAAAGTCATCCGTGTCTATCCCTGTTACGTCTTCGCTGAATGTTACCTTGTAGACCAGTGTCTGGCTGGTCGTATTCTGGGCTGCAGGGTTGCTCCTCTCGATGGATGTAAGTGTGGGGGCGGTGCTGTCTGCAACGGTGGTGCTTACAGTATATGTGTGATCTGTCCCGGTGGTGGGAGCAGTATCTGCCAGCGGATTCTCTGCGGCATCTTTGATGCCGTGGCCTGATGAGACAAGATCAAGGTTGTATGTCCCGTCAGTGGATGCAGAGACTGTCACATAGTACACGTCACCGGAGCCTGAGATGTCGGTGGCAGTGATAGGGGTGGCAGTGGCAGTGGCGGCGTTGCCATAATCAACCGTAAGCGTCCAGCTGTTCAGGACACCGGGATCATCAACAAAATCGTCATCTATCCTCAGGGTCCAGTTGCCTGCAATTAAGACACCTTCAAAGTCAGGCGCGTACGTCTGGTCTATGTCGTCTGCGCTTCCGCCTCCACGGTCGTGTAGCGTTATGGCCGTGCCGTCAGGGGCAATGAGTTCTACAAGAAGATCACTGATCCAGGTATGCGCGATATCAACTGAGACGGAGACGGATGTGGCAGTCCCGGAGTCAGGTACCGTGATGATGTCAGATACTGTGACTACGCCGGGTATGGCAAGGGCAGGCGACCGTGTCTGCGTGAACCGTTCTGAACTGTTGCCAGTATTGATACCTCCCACGCCTCCAGTACTGTCAGAAGACAGGACAAAATCATTCGTGTTTATCCCTGTTACGTCTTCGCTGAAGGTTGCCTTGTAAACAAGCGTCTGACTGTTCGTATTCTGGGTTGTAGGGTTGCTCCTCTCGATGGATGTAAGTGTGGGGGCGGTGCTGTCTGCAACGGTGGTGCTTACAGTATATGTGTGATCTGTCCCGGTGGTGGGAGCAGTATCTGCCAGCGGATTCTCTGCGGCATCTTTGATGCCGTGGCCTGATGAGACAAGATCAAGGTTGTATGTCCCGTCAGTGGATGCAGAGACTGTCACATAGTACACGTCACCGGAGCCTGAGATGTCGGTGGCAGTGATAGGGGTGGCAGTGGCAGTGGCGGCGTTGCCATAATCAACCGTAAGCGTCCAGCTGTTCAGGACACCGGGATCATCAACAAAATTGTCATCTATCCTCAAGGTCCAGTTGCCCGTTATTGAGACGCCTCCAAAGTCCGGCTCGTACGTCTGGACTATGTTGTCTGCGTCTGTGCCAGTACGATTGTGCAGTGTTATGACCGTCGTGCCATCAGGGGCAATGAGTTCTACAAGAAGATCGCCGATCCAGGTATGCGCGATATCAACTGAGACGGAGACGGATGTGGCAGTCCCGGAGTCAGGTACCGTGATGATGTCAGATACTGTGACTACGCCGGGTATGGCAAGGGCAGGCGACCGTGTCTGCGTGAACCGTTCTGAACTGTTGCCAGTATTGATACCTCCCACGCCTCCAGTACTGTCAGAAGACAGGACAAAGTCATCCGTGTCTATCCCTGTTACGTCTTCGCTGAATGTCACCTTGTAGACCAGTGTCTGGCTGGTCGTATTCTGGGTTGTAGGGTTGCTCCTCTCGATGGATGTAAGTGTGGGGGCGGTGCTGTCTGCAACGGTGGTGCTTACAGTATATGTGTGATCTGTTCCGGTGGTGGGGGCAGTATCTGTCAGCGGATTCTCTGCGGCATCTTTGATGCCGTGACCTGATGAGACAAGATCAAGGTTGTATGTTCCGTCAGTGCGATGGCAGAGACTGTCACATAGTACACATCGCCTGAACCTGAGATGCCGGTGGCAGTGGTGGTGGCGGCGGCGGCGGCGGCGTTGCCATAATCAACCGTAAGCGTCCAGCTGTTCAGGACACCGGGATCATCAACAAAATTGTCATCTATCCTCAGGGTCCAGTTGCCTGCAATTAAGACACCTTCAAAGTCAGGCGCGTACGTCTGGTCTATGTCGTCTGCGCTTCCGCCTCCACGGCCGTGTAGCGTTATGGCCGTGCCGTCAGGGGCAATGAGTTCTACAAGAAGATCGCCGATCCAGGTATGCGCGATATCAACTGAGACGGAGACGGATGTGGCAGTCCCGGAGTCAGGTACCGTGATGATGTCAGATACTGTGACTACGCCGGGTATGGCAAGGGCAGGCAACCGTGTCTGCGTGAACTGTTCTGAGCTGACGGTGTTGTTGCTGTTGCTTACTCCTCCAGTACTGTCAGAAGACAGGACAAAATCATTCGTGTCTATCCCTGTTACGTCTTCGCTGAATGTTACCTTGTAGACCAGTGTCTGGCTGTTCGTATTATGGGTTGTAGGGTTGCTCCTCTCGATGGATGTAAGTGTGGGGGCGGTGCTGTCTGCAACGGTGGTGCTTACAGTATATGTGTGATCTGTTCCGGTGGTGGGAGCAGTATCTGTCAGCGGATTCTCTGCGGCATCTTTGATGCCGTGGCTTGACGACACAAGATCAAGGTTGTATGTCCCGTCCTGTGGATGCAGAGACTGTCACATAGTACACATCATCTGAACCTGAGATGCCGGTGACGGGACTGACAGTTGTGGTGGTGGTGGTGGTGGCAGTTGTCATAACTCAATTGCAAGTGTCCAGCTGTTAAGGGTGCCGGGAACATCAACTATTTGCATTGTCCCTCTATCCTTCAAGTTTCCAGCCGCCCGTTGAATCTGTGACGCCTCAACAAAGTCCGGCGTCGTAGGTCTTGATTATGTTGTCTGTGTCTGTCGCCTGTAGCCACTGTGCAGAGTTTTGACCGTGCCGTCAGGGGCAATAAGATCCACCTTTAGATCCCCGATGTATGTATGAGAGATGTTTACTGTGACAGATACTGCTGTGACAGTCCCAGAATCGGGAATTGTGAGGGTGTCAGACACCGTTTGGAGATCAGATATGGCAAGAGCAGGTGAGCGCGTCTGCGTGAACTGTTCTGAGCTGACGGTGTTGTTGCTGTTGCTTACTCCTCCAGTACTGTCAGAAGACAGGACAAAGTCATCCGTGTCTACCCCAGTCACGCTTTCGCTAAAGGTTGCCTTGTAAACAAGCGTCTGGCTGGTCGTATTCTGGGTTGTAGGGTTGCTCCTCTCGATGGATGTAAGTGTGGGGGCTGTGCTGTCTGCAACGGTGATGCTTACAGTATATGTGTGATCTGTTCCGGTGGTGGGGGCAGTATCTGTCAGCGGATTCTATGCGGCATCTTTGATGCCGTGGCCTGATGAGACAAGATCAAGGTTGTATGTTCCGTCAGTGGATGCAGAGACTGTCACATAGTACACATCGCCTGAACCTGAGATGGATGTGACAGGATCAGTTGTGATGGCACCTCCTACTGCCTCCAGTACTGTCAGAAGACAGGACAAAATCATTCGTGTCTATCCCTGTTACGTCTCTCGCTGAAGGTTGCCTTGTAAACAAGCGTCTGGCTGGTTCGTATTCTGGGCTGCAGGGTTGCTCCTCTCGATGGATGTAAGTGTGGGGGCGGTGCTGTCTGCAACGGTGGTGCTTACAGTATATGTGTGATCTGTTCCGGTGGTGGGGGCAGTATCTGTCAGCGGATTCTCTGCGGCATCTTTGATGCCGTGGCCTGATGAGACAAGATCAAGGTTGTATGTCCCGTCAGTGCGATGGCAGAGACTGTCACATAGTACACATCGCCTGAACCTGAGATGCCGGTGGCAGTGATAGTGGTGGCAGTGGCAGTGGCGGCGTTGCCATAATTAACCGTAAGAGTCCAGCTGTTCAGGACACCGGGATCGGCACCATAATTGTCATCTATCCGCAGGGTCCAGTTGCCCGTTATTGAGACGCCTCCAAAGTCCGGCTCGTACGTCTGGACTATGTCGTCTGCGCTCTGTGCCAGTACGATTGTGCAGTGTTATGACCGTCGTGCCGTCGGGGGCAACGAGATCCACAAGAAGATCACCGATCCAGGTATGCGTGATATCTACTGAGACGGAGACAGATGTGGCAGTCCCGGAATCCGGAATCGTGATGATGTCAGAGACTGTTTGACTAGGTCCGGGTATGACAAGCGGTGATGCGACCGTGTCTGCGTGAACTGTCCGGGGCTGCCATTGCCAATATTGGCACTTCCCTCTCCTGCCAGTACTACCGGAAGACAGGGCAAAATCGGATTCGCATCTACCCCTGACACGTTCTTCGCTGAAGGTTGCCTCGTATATCAAGCGTCGGGCCGTTCGGTATTCTCTACGGCAGGGTTGCTACCTCTGGATTGATGAAATGTGTGGGGGCGGTGTTGTCTGCAGGTATGGTGGTGACTGCAGGTGTGGTGGTGACTGTGTATGTGTGATCCGTTCCGGTGGTGGGGAGCAGTGTCAGTCAGAGGATTGTCTGCAGCATCTGTAATGCCGTGGCCTGGTGAGACAAGATCAAGGTTGTATGTCCCGTCCTGTGGATGCAGAGACTGTCACATGGTACACATTGCCAGAGCCTGAGATGTTGGTAACAGGGGCGGTGGTAGTAGTTACGATGGTAGTAGTAACGATGGTAGTGGCGGCGCTGTCATAATTAACCGTAAGAGTCCAGCTGTTCAGGACGCCGGGATCGGCATCGTAATTGTCATTTATCCTCAAGGTCCAGTTGCCCGTTATTGAAACGCCTGCAAAGTCCGGCGGGTACGTCTTGACTATGTTGTCTGCGTCTGTGCCAGCCTCCACGATTGTGCAGTGTTATGACCGTCGTGCCGTTAGGGGCAACAAGTTCTACAAGAAGATCGCCGATCCAAGCATGTGTGATGTCTACTGAGACTGAGACAGATGTGGCAGTCCCAGAGTCAGGTACCGTGATGGTATCAGAGACTGTTTCCATGTCTGGTATGATAAGGGTAGGTGAGCGCGTCTGTGTGAACTGTCCTGAACTGTTGCTAGCATTGACACTTCCCACTCCTCCAGTACTGCCAGAAGACAGGGCAAAGTCAGATCGCGTCCACCCCTGTGACGTTCTTCGCTGAAGGTCACCTCGTATATCAAGCGTCGGGCCGGTCGGTATTCTGGGTACGGCAGGGTTGCTACCTCTGGATTGATGCAAGTCTGGGGGCGATGCTGTCTGCAGATATGGTGGTGACTGTAGAGTATGGTGGCGACTGTGTACGTCTCGTCTGTTCCGGTGGTGGGAGACAGTGTCAGTCAGAGGATTGTCTGCAGCATCTGTAATGCTGTGGCCTGATGAGACAAGATCAAGGCTGTATGTCCCGTCCTGTGGATGCAGAGACTGTCACATGGTACACATTGCCAGAGCCTGAGATGTTGGTAACAGTGATAGGTGGTAGTAGTAACGATGGCAGTGGCGGCGCTGTCATAATTAACCGTAAGAGTCCAGCCTGTTCAGGACGCCGGGATCGGCATCGTAATTGTCATTTATCCTCAAGGTCCAGTTGCCTGCAATTGAAACACCTGCAAAGTCAGGCGGGTACGTCTTGTCTATGTCGTCTGCGTCTGTCCGCCAGTCCACGGTCGTGTAGCGTTATGACCGCCGTGCCGTTAGGGGCAACAAGTTCTACAAGAAGATCACCGATCCAAGCATGTGTGATGTCTACTGAGACTGAGACAGATGTGGCAGTCCCAGAGTCAGGTACCGTGATGGTATCAGAGACTGTTTCCATGTCTGGTATGATAAGGGTAGGTGAGCGCGTCTGTGTGAACTGTCCTGAACTGTTGCTAGCATTGACACTTCCTACTCCTCCAGTACTGCCAGAAGACAGGGCAAAATCAGATCGCGTCCACCCCTGTGACGTTCTTCGCTGAAGGTCACCTCGTATATCAATGTCGGGCCGTTCGGTATTATCTACGGTAGGGTTGCTACCTCTGGATTGATGAAATGTGTGGGGGCGGTGCTGTCTGCAACGGTACGGTGCTGACTGTGTACGTCTCGATCTGTCCCGGTGGTGGGGACGGTGTCAGTCAGAGGATTGTCTGTAGCATGTCTGTCTATGCCGTGGCCTGGTGAGATAAGATCAAGGTTGTATGTCCCGTCCTGTAATGCAGAGACTGTCACATGGTACACGTCACCTGAACCTGAGACGCCGGTGACAGGACTGGTGCCGTTGCCAGGTCCCCCGGTACTGCCAGAAGACAGGGCAAAGTCAGATGCATCAACCCCCGTGACATCCTCGCTGAAGGTCACTTCGTATATCAGGGTCTGGCTGTCGGTATTTGCGACGGCAGGGTTGTACCTCTGGATTGATGAAATGGTGGGGGCGGTGCTGTCTGCAACGGTGGTGCTTACAGTATATGTGTGATCTGTTCCGGTGGTGGGAGCAGTATCTGCCAGCGGATTCTCTGCGGCATCTTTGATGCCGTGGCCTGATGAGACAAGATCAAGGTTGTATGTCCCGTCCTGCATGGCAGAGACTGTCACATAGTACACGTCACCGGAGCCTGAGATGCCGGTGGCAGTGGTGGTGGTGGTGGTGGTGGTGGTGGCGTTGCCATAATCAACCGTAAGCGTCCAGCTGTTCAGGACACCGGGATCATCAACAAAATTGTCATCTATCCTCAGGGTCCAGTTGCCTGCAATTAAGACACCTTCAAAGTCAGGCG
>CBDBVC010000015.1:0-29285 GCA_965212525.1 Lysobacterales bacterium
TACCGGGTGGCAAATCGGTATCCTCGGTCCAGCTGGTGCCATCATAATTCCAGATCACGCCCTGATTACCACCCATGCCATCGGGTTCGAATCCCGAGGCCACAATGTTGCCGCGACCGGTACCATTGAGCCAGGTCAGGGTCTGACCGGCCGGTACAGCGACGTTCATGTTGGCCCAGCTGTTGCCATCGAATCGCCAGAATTCATTTCCACTACGTATGGCGAAGATTTCCAGCGGTGCAATCGGTCCCGGAATGCAGGCACCCTGTGGCACGTAGATACCCGTGAAGCCGAGCCCGCCAATTTCATCATGCACCGGTGCCAGTGTGCCGTTGGCCTCTACCAGGAATTTGTCCAGATTCCAGACATCGCCACTGGTCATGAAGAGTTTGGCATCTTCGCTGACACCACAAGCCGTCAGCATGGCCGTGTTGATGAATGCCCGGCAAAACGGCTGCATAGTCGCACCCGGTTCGAAAGGACAGACAGTTCCAAATGGGCTCGAATCCAGAATGCCATACCAGAGTATGTCTTCCTCGGGTGAAATCCAGGTTCCGGTATAGATGGAGCCCGCGGCACCAGTCTCGATAGTTTCCCAGGTGCTGCCATCCCACATCAGGGCAATTTCCTCACCCACGGCCAATGCCATGCTGGGCGATGTGGCATAGACATCGAACAATTCATTGGTCGTTCCCGACGGCACCAGTGTTCCATTATCACCATTGACGATGTGCACGATGGCACCGTTCTCACCCACGGCGATGGCGAAATCATTGTTCGGTGCGTAAATACCGTTGAAGACTTCCGATGTGGGCGTGCTTCGCAATTCCCAGATAGAAGTACCAGCCCAGACAACAGTCGCAGTCAGCAAGACGAGGATTGAAATGAGCCTGAGTCGCATTGAGTTCTCCAGAATATTTGCTTCTGGATATCATGCGTTAATGCCCAAGAAACTGTGCCACCCATCTGTCAGGTCTGGTTGTTTGTCCTTATCAAACAGGACAATCCATTACAGCCTCACAACGGCGCCTGAATTGTCAATCCAGAAAAATCGAACGAGTTGTTAGACTTATTCGTGTCATCCACCCCGATCACACCGACGTTGTGAAATATCTCGGCACCAACATCACCCATCACATCAAATGTTTGAGTGCACTGTATCTGATCACCTTGCGCCAGTAATGGCACGATCTTGGCCCTGCTGAACCATCTTGTTACCGGGTTTGTATTGCTCGTGGTGTCGCAATCATCTTTGACAAACACAATGTCATCACGATAGCCATTAATAAAAATGAAATCGCTGGCTGGATCCGGCCCGCTGTTGAACACCGTGATTTCCAACTGGATCTGATCGCCCATGCGGATTGGTGGCGGTGTCAGAAGGCGAGTGGAGACATTGACGTCCGGATGTGGACAGTGGAAACAGGAGCTCGTTGCTCAACTGTAGGCCCATTTCAGCTGCAGCCAGGATGTTCACCCGGACACCTGACGACATTTTCAGTTGTGCACGGTTTTCGCTTTCAAATCCGGATTCGAAAATATCATCGTTGAACACCAGATTGGCTGCCACGTCGGTCAGCCCCGGTGTATTGGGTGGCAGATTGGTTTCTTCAGTCCATGACGTTCCGTCGTACCGCCAGATGACGCCCTGATTGCCACCCATGCCATCGGGCTCGAATCCGGTGGCAATGATGTTGCCAGGGCCAGTACCTCTGATCCAGGTGAGTGTCTGACCTGCCGGTACCGTCACACCCATGCTGGACCAGCTGCTGCCGTCAAACTGCATGAAGGTCTGGCCATTCTGGATGGCAAATATCTGCAACGGTGCAAAGGGTCCTGACTGACAGGCATCTTTCGATACGTAAATACCCGTCAGAAACAGATTACCAGGTTCATCGTGTAACGGGGCGATAGTGCCATTTGCTTCCACCAGCTCGTTATCGAGGTTCCAGATATCGCCAGATGACAGCAACAACTTGGCATCGCCACTCTTGCCGCATGCCGTGAGCATCGGTGACCCAAACAGACGACAGAACAGCGGATCGGTTCCGCCGGGAACAAACGGACAAACCTGATTGAAACTTGCCCCCGGAATGCCATACCAGACCACATCCTCTTCAGGCGAGATCCAGGCCCCGGTAATGACCAGGTTCTGTGGGGGGTCAATCTCGACGATGGGGTCCCAGCTCACACCATCCCACAGCAGCACGATGTCCTCGCCCGTGGCCACGGCCATGTTGCGCGAGGTGGCGTACACATCGAACAGTTCACTGTTTGTTCCCGAGGGCACCAGTACGCCGGTGTTATCACCATCTACGAAGTGCACAATGGCGCCGTTCTCGCCAACTGCAATGGCAAAATCAATCTCGGGCGCAGTGATGCCGTTGAAGGTTTCTGTGCTGGCTGACGTATTCAGTACCCATAGAGAACCGGCCCAGACAGCGGTTGCAGCAAGCAGAACTGAGATGGCAATTAATCCGAATCGCATGGGATTCTCCAGAACCAGTATTGTCAGATTCCCATGCGTGTTTTCTTCTGAAACTGTGCCACATTTCAGTTGACCAATACTGATCAGGGCTCCTGTTCAACACAGATCAGATTGCTGTGATCAATTGACAGCGTCACTCACAGCAGACTGCAACGATGCGGTTTGTGATCAGCAAGTCTTGCGCAGAAGAAACACCCGTACAGAGCCGAAACTCATGACCCGCCAGCATGCAGTGGCCGATGTTCGTTGTTCGGTCCGGATGTCATGTACATCAACGTGGTGGGCTCGAGGATATGCACGCGATGCCACTGGCCTCGCGGGATAATGCAGGCATCGCCCGTCCTGAGTTCCTGTCTTACTCCGGGTTCATCATCACAGCTGACAGCCAGTCTGCCTGAAATTACCAAAATGATCTCATCGCCGTCCGGATGCATCTCACCGCCATGTGGCGCGTCCTCAGTCATCGTCACCACGCCGAGTGTAAAGCCATCCTGGCCCGCCTCATCGTGCTCGTCTGTCTGGTCCACGGCAGTAATCGACTGATCGCGGTGTATGTGGAATACCTGTTTCGATAAATCGACAGATTTGATGATGGTCACGTGTTGCTCCAATGAATCAGGACTGTTCATCATAGGCTTGCCAGACGTGCCAATCCAGTCGGGCCTGATATTTATGAACTCTGATCCAGTGGCGGAATTTTTCTGTTTCTCACGTATACGCTAGTACCTGAAAACCTGATGCAGGGGAGAATGCATTCATGAAATCCAGACACTTGTTGGCAGCATTATTGCTGCTGCCGCTGGCCGGCTTTGGCCAGAACATTCTGCAGAACCCGGATTTTGATACCGATGTAACCGGCTGGCTGTTCAATAGCTTGCCACTACCTGTTTTTTGATCCTCTCGATGTGGATGGCTCCCCGCTTTCCGGATCGGCGCTGGTAATCAACGCTGAGCCCGTTGCAAACAGCGAAGTGGTGGTGCTGGAACAATGTTTCGAATCTCCGGTTCCCGGGAATTACGCCCTGGCACTGAGCGGGTATGTGCCCTCGGGACAAAGCAGAAGCGGGTCGGTGATTGTTCGTTCTTCGCGCCATGTCGGTCCCGGCTGCGTCGGTGGTGTGAACGGCACATCGGGCTATTTCGTTGTGATGTCCTCGACCACAGACAGCTGGCAGGATGTGCTGGAGATGATCAATGTCTCACCCTCCACCCAGAGCCTGAGCTTCCAGGTCGGAGTCCGAAAGACTGAAGAAACCGGCACGTTCACTGCGCATGTCGACGCCGCCATGCTGGCACTGGATGTCAGGATATTCGACGATGGATTCGAATAGATAGACCCGAACCCACCTCAATAGTTGGAAAACCTGCCAGAGTGCAGGTTGTTTATATCAGGCGGACTGGATTATCAGCAAGGCCAGCCACGGCACCACATTGAAGACGATCACCACGATCTTGAACAGGCCCAGAAAGTTGTACATCGCCCGATTGAAATGCTCGCGGTCTATCTTCACGAAGATCGTCTGCATGCGGTACACCAGGTTGGGCATGGCCATCACCATCAACACCCAGAACAGCATCAGACCCACATTGATGACAGTACACCACATGAAAAAATCGGTCAGTAATTCAAGATTCATGACAGCCTCCATACGCAGGGAAGAACGCTGATTACAGTGTACATGATGGTATGAACAGGGTGTTGATCTGCATCAAGCCCGTAATGAATAGCTGCAACAGATATTCTGATCTGAACCGATTGATCGGATTATCGGTCCGCAGGCCATGCAGGCAGCGCCTCAACACGCTACACTGATGGCCCAAGCCAGGCTGGATCCCCGATGCAGGCACTCAGACAGATGCCCTGACTCGTTTTGTTGGCATTCCTGACCTGAACAACCTGACAGGAACCCCTATGTCCAATGAATCCTCTCTGCAGTTCCAGGACCTGGAATTGCACCCGGCCGTGCTCAGGGCACTGGATGATGTCGGCTATGAATCACCGTCACCGATTCAGGCCAGAACCATACCGCTGCTGCTGAGTGGAAGCGATGTAGTCGGTCAGGCGCAAACTGGAACCGGAAAGACGGCTGCCTTTGCCCTGCCCATACTGACCCGCATCAACATCCGAGAATCGAACACCCAGGTGCTGGTACTGGCACCAACCCGTGAGCTGGCCATCCAGGTAGCCGAAGCCTTCCAGAAATACGCCGCCCACCTCAAAGGGTTTCACGTGTTACCGGTGTACGGCGGCCAGGACTATCGCGGCCAGATCCGGGCACTCAAACGCGGTGCCCATGTGGTGGTTGGCACACCCGGTCGGGTCATGGACCACATGCGCCGTGGCACACTGAAGCTGGACAACCTGACCAGTCTGGTGCTGGATGAAGCCGATGAAATGCTGAAGATGGGCTTTATTGACGATGTCGAGTGGATTCTGCAGCAATCGCCCTCCCAGCGACAGATCGCACTGTTCTCGGCAACCATGCCACAGCAGATCAGAAAGATTGCCAATGAACATCTGAACGATCCGGTTGAGGTCACGATTCAGGTGAAGACCACCACGGCTGAATCCATCCGCCAGCGCTTCTGGCCGGTGCGTGGAGTACACAAGCTGGATGCCCTGACCCGCATACTCGAAGCCGAGCCGTTTGATGCCATGATCGTGTTCGTGCGCACCAAATCAGCCACCGAGGAACTGGCCGGCAAATTGCAGGCGCGCGGTTTTTCAACCGCCGCCCTGAACGGCGATATCCCGCAGAAGATGCGCGAGCGGACCATCGATCAGCTGAAGAACGGTCAGATCGACATCCTGGTGGCCACCGATGTGGCCGCCCGCGGACTCGATGTGGAACGGATCTCGCACGTGGTCAATTACGATATTCCCTACGACACCGAGGCCTATGTGCACCGCATCGGTCGCACCGGGCGTGCCGGGCGCGAGGGCGATGCCATCCTGTTTGTGGCACCAAGAGAACGGCGCATGCTCGGTGCCATCGAAAAAGCCACCGGCAAGAAAATCGACCAGATGGCCCTGCCCACCACCGACCTGATCAACAATCGGCGAATTGAACGATTCCGTGAGCAGATCAGCGAATTGATTGAAAACGAGGATCTGACCACCTTTACCGAGCTGGTCGAAAATTACATTGCCGATCATGACGTCAATGCCATACAGACAGCCGCCGCACTGGCGCGCATGGCACAGGGCGATGCCCCCTTCCTGCTGCAGAACAAGCCCGAGCCGCAGTTCAGCGAAGACTGGGACAAGGGCAAATCGCGACGTGATCGTGACGGCGAACGGCATGACCGAAAAGGCAGGAAGGATCGAAAGAAAATCTCGGACATCGAGGAAGGCATGGAACGGTTCCGGCTGGAGGTGGGTCACCGGCACCAGGTCAAGCCCGGTAATATCGTCGGTGCCATTGCCAATGAGGCCGGCATCGAGAGCAAGTACATAGGCCGTATTCATATCTTCGAGGATTTCAGCCTGATCGACCTGCCCGAGGGCATGCCACGCGAAATCCTCAAACATCTCAAGGGAGTCTGGGTGTCCGGTCAGCAACTGCGTATCAGCCGGGACAGGAAAGGTTCGGGCAGAAAAAACAAACATGACCGGAAATCCAGCGATCACGATAACTCGGACAAGCGCTCCGGAAAGACTGAGCATAAACACTCAAAAAAGAACAAACACGATCGCAAGCCCAGCGAGGGCGAATCACTGAGCCGGATTCCACCGAAGAAACGGAACTGAACAACAGGCAAACCTGATCATGAACCTATATCGAATCACTAGAATCAATCGGGACCGGGCTCTGTGTCTGTGCATCCTCATGGGACTGTGTTGCAATCTGGCAGTGGCCACAGAGGACCGAGCCCGACATCTGATTGAAATTTCGGGCGTCAGTGATCACAGTGCATCCATGTCAACCATGTTGCCCGAGAGTCTGATCAACTTCATTCTGGGTAAAGACGCGCAAAACCACCCACAACATGAGGCCCTGAGGCACAGCATCAAGCTGTATTTTTCGGCCAGCGTGTTCAATGATGCCTTCATCCAGCAATTGAATGATCGTCTCTCGAAGGATGAACTGGACACACTGATCCAGTGGTACGAATCAGACCTTGGGCGCCGCATCACTGCGCTGAATCTGGCATCAAACGAGGATGCCTATTACGATCACGTCAACGAACACCTGGATGAATTGCTGCAGGAATCCGATCGACTGGACTTCGCGCGACGCATGGATAGCCGCTTTCAGATCAGTGGTTACAGCTTCCAGTTTTCCGCCTATTTCAGTTATGCCATGTCGGCTGGACGAGCTCGTTTTCGTGACCCCGAGCACATCATCTCCTTCGATACCTTTTTTGACGGCATGGGCGCACTGGAAGCCGCACTGATGGGTGAGGCCAGCGAATACATGCTTGCCAGCAGCGTCTACCGTTACAGCAAGCTCAGCAATGAGGAACTGGTCGAGTATGAGACTTTTCTGAATACCATTGCGGAACTGAAATTCAACAGTGTGTTCAATACCACCCGCAACAACACGGTGCGGGATCAGTCCATCGCCTGGGTTGAGCGGCTACCTGAACTGCTGGGTGATTTTGAGAAGCCGGAGGAATGAGCTGATCTGTGCGTCAGAATTATTCAGACAGCACGCGGCAAACAAACTCCCCAAACCCTCCCGCCACCGGTGATTTGAAATCACCCAGATAGATCAGGCCGCTATCCGGCCTCATGAACACGGCACCGTCGATATCGCTGGCGAAGAACTGCAAGAACCCGAAACGAAAGTGTTCTTCATGACGGTTTGTGGCATAGAGATCAATCGTTTCCATGTCGTTATGCAAACCATAGATCGGATCACTGAACAGTTCGGCATAGTTCAGTTCAACAAGAAACTGCCGGTACTCGGCCGGCAAATGTACACCGAGCCTCAGCTCGAAATCACGAATGCGTGCAGGCTGTAAACCGCTACCAGTCTCCTGGCTGTGTTGTCGCAATTGTTCAATGAATGTCATCGAGTTCATTCCCTCAACCGGCCGCAGCCAGCTCATCACCACACTTCCCTAGAAGATACTCGATCAGCAGGCGGATGCGCTTGGGCATGAAGTCACGCCGTTGATACAGAGTCCGGATTCTCTCGTCACCCGATCACGATCATTTCATGCGCTTCGATCTATACTTGAGAACAGAAACCCGGAGAGATGATCATGCCAAAATTCGTGGACGCCACGCTTGATATCATTACGGCGATCTTCACCCGACTGGAGCGATTCATCGGTTTCGCGGTGGGCGCCTTCATTGGCATGTTTCTCACCGTGTTGATGGTCACCTGGATTGCCGGTGATTTTCACTTCACGCCCTGGGTGCACCTGATCTGGAAACTCGGCCCGGGTGCATTGCTGTTCGGCTACATCGGCTATAGGCTGTCTGGATTCATCATGGACCTGCTGTCGGCAGGCAGCTGAACGCGATTTCTGATGATTCAGTGGCCGTGATGGCTGTGGTCTGTACCGTCTGCGTAGCCACGCAGTGAATCGTATCGATCGATCTGTTCTGCTGTCAGTACATCACGTTGCTGCAGATGGGCCCGCAGGTGGACACCGCGAAGTTCTGCACGTGTTCGACCGATATCGGCCAGCTGGGCGGTCATGCCCGGCTCGGACAGCGTGCCTTCGGCGAAGGCCTGATCGAGTTCACGTTCCAGTCCGACCAGATCCTGGCCCAGCGCCATGGCATCGACCAGCATGCGGTCGAAGATGGCCTGACTGGCCCTGATTTGACTGTGACTCAAATCCAGTTGCTCGGCCATGTCCAGCACATGCTTTGGCCCGGGATAACGATTCAGCTCCGCAGCCCTGGCAAAGCCCATGCCCTCACCCGCCAGCAGGCTGGTCACCTCGTCCAGGCTAAGCGCCTTGATGGCCCGGTTCTGCTGGCTCTGATAGGGCGATTCGGTGGCACTGGCAGTGACAGCAAACAGAAGAGAAAAGAGAATAACGATGAGTCTGTTCATGTGTGAACTCCATGAAGCGGTGTTGTTGGTATGACCGTCAAATGCTTCCGGGGTTCGTTGCACTTATTGCGAATTCACGGCAGGACACAGAGTCTGCTATGCTCTGTGGCCCGGTCAATCGAGGAGTGCGCCATGATCATCCGTCTGTCCTTACGCCTGTTTCTGATTGCATTACTGTGTCTGATCTCGAACGCACAGGCTCAGAAAACCGGCAAACCGGTGCTGCATGGCAAGCACTGGGTGGCGGTGACCGGCAAACCGCTGGCGGCGACGGCGGGTGCCATGACCTTTACCCGGGGTGGCAATGCCGTGGATGCGTCCTGCGCCATGCTGGCGGCGACCTCCACCATGTGGGACACGCTCGGCTGGGGCGGAGAGACCCAGGCGCTGATCTACAACCCGAAGACGGGTGAGGTGAAGGGCATCAACGCACTGGGTGTGGCCCCCACCGGCGCCACAGCCGACTACTTCCGCAGTCAGGGCATGGTATACCCGCCCGAGTACGGCCCGCTGGCGGCGGTTACCCCCGGCACGCCCGGCGGCCTGATGGTGATGCTGGCTGAGTATGGCAAGCTCAGCCTGGCCGAGGTGCTGGCACCGGCCATGCAGATGGCCGCCGGCTATCCCATCGAAGCCTCCCAGGCCGACAACATGGAACGTCGCCGTGAAGTGATCGCCCAGTGGCCTGCCTCCACGGCCGTGTTCCTGCCGCACCTGGATGAGAACAACCCCGAGAAACGTGCCGCACCCCATGCTGGCGAGGACTTCAAGCAGCTCGACCTGTTGGCCACGCTGCAGAAACTGGTCGATACCGAACGCGAGGCGCTGGCCAGTGGCAAGAGCCGCAAAGAGGCCATCTACGCCGCCTATGACCGTTTCTACCGCGGTGACATCGCCGAAGAGATCGTTCGCAGCTCGCGCGAGTACGGTGGCCTGATCACCATGGAAGACCTCGACAAATGGCAGGTGTATATTGAGGAACCGGTCACCACCAACTACAAGGGTGTGGACGTCTACAAGCTGACCACCTGGGTGCAGGGACCGGTGATGCTGCAGGCACTGAACATTCTCGAAGAGATCGACATCAAGGCCATGGGCTACAACAGCAGTCGTTACATTCACACACTGTATCAGGTGATGAACCTGGCCTTTGCCGATCGTGATTTCTACTACGGCGACCCCTACACGCCACCGGCCGAACCGATTGATGGCCTGCTGTCGAAGAAATACGCTGCGCACCGCCGTGATCAGATCAACTGGGAGCAGAACAACGCCAACACCAAACCCGGTGACCCCTACAAGTTTCAGAAGGGCAGCAATCCCTATCTCGACCTGCTGGAGAAATGGACACCAATTCCACCCAAGGCCGAGGCCGAGGGCACCGATGGCTTCCAGCAGGCCAGTATCTTTACACCGGATGAGCAGTTCCAGATGGGAACCACCTCGATTCAGGCGGCCGACGCCGAGGGCTGGGTAGTCTCGATCACACCCAGCGGTGGCTGGATCCCGGCCTTCATCGCCGGTGACACCGGCATTGGTCTGAGCCAGCGCATGCAGAGCTTTGTGCTGGACGAAGGGCTGAACCCGTACAACGTGGTGCGCCCGGGACAGCGACCACGCGCCACACTCACCCCCAGCCTGGCACTGAAAGACGGCAAGCCGTTCATGGCTTTTTCAGTACAGGGCGGCGACACCCAGGATCAGAACCTGCTGCAGTTCTTCTTGAACGTGGTGGAATTCGGCATGAATGTGCAGCAGGCCGCCGAGGCCCACAACATCACCAGTTTTCAGATGCAAAGCTCATTCGGTGCCCACCAGTCCGAGCCGGGCCGACTGCAGGTCACGCCAAAGGTGCCCGAGTGGGTACAGCTGCAACTGGGCAAGATGGGTTACAGCGTTGAAACCGTCGACCGCACCTATAGCCCCATCACGGCCATCTGGTTTGATCGTGAAAACGGCACCATGTGGGGCGGCGCCAGTGATTACGGCGAGGATTACGGGGTAGCCTGGTAACTCAGATCCAGCGCCCAGTACACCACGCCCGACAGCGGGTTGTCGTAATAGGCTTCGGTTTTTCGGAACCCGAGTGACTCGTACAACTGCATGGCTTCAGAAAGCCTGCCCAGGGTATCGAGCCGCATCGTCGCGTAACCCAGATCGCGGGCTGAGGCGATGATGGCCTCGGCCAGTTGTCGCCCCAGACCGGTACCGCGCCCTTCGGGCCTGACATACAGACGCTTCATTTCGCAGCTATGCTCATCCAGGCGGCGCAAGGCTACACAGCCGAGGACCTGATTACCCTCCTGGCCGATCAACAGCTCTCCGTCAGGACACTGATACTTGCCGGGCAGACCGGCCAGCTCCTCTTCAAAACTCTGAAAATCGAGGTCCACACCGAGAAAGGCCTCGTATTCCCGGAACAGCTGCCCCACGATCTCGATTTCATTCGCTGTTCTTGCCTGCCGGATGTTCATGCCAGTTGGGGTTCTTCCTTTTCTCGACTCAGGACAGTTGTTCCCTCATGTGCTGACAGGCGTCGCTGATCAACTTGTTGAGTGCCGGTTCGTTCAGCGCCTCACCGGGCCGAATCTTCACATGCCGCATGCGCTTGCCCGCACCCTGCAGCAACCGATCGGGATCTGGCAGCTCGGCACCTTGATAGAAGCCGATATTGACGTGTGCCCTGAAGACGTTGACGTAGGCGAAGGCGGCCTTGCCGACACAGGCCGTCGGGTGCCCGTCGTGCAAAAGCTCATTGACGTCATCGCCACAATCCTTCATCACCTGAAACCAGAGGGCAGCCAGGGTACCCAACTCGCCCGCATGTGCGCCCATCCAGTCGAAGACGGCGGGGTCTTGCCTGGTTGCACCGGGAAAGATGAACAGGCTATCCATTCTGTAATCGATAATTCATGCTTTCAGTCGATACTATCCTGATCCAGACGCTAACTGAAAATCCGGGCAATTCTGTTAACAGGTCGATCTGTGGTTCTGACCGTTTCATGTGATGCATGATATTGGCGAGTTTATCATGTGCATGATTGGTCTGATGTCACGACTGCTGCTGAAACCATCATTTTGGCGGTAATTTGTCGATGCAAAGAATGCCCCACTGGCAGCCAACCACCCACCAGGTTCTGGAGTGCAATCAATGTCTTATGACATTCGTTAACGCTCTCAACCTGTCCTGACCCCATTTTCACGCTATACTGCACTGAGGTTGTGTACGGTGAAAGGGTGGGACTAAGCCGCATGCCAATAATCGCGCTCTGTTTATACAGTGCTCTTGCGTTATTACTGACGCTGGGCCAGATCGCGATCGCCCAGAAATCCACGGTCTGGTCAGAGCCAGGCCAGGTACATTTCGAAAGCCTGACACTGGCCGACGGTCTGTACGATTCCACAGTCTTCAGCATCACCCAGGACGCCAGCGGACAGATCTGGTTCGGCACGGCTGCCGGTGGTGCCAATCGTTTTGACGGCTATCGCATCACTGCCTATCTGCACGAGCCCGTGAACGAACAGTCACTGTCGCACTCTGCTGCCGGCGAAGTGCTTGCGGCCAGTGACGGCACCATTCTCATCGGTACCTGGGGTGGCGGCATGAACCGCTACAGCGGCCTGGGCGATCGTTTCGAGCATCTCAACCCGGGACGGGCACCACGACAGATCCAGATCATGTTCGAGGACAGTCGTCAGCGCATCTGGGTTGGCTCGGCCGACAGTGGCCTGTATCAGCTTGATCATCCGCAGGGTTTGCTGCGCCCGGTACTCCGCTCCGATGGCCAGCCATTTTCTCGCGTGTGGGCGGTGGCCGAGGATGGCATGGGTGTCATCTGGGTAGCGACTGACAACGGCCTGTTTGATCTGAGCGGACGAGAAATAAAACCGCCCACGGGCTGGCATGGACACCCGCGTGCCTTGCTGTTTGACAATTCCACACTGTGGATTGGCGATACCCAGACTGTATACCGAGTACTAGATGGCACACCACAGCCTGTGCTGGAGAACAGTGAACTGGTCAACACACTGGCCCTGTCACCAGGTGGACAGATTCTGGTCGGTACCCTGGCAGGCATACTTGCACTCGATTCGACGGGGCGACAGGTCGCACCATTCGGACGATCCGAACAGGTCCTGTTTCCCAACCGCAATATTCGTCGTTTCTACTTCGACAGCAGTGGCGTCGGCTGGATCGCAACGCGGGAAGCCGGCTTGCTGCGTGCCCTGCCGGCAGCCAGCGGTTTTGACGGCTTCCGTCTTGAATCCAGTCTCGACACCGTGGACACCTTGCATGAACTGTCAGAGAACGACCTGCTGATCGGCTCCCGACGAGGATTGTGGCGATTGCAGCATGATCAGGGCGTCTCCCGTTTCCACCAGATTCCGGGCACTGAATCCGAATCAATCAATCGTTTCACCCATCATGGTGATGCCGTTCTGATTGGCACCAATGAAGGCGTGCTGACATTTGACCCGGTGAGCGGATCACTCGAGGCAGATCCCCTGTACAACAGCCTGTCGAACCTGGGCGTGACCTCCCTGCACAGCTGGAGTGACGGCCGGATGGATATCGGCACCTGGATCAATGGCTTGCACCGGTTTGACGCCGACGGTAACAGTGTTCACTACATCAAGGGAGGCGAAAACCACATCGCGGGTGTCTCCATCAGCGACCTGGAACCTGACCCCGCTGGCGGTATCTGGGTTGGCATGTGGAATGACGGTGTCGCCCATATCGACAGTGACGGCACGGTCACCAACGTCAGCAGTAGTGAGCTTGGCATTGAAGGGCAGGTGCATGACCTGCTGCTGGATAACGGCATGCTGTGGGTGGCTACCAGTTTTGGCCTGGCCTGTTTCGATCCTCAGCGTCGCACCAACATGCGTGTCATCCTGATTCCTGAATACCCGAACACCTCGGTTCAGCGCCTGGCGGCGGGCAATGACCGCCTCTGGGCAGCAACCACGCGCGGCGTGATTGCCATTGACCGCGATGACATGTCCATTTCCCGCTTCGGCATAGCCGACGGCCTGGTGGTGCAGGAATTCTTTGCCCGCTCCGGTCATGTGGGTTCTGGTGATCGACTCTATTTCGGTGGGCTCGGAGGCCTGGTGAGTTTTCTGCCCGATGATGTGGCACTGGATGTCTCGCCACCATCAGCCGCCATCGTCGGCGCCTGGGTGGACGATGAGGCAGTAACGGTCAATGAGCCGATCATCATGCAGCCGGGTGCCGGCACCCTTCGTTTTCGTCATGTCGTCGCCGATTACCGCAGCCCGCAAGCCAACCGGTTCCGCAGCCGGTTGATTGGTCGTGATGACAGCTGGAGCGAGGCCAATGCCGACCCTGAAACGCTGCTCACCGGTCTTGATCCTGGTGAATACCGATTCGAACTTCAGGCCGCCAATGCCAACGGTTTGTGGAATGAAAGCGCTGCTTCCCTGTCAATCAGGGTGCTACCAGCCTGGTGGCAAACACCACTCGGACAGCTGTCGGTTATTCTGGGGCTGTCATTACTGGCATACCTGTGGAACTACGGCAATACCAGGCGCATTCGCGCACGCAACCGTGAACTGACCCAGGAAGTAGACCGACAGACCCGGGCACTCAGGGAAGCCAATCGATCACTGGCACAGGCTGCCTCAACCGACCATCTGACCGGGCTGCTGAACCGTCGAGGCTTTCTGGCCCAGGTCGAGACAGTCGATCAATCCGATATTCGCTGGTTTGCCCTGCTCGATGTCGATAATTTCAAGCAGTTCAACGACCAGTACGGCCACGATGTCGGCGATCAGGTTCTGAGCCACGTTGCCGAGATTCTGCGTGAGTCATCACCGCCCGGTGCACACGTGGCACGCTGGGGCGGTGAAGAGTTCATCATTCATTTTCAATTGCCCGATTCAAGCCTTGCCATCAACGCTGTTGAGCGTGTTCGCGAAGCCGTGCAGGATCAGCAACTGGACATGGCCATACCCGCCGTTTCCGTCACCGGTGGCCTGGCCCGCATGCAGCTGGATGAAACCTGCATGAGCGCCATCAACCGCGCCGATGCCCGCCTGCTGCGCGGCAAGGCAGACGGCAAGAATCGCCTGATTGCCGACGGTGATGGCATGAGGAACAGGCGAGGCTAAGACTTATTCGGTAGCCGAGAAAGCCTGATGGTAGCTTACATCCCCCCGGGGATAATCACCTGAAAACGAAACGGCCATGAAATACTCAGGTGGCAGGCCGGGCAGAACCAGACCTTCAACCGCCCTGAAACCGAAACGGTGGTAATACCCCGGGTCGCCCAGCAGCACACAACCACCGGCGCCCATGGCTTTCAGTTCATCGAGAGCTACACGCATCAGTTGCGACCCGATGCCCTGACCCTGACACTCGGGTATGACCGAGATCGGGCCGAGACCGTACCAGTGCACTACGCCATCCGATACCGTCACCGGCGACACGGCCACATGGCCCACGATGTCACCATCGTTCTCCGCCACCAGCGACACACTCAACACTCCGGCATCACGAAGTGCCCGCACGATGAACTGTTCGGTGTGGTCGGCGTGCGGTGCATCGAGGAAAGCCGCCGTAGTTACCTCATGAATGGTTGAGGCATCGCCTGGTTGTTCCTTTCGAATCTGTGTTTTCAATTCAGTCACTGACAGCTGTTGCTCCTTGTCTGTCACCCCTGGCGGCCACCATGTTCCCACTTCTGACTGTGCATGAAAGCAGGGGATCGGCCATTACTGCAATTCAACAACATGAGGTGGAAGCTCAATATCCCCGTCAAGATCCGGAAACAACTCACGCAATAGCTGCGGATTCTGACTCATACCCGCGCCGTCCAGGTATTTCCATTGATTCGATCCGCGTTTCCTGATGGCAATCATGTACCCGGTGCTCTTTACCCGTTGCCCCTCTACTTCCATGATCGAGAAATGCGGGACAAAACAGAGTTCTTCATCACCTGCCTGATACAGCTGGCTCGGTATACCAAACTTGGAGCTGATGTAGTTGACACCCATCTGTTTCAGTTCTTCAATGGCTTCTCTGGTTGTTTCAGCAAATACCTCTTTACCACCCACCATGGCAAACAGGGATTCATGAGTCTTGTCGATGATGGGCTGCGCGTTTCCCAGTTCGAAATGATTCAACATTGTGCTGATATCTGAATGCAGCTGCCTGATGTCCGCTTCATCGAGTGAAGCAGCATTCACCACGACAACAGGCAAGCAGAACATGAGAAGAAACCGGTATGCTGTTTTCATCTTGCTGACACACTCACAGTGATCACATGACATTCATTGTGCCATCACTGGCATGTCATTCAATACATTGGGCAGTCTGCAATACGGCTGGTCAAGAAACAGTCATGTGGCAGACGACGATCAGGGTTGACTGTTTTGCTCCTCACGCATCTGTCGCCACAAGCCTCGAACACCCACCAGTTCAAACGTGCCAAACCTGGCCATTAAAAACACAGTGACAAATGGTGTGACAACCAGAATAGCTACGAGCACCACCCAGCTTTGAAAGTAAAAAAATAACACTATCGCCAGACACGGTATGAACGATGTGACGAATGAGAGTACCCGTTTGCTGGCCACACTCAGCTCATACTTGGAAAAGCACCCGTTGCAGTGCATGGGGCGAGTCAGAGACAACACCTCGACGTTGAGGGTCTTTTCCCCGCATTCTGTGCATTGCCTGTTCATTGAGCTCAGATCACTCGCTCTATTCAGCCAGGCTGATTCGCTGCTCCACGGCTGCATTCACTGATGACCAGGCTTCCGGAGAAACACCGTCTGTCCAGACAACAATCAGTGTCCGTCCGGCACGATGAACCTGCGCCCGATCGAGACTGGCGTTTTTCTTCCAGATATCGCGCAGCAGCTTCTCGCGGCGATCAGCTTCAGCATCGTCTGCCGTTTCCAAACCATAGATGCCCACCTCATCTTCGCCGAGATAGAGTGCATACAGTACTGATTCTATGCCAGTCGCATCAAGCCTGCCCTGCGAACTGCTACGTGCAATGGCGTTGACAAAACCGGGGTCTGTGGAATGGTGCGGGTTGCCGGGTATCTGGTCACTGGGCAGATGTCGAACCGGGTAATTCTCAAGCTGGATTGTCTTCAGCGATGAGTGCAGATCAGGGCCATCCACCAGCAGTTGATTCAATCCACTGCCAGACCCAGCGGCCAGTTGCATGGTGAGAAACACGGTCAGTATTTTCAGTACGCTCAACATATTGTTCAGTCCCTCCTCGTGTCGTCCTGGTTGAACATCAACAATGACTGCGATGCCCAGCCTTCGAGATACTGACACCGTGTCGTCAGTAGCGTTCACAGATCACTCGAAATCATGACCAGGCTGTCGCATACTGAACCCGATTCCGGTCAAGTATTCCCATGGCATCCGACAAGTCATTCATCGAACCCATCATCAATCGCCTCGACCCTGCGCTGGAGCCGGGCTTCCGTCACATGTTCGGCGAATTTGGCATCTTCTGCCGCGGCAAGATGGTGGCGCTGGTATGCGACAACCATTTCATGGTCAAGCCGACTGAAGCCGGCCGGGCCTTTCTTGAAGAGGTGGTCATGGCCGAGCCCTACCCTGGTGCGAAACCCTGTTTCCTGATCGACAAAAGGCTTGACGATGGGCCCTGGCTAAGTGAACTACTCGGCATCACCTGGGATGAACTGCCATTTCCGCGCAAGCGCAAGCCGAAAGGAAAGCGTGATTAGATGCTGACGTTATTGTAACTTCATGCCAGACCAGACGTGATTACCGGGTTGATCACCTGTTTTGACTGGAGTTAGCCATGAAACACTCTCTCACGATTTCTGCACTGCTTATTAGCCTGATCGCTTCAGCTGTCTCTCTGGCTGACACACAGACCAGCGATTCAAACATCCAGGTCATGGTGCTGGGCAGTTTTCACTTTGCTGGTTCGGACGCCGACCTGATCAACGTCAAGCCAGACGATGTGCTGCACCCGGACAAGCAGCGGGAACTGGCTGCAATAGCACAAGCGCTGGCCACCTTTAAGCCCACTGTTGTGGTGACAGAACGTGTGACGGAGGCACCGGACTACATCGACCCGCATTTTGCGGATTTCACGGCCGAAGAGCTTTCACGCAATCGTAATGAACGAGCCCAACTCGCCTACCGTGTGGCACAGGTGGCTGATGTGAGGAGGGTGCATGGTCTGGATGAACGATCAACTGAAGGCGAGCCGGATTATTTTCCGTTTGGTCGTGTGCGGGAACATGCCGCGTCCACAGGACAGGACAATCAGCTGCAGGCTGCGCTGGGTGAGGTTGAGCAACGCGTGTCTGCCGAGATGTCGATCATCAATGACTTGCATCTGGCCGAGGCACTGATCCGGGTCAATGACGGCTTTCTGTCATCGCCCGAGTTCTACTATGCTCTGAGCCAGTACGATGTCGGCGAAGCACAGCCGGCCGCCGAGCTTCAGGCCTACTGGTTCATGCGCAATGCCAAGATCTTCTCCAAACTCATCGACATCAGCCAGCCCGGTGATCGCGTGCTGGTGGTCTTCGGTGCCGGCCACAAGTTCTGGCTCGATCACTTTGTCGAACACACCAGAAACTTCGAGCCGGTTAGCCCGGTGCCGTATCTGAAGCGAGCTGTAAACACTCAAAATTGAGTGGTATCTGCAAATTTTTTGTGATGGTCAGCAGTCGATCATCTGATCTTGTATGATGCTCAAAAAAGATCACCAGGAATTTCATGACCGATAACGTGAAAGACGATGCACCCGGCTGGGATGCCATCACCGATGCCATGACCAATTTGTATGGTGAAGTAGAGCCACATCACTACGGCACGATCATCCCCGCTATGTTGGGTGGAGATGACCCTTTGCAGGGAATCTCTATATATAAATCAACATCCGCTATGCCCCACTGGCATTTTGTGACCTATGGGTTCAGTGAACTTTATGACAAGGAATCGGACGATGCCGAGTTTAGCGGTTACGGTTTTGAACTCACCTTTCGTCTGCTTCGGGGTGACGAGGAAGAGGCCCCACAGTGGGCATTGAGCTTCCTGCAGAACCTGGCGCGCTACGTGTTCAGCTCAGGAAACTATTTCGATACCGGGCATCACATGAATGCCAATGGTCCCATTGCACTCGAGGAAGATACCCTGTTGCATGCAATCGCCTTTGTCGATGACCCAGAGCTTTCCACACTCGATACTCCGAACGGCAAGGTAGGCATGCTGCAGGTATGCGGCATCACACTGGATGAACTGGATGCGGCTCAGGCCTGGAATACCGCCGGGCTCATGTCTCTGCTTGAGCCGAAAACCCCGTTGTTCATCACCGATCTGAATCGAAACAGCGTGCTCGACGATCCGATGATGCAGGAACGGGTAGAGGCGGGCATCAAAGCGGATGGCTCCTCAATGGGCTCGCAATTCATCAGCAAATGCGACTGGCGAATACACAAGAAATTGCTGCGCAGTGATCAGCTTGTGATTACGCTGGGCGCGAACGGACTGAAACATCTGGGTCGAGCCCTGATCGGCCGTCTGACCTTCGGACGCGACCTGTTGCTGTCCTCTGACGACTCGAAAATATTGCTGGAACAGGGTGATGTATTTTCATGGCATGAAGAGCAACTTGATGGAATTGTTCTGCTCAAGCTAGTACTGCCCGATACGCTCACACGCGAGATTGCCGAAACACTCAAACCGGTCGCGGGTGAGTATGCCTTTGCCGATAATCGGCTATTGTTTGTCATTGAACAGAGCATCATCAAAAACCAGGATGGCTCAACCCGGGAAGTGATTGGTTAATCCTTGCATAGCTCAAATAGTGGATTATAAGACTGATCATTCACGGTTGCGGTGACGAGTTAAGCCATGACCCCACACACATGACGATTGCCTGATCCGGGTGCATACTGGGCTGATTACCGGATGAGGGTCGTTTGTGAAGGCAGTCCAGTACACACGCTATGGCGGCCCGGAAGTGCTTGAGGTTGTTGATATCGAGCGCCCGGAGCCGAAACCGGGTGAGGTGCTCATCCGTTTACATGCCACCTCCATCAACCTGTCGGATCTGGAAATCCTGACGGGCACGCCGTTCTACTCACGCCTGTTCGGTCTGTTCAGGCCACGCATCCATGTCCTGGGTTCCGATGTCGCCGGTGTGGTTGTCGCCGTTGGCGAGGAGGTCGCCGACTTCAAGCCGGGCGATGCCGTCTACGGCGACGTTCTGGAAACCTTTGGTGGCTTTGCCGAATATGCCTGTGCACCGGCAAAGCGCCTGCAACTCATGCCTGAGGGTCTCTCATTCGAGCTGGCTGCGGCACTGCCCCAGGCCGGCTGCATTGCCATGCAGGGCATACGCGACAAGGGTGGCGTGAAGTCTGGTGACCGGGTGCTCATCAACGGCGGTGGTGGCGGTTCGGGCACACTGGCAATCCAGATCGCCAAGCGCCTGGGTGCCGAGGTCACCGCTGTCGACAACCACCGCAAGCTGGATCTGATGCGCCAGGCTGGGGCTGATCATGTACTCGATTATGAAACCACCGACTTCATTAAATCTGGCGATCGCTACGACCTGATTCTGGATCTTGTGGCCACGCGCTCGGTATTTGCCTGTCGCCGCGCCCTGAAACCCGGCGGTCGCTACCTGATGGTGGGCGGCCGCATGGCCTCGATATTTCAGGTGCTGATTCTGGGCTCGCTGATGTCGCTGTTCAGCTCACGCAAGTCGGGCATCCTGGCCATGCAACCCAACCGGGATCTGGACCAGCTCGCAGCCATGGTGCTGAATGGTGAACTCGAGGTATTCATCGATCGCCGATTTCCACTGGAAGAAACCGCAGACGCCCTGCAGTACCACGCCGATGGCAAGACACTGGGGAAGCTAATCGTGTTGCCATTGGAGCATTGAACTTTTCGGGGTTCATCCTCAGGTCTTGTTCATGAAGAATGTACAAACCTCAGAACTCACGTGAAACCACTCACTTGGACTCGTATCAGTGTGCTTCTGATCTGTTCACTCATCGCGACTGTCGTCGTGAGATGGCACTGGTGGCAAAGCGGCGTTCAAGTGACTGTGCTGGCCTTTGGCGGGTTGTCTCCGTTTATGGATCTGGCTTTAATGCTTTTCAGCTTATCTATCATTATTTACGCTGTTGTTGCCGTGTTCGGGTCAAGATCAACACTGATCAGGCGAATTACCCTGCTGATCCTTGCACTGATCATTCCGTTCAGCCCGAACATATATATGCCAACGCAGCTCGATGGTTTCCAGAGCACAATGGAAAAGGTCCCGCAATCACAATGGCATGAATTCGCATCGGACGCACAAAGGCTGATTGAAAAGCACCGTGCCAATGGACATTATTACGAATTCAGTCACTGGAATAGACCTGTGGTTGATGAACTGACGAGCAAGTTTGAATTTCTCAATTATGGTCACTGGCCACCAGCGCTGAACGATCGTGGAAATCGGATTCAGATATGGTGGGGCAATGGTATGGTTGGCACATTGGAAGTTGAAATCTGGACAGAACAGCCAAATTCAGGTGCCTATAACAGCCCGGGTACAATCGCACAAAAAATGCATGATCGGGTATATGTGATTTCCAGATCCTGATTCAGATGAAGTTCAAGTTTATCTCCTGATCGGAATCCACCATCGAACCGCCATCTGGCTGAAGTGACTGAAGGGCATCGGGAAATAACTGACGATATCCGGCTTGTCGCTGTCACGCTCTGAGCCGGTTGCGGCAAACCACTCACCGTAGATATAGCGGTTGGTCTTCATGGAACCGAGATAACTGCATTCAAACTGGGCATAGGTTGCTGCCGGTACGACATGGCACTCATATGATTCCGGATGATTCCCGGCACCATGCTCAATGCCCATCACATCGACGAACTCGTCCCGCTCGGACTTCTCTTCCGGAAAGTAGGCTGACAGCAACGGCGCTCCGGTGACTGCACCCGGCCTGCCCTGACTGATCCGGCAAAGCGCCTTGTACTCATCCGAGGCCACGTATTCTTTCCAGAACTTCGGACCGTTTTTGGCGAAGTCGTTGAACTCAAAATGCTTGCTCTTGCCAATGATCTTGAACGACGGTATCTCAACAATTTTATAATCCATCTTGTTTACTTCTCTGGTTTCCAAAGGCAGGGAGGCCCGGTCATGCGTGGTCAGTCTGACCTGTTCACGCCGCGCTTCACTGGGATTGACGCCATGCACTTCCCGAAAGGCACGTGTGAACGCATTCGGTGAGACATAGCCATATTTCATTGCGATATCCACGATCTTCGCGTCGCTATTGACGACATCGATTGCTGCCTGTGTGAACCGGCGATTCCTGACGTAATCGGCAAGGGTGATATCGAAGCTGGCCAGAAACATGCGATGAAAGTGGAACCTTGAACAACAGGTGATTTCGGCGACATCGTCCACGCACAGATCGGCATCGAGGTTGTGCTCGATATACTCGATTGCCCGGTTCAACCTGTCTGACCAGCTCATGCATCACTCTCCATAGGTGCACTCAGCATACGCTAGATGCCTGATTGTGCGCTCACCTTTTCTTGCTATATGCATCATGATACCGACCACTGTCTGGCTCACGTTTGGCTCACATCGGGGATTCAATTTCGTTACACTGCGATTTTGACCGGGATGCTCAACATGTTCGAACGCACGATGATCGCCGGCTGGGGCGACATGGATTTCAATTCACACATGCGCAACACCGCCTTCCTTGATCGCTCGGCCGATCTGCGCATGATGTACTTTGCCGACAACGGCTTTCCCATGAGCGAATTCATGAAGCGGCGCATCGGGCCAGTGGTGCAGAAGGACGAGGTTGAATACCACCGTGAAATACATCTGCTGGAAGAGTTTCGTGTCACACTCTCGATTGCCGGACATTCCGAAGACGGCAGCCGTTTCCTGCTGTGCAACGAGATCTGGAAGCACAATGACAAACTGGCCGCGCGCGTGACCACATCGGGCGGCTGGCTCGATCTCAATCAGCGAGCGCTGATTGCCCCGCCCGATTCGCTGCTGGCTGCAATAAATGCCCTGCCACAAACGGAAAACTACCAGTCGCTGCCCTCTTCGATTGCACGATCCTGAGTCAAAACTCCCTCAATATTGTGTAAACACGACAGAACGAGCATCTGCCGGGGCCAACTGACATGGTACTGTCATCAATCGGGTCTAAATTATTGTCATACAGTGAACAGTGACACACTGCGAGGTGGTACAACATGTCCCGATTCAAATGGTTAACGCTGGCCCTGCCGGCATTTCAGATAGCAGTCATGATGGGCGGCCTGTTACTGGTCAGCCGGGTTGTCTCCGCAGGGCCGATGGCCTGTCTGGATAATCTGCAGACTGAATCCACCCCAGCTATTTCAATAAGTCGTAGCGAAAAAACCCCTGCAGCACCCTGTTTGCAAGATGAGAACATCCACGCGGCCAGGCTATCTTCCTCGGGATTTCAGCTTTACAGAAGGCTGAAACAAGCAACGACTGAACTAGCTTTCGGACTCGCGCAACCTGTCCACCGTTGACTGGATTCGCTGCCACATCCTGCGCCGATGCGTTCTGACCTTTTTCAGTCTCGGGTGTACCCGATCGTAGATCCGTTGTGCGTATCGATTGGCTTCCCGTTCCTTCTCCGGGTCTGATCCGAAATCATGACCACAGGCATGATGGCCGATTTCATGATAGAGCGTGAACTCGACCTCGAGCAGCCACAGCCAGCTGACCGGATCATATCGGCTCCAGACAGCCGGCCACTCGATCATGACCTTACAGAGTCGCGGCATGTAGGTGCCCATGTAATCCTCGTCACTGGAGGGCACGATGTTCAGTCGCTCGATGCCTTCCAGGTCGGAGGCATCGACATTGTCCAGCCAGGCCGTGACGCGTTCTCTGATGAACGCTTCGCCTCCCAGTGATTTCTTCTGACACACGTGAATCCCGTGCACACGGTACTGATTGTAATGCGACAGTGAAAACGTCAGGATGGTATCAATCCGTTGCTGGATAACCGGCCTGCAACCGGCACGCCTGATCTTCCCGGCTGCCCTTGCCGCGGCCTCCTCATCAATGTCCTGAATCAGGCTGAGTAACCCCGTGAGCGTATCGATCTGTGATTCGTAATGGATGTCATCCCATGCGTATTTCATGAGATGGGCTTCGGCCAGTGGAATGACCGCATTGCCGATCCTGTACAGCGCCTTGTAGCTGCTGTAGGTATCGGATGGATTTACCTGAACCAATCCGCGCAGCAACTGGTGAAAGAGTGATTTGATGTGTTCGTTAGATCTGATTGAAGTGCTGCCGGCGTCGTCTCCCTTGTATCGTAAGCCTCTGATTTTACATGATTCGGATCATGATTCCCTCTGCCAGGAGTCACATTCACTCCGCTATAACCAGGTCACGGGACAGCTCCGACTGAAGCAAATTTCCTCCCAGCCTCACTCTCACATACACTGTCAGTACACCGATTTGCGATGAGAACAGCCCATGAAATACATCGAAGTGGACGTCAAGACCGAATATATCGTGCACGGCTATGACGACGAGAACCGTGAAATCGTCGAGGACGTACACGAACAGACCTTCGTTACCAAGCTGTTGGCCATCGATCGCATCCTCTCGATCAGTGAGCAGTTTCTGCTGGTATCGGGATCGCACGGCCGCGTCATGTACTTCGAATACAAGGGCATGATGAGCGATCTGCGCCGCAAGCTTGAAGACGCCGGATTGATGGTGTGAGGTCCCGCTGACCTGTCGTGACTGATTCGATTCAGAATATGCTGCTGGCGCCAATGGTGCTTTATGTCATGCTCGCCATCGCCGTGATCGTATCGATAAGCCGGCCACTCAGTACAGGGACTGTGAACGAACGTACTGCTCTGGTTAACCTGTTCCTGATCGGTATTGCGATTCAGTGCATTCATCTGCTGGAGGAATACCTGACCGGATTCCACCGACTGTTGCCGCCGCGGGTTGGGCTCGACCCCTTGTCGGATCAGTATTTCGTGACACTGAATATAGTCTGGATTGCAGTCTGGTTACTGGCTGCCGTGGGCCTAACCTGGCGGTATCGAATCGTCGAATGCCTGATCTGGTTCTTCGCCCTGATGATGTGTTTCAATGGCCTGGCCCACCCGGTGCTCGCCGTGTGGGCAGGTGGTTACTTCCCCGGTCTGGTCAGTTCGCCGCTGGCTGGCATCGCCGGTGTCCTGTTGCTGATGCGATTGCTGCGACTGTCATCCACTGGTGCAGAGAGCAGATCATGACAATGCCAAAGCAAGCGCCAGTACGAAACCCCAATGTTATCCGATTGATGAAATCAGCCGTTCTGCTGATTCCCGCCCAGGCTATCGCATCGGACATGACCGCCCTGATGTTTGTCTATTCACTGCCCATCTGCATCGTGCTGGTGCTGCTGATCCTGATTCCCTCGTTTTACATCAAGCCGGCTGCCGCACCCTTTCTGATCGTTCCAGGCGTGGGGCTGGTGATCGTCAACCTGTTCATGCTGCCGCACATGAATCACCTGAATGAACAGTTGCTGTATCTGTTGCAGTTGCTGATTTCGACCAGTGCCCTGTTTGCGTTTCCGATCATCAAATCGAAATCGGAGCGTGAGCGCAAGAACAGATGAACCAGCGGGCGATCGTCAACCCGATTTCGGGTTCCTTCGCAGGGTTCGGATGATCTGGAAAATGCCCATGACGACACCAAGACCGGCGGCACCATAGAACAGCCACAGCACAGTCTCGGACAGAACTGGCGGCTGCATGAAGCGCCACAGCAGGAAGATGAACAAGAGCGAGGTAACGATTTCGACCACGCCGGTGACCAGACCGCCTTCGCGCTTGTTCTCGGACAGTGGCGACTTGATCTCATGCAGATCGGCCGGCACCAGATCATCGGCCAGGCTGCTGTCCAGATTGCTTTCGCGGTCGCGAATCAGCAATTCGATTTCCGCCAGTCGCTCGGGGTGGGCTTCCTTGTCCAGCGCCTGTCGGGCTTCATACAGCTCATCGAGTGAATAGGCGGTCAGATCGGGCTTGTTGTCCATGAGTATGGTGGCCTTGCGGTGCGTAATGTGATCATACAACAAAGCACCCGTGACCAGAACGCCCAATCGCGATCCGCCGCCACATTGCTTTGCTGTGGCGGCGGTATTTCATTTTCAGCAAACAATCACTGAGTTTTCATTGCCTTGCCGATGAAGGCAAACACGTCAGCGTCCAGCCCCATGTGGGACATGGCATCCGGGTTTTCGGACCAGGCCTTGCCCAGACTTTTCGAAACTCCGGCGTCACCGCCGGTAAATGCCTCGGTCAGGCTGCGCCATTCTGTCGCCAGGGCGCTCACCTTTTTCGAATCGGGCGCAAGACCCTTGTCCATGGCGTCCCGAACTTCAGTGATCAGCTGCGGCCAGCGCTGCTGTGCTGCCTCGATCTGCTCCGGCCCGAGTGCCTCGGCACACTGTTTCAGTTGTTCTCGCTGTTCATTGCTGTAGTACTGTTCAAACATGATGGTCACCTTGAGTGTTTCCAGATAATCCTCATGACTGATCGTTTCATTGCTGGCCAGCATGCGGGACAGGTCCGACAGGCGCTGATACAACTGCTGCTTGTGCCGGATCTCGTCCATAACTGCCTTCAGATGTCGATCAATCACGTCCTTCAGCGACAACCCGTCCCGGTCGATCAGTTGACGGATTTCCCTGAGCGAAAAGCCCAGGGATTTCAGGGACATGATCTGTTGCAGGCGCGCCAGTGAGGCATCGTTGTAACAGCGGTGGCCGGCCTCATTGACCCAGGCCGGTTCGAGCAGCCCTTCGGTTTCATACCAGCGCAATGTGCGTGTGGTGATCCCCAGGGATTTCGCCAGTTCACCAATTTTCATGTTGTTCTCCTGATGTCGCTGGCGGCAGCTTAAGCGTTGACGTCACGTCAATGGCAAGCACTTTATGTCATTGCCTGCAAAAACTGGCCTGGCATTCAGCCCAGCTGAATCATCAGGAACTGGTAGAGCCAGTAGACGCAAATGCCCACCTGCACCAGAAAGGCAGTGAAGCGCAGCAGCACAGCCAGCACCGAGGTGGAAGCGATGTGCACCAGCGACTGCACCACACGGGCAGCCAGCAGAATGTAGGCCAGCCCATCGGTGATCGCCGTCTGGTCGGTGGCCAGGGCAAACAGCAGCAGGCCGCCGAAAAACGGGAAAGCCTCGTAGCAATTGGCGTGCGCGCGGCACATGCGATTGGAGAACGGCGAGACATCATCACCCGTGGGACTGAAATCATTGGCCCGGCGCTTGCCGCCAAGCACCAGCGAGGTTCGATACATGCCAAGTGTCACCAGGATCAGAATCATCCAGGCGAGGTATCCAAGAAAGGTCAGGGCGGTCGGGCTCATGGTTGGCTCCTTGTGGGGTTGATGTGGCCGATCAAGTATACGCCATCGACCAGTCGCCGATCAGAATGAGCCCTGCATTGATAAACCGGCAATGGTTTTGAGAACTGGCAGGCTCAGTTCAGCGGAGTGAATTCCGAGAACAGATCACCAAACTCGGCAATCGCGGCCGCTGGCACGAACTCGCACACACGGTCGTACTCTTCCCACAGCTCGAGCACTACCGGATTGCTGTGCGCCGCTTCGATGGCCTCGGCCGAAATCCACTCGAACACCTCTATGATGCAGCCGTCTGCGGCCTCGACGATGATCGGTTTGCGTTCAGTCACCAGCCCTTCGGCTCTGAGCTGATCGACATGTGCATGCACCAGCTCTCGCAGTGCGTCCCCACAACCCGGCTTCGGTTTCATGCCGACAATGACGATTCTGCCCATGACGTGCTCCTGAGAATGGCTGGTTTGTCACCAGTTTAGGTGAACAGAGCACCAAAATCCCTCCAAACCTCCCTTTTTGAAAGGGAGGCTTTCAGCCGAGTACAATCTGACATCCCCCTTTGCAAAGAGCCTGCCCTGAGCCTGTCGAATGGGGCGACCGGGGTGGATTTACTCAGATCATCAACGACACCATGGTGGTGATGATGACGGCGCCGATCAGGTTGAGACGGAAGCCCTGTTTGATCATGGACTTGATCGGTACCCGGTTGCTGCCAAACACGATGGCATTGGGTGCGGTGGCGACCGGCATCATGAAGGCGAAACTGGCACTCACCGTGGCTGGCAGCATCAGCTTCATCGGGTCGATGTCGATGGCCTGGGCCGTGGACAGCATGATCGGCATCAGGATTGCGGTAGTAGCCGTGTTGCTGGTGATCTCGGTCATGAAGGTGACGGCCAGACAGATGGTGAGGATGATCAGCCACAGCGGCATGTCCTGCAGGAACACCAGGTTCTGGGCAATGGCTTCACTGAGCCCGGATTCACGGAAGGCGCTGGCGATGCAGATGCCGCCGGCGAACAGCAGCAGAATACCCCAGGGAATGGTGTTGGCCGTTTCCCATGTCAGCAGTCGCTCCTTCGGACGGTCCCGGCCGGCCGGGATCACGAACATGGCAATGACGGCCAGCATCGCCACCGAAGCATCGTTGGCCTGGGGCAGGTCGAGCAGTTTGCGCCAGCCACCGAATGGTTCGGTGCGTGTCATCCAGAGCAGGGCCGTGGCCAGGAATACCAGCAGAATGCGGCGCTGCATGCTGTTGGGCCGCTTTTCCTGCAATTCATAGTGCACCGGCACCCTGGGCATCGCCCGCCTCAGCAGCAGGAACATCACCGGGATGAACAGCAGGGTAATCGGCAGCGTATGCCGCATCCAGAACAGGAAGCCGATTTCCTCACCGGTGCCTTCGCGGTAATTCTGCATCATCAGCAGATTGGGGGGTGTGCCAATCGGCGTGTTGATGCCGCCCAGGCTGGCGGCGTAGGCAATACCCAGCAGCAGAATGATGGCAAACTGGCTTCGGTTCGTGTGGGCCGGATCATTGTGATCGGCCTGATTGGCCTCGATGATGGCCAGTGCGATCGGCACCAGCATCAGGGTGGTGGCGGTATTGGAAATCCACATGCTGAGCAGCGCCGCCGCCAGCATGAAACTCAGCAGGATGCGACCCGGGCTGTCGGCACCAACGACACGGATGATGCGATTGGCAATCAGCCGGTGCGTATTGGAGTGAGCCATCGCCGTGGACAACAGGAAACCACCCAGCAGCAGCAGAATCAATGGACTGCCATAGGCCTGAGCCACTTGCGTCGGGGTGAGTACACCCAGCAGGGGCAGTGTCGCTATCGGGATCAGTGAGGTGACTGGAATAGGCAGCTTTTCGGTGACCCAGAGCACCGCCGTGATCAGCGTCACGATCAGTGTGATCTGGGCAGAACTCGACATGTCGCTGTTCAGCACAACAGCGGAGACGGCGATGATGACCAGCAACAGCAGGCCATTGAACAATCGGCTTTGCATGAACAGAGAGGGGCTCTAGTCGACAGACACTGGATTCTACACAAGCTTGCGACACGGTGACAGCGGGACACGCCCCTGATGCGATGTTGCAACGCTGCGAGTTGAACTGTGTGCAGGAATGAACCACCTGCTCAGGATGTGTGTTGATGGCCTCGATCAGAACCCGTCGGTGCTATACTGCCGCGATGTTCGGAACACGCAACAATCGATTCAATGCCCTGGCCATTGCGGCAATGCTATCGGTCCTGTTGCGCTCGTTTTTCCCGTCCGGTTTCATGCCCGGAGACTGGTCCGAAGGCCAGTTCATCACGATCTGTCA
>CBDBVC010000016.1:0-148746 GCA_965212525.1 Lysobacterales bacterium
TTGTGCCAGCAAGGCAGCTGCCGACATGTACATTCGCGCCATGGCCGAGGAACAGAAATCACAGCCAGTCCCGATTCGCACACTGGCGATCCGGCCCGGTGTGGTCGATACCGACATGCAGGCGCAGATTCGCAGCAGCATCGCCGATGATTTTCCGATGCGGGACAAGTTCATCGCCCTGCGCGAGAAAAACCTGCTTCTGACACCGGTGCAGTCAGCGACAGCGATTCGTGATGTCATCGATGGCGATGCAGAATCGGGCAGTATCATCGATATTCGTGATCTGATGGTGGGTCAATGACCGACTTTGATTATTTTGTGTCGCAGGATGGCATGATTGTCATCCCGATCGACTATTTCTCCGAACAGGGCATCACCAGCGATTTCTCGACGTTCATCGAGGATTCCGGATTACTGGGTCAGCAGTCGATCGCTCAGATCAATCAGACCATCGCTGCCTATTTCAACAGGGCAAGGCAACTCTCATCCGTGTCTCGGCAGTGGTTCCAGCCCAGGATTCAGCACCTCTGTCTGGTGACCAAAGGCGAGAGGATCCGTCCGTTCTTTCAGCCGTTTCATGCCAACTCGTGGCTGCTGTATGACAGTGATTTCCATCCTGAAACGTCATCGGTCGAATTGTCGATATTTCTGTTGTTTCAGGCTGAACGGATGTTCATGCAGCAGCAGATTGCGGCATCACTGCTGACAAACCTGCCATATTTTCTGATCCTGACCGATACCCAGATCGATAACTTTGTGGACGGCTGTGAACGAAGTGACCGTCCTGATGCGGATTTTTTCCGATCATTTGCGTCCAAGCTGCCTCAGCTCCGACGACTGCATCATGTTCAGTTCAATCGCCCGTCTGTAGCCCTGCAGGGCTACCAGACCACGCAGAACGGGCTGATTGTCGATGCGGACGACATGGCCATGCTGGATTCACTGCAACAGGACTGGATCAGATCAGCTGAAGCTGTCATGTCGGCACACAGAGCGCACTATACAACGCTATCACCCGATGCAGGACGCAGACTACTGACCTGGCTTGATGACAGACAGCCCGATCTGCTGATTAGTGGCGATGACGGCGACATTCTGTGGCAACCCGGATGCTCCGATCATTCGGCACTGCAATCGGTTCTGGCAGAAGTCTCAACCGTGGCTGAGGAAGAGATTAAAAAGGACCTGCAAGTCATAGATTACTATAGCAAAAAGTTTCTCGAAACACTGGCTGAGCCGGATCAGCTGGTGGATCCGGCACCGTATATCACCGAGGGTGGTCTGAGCTATATCCATCCGAAACTGAAACGCATTGCGTATAATCTGGGTGCCGACAATGCAGATCGACTGTGGCAGCCATCACCGCCGTATGAGCGCTGGATGCTGGCTGCACGCACCGTTCATGAGTGGGGTCACCTGGCCGCCGAGTCCGGCTGGGTTGCGGTGCCAGAAGAGCTGAGTGAGACCCGCAAGAATCTTGAAGCCGCTCTGGTCGACGAATTTGAAGCCATGGTGAACGGCATGTCGGCACGTGTCAGACATCTGATCGAACCCGAGCTTGCCGGGCTTTCGAAGAAGGCTGACAGAGCCGGTGAGGCGCTGCTGAAAGCGATGCTCAGACGCATCGAGGACTTCATGGCCAACCTGGTGGCACAGGACATTCTGAATGCCGATGAAATGGATACCTACGTTCGCAACAATGTGGCAAGCCGACTTCTGGAATACAGACCCGAACAGATGCTGATGCATCTGATTCGCACCGTTTACGAATTTCAGTATCTGAGATTGAGTCGAATCCGGGACCGATCGGACTGGTTCATGAAAAGTACCTGGTTTCAGGCGCTGTTCATCGATTCGGGTGTCCTCAGTCAGCATCAGTTTGAACAGCTGGAACCGGTAGTGGCAGGCATCTGTGACTGCTATCGCATCGACCGGCAATGGATCAGGGCAACGGACAGCTGAGAATGATAGTCTGAGCCATCCGACTGCGTCAGTCAGCCTGGCAAGTGACCTGCAGCCCGCTGCTGTCAAAGATCGGATCAGACAACAGCATCGAGCTGGGAATCGGTTTCTACACCAGGTTCTGATCGGATCCATGCCATGATACTGGCATAGGCCCAGACGATCGATTATGCTCGTTCGCTGTCTGAATTTTGGAGCAAATCATGAAATCAACTCTGGGCCATCTAATCCTGCTCATGATCATGCTGTGTGTATCGGCTCTGGTATTCGCCGATCACCATGGCATGACGCTTGAGGATATCAGCAAATTGCAGTCCGTACGCGCTGCAGAATTATCGCCCGACGGTGAACTGATTGCATTCACACGCAGCCGTCCACGCGAACCGTATGAGGATGAGGATGGCGCTGCATGGACCGAGCTGTACCTGATGTCTCGTGGCGGCGAGCCTCGCCCCTTCGTGACCGGCGAGGTCAGTGTTTCCGGGCTGGCCTGGTCTGCCGACAGCCGTACGCTGTTCTACACGGCCAAGCGCAACAAGGATGAAAACAAGGCCATTTACCGGATACCCGTGGATGGTGGTGAATCGCGTCATCTGGCCAGCTTCGACACCGACATCGGTGCATTCGAGGTGAATTCTGATGAATCCATGGTGGCCTTCCTGGCGAAGGAGAAGAAACCGGATCATGTCGAGAAGCTGGGCAAGAAGGGCTTCAAGGCCAAGGTGTACGAGGAGGATATCCAGTTCACACGACTGTGGACACTGGACCTGACCGATGACGAGGCGGAACCTGTCATGCTGCCGATTGAAGGCCATGTCAATTCCATGGATCTCAATCCGGCCGGTGATCTGCTGCTGCTGCAGGTCTCGCCAAGTTCACTCATTGATGATGTCTACATGCTGTTGTCGCTTCAGGTGGTCGATCTTGAAGGCAACACCACTGCCAGCTGGGAAACCTCGGGCAAGATGGGCAAGGCCATCTGGACCGATGGCGGCAATGGCGTTGCATTCATCGGCGCCAACGACCTGAATGATCCCAGAGCGGGCGCTGTCTTCAGCGGAGACCTGTCCGGTGAGCTGACCAAACTGGTCGAGAATAACGATTCACACATCATTGACCTGGAATGGGCTGATGGCCGGCTCTACCTGCTGGAACATCAGGGACTGGAATCACGTGTCACCTCACAGGTGATCGGCAAGTCCTCATCGAGCACACTGGTGGATTACGGCAACGGTATCCAGACATCGATATCTGTCAGTAACGGCGGCCAGCTGCTTGCCATCACTGACACAGCAAATCATCCTCGCGAGATCTATACGCTGGACCGGCGTCGCTACGTGCGCCAGACGGTCTCGAACGACTGGCTGGCCGATCGTGCCATGGGGCGGCAGGAAGCTTTCGAGTACAAGGCGGCAGACGGGCTGGATCTTCAGGGCGTGCTTGTTTACCCGGTCGATTATGTGGAAGGTCAGCGTTATCCCATGATTGCCTTCATACACGGCGGGCCTGAGGCACACCGATCCAATGGCTGGAATACCGGCTACAGTCAGACCGTGCAGGTGGCTGCTGCACAGGGATACGTTTCGTTCATACCGAATTACCGTGGCAGTACAGGCAGGGGTGTCGAGTTTTCCAAACTCGATCAGCATGCCTATGCAGACCCGGAATTCAGTGACATCGTTGACGGCAAGCTGGCACTGGTCGAGAATGGCCTGGTCGACACAGATCGTGTCGGTATCACAGGTGGCTCTTACGGCGGTTACGCAACGGCATGGTCGGCCACCAAACTATCAGAACACTACGCTGCCGGCGTGATGTTCGTCGGCATCTCGAACCAGTTGTCCAAGTTTGGTACCACCGATATTCCGAACGAGATGTTTCTGGTGCATTCGCGCGCCTGGCCCTGGGATGATTACCAGTGGATGCTCGAAACCAGCCCGATCTACCATGTCAAGAAGGCAAAGACTCCCTTGCTGATCATGCACGGCGATTCGGATACCCGTGTTCATCCGTCACAGTCAATGGAGCTGTATCGCTACCTCAAGGTACTCGGCCAGGCACCCGTGCGCCTGGTTTTGTATCCGGGTGAGGGTCACGGCAACCGCAAGGCAGCGGCTCAGCTGGACTATTCCATGCGCCTGATGCGATGGATGGATCATTACCTCAAGGGTGAGGGCGGTGAGCCGCCGGAATACGATCTGAAACACAATGAAGCACTGGAAGCGCTCGAAAAATCGGACGAAGAAACGGAAGAGAGTGCAGACGAAGAGACTACCGACGACTGATTCTGAACTGTTCTGGTCAGTACAGATCAGTACAGATCCGAAACAGGAACGCAGCAGCTGTGCGGGAGAGTTCAGCTGCTGCGGACCTGGTACGACCAGAACCGCCGTTCGCCATTGCGGATTGCGGGTCTATTGTCGGGAACGTCGATGAAATCAGTTCCCGCCAGCGATTGAATTTCCATACATCCACCCACAAATTGTTCTCATCCGAGAACTACATTCTTTACAGGTATGGACAACACAGAAACCACAGATCAGAAATCCGGGCAGGCTGACGCCGCACCGCATACTCACGCGTTCCAGGCTGAAGTCAGCCAGGTATTGAATCTGATGATCAACTCGCTCTACTCGAACCGGGAAATCTTCCTGCGTGAGCTGATCGCCAATGCATCAGATGCCTGTGACAAGCTTCGCTTCGAGGCGCTCACCGATGACGCCCTGTATGGCGATGACAGTGACCTGTCGATCACCATCGAGACAGACGAAGAGCAGGGCGTGCTTCGCGTCATTGATAACGGCATTGGAATGGACCAGGATGAGGTCATCGCCAACATCGGTACCATTGCCAGTTCGGGAACACGCAAGTTCCTTGATGCCATGACCGGAGATGCCAAACAGGATTCACAGCTGATCGGACAGTTCGGTGTCGGATTCTATTCGGCATTCATCGTTGCCGATCGCGTTGTGTTGACCACGAGGCGGGCCGGTGATGCTCAACCGGCCGTACGCTGGTCGTCTGATGGCAAGGGTGAATACACCATCGAGCCGGTTGATATGGACGCTCGCGGTACCGTGGTCGAATTGCACCTCAATGACGAGGGCAGGGAGTTTCTCAAGGGATATCGTGTACGCGCGGTGGTGAGCAAGTATTCCGACCACATCGCCTTTCCGATCCGGATGCTGGAGGATCCGGTACCGCCCGCCGAGGGTGAAGAGCCTGCCGAACCCGAGATGAAGGTAATCAACCAGGCGACGGCCATCTGGGCACGACCGAAGAACGAAATCACGGACGAAGACTATCAATCCTTCTACAAGCAGATTTCACACGATTTCAACGACCCGCAAACCTGGGCGCACAATCGCATCGAGGGTAATCAATCCTATACCACCTTGCTGTACCTGCCAGCCAGGGCTCCGTTTGATTTGCTGATGGGACGAGAGGAACGACAGGGTCTTAAGCTATACATCAAGCGCATGTTCATCATGGATGCAGCCGAACAGCTGCTACCCAACTACCTGCGCTTTGCTCGCGGTGTCGTCGATTCCGACGATCTGCCATTGAATGTCTCGCGTGAAATCCTGCAGGACAACCCGCTACTGGGCAAGATTCGTTCCTCTGTCACCAAGCGCGTGCTCGACATGATCAGCCGTGTCAGTGAGAACGACGAGGATTATGCCAGTTTCTGGACAGAGTTCGGCAGTGTACTCAAGGAGGGCCTGGTCGAGGATCCGGCCAATCGCGAAAAACTGCTCAAGCTGATTCGTGTTCACAGCACGGCGGACACGGATGAGGTGGCGATGACCACGCTGGAAGCCTACGTCAGCCGCATGAAGCCGTCGCAGGACAAGATTTTCTACATCACGGCCGAATCGCTGCAGGCAGCTGGCAACAGTCCTCATCTGGGTATTTTCCGAAAGAATGATATTGAAGTGCTGCTGCTGACCGACCGGGTTGATGAGTGGATGATGGGTCATGTGACCGATTTTGACGGCAAGCCGTTCCAGTCCATCGCCAAGGGCGACCTGAATCTCGATAACCTGATTGACGAGGAATCAAAGGCTGAACGTGAACAGGCCGGCAAGGATGCCGAAGACCTGATCGAGCGCATCAAGTCGGCACTGGATGAGCGAGTCGAGGATGTCCAGGTCAGTCACCGTCTCACCGATTCACCCGCCTGTCTGGTGATCAACGAGCACGAGATGGCGATGCACATGCAGGCTATCCTTAAACAGGCTGGACACCAGATGCCGGGCAGCAAGCCCAAACTCGAGATTAATCCAGAGCACGGCCTGATCAGGCTGCTGGCCAATCAGTCAGACGATACTGCGTTTGCAAACTGGGCCAACCTGATCTTCGAGCAGGCCTGGTTGTCTGAGGGCGGCCAGCTCGAGGACCCGGCCGGATTCGTCAAGCGACAGAACGAGATGCTGCTGGCCCTGGCTGGATGATTCCGCTGGACGAACCCCAGCGAATTGACAAATGGCTGTGGGCGTCACGGTTTTTCAAGACCCGCGCCCTGGCCAAATCCGAAGTGACCCAGGGACGGGTGCTTCTCAATGACAAGCGCGTCAAACCGGCACATACCGTCAAACCCGGTGATGTGCTGTTTATCGTGCGAGGTGAGGATCAATTCACCATTACCGTGCAGCAACTGGTCAAGTCACGTGTCAGTGCAAAGCTGGCGCAGGAACTCTACCAGGAGCATGAACAAAGCGTGCTGGCACGCGCGGCCCGTCGTGAAGCCGCTCGTTCCGAACCGTCGGTTGGTCCTCGCAAGCGACCAGACAAGCGCAATCGCCGCAAGATCATCCGTTTCAAGTCAGAGCACGGTTCAGATTGAACAGTCTGTGGTGCTCGACCCGCATCGATACAACATGCCAGGCATTGTCACCTGACAGAATCAATTGCATCTGATTTATTCCATCCAGTCATAAGCACATGAACCATCAGTCGTTCCGTCATGAGCCGGCGCCGTCTATCGTGATCATCAGATTCGATCAGGACAAGCCCCATGGTGAACAATCTGGCCTTTCTGGCCCAATTACAGGATCAGCAATCTGCGGGCGAACAGGCATCGTTTCCTGCTTCTGATACGTCTGCTCCTGATTCGGCCTACAATCTGCTGTCCAGGCAGCTGGATCAGCTCAATCGCGAACAGAAAATCTGGCTCAGCGGGTTCCTTGCCGGCAGTGTCAGTGCCTCGCAATCGGAACTGACAGCACCGCTGGCCGGCCAGACAGGCGCATCAGGCCAGCCAGAACCGGCGGCAACAGCGCTGGTGACTGTCGTCTATGCATCACAAACCGGGAATGGCGAATCACTGGCCGGCAGACTGGCTGCACGCCTTGGCAGTCACCACCCGGTTGAGCTCAAATCAGTCGCCGATCTGCGCGCCTCTCAGCTGAAACAGCGACAACTGGTCATCTTCATCGTATCCACCCATGGCGAGGGAGATCCACCCGATGATGCGCTCGGTTTTCTTGATGAACTGAGCGGGCGCCGACTGAAGGGAATCGAGTCACTGAAATACGCCGTGATCAGTCTGGGTGACAGCAGTTATCAGTATTTCTGCAAGACCGGGCGCGACCTGGACACACGGCTGGAAGAACTCGGCGCGCGACGCTGGCGCGACACGGTTGAGCTGGACATCGACTATCTCGATCACACAGACGCACTCGAATCGGCACTGTTTCAGCAGTTCGAGGGAGAATTCGGTCGTGATATGGCTGCAGATGGTGTGATCAGTGCCGGCGGTCAGGTCGTGCCAATGACCACTGCCAGAATCAGCCATGACGCCCGTCACCCCAATGATGCCGAGGTGCTGCAGGTTCAGAAAATCACCGGCCGTGATTCGTCCAGGGATGTCCGTCATCTGGAGTTGGCCATCGAGGATGATGCACTCAGCTGGCAGCCGGGCGACTCGCTCGGGGTTGTCGTGAAGAATGATCCGGCGCTGGTGACTCAGATCCTTGATCTCACCGGTATTGAAGCACAGACTCAGGTCAGTCTGGGCGAAGAAACCATCCCGGTTGAACTGGCGCTTTCCAGCCATCTTGAACTGACCCTGCTGAACCCCACAGTACTCAAGCGCTATGCCGAACGGGTCGAGCATGACGAACTGAACCGTATCGTGGCACTGGACCGTCAGCAACAGCAGGACTGGTTTGAACGTCACCAGCTGATCGATCTCATCGAAATGTTTCCGGCAGATCTTTCTGCACAGTCACTGGTGAATCTGCTGATACCGCTGACACCCAGGCTTTATTCGATTGCTTCGAGCCCGCTGGAAACGCCGGACGAAGTGCACCTCACTGTGGCACTGAAGGAGTCTGGAAGCAATACCGTGCGTCACGGGGCTGCCAGTCATATGCTCACACAGCGAATCGAGCCAGGACAGACCCTGAGTGTCTATGTTCAGGAGAATCGTCACTTCAGGCTACCCGAAGATCCGGCGAAGGATGTGATGATGATCGGCCCGGGTACAGGCATTGCACCGTTTCGGGCGTTCATCCAGCACCGCTCGCAACTGGCAGAGCAGGGGCAAACGGTTGGTCGTCACTGGTTGTTGTTCGGCAATCCGCATTTCAGCTCCGACTTTCTCTATCAGACCGAATTGCTGAAGGCACACGAGCGCGGGCAGCTGACACAATTCGATGTGGCCTTCTCCCGGGATCAGCGCGAAAAGCGCTATGTGCAGCATCTGCTTGCCGAGAATGCCTCCAAGGTGGCTGCATGGATTGCCGCGGGCGGTCACATTTATATCTGTGGTGCACGTCGCATGTCCGAGAGTGTGATCGAGACACTGGCAGGGATCATACGTGACCATTCAATCGGAGACACTCAGGATCCGGACAGACTCATACGTGACATGAAAATCAGAAAGCAACTGCAACTGGATGTTTATTAAGGATAAATAATGGGTTCAGATATCAACACGACCAATCCGGTTGAGGGCATCAAGCAGGACAGTAACTACCTGCGGGGATCGATTGCCGAAGGGCTTGAAAACCCGCTGACCGGCTCACTGGATGCTGCGGATACGCAGCTCACCAAGTTTCATGGCATCTATCAGCAGGATGACCGGGATCTGCGCACAGAGCGGCAGCGGCAGAAACTCGAGCCCGCCTTCTCGTTCATGATCCGTGCACGCGTGCCAGGTGGCATCTGCACGGCGGAGCAATGGCTGCTGTTTGATCATCTCGCCGGGAAGGTCGGTCAGCATGGGCTGAGACTGACTACCCGGCAGGCCTTTCAGCTGCATGGTGTCATCAAGCAATCCCTGAAACCGACCATACAGCAGATCAACCGGTCACTGATGGACACCATCGCTGCCTGTGGTGACGTCAATCGCAATGTGATGTGCAGCGTGGTGCATGAACAATCTGATGTGCACCGTCAGGCACATGAGGCAGCCTGCAGGATTTCCGAACGCCTGACTCCGAAAACGTCGGCCTATCATGAGATATGGCTGGATGGCGAGAAGCTGCCAAATGATACCGAATCTGGCACCGAAACAGCCTCTGATCATGAACCGATCTATGGGAAGCATTATCTGCCGCGCAAATTCAAGATCGCCGTAGCGGTGCCACCTCGCAATGATGTCGATATCTATGCCAATGATCTGGGCTTCATTGCGATTGAATCAGACGGCAAGCTGGCGGGATTCAACGTGACCGTGGGTGGTGGCATGGGTGTGACACATCAGGATGATGCCACGTTTCCTCGCCGTGCCGACGATCTTGCATTCGTCACTGCAGATCAGGTGGTTGATGTGGCTGAAGCGATTGTCACCATCCAGCGTGATTTTGGCGATCGCAGCAACCGCAAGCATGCCCGCTTCAAGTACACCATCGCCGATCGTGGTCTGGACTGGTTCAGGTCAGAACTGGAATCGCGCCTGGGCCAGACGCTTGAATCACCCCGTCCTGTCAGTTTTACTCACAGCGGTGACCGTTTCGGCTGGATTCGAACCGATGATGATCGCTGGCATCTGAATCTGTTTGTCGAGAATGGTCGGGTGCTCGATCATCCTGAACGCCGTCTCAGGACTGCACTGGCCGAAGTCGCTACCATTCTGGCACCTGAATTCCGTCTGACGCCCAATCAGAACATCGTGCTGGCCAATATCGCTGATCAGGACCGAGATCGGATTGATGCGATTCTGTCGAAACACGGTGTTGAGGCATCACCCGGGTTTTCACTGGCACGACTGAATGCGATGGCCTGTGTGGCCTTGCCAACCTGTTCTCTGGCCATGGCCGAAAGTGAACGCTATCTGCCATCGCTGATCGACAGGATCGAGGCACTGGCCGAACAGCATGGCATTTCTGACCAGCCGATCAATATCCGCATGACGGGCTGCCCAAACGGCTGCGCCAGGCCCTACCTGGCCGAAATTGGTCTGGTTGGCAAGAGCACGGGGCGTTACAACCTGCATCTGGGTGCCAGTCATGATGGCAGGCGCCTGAATCGCCTTTACCGTGAATACCTGGATGAAGCCGGCATACTCGAAGCGCTGGACGGCCTCTTCGCCACTTACGCTGCAGGCCGGCGCAATGGGCAGTCGTTTGGTGATTTCATCCATGCTGATGGCTTGCTTGCAGACGCCTTTGATGACAATCGCTTCAATGATCAATCAATCCCACTGACACAGACCGGAGAGCGGACATGAGCACTTGTTCATCACTGATTCGGATGACCAGCCGACGGTTGACACTGAGTGAACTCAGACGAAGCGGCTGTCTTGATGCGATCAATACGGAGCTTGAAGCCATGAGCGCTGCCGATCGAGTCTCGTGGGCACTGTCGACATTACCGACGCAGCTCATAATGACATCGAGTTTCGGTGCCCAGTCGGCTGTACTGTTGCATCTGATGACCCGACAATGGCCGGACATTCCCGTCGTCTTTCTCGATACCGGGTATCTGTTCCCGGAAACCTATGCCTTTGCCGATGAGCTGACTGACCGACTGGGACTCAACCTGCATGTGTACCAGAGCAGCATTTCCAACGCCTGGCAGGAAGCCCGTCATGGACAGCAGTGGCAGGAGGGTGAATCGGGTCTGAAGGCCTACAACCGCATCAACAAGGTCGAACCCATGCAGCGAGCCCTGCGAGAGCTTGAGGCAGGTACCTGGTTCAGCGGGCTCAGACGACAGCAGGCCGACAGCCGTCAGGATCTGGATGTGATCTCCATTCGTGGCGAGCAGATCAAGGTCCACCCCCTGATTGACTGGACTAACCAGGCGATTCATCAGTATCTGAAACAGCATGATCTTCCCTATCACCCGTTATGGGAAAAGGGGTATGTGTCCATCGGTGACACGCATTCGACACGACCAATCACCGACGTTGAAGATCTGTCAGGCACACGTCACCACGGCCTGTTCAGGGAGTGCGGTATTCACGAGATCGGCAGCTGATCAGGATAAAGAAACGGCTGCCTGTGGCAGCCGAATCTTCTTGGAGGAACTGTGTTGAAAAAGGTTGCGGTCAGTAGCCTGCGGCCAGCCTGGGATGCAGTCCGATCAGCCGGCCTGCGGGTTTCACGTTTAGCGGGCTATTGGCATGTTGCAGCTGCCCTGTCTTCAGTCGTCTGACCTGATCAAACGATTCCAGATCCGGCAGTTCGGCCACACGTCCCGGCGCTGAATGACGGTGAACGTGATTGATGGCCCGATCGGTCCAGTGTGGCGCCAGCAGTTCGATGAACTTGAGATGATAATTGGCCAGAAACTGATGCTTCTTGAAACCGACCCATGTCTGCGCGCTGGGAAACAGGTGTGACGCCGGAATGCGGACAAGGCCGTGATCGAGTTCCTCACTGAAGGCCATTTCAGCGATGATGCCGACACCGTGTCCACTGCGGACATGGGACTTGATCACATCCGGGTCGGAGGCCGTGAAGACCACATTGGGATCGAGCCGTCTGGCCTTGAATGCCTGTCTCAGCGATGACTGATCATCGAAGCTGAATGAATAACTCACCAGAGGGAATTCGGACAGCTGATCCAGCGTCAGTTCCCGGCCATCCCGTGCCTGCTGAGCCAGCGGGTGATCTTCCGGTGCGATGATGACGCGCTCCCAGTCAAATGTCGGCAGCAGCGACAGATCCGGGAAGTAATCCTCTGAGCCGGAAGCAATGGCAAAATCGGTCTTGCCGTTCTCGATCAGTTCACTGATCTGTTCGGTAGTACCCTGTTGCAGGTTGACACGAACATCGGGATAAAACGTGTGAAACTCGGCCAGTATTGACGGCAGTACATAGCGGGCCTGAGTCTGGGTGGTAGCGATATTGAGTGTGCCCTGGTCGCTGCACTGCAGTGTATCTGCCAGGTTCTTGATCTTGTCCACATCGCGAAAGATGGAGCGGGCATGTTCGATCACGGACTTGCCGGCTTCGGTGATGGAAACCAGGCTCTTGCCCTTGCGGATGAACAGGGTCAGACCGAGCTCTTCCTCGATCAGTTTGAGTTGCTTGCTGACGCCAGGCTGTGATGTGTACAGCGAATTGGCAGCAGCGGTGATGTTGAGCCGGTTATCAGCGATCGCCAGCAGATATTTGAGTTGTTGCAGTTTCATGTTGGTATTCCCTGGATCTGTCTCGGTTGGGTGGTATCGATCGGTTTGTGGTCAATTGCCAACACATCATCTTTCGCTTGTTAATCATGGTGATTCCTCGTCAGTTCAATACAATCATCGGGTAAAAAAAAACCGCCTGGTGAGGCGGTTTTCCATACAATCTGTTTCAGTCTGAAACGGCTATAGGGTTACCTCACCTGGGAAAGTGATTTGCCACATACAACAGTGTTTCGTCTGAATTGATTTCATGGGGCCTACGCTAACACGATTGGCAAAGACAACACAAGCGTGTCGTTAGTCCAATATGCAGCAGAGGATATAACGTTTGGGAATAAGCCAGATGATCTGGGTATTTACTGACCCGGGATGAGCCTGCGTATGATCTGTTCAACACGCCATGGCAACACCACGGAGCAGTTTCATGACGCACTATCCGGTTTTTCTTGATCTCAGGTCGCAGCCCGTCCTCATTGTCGGCGCTGGCCGAACGGCTGCGGGCAAGGCTCGCGAGCTTCTGGCTTCGGGCGCGCAGCTGACGGTGGTGGCGCCGGCGATCTGTCGACAGATGCTGGAGCTGCAGGATCAGCACCCGCGCCGACTGACAATCCGTGTCATGTCCTTCGAACGTGAGAATTTTGCAGTGGATGATCCGTTCAGGGTGATCATGGCAGCAACGGGCAGACGAGAGGTGGACGAGCAGGCGAGGGTGCTGGCCCTCAAGCACAACAGTCTGTTTCTCGATGCAACACGCTCTGGCAATGGTAATTTCGTCACGCCAGCGGTGATTCGACGTGGCCAGGTACAGATTGCCGTGGTTACCGGTGGTGTGCCGGTGCTGTCGCGAATCCTGCGACAGAAACTGGAGCGCTGGCTGCCTGCAAATATCGGTGTGCTTGCATCGCTGCTGACCTGGCTCAGGCATCGACTCAGGTCTGGCAGACTGAACCGGCTTGAACAGCGCCGTTTTCAGGAACAGCTGTGCTCGCCCGAGTTCATCGAATCGGTGGGTGATCGGCATGATCAGAAGGCAGAATCGATGCTACTGGCCCGTCTTGACGAGTGGCTGCGGCACAGTCAGCAGGACAGGACTGATGGTATCACTGCCAGAGGCAAGGTGTATCTGGTGGGAGCAGGCCCCGGTGATGCCGGCATGCTGACTCTGCGTGCACATCAGGTAATGCAACAGGCCGATATTGTTCTGCACGATCAACTGGTCAGTGCCGATGTGATGGCACTGTGCCGTCGTGATGCCGATCGGATCGCTGTGGGCAAAGCCGCTGGCGGACATTCGACCTCACAGACGTATATCAACAGGATGATGGTGAGACTGGCCCGAGAGGGCAAGCGTGTGGTCAGGCTCAAGGGTGGCGACCCCTTTGTCTATGGCAGGGGCGGAGAAGAACTCCTGCATCTGGTGCAGAACGGCATCGAGAATGAAGTTGTGCCGGGAATCAGCGCTGCCATCGGCAGTGCTGCAGTCAGTGGTATCCCATTGACGCATCGGGATCTGGCCCACAGCTTTTCCCTGGTTGCCGGACACCTGAGAAAGGGCGCAGAACCGGACTGGCAATCGCTTGGCCGGCAGGGGCAGACTCTGGTGTTTTATATGGGACTGGCGCGCGCCGGACTCATCTCGGACAGACTCATCGCCCAGGGTCAGAACAGTGATACGCCTGTGGCCATTATCGAGCGAGGCACCACGGCACAGCAGCGTGTGGTGACCGGAGAATTGTCCGGGCTGGCACAGCTGGCCGAACGTCATCAGATCGAGTCGCCAGCATTGCTGATTGTCGGCGATGTTGTGAAGGTTTACCATGAAATCAACGGATCAGGATCGAATGAAGCGGGTGAGCATCTTGCCACTGCTGATGCCGACAACACGGCGATTCACGCGGCCTGACAGGACAGGAGCATATTAGCAGTATGAAATACAACTCAATTCTCGACACTATCGGCAAGACACCGGTGGTTCGTATCAATCGCCTGGCGCCGGAGCATGTCACCATGCATGTCAAGGTCGAGGCATTCAACCCGATGGCCTCGGTCAAGGACAGGCTGGCTTATGCCATCATCCTCGATGCCGAACAGAAGGGTGAATTGTCACCGGGGCAGACCGTGGTTGAAGCGACGTCGGGCAATACCGGCATCGCGCTGGCGATGGTCTGTGCAGCCCGGGGCTACCCCTTTGTCGCCGTCATGGCCGAGTCATTTTCGGTCGAGCGACGCAAACTGATGCGAGCACTGGGTGCCAAGGTAGTACTGACACCGGCCGCCGAACGTGGCTCCGGTATGGTGCGCGTGGCGAAGGAACTGTCGGAAAAGAAAGGCTGGTTCCTGACCAGACAATTCGAAAACCCGGCCAATCCAGCGTATCACCGCAACACCACCGCCGCCGAGATCCTGTCAGATTTTGCCGGTGAACGCCTGGATTATTTTGTCTCAGGTTACGGCACGGGGGGCACCATCACGGGAGTTGCACAGGTCCTCAAGACGGCACGTCCCGATACCCGCATCATCGGAACAGAACCTGAAGTGGCCCAGCTGCTGAAGGGGCAGGAATGGCAGCCGCACAAGATTCAGGGGTGGACGCCGGACTTCCTGCCCGAGGTCCTGGAGTCTGATGTGATCGATGAGGTCGTGCCGATCAGTGACGAGCTGGCGATACAGACTGCCAGGGACCTGGCCTCGAAGGAAGGCATCTTCTGTGGTATCTCGGCAGGCGCGACCTTCGCCGCTGCCCTCAACGCGGCTGAAAACGCCGAAGCGGGCAGTGTGCTGCTGGCCATGCTGCCGGATACCGGCGAGCGCTACCTCAGCACACCCCTGTTCGAGGGCGTGCATGACGGATCCGATGATGATGTGCTCAGTGGCATGTAAGCCACACGCTGACCATCAGTAGTCAATCACACGGCCGGATTTTCCGGCCGTTTTGCTGTCTGGTCAATCGCCTTTGCCAAACCACAGATCTGTTATGCGTTCATCATTCGATGTGTCTTTTTTTGTGCTAGCATCATGGCTGAGGTTGATTGAGGAGACGGTAATGAGAGAGAAGCTCGTTCTGACGATTTTTTTCATGCTGATCACGGTGTTAACGGCGATTGCCGATAATCCACCTGCACAAGCTGATGTGGATAAACAGAGCACTGAATCTGTCCCGATCGAGCCTGCAGCATCAGACAGCATCGGTGCCACAACACCCTCATCTCCCAAATCTGCCCCCATTCTCGACAGTGTGATGGCACCTATCGATCTGGTCGAACCCTTCAGATCCAGAAGAATCGAAACCGAAGTGAAATACCCGACGCCGACATACCGAATTGCACCGGGTTCGGAAAACGTCGTCATCGACAGCTACGAGATACCTCCACCCAAGAAGCTGAAGACCCGCAGCTTGCCGGTAACGCTCAAGCTAGGTGATCAGCGAGTCCAGGTTGAGCCAGACACGCCCCCGGTGATACAGGCCACTCAATCAACCATTGAAGCCGGTGATTTCGACACCAACGTGGCCAATACCGGATCGGTGTTTATCCCGGCCGATCCACACGCCGCTGCCGGCCCCAATCACGTCGTCAATGTCTTCAATACCAGCATCCAGTTCTTCCAGAAGAACGGCACGCTGGATTTTGACATGTCGCTTGCGAGTTTCTTTGCCGGGGTTTCGCCGGTCAATGCCACCTTCGATCCCAAGGTGCTTTATGACCAGTTCAGTGATCGCTGGTATGTGGTGACGCTGGAACGCCGGGATATTGCTGCCGGTGATCCGGTCAATACATCCAGAGTACTGGTGGCAGTCTCTGATGATTCGGATCCGAATGGTGCATGGACGGTTGCCGCAGTGGACTCATCGGATGTGATTGGCGGAATTGATCGCTGGCTGGATTACCCGGGGTTTGCCGTTGATGAGGAAGCGGTATACATCACGGGCAACATGTTTTCCTTTCTGAATCTGGGTGGTGCCTTCTGCTGCGTCCGCATGATTGTCTTCGACAAGGGGTTGACCGCGGCCAGCATCCTCGACCCCTATGGCGGCGGTGGTGTGGCGACGACCACGCAACCGGCGCATATCTATGGTACAGCGCCTGCCGGTGTTGGTACCTGGCTGATCAGTTACAGCGGCCTGTCGGGTGGTGGAAATGAGGCGTTTCAGACTGTAAGGATCGACAACCCGCTGACTGCACCGACATTTACTCAGGCGTTTACCTTTATCGGAGACATCGAGGATACCTCAATGGCCATACCCGATGCCCCACAAATGGGCGGTGGTACACCCATTGATTCAGGCGATCGACGAGCGCTGGATGCTGTCTGGCGAAGCAACGAGTTGTTTTTCACGGCAGAAACGCTGCCTCCGAGTGGCCCCGATATCGGTCAGGCTACTGTGCTGTTCTCGTCGATGAACACCTTGCCGGCAGCACCAACGGTGAACTTCCTGGGAACAGTGGGTGGTGAGCAGATTGCCATGGGCACTGTCCATACCTCTTACGGGTCCATCGCGGTCAATGCCGATGGTGGCATGGTGATCGGTTTCAGCGCATCCTCGGCCGATATGTTCCCCAGCTCCTACTATGTCACGGCGTCACCGTCAGATTCGGGTGGCAGCACACGATCACCGATTCTGATCAGATCAGGCCTGGCCAGTTATGTGCGCACCTTCGGTTCGGCCAATCGCTGGGGTGACTACTCCTCTGCCGCCGTGGATCCGGACGACACCTGTTTCTGGATCTACAACAAGTATGCAATTACAACGGGGACACTCACTCAGATTCCAGGCAGCATGCCGCCTGTTTTCGAAGATGGTCGCTGGGGTACAGCCTATGCGCATTTCTGCAATGACGCGCCGGTCGGAAATGATGATACCGCTACGGTGGCCCAGGGCGGTACCGTTTCCACCGTCAACGGCGGTGACAACATGGTGACCGACAATGATACTGACGCCGACACCGATGATACGCTGACGGTCAATACCACCCCGGTGTCCGGGCCCAGCAATGCCGCGGCATTCACACTCAATGCCAATGGAACCTTCAGCTACACCCACGATGGCACGATTACACCGACTGACAATTTCGTCTACCAGGTCTGTGATGACGGCAGCCCATCTGCCTGTGATACGGCCACAGTCAATATCTCGGTTTCAGGTATCAACAATCCACCGGTAGCAGGTGACGACAGCTTCACCGTCGATGAGGGTGCCACGGCAACCACACTGGATGGTGGTAGTGACACCGTACTCAATAACGACACCGATGTGGACGATGTCAATCTGACAGCCACGCTGACAGGCGGCCCAGCCAATGCAGCAGCATTCAACCTGAACATGGACGGTACCTTCAGCTATCAGCACGATGGCTCGGAAACCACCATGGACAGTTTCACCTACGATGTCTGTGATGACGAGATGCCAACGCCGGCCTGTGACAGCGGTACCGTCACCATCACCATTACCCCGGTTAACGATCCGCCGGTCGCCGGTAATGACAGCTTTACGCTGGCAGAAGGTGCCACAGCCACCATGCTCGACGGCGGTAGCAACACGGTACTGAATAACGACAGCGATATCGATGACATGGCCGCTGTACTGACGGCTGCCGTGAACACCGGTCCGGCCAATGCGGCCAGCTTCACGTTGAACGGTGACGGTACCTTCAGCTATCAGCACGATGGCAGCGAGGGCAATATGGACAGTTTCACCTACGATGTCTGTGATGACGACATGCCGACGCCGGCCTGCGATACCGGCACGGTGACCATCACCATCACGCCGGTGAATGACGCGCCGGTGGCTGGTGATGACAGTTTCACCGTCGATGAAGGCGCTATGGCAAGCTTGCTCGATGGCGGCAGCGATACCGTGCTCAACAACGACAGCGATGCCGATGACATGGCCGCCATGTTGACGGCAACATTGAATACCGGTCCGGCCAATGCGGCCAGCTTCACGTTGAACGGTGACGGTACCTTCAGTTATCAGCACGATGGCTCGGAAACCACCATGGACAGCTTTACCTATGATGTCTGTGATGACGACATGCCGACGCCGGCCTGCGATACCGGCACGGTGACCATCACCATCACGCCGGTGAATGACGCGCCGGTGGCTGGTGATGACAGTTTCACCGTCGATGAAGGCGCTATGGCAAGCATGCTCGATGGCGGCAGCGATACCGTGCTCAACAACGACAGCGATGCCGATGACATGGCCGCCATGTTGACGGCAACATTGAATAACGGTCCGGCCAATGCGGCCAGCTTCACGTTGAACGGTGACGGTACCTTCAGTTATCAGCACGATGGCTCGGAAACCACCATGGACAGCTTTACCTATGATGTCTGTGATGACGACATGCCGACGCCGGCCTGCGATACCGGCACGGTGACCATCACCATCACGCCGGTGAATGACGCGCCGGTGGCTGGTGATGACAGTTTCACCGTCGATGAAGGCGCTATGGCAAGCATGCTCGATGGCGGCAGCGATACCGTGCTCAACAACGACAGCGATGCCGATGACATGGCCGCCATGTTGACGGCAACATTGAATACCGGTCCGGCCAATGCGGCCAGCTTCACGTTGAACGGTGACGGTACCTTCAGTTATCAGCATGATGGCTCGGAAACCACCATGGACAGCTTTACCTATGATGTCTGTGATGACGACATGCCGACGCCGGCCTGCGATACCGGCACGGTGACCATCACCATCACGCCGGTGAATGATGCGCCGGTGGCAGGCGATGACAGTTTCACCGTCGATGAAGGCGCTATGGCAAGCTTGCTCGATGGCGGCAGCGATACCGTGCTCAACAACGACAGCGATGCCGATGACATGGCCGCCATGTTGACGGCAACATTGAATACCGGTCCGGCCAATGCGGCCAGCTTCACGTTGAACGGTGACGGTACCTTCAGTTATCAGCACGATGGCTCGGAAACCACCATGGACAGCTTTACCTATGATGTCTGTGATGACGACATGCCGACGCCGGCCTGCGATACCGGCACGGTGACCATCACCATCACGCCGGTGAATGACGCGCCGGTGGCTGGTGATGACAGTTTCACCGTCGATGAAGGCGCTATGGCAAGCATGCTCGATGGCGGCAGCGATACCGTGCTCAACAACGACAGCGATGCCGATGACATGGCCGCCATGTTGACGGCAACATTGAATACCGGTCCGGCCAATGCGGCCAGCTTCACGTTGAACGGTGACGGTACCTTCAGTTATCAGCACGATGGCTCGGAAACCACCATGGACAGCTTTACCTATGATGTCTGTGATGACGACATGCCGACGCCGGCCTGCGATACCGGCACGGTGACGATCACCATCACGCCGGTGAATGATGCGCCGGTGGCTGGTGATGACAGTTTCACCGTCGATGAAGGCGCTATGGCAAGCATGCTCGATGGCGGCAGCGATACCGTGCTCAACAACGACAGCGATGCCGATGACATGGCCGCCATGTTGACGGCAACATTGAATACCGGTCCGGCCAATGCGGCCAGCTTCACGTTGAACGGTGACGGTACCTTCAGTTATCAGCACGATGGCTCGGAAACCACCATGGACAGCTTTACCTATGATGTCTGTGATGACGACATGCCGACGCCGGCCTGCGATACCGGCACGGTGACCATCACCATCACGCCGGTGAATGATGCGCCAGTGGCAGGCGATGACAGTTTCGATGTGGATGAAGGTGGCACGGCCAACACGCTCAATCGTGGCAATATGTCGTTGCTCGACAATGACAATGATCCCGATGACGCCAATCTGACGGCAGTCATCAACACGCCACCCGTCAATGCAACGTCATTTACGCTGAATCCTGACGGTACCTTCAGTTATACGCATGATGGCACCGAAACCACCATGGACAGCTTCACCTACGATGCCTGTGATGACGAACTGCCAGTGCCTGCCTGTGACACGGCAACGGTGACCATCACGGTGAATCCGGTTAACGATCCACCCATGGCTGTGGATGATTCGGCAACGGTGGACGAGGGCGGCACAGTCACGATGCTGGATGGTGGTTCAGTCAGTGTGCTTGATGGCGATACCGATCCGGACAGTTTCAGCTTCACGGTCACGCTGGATACCGATGTCAGCAATGGCACGTTGAATCTGCTCATGACCGGCGAGTTCAGCTACACGCACAATGATGGAGAAACCACCTCGGACAGCTTCACCTACGAGGTCTGTGATGATGGCATGCCGACACCGCTGTGTGATATCGGGATGGTCAGTATCACGGTCAACCCGGTCAATGATGCGCCGATGGCGAACACCGATACGGCAACCGTCGTCATGGGTGGAACGGTGACTACCGTTAATGGCGGTGACAGCTCATTGCTGCTCAATGATACCGATGCTGAAAATGACAATCTTGTCATGAACACAGTGCCTGTGACGCCGCCAGTCAACGGCAATCTCACGCTCAACATGGACGGCACATTCAGTTACATGCACGATGGCAGCGGATCTCCGAGTGATTTCTTCGAGTATGAAGTCTGTGATGATGGCATGCCAATCGAGTGCGATACCGGTACGGTGAATATCACCATTCTGTTGACTGATGAGATCTTCGAGGATGGCTTTGAAGACTGATTGAACCATGAATACCCCCCCGCATGGTACCGACTGATCGCTATCATGCGGGGATTGCTCAAGGATCAGTTGCATCACTAATTGCATGATGCAAGGCACTCATGGATGGGGGATTGTTTGCTGAAACGTATGCACTACTGCTGCTCACTCGCATAAGCCGCTTATCATCTGATGGCTGCTTTACAACAGACTGGACAGCACTTGTCAGTGCATGATCAGTTCAATGTCCTGCTGCAGTCGTTTCAGTTCACCACGAATGGATGAATCATAGGCCTGATAGCGACGTTCAGTCTTGCGATAGAGGTACAGCGTGCTGTCATGAAACACATGATCCTCGATATCAACCACGGCATAGCCCAGTGACTGTGCCAGTGCCAGTGTCTGTGCCGTATCACCCCTGATGAAATGCCAGTTGTCCCGTTGCATGTCCCATCCCTGCCGGTATGACTCAAGGCTGTCAGGTGAATCCTCATCAGGTTCCAGAGTTACCAGTATGACGGGGAGTTCGCGTGAGAGCTGTTTCAGATTGCTGTCGAGCTTGCGCAGGCTGGCCATGGTTCGAGGGCAGACATTGGTGCAACTGGAATAGAAGAAGGTCAGCAGATGTGGTTTGTGCGTGAACTGATCCAGATCCAGTTGCCTGTTGTGACTGTCTTGCCAAGATGTCTGACTTTGCTCAGACACTGACTCCGTCTGCTGGTCAGTGCCCCCGGTTTCAAGAAGGATTGATGAACTGACACATGCTGTCAGCATGAAAATCAGGATGCCCGCTGGTACTGCCCGCAAGGCTTGTCGTCTACTGTTCATACCCGGATGATATATCAAATCCGACGATGGCCGGAATTCTGGTAAACAAAACGGCCGCCAGAAGCGGCCGTTTATAGTCACGAGCCGCGGAGGTCAGTCCTCGAAACCGTCCCTGAAGACAGATCCCGGATCCTCACAACCCATCACCGCGATATCGTCGATATCCCAACCGGGACGACCAACGGTTGTATCGGTAGAGACACGGAATCTGAACTGGACCGAGCTGCCTGCAAATGCATCAATATCGACGATGGAATTGAGATACGGTTGCGGGTCGCCACACCAGCCAAGCTGACCGGCCAGCGGGCCGGCACTGAACGGGCCGTCATAGGGGTCTGTACCAAGATCTGCATTGTCAACCTGTACAAATGGGCCAACGTTCTGGCTGATCTCGAGAACGCCGCCGTCCCAGCAGGCTGTGCCGCCGTTGTCTTCCATTTCCTGGTAATTCATGAACTGGAAACTCAGTGGCGAGTTCATGCTGGGCAGAACTATGGACGGCGAAGTCAGGAAGGTATCCGTCGTGGTTGGCTGATCATCGACATGCCAGTGCTGTGTCGACCCGGCGGCAGGATTGGCGGTCGAGAGAGCCCAGGTATCTGCGCCCTGGTTGGATCCGCTGATCCAGCCCTGGGTGCCGGATTCGAAGTCATAGTTGATGACGGTCACGGCATCCACGCCGATGGGACAATCGCCCGGCAGTGGTTCGGTGAAGAAACTGAATGTGGCCGAAGGCACACCGGATCCACAGGCATTCACTGGTGTGACACGCCAGTAGTGTTCACTGTTGGAAGCAAGAGCAGTGCCTGGTACCACGTTCGTTGTGGTGACCGTCTGCGAGAAGACAACATTGCTGAACCCGGCATCGGTTGCCACCTCGATCAGGTAGCTCTCGGCTCCGGTGTCGCTCCATTCGAAACTCGGCTGCAAATCAACGTTGGTCGCCATATCGACGGGGCCGATCAACGTTACCTGGCCCGGGACTGCATCGAATACACGCAGTTCGAGATTGACCGAGCGAGGATCAGCACCCGTGGCAGTGGCATCGACCACAAGCGGGTAGGTGCCAGCGATCACGGTATCGGTGTTGCTGATGGTCAGCGTCGACGTGCCTGGCAATGAGATCACCGGGTTCACCGAGAACACGCTGGTTGAGGGGTTGGGATTACCACTGACCGCCAGTGTGACTGGATCGCTGAAGCCTGCAATCGAGCCCAGGCTCAGATCATAGCTTGCATCGTCAGCAACACAGATGCTCTGACTGGCGTCTGATGTGGTGCTGAGCGTTATGCCTGGCGTGCCGCATTCATTGAAGCGGAAAGCCCCTATGTGCAGTTGCCAGCCATTGCTGCTGGTCATCGGGACATATTCGGTGGTGTACCAGAAGGTACAGTCATCTGTGGGATCGACATTGAGGGAGGAATAGTCGCCCCAGCGCTGGGATCCGGTTTGTGAACCCGTTCCGGCAAGCATGATCTGTTCACCCTGGGACATCATGCCCGGGGGGTCTGTGGCCAGACGCCCGGTGTAATACAGGCTTGGAAAAACCGTTGCCGAGGAGGCGCTGTAGCCCAGGGCGATGTTGCCGGCGGAGTCCATGGCGGCGGAGCCCATCCAGCGATCAATGCCATCAGTAACACCTGGGCCATAAGTGCCTTCCTGGAATATCACCGGGTTGTTGCCCGGGCTTCGCAGCTCCCACCAGCGAATCCCGGCCACGGCAGTGGAAGCCTCGACCGACTGATTGGTCACCAGCGATTCGTGGCTGCCAAAGTTGCGGTAAGCAAGACGATGCAGCGGTCGCTGACGGTAGGACTGGATGTCCACCCGGTTACTTGTATCGGGCTGCGGGATGCAGTTGCGGCCACCAGCACAGGGGAAAATCGTGTCATAGGGTGTCATCGGAACGGTACTGGTCAGGGTGAAGGTGGATGCCGGTGGGTTGCTGAAATCGGCATCAAACTCCCATACAGTCAATGCGTCCTGAGGTGCACCGTATGGGCCGCCATCATCCATCGAGCCGACAAAGTAGTGTGGTGAATTCGCAGGCGGCAGGTTAAATCCGTCAATATCCATCGGTAGTATGCCGTCTCCGACATTGGAGGGCACAGAGCGGTCGACGAAGAAATTGATCACGGTCGGGTCCGGGTTCCCGGCAATCATCTCGGCCTTGTTCAATGCATAGGCACCGATGCCGACATAGGAACCGCTGAGAAAGTCCCGTGTACTGATGTAGTAGGCATCATCGCCGACACCGTACTTGGGATAATCGGGGAAGTTGGCACCGTTGGAAAATGCCCAGCGAAAGTACATTCCGGTCGGGTCCGGCGTCATTGACAGCGCCACGCAGTTGAACAGTTCAGCACCACTCGATGTAAATTGTGTCAGCAGCCAGCGGTCAGCGAGCTGATCGTAGAGGACGATGGGGTCACCGGCATTCTGTGTCTCGCAGGGGCCGCCAAAACCACTCCACAGGGTGTTGTTGGCAGCGGGACCGAAAACAGAGACGCCACTGCGGTCATAGATCTGAAAAAACAGATTACTCATGGCGACATAGTGATTCGGTCCGATGTCACCCACCGGATCGGGCGGTGATACACCTGAAACATTGGGCGGACCGTCAAAGGTGATGCTGGGCGCCGGTATACCGCCGGAAATTGTGCGAGTCTGGACAATGGGATCGATATCCTGTGGACCAGTCACTGGCTTGATATTCGGGTCTGCAGGTGTCCCGTCGGGATCAACGATCAGGCCGCCCCGGTCATCGGCTCTGGGCACGGGCAGGGGGGTGACGTCACGCAGTGGCGGAGATACATCGAACTGTACGGCTCTGGGGCCGGCGACATAGACGCCACGAGTGGTATTCTGCTGATCGGCTGCCATGCCGAATGCAGGCAGTGTCAACAGAATGGCCAGAATTGAAACGACGCGAACTCTCAAACTCATTACTCCCTCCAGTGTGTGGTGCAGAAAAGAATTCTGCCCGCTTGTCAGACTTGCAAAGTTCGTGAGTCTATAACAGTCACCTGTGAATGCACAGTGAATCTGAACGGGTCCATAACCAGAGAACGCGCTCGAACCAGTCGGCGCGTTCTGAGATGAGGTTCTCCAGTTCAGGGTCGTGACTGATCAGTCCGGAATGATTTCGAATACATCCTCTGCCGCGATTTCACCGCGCTCCATGTTCTGGATCTTCTTCTCGCCCTCGGTGGTCAGCTGATCCATCTCACGGATGGTGTCTGCCATGCGGGGCAGGGCATCCTGACGATAGGCCGAGATGTCGTCCAGGGCACTGTGAATATCATTGAAGGCACTCTTCAGGGCTTCCATGTCGATCTGTGCCGATGAGGCCTGCTTGTGGATTTCCGCACCCTGCTGCTTGAGTCGCTTGGCCGTGTTGGCGATCAGGTCAGAGGTGGTCTTGTTGACGGCCTCAACCTTGTCGAGCACGATTTTCTGGTTGGCCAGCGCCATCGCCAGGGTGACGGCAACCTGCAGCGCATTGATGGTCACATGCTGGGCCCGGTCGACACCACGAACCAGCTCCTTGTTATTGCGCATCAGCACTTCGAGTGTAATGACACCCTGCTGATTGACAGCCAGTTGCTGCTGCAGATCCATGATCCGCTGTCTCAACGGGAACAGCAGCTCTTCCTGGACAAACTTGGCCTGATCCGGGCTTGATGTGAGTTCGCGCTCAAGTTTGTAACTGAGCTTTGTATCGAGCATCTGTGCCAGCTTGATGGCTTTCTCGAGTTTGTAGGTGTTCTCACGCATGAAGGCCTGGTCTTCGGCGAGTATGTCATTGTCCTTGAGCAGCTGATCCTTGCCATCCAACAGGGAGCGGACGATGGCATCGATCACGGTCTGGGAATCCTCGAAACGGGTGAAATAACGCTTCAGCGGTGTCCCGATGCCCGGTATCCAGCCCAGCAGTCGCGTGAACCAGCCGGCTTCAAGATCGACATTGCCCGGATCCAGCTCCTCGACCTGGATCTTCAGATCGATCAGGGCACTGGCGACTTCGCCACCTTCCTCGGTTTTCTTCATGATCTTGCCGATGGGCTCTTTCAGCATGGCCGAGCGATTGGTGGCTTCTTCCTGCAGATCAAGCCCCAGCGTTTCGATGGCGTTCTTTGCCGCGTTTGCCTTGCTGCCAGCCGGGTCGATGGCCATCAGCCGCTCAACGATGGTATTGGCCTGCTCCTCCAGCTCGGATTGTTCCTCGGGCGGCACCGAAATTTCGGTCGCGGTGGTAAACCCCAGTTCTTCCCGAATGTCCTCGGGTTTGGCTACGGTGAGCGTTTGATCGGTCATGTGTGTCTCCCTGAATGACTGCCAGAGCATCAAGAAATGCTGGCCTGTGTGCCCTGTTGAACGGGCCGATTATACCTCGATTATGTTACCAGATTCAGTCGGCTTCCGAATCGGCCAGAAGTTGTTTCAGTTCATACATCATCTGCAGTGCCTCGCGCGGCGTCATGGCATCCGGATCAGCGCCATTGATGGCATCGAGCAGCGCCCTGTGTTCATCTGACAGCGGCTCAGTTGCCAGCTCATCGGCATCACTACTGGCCTCGAACAAACCCAGTTGTGGTGATGCGTCGGATGAATTGCGCAGCTGTTCCAGCGTGGCGAGGATTTTTCTGGCCTGTTTGAGTACAGCGCGCGGGATGCCGGCGAGGGCGGCGACCTGAATGCCATAGCTCTGATTGGCCGGACCATCCTTGACATGGTGCAGGAAGATGATGCGATCGCCGTGTTCGGCGGCATCCAGATGCACATTGTGTACCGTCGGTTGCAGATCGGCCAGCGTCGTCAGTTCAAAGTAATGCGTGGCAAACAGCGTATAGGAACGGCAATGCGTGGCCAGGTAGTCGGCACAGGCCTGGGCCAGCGACAGGCCGTCATAGGTGCTGGTGCCACGGCCGACTTCATCCATCAGCACCAGTGACTGATCGGTGGCATTATGCAGGATATTCGCCGTCTCGGTCATTTCCAGCATGAATGTCGATTGCCCACGGGTCAGGTCATCGCCGGCGCCGATACGGCTGAACAGGCGATCGATCGGACCCAGTCTGGCACTGCTGGCCGGAACGAAGCTGCCGCTGTAGGCCAGCAGCACGATCAGTGCAGTCTGCCGCATGTAGGTTGATTTACCGCCCATGTTGGGGCCGGTGATCATCAGCATCTTGCGAGAAGGATCGAGCAGGCAGTCATTGGGTTCGAAAGGCTCGTCACTGACCTGTTCAACCACCGGGTGGCGACCTTCTCTGATATCGATGCCGGATTCATTGACCAGACTGGGCATCGCCAGATTGAGACTGTCAGCACGTTCGGCCAGTGTGTTGAGGCAATCCAGTTCGGCGATACATGCTGCCGTTGCCTGCATCGCGACAAGATCAGCTCCGAGTGTGTCCAGCAAGTCGGCATAGAGGCTCTTCTCTCTGCTCAATGCCCGCTCCCGACTCGACAGCACCTTGTCCTCGAACTGTTTCAGTTCTTCACTGATGAAACGCTCAGCCGATTTCAGGGTCTGCCGTCGCGTGTAACGGTCCGGTACACGCTCGGCCTGTGACTTGCCGACTTCGAGGTAGTAACCATGAACCCGGTTGTAACCAATCTTGAGTGAGGCAATTCCGGTTTCCTCCCGTTCGCGTAACTCAAGATCCACCAGATAACTGCTGGCATCGGTGGAAATACGCCTGAGTTCATCAAGCTCGGCATCGTAGCCTGCAGCGATGACGCCACCATCCCGAATCAGCATGGGGGGCTGATCGATGATGGCCTTGTCGAGCCGTTCACGATGTGTCTCATGCGGTGACAGGGATTGCAGCAAATCGGAAATACGTGGGCTGTCGAGCGTAGTGATGGCCTGTCGCAGTGCAGGGATGGCGGCCAGAGAGCCCCTGAGCGTGGACAGATCACGCGGCCTGGCCGAACGCATGGCCACCCGGGCAAGAATGCGTTCGATATCACCGATTTCAGCCAGTGGCTGCTGCAGTGACGGGTAGCAAAAGTCACCCAGGATGGATTCCACGGCCTGATGCCGCAGGCCGATAATCTGACGAGAACGCAGTGGCTGGTTCAGCCAGCGACGCAGCATGCGTGAGCCCATGGCGGTACTGCATCGGTCCAGCAGCCCGATCAGGGTGTGCTCGCGCCTACCTTCCGGATGCGTATCGATTTCAAGATGGCGTCGGGTGGCTGCATCGATGACGATGGCGTCACTGTGTCGTTCCACCGTGATGCGCTGGATCTGGGGCAGTGCGCCCTGTTGAGTATCCTGGATATATTGCATCACACATCCTGCAGCGCAGATTGCGTTGGGCATGTCGCTGATGCCAAAGCCGTCCAGGTCGCGGGTGCCAAACTGACCGGTCAGTGCTCGCTCGGCCGTCTCGAGATCGAAGTGCCAGGGTGGTCGGGCACGCGTGTGGTGCGGCAGATCAGGCTTGCTGGCGGTTTCATCATAGAGTACTTCAGCCGGATTGAGCCGCTGTATCTCGGCAATCATCTGTTCGGTATCAGAGACCTCGTTGATACAGAATCGTCCGGAAGACAGTTCAGCCCAGGCCATGCCGATACCGTTTCTGCCCTGATGGATCCCCATCAGCAGGTTGTCCTGCCGTTCGTTCAGCAGGCTCTCGTCTGTGATGGTACCGGGTGTAATGATGCGTACCACACGACGTTCCACAGGCCCCTTGCTGGTGGCCGGGTCACCGATCTGTTCGCAGATCGCGGCAGATTCACCGCATTTGACCAGTCTCGACAGATACGTTTCGACGGCATGATAGGGTACACCAGCCATGGGGATGGGCTCCCCGGCAGAATGCCCCCGCTTGGTCAGCGTGATGTCAAGCAGGCTGGCAGCCCGTCTGGCATCATCATAGAATAGCTCGTAGAAGTCGCCCATGCGGAACAGCAGCAGTGAGTCGGGGTGTTCGGCCTTGATGCGCAGGTACTGCTGCATGACTGGCGTGTGGCGTGTCCCGCTTGCCGGCTTGTCTGACTTTGTGCGTTTCTCTGCCATCGGCGGAGTGTACAGAATCTCTTCGCCAAGCAAAACAGCTGGAGACCGAAAGGGCGCCATGGACCCTACAGGAGTTTGATGTGACCGTGACAGACCATTTGAGTGACCTGGCAGCGCAGCTGGGAAAACTGCTGGTTAAACGCCACTGGCGGATCAGTTCAGCAGAGTCCTGTACCGGTGGCTGGATTGCGAAGTGTTTTACCGATATCGCGGGCAGTTCGGACTGGTTCGAGGGCTCGGTGGTCAGTTACAGCAACCGTATCAAGGTCGAATTGCTGGGCGTATCGGCCGACACTATCGAAACGGATGGTGCCGTCAGTGAGACTGTCGTCAGACAGATGGCGCGTGGTGTGATCGATCTGACCGGCGCTGAAGTATCGATTTCTGTCAGCGGCATAGCAGGACCGGGAGGCGGCAGTGATGACAAGCCGGTCGGAACGGTCTGGCTTTGCTGGCAGCTGCCGGGGCATGTCAGTACCGAATGCATTCATGTTGAAGGAGATCGCGAGGCAGTCAGACAGGGTACCGTGAAGCATGCCATCGAGCAGCTGATCCAGCTGCTGGGATGATCAGACAGCGCTGACCACCCAGAGGCTCGTTACAGCGACTGAATTGATCAAAATGACGGTCACATTTTTCCGGGTACTGTGTGATAATGTGGCGGCTGGATTGCATCAGGACGATGCAATTCGTTAGATAACAGGGAATGTTGCCCGGATATTCTTCCGGATTCATCCGATTCTCAGGATATGAGAATCACATCTGAATACTGCAACCTATCGAAGACAGAATTACTCGGAGAAAACAATGGATGACAACAAGAAACGTGCATTGTCTGCTGCACTTGGACAAATTGAGAAACAGTTTGGCAAGGGTGCCGTCATGCGCATGGGGGATGGAACCTCAACCGATGTCGATGTCATTTCAAGTGGCTCGATCAATCTCGATGTAGCGCTGGGTATTGGCGGCTATCCGAAAGGACGTGTCGTGGAAATCTACGGTCCGGAGTCCAGCGGCAAGACCACGCTGACGCTGCAGGCCATCGCCGAATGTCAGAAGGCGGGTGGAACGGCAGCCTTTGTCGATGCCGAGCATGCGCTCGACCCGAGCTATGCCGAAAAGCTCGGCGTCAATGTGGACGATCTGCTGGTGTCGCAGCCAGATAACGGCGAACAGGCGCTGGAGATTGCCGACATGCTGGTGCGTTCGGGAGCGGTGGATCTCATCGTTATCGATTCGGTGGCGGCACTGACGCCCAAGGCCGAGATCGAAGGCGACATGGGCGACAGTCACATGGGGCTGCAGGCACGTCTGATGTCGCAGGCGCTGCGAAAGCTCACTGGTAACATCAAGCGAACCAATGCGCTGGTGATGTTCATCAACCAGATCCGCATGAAGATCGGTGTCATGTTCGGTTCGCCAGAAACCACCACAGGCGGTAATGCGCTCAAGTTCTACTCGACCGTTCGACTGGACATTCGACGTATCGGTGCCGTCAAGAAGGGGGACGAGGTGATCGGGGCCGATACCCGCATCAAGGTTGTCAAGAACAAGATGGCACCGCCGTTCCGCCAGGCAACTTTCGAAATCATGTACGGCGAGGGCATCTCCCGACTGGGCGAAATCATCGATCTTGGTGTCGAACATGGCTTCGTCAAGAAATCGGGGTGCCTGGTACAGCTATGGCGAGGATCGTATCGGTCAGGGCAAGGAAAATGTCAGGCAGTTCCTCAAGGATAACCCGGACGTGGCAGCAGAAATCGAACAGAAGATTCGTGAAAAACTGTTGGCGAAGGACGAACCGAAACGCAGGGAACAGCCACCGGTCGCCACTGAAGTCGATTGACAGAACAGCAGGGCATCGCGGCCGCACTTCAGGTCGCCATGCGATTCCTGGCACGTCGGGAGTACTCGGCGTGCGAGCTGCAGAAAAAGCTGTCGAGCCGTGATTTCAGTGACGAAGTCGTGGCAGAGTCACTCAAACAGCTTGCAGCACAGAACCTGCAGAGTGATGCACGCTACGCCGAGGTCTATATCCGTTCCAAGACAGCGCGTGGAGTGGGGCGTTTTCGCATCGAACGGGAGCTGGAACAGAAGGGTGTTTCAGCCGCACTGATCCAGGACGCCCTCAGCGAAGCTGATTGCGACTGGTTCGATCTGGCCCTGAAGACCTACCTCAAGAAGTACAAATCAACAGACACGCTTGATTTCAGTGAAAAAGCACGCAGATTTCGCTACATGACATCTCGTGGTTTCGATCACGAACAGATAAACTATGCGATCGAACAGGCCGGGCGCGATGATGCACCGGTTTGATGACTGAAACAGCTAGCATTCAATAAAAAGTACAGCGCCATGAAAACCAGTGCCGAAATCCGACAGGGATTTCTCGATTTCTTCAAAGACAGGGGCCACCAGATCGTCGTCAGCAGCCCGCTGGTGCCCGGAAATGATCCGACACTGCTGTTCACCAATGCCGGCATGGTGCAGTTCAAGGATGTATTCCTGGGTGCGGACAAGCGCGCCTACAGCACAGCCACTACATCACAGCGCTGTGTACGTGCAGGCGGCAAGCACAACGATCTGGATCAGGTCGGCTATACCGCCAGACACCATACCTTCTTTGAAATGCTGGGGCAACTTCAGCTTCGGTGATTATTTCAAGGAAGACGCCATACGCTATGCCTGGGAATTCCTGACGCAAGTCATCGGCCTGCCGGCTGACAAACTCTGGGTCACTGTCTTCGAGGAAGACGATGAGGCAGAGGACATCTGGATCAATACAATCGGTGTTGACCCTGATCGTGTGTCACGCATTGGTGCCAAGGACAATTTCTGGGCCATGGGCGACACCGGTCCCTGCGGGCCCTGTACGGAAATATTCTACGATCATGGTCCTGACATTCCGGGCGGTCCTCCTGGCACGCCCGAGGAAGATGGCGACCGCTATATCGAGATCTGGAACCTGGTATTCATGCAGTTTGACCGCGATGCCGCCGGCAAGATGACACCCTTGCCCAAGCCCTGTGTCGACACGGGCATGGGGCTGGAACGACTGGCTGCCATCGTGCAGGGCGTGCACAACAATTACGATATCGACCTGTTCCAGCATCTGATCAGGGCCATTGCCAATCTGGCCGGCTGTGAGGATCTGACCAACAAGTCACTGCGCGTGATTGCCGATCATATTCGGGCCTGTGCCTTTCTGGTTGTTGATGGTGTACTGCCATCCAATGAAGGACGAGGCTATGTCCTGCGTCGTATTATCCGCAGGGCGGTCAGGCATGGTCACATGCTTGGTATCGAAGGCACGTTCTTCCACAAGCTGGTTCCTGCACTCATCGAGGTCATGGGCGAGGCATATCCTGAGTTGAGTGCAAAGTCATCACAGGTGATGGATGCTCTGAAACAGGAAGAAGAGCGCTTCCAGAAAACCCTGGATCATGGCATGTCTCTGCTCAATCAGGTCATCGAAGATCTGGATGGATCTGAAATTCCCGGTGAAACCGTATTCAAGCTGTATGACACGTTCGGTTTCCCTGTCGATCTGACCGAGGACATCGCACGGGAGCATTCGCTGACGCTGGACATGGACGGCTATGACACAGCCATGGCACGGCAGAAGGCACAGAGCGATGCCGGCAGCAAATTCGATGCGGGAATCCAGATTCCTGCTGACATCATCGATACACTGGAGCCCACTTGTTTTACCGGATACGAGGGAACTGAGTCGACCGATTGCAGTGTTCTGGCACTGCTGGTTGACGGATCAAGGGTTGAAACAGCTTGAACAGGGTCAGGAGGGTTTGCTGATACTCGACAGCACGCCTTTCTATGCAGAATCGGGTGGCCAGGTAGGAGATACCGGCTCACTCGAAAACGAATCCAGCAGGATCACGGTAGCTGATACCCAGAAAGCGGCCAATCAGTATCATGTGCATCAGATTTGCGTCGATCAGGGATGCATTCGTGAGGGCGAGATGCTGACCGCGCGGGTTGATTCCGAACGGCGCCAGTCCATCATACTCAATCATTCAGCCACGCACCTGCTGCACGCGGCCATGCATTCGGTACTGGGCGATCATGTACAGCAGAAGGGTTCCCTGGTGGCACCCGATCGTCTTCGATTCGACTTTTCTCACCCGCAACCGGTCACTGATGACGAGATCAGGCAGATCGAGGCGCTGGTGAATCAGCAGATACGCATTAACACGGCTGCCGATGCCAGACAGATGTCCTACGATGATGCCATCGGTAGCGGTGCCATGGCGCTGTTTGGCGAGAAATACGGTGACGAGGTTCGCGTGCTCAGCATTGGAGAATTCTCGACCGAACTGTGTGGTGGAACCCATGTAGAGCGTGCTGGTGATATCGGCCTGTTTCGTATCACATCAGAAGGCGGTATTGCTTCGGGTGTACGCCGCATCGAGGCGGTTACCGGTGAGGCCGCCATGGCCTGGGTCACCGGCCGGGAAGACATACTCAGGGACAGCGCATCACGGGTCAAGACCACACCGGACAAGCTGGTTGATCGACTGGGTCAGTTGCTTGACCGAAACAGGGAGCTGGAAAAGCAGCTGAAACAGCTGCAGCAGAAAATGGCCAGTCAGTCGGGTTCCGATCTGATTGATACCGCTGAGACGGTCGGCGATCTCAAGGTGGTGGCGGCAGTACTCGACAATCACGATATCAAGCAGCTTCGCGAAACCGTGGACAGGCTCAAGGACAAACTGGACAAGGGTGTTGTGCTGCTGGGCACGGCAAACGATGGCAAGGTGAGCCTGATTGCAGGTGTTACCAAGAATGCGGTTGATCGCGTTCGCGCCGGCGATCTGGTGAATTTTGTGGCCGAACAGGTCGGTGGACGCGGTGGTGGTCGGCCGGATATGGCACAGGCCGGTGGATCGCAACCGGAGAACCTGCCACAGGCAATCGCATCGGTGGTTAACTGGGTCGAGCGTGCCGTGGCCTGAAGCCACCAGCTGACGGTCTTGATAGAGTCGACAGCGAAGCGGATTTTTTTGTTCTGAACGGTTGACGGCGCCGTCCTGCATTGGGATAATGCGCGCCCTTGAGCAGTACAGAAACCATTACTGTACAGGCTCGACACTTCCTGTGTGCGCTGGTAGCTCAGTTGGATAGAGTATCTGGCTACGAACCAGAGGGTCGGGGGTTCGAATCCTCCCCAGCGCGCCATTTTTCCTTTTCAATGCCCGTTCAGTGCCCAGACTGACTTGCTTCAGTGGCCGCCGCCATTGAGTTTTTCCATGATGTAACCGACGAGGATGGCAATCAGCGTCAGTGGCACGATGTACTTGAGCCACAGGGTCAGCAGGCGGCTGCCCAGTGAAGGATCTTCACCACCAATCTGTGCCAGCGTCATGCGGTAGCCCATGCCCCAGCTCATGGCGATCACCGCCATCAGACTGCCAAAGATGAACATGCCATTGCCGAAGAACATGTCAAGAACGCCGATCAGGTCGCCATGAAACGCACTGGGAATCATCAGCACGATCAGGAACACGATGGCAAACCAGAACACCTGGCGCTGGGTGAATCGGCTGCCGACAATGTCTCGCATGCCGGCAACGATGGCCTCCAGGGTGGCCACAGCCGTCAGCACGGCGACCAGCACCAGGCCAATCAGGAACAGTGATCCAAGCAATTGCCCGGCCGGCATGCTGGCAAACAGCTGAGGCAGGGTCTGGAAGATCAGTGTTGGTCCTGCAGCCAGGTCGATATTGAATACCAGAACAGCCGGCACGATGAACAGACTGGCCATGAATGCCGCCCCGGTATCGATGACGCCAGTGGCAATCGCCGTGCCGGCAAGATTCTGCTTTCTGTTCAGATAACTGCCGTACATCACGCTGACTGCACCACCCAGACCAATCGAAAAGCAGGCCTGTCCCATGGCGGCAAAGGCCATGCTGGAACTGAACGAAGAGCGGTCTGCCTTGATGAAATCTGCCAGTTCGTCGATGGCACCATCAATACTCAGAACGTGGTAGATCAGATACAGTGCAATCACACCGAACAACGGTACAAACAGAGTGCTGATGGCCTCGATGCCACGACGCAGGCCACGCCGGATGACGGCAGCGGCAAAGAACAGGATGGTTAGCGAGATGCCGATCGTCATCCATCCGCTTTCAAGGCCCTTCTGAAAATCGGTGATGTTACTGCCGGTAAATCCATTGATGGCCGAAAACCAGCCGGTGTACGCGATCTTGGCAATCATGACCATGTAGTAACTGTTCGCCACCGACAGCGTGAACATGATAATGCAGCCAATGATCAGTCCGAAACGTGTGCCCAGTGCCCGGCGATAGGCCTCAACAGGGCCGCACTGATTTGAGCGTCCCAGCGCCCACTCGGCCATGATTGCCGGCACCGCCAGCAACAGCATGAAGACTATATAGGTGACAAGGAAGGTCGATCCGCCGTTGGTTCCCATCATGTAGGGGAATCGCCACACATTCCCCAGACCAATGGCAATACCTGCGAAGGTGAGAATGGAACCGATGGCTGAATTGAAGCGGGGTCGGCTGGCTGACATCAGCGGGTAATGCCAGATGGTGTGCAATCAAAGCCTGAACACCAGCTCTGCAAAGTACCGTTCGTCAGTTCATGACTTGATAAATAGGCTTGTTCTGTCATGTATCCCGTCCCTCAATCGAGCGTCGATTGTGTCAAAAACAGGTTCTGCTGTCCACGAAAGACGAAAGCGCTGCTATCGGGCATCAAAACTGACTGATCAGTTAAAACAATCGTTTAAAAATATCGTCACATGCTGCGGTTTTCTGGTATCATCCCCGCATCTGACCTTGTCAGGTCGTTCATGACCTGACAATCGTGACAACAGCCAAGATCAACTGACATCAGACTGATGTATCAGGACGATTCCCGGAGTACTGAAACCATGCCAGAAAACCTGAATATTCGTCGTGTCGCCGTTCTGGGTGCCGGCGTCATGGGCGCACAGATAGCCGCACATTTTGTCAATGCCGATATTGAAGCAGTCCTTTTTGAATTGCCAGCAAAGGAGGGCAAGCCCAATGGACTGGTCGACAAGGCCATCAAGGGTTTGACCCGGCTCAAGCCGCCACCCCTGGCAACCGCATCGGTGGCGAAGATGATCACGGCCGCTAACTACGGCGAGCATCTGTCATTGCTGGAAGACTGCGATCTGGTGATCGAAGCCATTGCAGAGCGCATGGACTGGAAGAAGGATCTGTATCAGAAGGTCTCGCCACACATTGCCGAGAGTGCCATGTTTGTCACCAATACCTCCGGACTGGGTATCACCGAACTGGCTTCGGTATTGCCCGAACATCTGCGTGCTGGCTACTGTGGTGTCCATTTCTTCAACCCGCCACGCTATATGCACCTGGTTGAGCTGATCCCCCATGCCGGAACGGATCAGGCCAGACTCGATGCGCTTGAATCCTTTCTGACCTCGCAGGTCGGCAAGGGCGTTGTGGTGGCAAAGGATACCCCAAATTTTGTCGGCAACCGTGTCGGTATTTTCTCCATGGCATCCACCCTGCACCATACGGGAGAATTCGGGCTTGCATTCGATACCGTCGATGCATTGACCGGTCCGGCCATTGGGCGCCCGAAGAGCGCCACCTATCGAACCGGTGATGTGGTCGGCCTGGACACATTGAGTCATACCGTGACCACCATGCGCAATACGCTGCCGGATGATCCCTGGCATGCCTATTTCACCAATCCTGCCTGGCTTGATGGCCTGATTGAAAAAGGGGCACTGGGCCAGAAGACCGGTGTCGGTGTCTACCGCAAGCAGGGCAAGACCATTGAGGTGCTGGACCCACAGAAGGGTGACTATCGTGCCAGCGACATGTCCTTGCCGGATGAGGTGAAAGCCGTGCTGGCCATTCGTGACCCGGCAGAGAAAATTGCGGCCCTGAGGAACAGTGGTCATCCTGAAGCTCGATTTGTATGGGCCATCCACCGCGACCTGTTTCATTACTGTGCGGTGCACCTTGCCGATATTGCTGAATCGGCCCGAGAGGTGGATGAAGCCATCAAGTGGGGTTATGGATGGAAGCTTGGTCCATTTGAAACCTGGCAGGCCGCTGGCTGGCAGCAGGTTGCCGGATGGATAAAGGAAGAGATCGAAGCAGGACAGACCATGAGCGATGTGCCTCTGCCGGACTGGGTATTCGACGGTCGCGACAGTGTGCACAGTGACGACGGATCCTATTCTGCTGCCAGCAATTCAGTCTCGGCCCGCTCCTCACTGGACGTGTATCAGCGGCAGATGCAGCCGCAACGTCTGCTGGGGGAGCGTGCCCATCATGGTCGCACAGTTCATGAGACCGATCATTCCCGCTTGTGGACGCTGACCGAAGACGTGCTCATCCTCAGTTTCAAGACCAAGATGAACACCATCAATCCCGGAATCGTCGAGGATATAAACCATGCCGTGGATCTTGCCGAAGAAGCCCATCGGGGGCTGATAATCTGGCAGACTAGAGGGCCATTCTGTGCCGGTGCAGACCTTGCCGGTGCCGCACAACTGGTACAGCAGGGCCGCATGGACGAGTTCAATGCTGCGGTCAGTGGCTTCCAGCAGGCCTGTCAGCGTCTGAAGTACGCCATGGTACCCACTGTGGCTGCAGTACGTGGCCTGGCGGTTGGCGGAGGTTGCGAGATTCTGTTGCACAGCGCACGATGTGTGGCCGCACTGGAATCCTATATCGGACTGGTCGAAGCTGGCGTGGGCCTGTTGCCGGCTGGTGGCGGCCTCAAGGAAATGGCCACGCGAGCGGTTGACAGCTCGCCGGATACGGACGCCTTTCCGATATTGCAGAAGGCCTTCACCAACGTTGCCATGGGCAAGGTGGCTGGTTCAGCCCGCGAGGCGATGGAATTCGGTTATCTGCGGGATACCGATGTGGTGGTCATGAATGAACACGAGCTGCTGCATGTGGCTCATCAGCAGGTCATGGCCATGTCTGAAAGTGGTTACCGCCCTCCGCTGTCGAACCGCAGCTGGCCGGCCTTTGGTGATGTCGGCATCGCAACACTGAAAATGTTGCTGGTCAATATGCATGCCGGGCAGTTCATCTCGGATTATGACCTGGATGTTTCAGAACGGATCGCGACCGTACTCGCCGGAGGCGCCATCGATCGCGGCACGCCAATCAACGAGGACTGGTTGCTGGCACTCGAACGGGAACATTTTGTCACGCTGGCTCAACAGCAGAAAACCCAGGAACGCATTGCACACATGCTGACCACCGGCAAACCACTGAGGAACTGATCATGCAACAAGCCTATATTGTTTCAGCAACACGAACCCCTGTGGCCAAGGCATTCAAGGGGTCATTCCGAAATACACGACCTGATGACCTGCTGGCACACGTGATCCGTGAAAGCATGGCTCAGGTACCCTCACTCGACCCGAGTCGGGTTGAGGATGTCATCATCGGCTGTGCCATGCCGGAAGCGGAGCAGGGCATGAACTTTGCCAGAATCGGCGCACTGCTGGCCGGCATGCCGGATAACGTCCCCGGTGTGACGGTCAATCGATTCTGTTCATCCGGACTGCAGACGGTGGCCATGGCCGCCGACAGAATTCGTCTGGGCGAGGCCGATGTCATGATTGCCGGTGGTGCCGAGACCATGACCATGGTGCCGATGATGGGTCACAAGGTGGCCATGAACCCGGCGGTATTCCAGGACGACAACGTCGGTATTGCCTACGGCATGGGTATCACGGCAGAAAATGTGGCCGCAAAATGGGACATCAGCAGAGAGGCTCAGGATAAGTTTGCTGCGGCATCACACGCCAAGGCCATTGCTGCCATCGATGCCGGAGAGGCGCCCGAAATATCACCGTATACGGTTCGGTCGAATCAGCCTGATCCGGCATCCGGTGCCATCCGTTCAATCGAGCAGGTGGTGGATACTGATGAGGGCGCGCGGCGCGACACCAGTTTCGAGGTGCTGCAGAAGCTGAGGCCAGTGTTCAATGCACGAGGCAGTGTCACGGCAGGTAACAGCTCACAGATGTCCGATGGGGCAGCGGCAACCGTGTTGGTCAGCGAACGTGTGGTCAATGAACTGGGGCTTGAGCCACTGGCTCGTTTCTGCGGCTTTTCTGTTGCAGGCGTTCCAGCCGACATCATGGGCATCGGCCCGATCAAGGCCATACCCAAGGTTCTTGAACAGACTGGAGTCAGCCTGTCAGATCTGGACTGGATCGAACTGAATGAAGCGTTTGCGGCACAATCACTGGCGGTTATCAAGGATCTGGATCTTGATCCTTCCATCATCAATCCGTTCGGTGGTGCCATTGCGCTGGGTCATCCACTGGGTGCGACGGGTGCCATTCTTACCTCAAAGCTGGTCCATGGCATGAAGCGAAAGGGACAGAAATACGGCATGGTCACCATGTGCATCGGCACTGGGATGGGTGCAGCTGGTATTTTTGAGGCCTGTTAAGTTATTTAATACAATAGCTTATATAATATACCTGAAATTAATATCATGATAAGCCGGTGTCACTGTCTTTGACGGTCGACACCGGTTTTGCTTAGATGGGGCAGTTTTTTTTGAGGTCCTGATCATGGATGCATCGCAAATCAGACAGTTCCGCAAGATGCTGCTTGAACAACAGCAGGCAATTGATGAGCTCAGTCTGGATGCAGCTTCCGGTACGGATACCGTGGAGCTGGATCAGACGCGTATGGGACGCCTGACCCGTATGGATGCGCTACAGAATCAGCAGATGAATCTGGCAGCGCAAAAGAGGCGGGCCGATCAGGCCAGACGCATCGGTGAAGCCCTGAAACGACTCGACACAGGTGATTTTGGTCGCTGTGTCGAGTGCGATGAGTGGATAAATCCCAGGCGGCTGGAACTTGATCCCAGTATCGATTGTTGCATCAATTGCGCTGACTGATTCTCACAGTTCTATAGTAATCCACAGGGACAGAATTCCTGTCACGACTCTATTGTTTCCACTCGCTGATTGAGCCGTACGATCAGTTGTCTCGTCACATTACCGGCCAGCATGGCACGCCGGTGTCCGATGCGCAGACCGGCCTTTTTCAAGGCTCTTGCGCTCCAGTTGTTACAGGTTCTGAACAGGCTGTAACGCAGTCGTGCCGGATAGAAAATGGCATCTTTCCGCAGAATCATGTCGCGTCTGGTTTCTGTCTCATCAAGAATGCTGCGATCGATAAACTTCATCAGCTTCGACATGTCGCTCTGCGCGACCATGAAGGGAATACTGACATCATGTTCATCCGTGACTGGATCGTATGGGCGCAGACGAATCGCCGATCTGGTCGGCAATAACAGCGCGGGTACCATCTTGACTATGCTCTTGCGCCGGGCCGAGAAGTATCGAGCTTCTCCCCAGCCGATGGCAATATGACTGGCATCACCGAAGACGCCCTCGTGGCCATTGATCCAGTGTTCCACCCAGGTGCGTGGCAGGATCAGATCGGTATGAATGCCGGTCTTGATGAACGTCAGGGCTATCGGACGTTCATCGACTGAGCTGGTTGACTCACTGGCGACAACCCGGTTGAGAGTAAGCAAAGCAACCAGGCTCAGGGATAAAAGGACAGTGGCAATTGATTTCATTGGTCTCGCTCCTTGCGTTGTTCGGGCCATCCTGCAAGGAGGTATTGCCTGAATCAACTCAGGAAACGATCATGACACTGTTCAATCTTGTTGGTATCAAAATATAATACTCAATTCAACTGTTTTATCGTTCAGGGTGAATACAGGGTCCTTCAATGCTGTCGCGCGGGTCAGGGACTGATCCGGTGCTGTCAGGCGCGTCGATCACCTATTCGAATCGACGAATCAGTGCGCCTGTACGGGAATCTTCATCTTGAGGCCGAACACCAGCAGTGCCACACCAATCAGCAGCATCGCCGAGCTGATGATGATGCCCAGTTTCGAGTTTTCCGGGCCGCAGTAGGCACACAGCAACAGGAACGTTTGCGCCTGTGGGTAAGTAGCGGTGAGTTTCCGGATATCGACGATCGAGAGGCTGCTGAGGTAGCCTGACATCACGCTGGTGTCGATCTCTTCGCACTCGAGGCGACCGGACAGCCTTGCCTTCATCAGTACGCTGCCATCCGTTGACTCGGCAACAATATTGGTGGCCCTTGTCGTAGTGCGGGTTCTGTTGTTGGCGTCCCGACCGACAGTGTAGCGAATCGAGTCACAATCCAGCCTGTAGCCGCTGAGGCTGACAAACTCATCGTCCGGCTCGACCAGTGACGCAGCGTCAGCCAGTGTCATTTCGGATGGACCACCCAGTGTTCTGATCACGTCGGGTACCAGAAAGGCGAGTATGTAGATACAGAATGCGATCAGTACCGAGGCACTGATGATAGTGACTTTCCTGCCCCTGGCAGTGACTGCCGACATGAGCTCCCCCTTTGTTCAGTCGTTTCGCCTCAAGTCTAGCATGAGCGGTCAGACGTTGACGGTATCATTCCGGACAGATGCATCAAGGCAGCAGAGTATCTGACCGGAAATGTGCCAAAGCCATGCGTCAGACAACCTGACCACCGTTGAGTCTCAACAGATTCAGAAACTCGCGCCGAGTCTTCGGACCATTGGTGAGAAAGTGCGGATCGGGGTTTTCCGCATAGGCCATGCGCCTGGCCTGCACACTATCGACTGATGTTCGTTGCTGTACTTCATCGGCGCTGATGCCATAGGGCACTGTGGCGTTGAGACCGAAGATCTTCGCTCGGAGTTCATCAGTCATCGCTGAATAACCGTGCTTGTCCTGCAGTTTTTCTGAGATCTGGAAAGCCCTGAACGCCAGAATCTGGTCCTGAGGCGAACCATACCAGACCGAATCCGTTCCCCAGACCACATTGTTCTCGCCCAGGTATTTGACCAGCTTGCCGATGCCATGAGCTGCGCTGTCCGGGTCACGCATCAGGCCACGCCAGGTGCTGCCCAGTTCAGCGTAGACGTTGCTGTTGGCAACACCGCTCTTCAGTACCGACGTAATCAGGCCGTCCATGCCACCCTCGCGACTCTCGTCATAGGCGCCTTCGGCCTGTCCCGGAATCCAGCCGGAGTGATAGATCAGGAAGTTGATGTCCGGGTTGGCTTTGGCTGCCGGGCCAATGTCTGTACACAGGGAGTGCTCATAACTGCGTGAACCGAAAGGGATACCCTTGTGTATGGCAATATTTCTGACGCCGAGCTTGCGAGCCATGTCGATGAATTCCTGCCCGATATCATCGGTCAGGTAGAAGCCGTTTCCATCAGGTCCCCACTGGGTATAGCATTTCCAGGCAGACACATTCCATTTTTCAGCCAGCATCGGCATGTCCTGGATATCGCCGTCCTGATTCGGGTTGACGCGGCCGTGAATCATCAGTCGATGTGTACCGTCCATCTGCTCGATGATCTCGCGCGTGGCTGCTGCTTCTTCAATCGTCAATGGTTCGGAATCACGTGTGGAGGGTACAAATGACAGCACCATCATGTCGGTATCGGCATCGAGGAAAACATCCTTGATGAACTGGTCGGCACCGATGCATTCCATGTAGTCGCGATCAAGCAGCTCGTGTGCACCGGCACAGCCGGATTTGAGAGAGCGGGCCGAACCCGGGCGAACGTAATGACCCTGCACATCGAAGATGAATTCCGATTTGGCCAGTTCACTGGCTGCCAGTTGAGGTTCCATGGCGGTGTCGGCTGGGAGGGCATAGAACCCGCCGGTCTGACCGTTTTCGGCTCTCACTGAATTATAGGCGAGCAGGGTGGACGCCGCGCCACAGGCGGAGATCAGGAAATCACGGCGTTTGATGCCGGATCGCCTGGCATTTTCGGTGACCTGCTCGAATGCCACATGATTGGCTTGCTGACTCACGCTGTCCAGCGGGATGGGGGCATATTCAGCGTTTGTGGTTGAGTCCAGTTTGATCGGCAGTCGGGTGCCGTCAGGGTCAGTTCGCTTGCTCATGTCGTCTCCTCGCTGTGGGTCGCTGATGTCGTACTGATTTGCAGTATAGGCAATGATCATCCGAGCGTCACAGGCAATCAGTCACATCGACAGGTTCTTGTTCCTTAACCCCAGCTTCACATGATGTGCGTTAGAGTCACGGAGTTCTGGTAAAAGGAGTGAGTCTCATGCGATTGACAGCAACAGCTCTCTGTATACTGATTTCAATGGCCGGGATATCAGCGCAAGCTGCCCAGCCCGATGATGATGGTGCACTGCCGGTGTTGCCGGTCATACCTGAACTGGTTCAATCACAGTCAGTGAACAAGCCTGGCTGTGAAAAAATCATGCCTGCACTGATCGAATCCGAATCCATTGTTGTGATTGATCCGTTCCAGAATCCGGTCCGAACTGATTCACTCAGTCTTCTGGTGGAGAATCATCTGCTTCGCGCGGTTCAGGCAAGGGCGGAATACTGGCGCGAACGCGAAACTGTGGTGGTCCAGCTGGGCCATGACTCGAAGGTCGATTCGCATCACTGACACGACCTGTCTGCAACAGAGTCGAGGCTGACTGGCGATTAATTCCATCCAGTTCCATATGAGAATTGGACTGCACTGATCAGCGGCGTCATGGCGCTCAATGAGGTATGCTCACGGTCAGTACCCAATTCCTGACACGGAGTGATTTCATGAGTAGGTCAACTGCCACTGTTTGCCTCATTCTGACCGGCCTGCTGGGCCTTGCTCTGACCACCTCTGCGATCTCGCATGACATGGAATCAGAGGCTACCTACACCGGTAATGCCGGTGTGCTGGTCGAACACGGTGACATCAAGATCCTGTTTGATTCGTTCTACAGCAACTCCTACAACACCTATGTGCTGGTGAACGACAGCACCATGAATGACATGCTCACCGCCACGCCACCGTATGACGATGTGGATGCCGTGTTCGTCTCACATGTTCACGGTGACCATTTTTCAGCAGCGCCCATGCTGGCCTACCTGCGGGCTCAACCTGAGGTGGTTCTCTACGCATCGATTCAGGTGCACGAAGCACTGAAAGCAGCCGCGAGCGAATCAGACCCGGTGCTCGATCGTGTACGAACAGTCAGTCTGTCGCCCGGTGACAGCCCGCTCAGGTTCAGTCATGCAGATCTCTCGATCGATGTGGTGGCTATTCCGCATTCGGGTGGTGCACGCATGGCCGATATCATGAACCTGGCCTTCCGGGTGAACCTGGGTGACTCGGTGGTGGTCATGCACATGGGCGATGCCACCGTGGACAGACGCAGCTATGAACCGCTGCGCACACATTTTGCTACACCGCAGATCGATACGGCATTTCCACCGTACTGGTTTGTCGGTGATGATGACGGCGAGTACATACTCGACGAGATCATCAGACCTGAGCAGGTGATTGGTGTTCACGTTCCGTCTCAGGCTATCGGTCAGGGTGACCGATGGCGTCAGCGGGCTGGTGACGACCTGTTTACCGATCCGGGAGAAACAAGACGTCTCGACAAGCGCCCGAAATGAGTGTTGTTACCGACGTCTGCCAACGCCTTTGACGCTAATGCCTGATGAATCGGCCTGGTTGCCTGACCGGTGCGCTGAATCGTTGTGTGTGCCGCTTGTGCCTCAATGACTTCTGTCTATGTACGAAAACACTGCCGATATGGTAGTGTTGCCCGTTGCGATGGATGAATCGGTCGCTGCACTGCAGCGGGCCTGATCAAGCCACTGAATACCAACCCTATCGAGACCTGACAATATGACGCGTTTGAACCGTTCCATTCTCTACCGGAGCCTGCAGATGACACTCGTTGCTGCATCCGCCGGATTCCTGATTGCCTGTGACTCAGACAACAGCGCAACAAGCCAGACAGCCACTGACACCACCGCACCACCTGCGGTTGTCGAAGCCAGCAAACCGGCGCTACCTGAAGGCATCACTCTGATCGAGGAATACAACGGTGATGACACAGGCATTTCCATTCCGTATTCCAAGTATCAACTGGACAACGGGCTCACCGTGGTGCTGCATGAAGACCATTCTGACCCACTGGTACACGTGGATGTGACCTACCATGTTGGCTCCAATCGTGAAGAAGTGGGGCGATCCGGCTTTGCCCATTTCTTCGAACACATGATGTTCCAGGGTTCTGAAAATGTTGGTGATGAGGAGCACTTCAAGATTGTGTCCAATGCCGGCGGAACACTGAACGGTACCACAAACAGTGACCGCACCAATTATTTCCAGACCCTGCCGGCCAATCAGCTGGAGACGGCACTCTGGCTTGAAGCCGATCGCATGGGCTTCCTGCTGCCGGCTGTTACCCAGGAGAAATTCGAGGTTCAGCGTGAAACGGTCAAGAACGAGCGCGGACAGCGTGTGGACAATCAGCCTTATGGTCGTGCCTTCGAGACCCTGTCACAGGCACTGTATCCAGAGGGCCACCCCTATTCATGGCCAGTGATCGGCTGGATTGAAGATCTGAACCGTGCCGACCTGAATGACCTGAAACGTTTCTTCCTGCGCTGGTACGGTCCCAACAATGCTGTGCTTACCATTGGTGGGGATCTCGATCAGATCGAGACGCTGAAACTGGTCAACAAGTATTTTGCACCGATTCCGCGTGGCCCTGAAGTGGAAAACCTGCCTAAGATGCCGGCAGAACTTGACGCCGACCGCTACGTCACACTGGAAGACAATATTCACCTGCCGGCTGTTGCCATGATCGTGCCGACCGTCTATTCATTCCATCCCGATGAACCGGCCATCGACGCCGCTGCCCAGGTGATGGGGCAGGGACAGGCATCGCTGCTGTATCAGCGACTGGTACAGACAGGTCGCGCAGTTCAGGCCAGTGTCAGTCACGGTTGTTCCGAACTGGCCTGCACCATGTTCTACGTGGTCATCCAGAATCCATCATCGGGAGAAACCCTGGCCGAGATGGAGGCAGCGATTCGTGAAACCATCGCGGAATTCGCCGAGCGTGGTGTGACCGAAGACGATCTGGTCAAGTTCAAGGCATCTTATGAATCGAATCGGGTATTCGGTCTGCAATCGGTATCGGGCAAGGTCTCGACTCTGGCCTATTACGAGACCTTCACCGGCAGCCCCAGCGGTGTCGGCGAAGAAATCAAGCGTTATCTGGGTGTTACCACCGAAGACGTCACCCGGGTATTCAATCAGTATCTGAACAACAAGCCCGCCGTTATCCTCTCCATCGTGCCCAATGGCGCCACTCAGCTGGCGGCCAGGGAAGCCAACTTCGTGGCAACCGACCGAAATATTCCGGAGTTTACCGATGGCGGTGACGAGCTGAAACTGCGTGAGCCCGCAGACAGTTTCGACCGCAGTGAGCAGCCCGTGCCGGGCCTGAACAAGGCCGTGACGCTGCCGGCAGTAGTCGATACCAAGCTGGCCAACGGCGCACGTCTGCTGGCCGTCCATAAACGCTGAAACACCGACCACCTCGGTACGCGTGGTGTTCGACATGGGACAGCGAGATGAGCCCGCCGGCAAGGCAGGGCTGGCAGCGCTGACAGCAGGAATCATGGGTGAGGCCACCACCGAACGCAGTGCAGCAGAGTTCACCGAGGCGGCTGAACGGCTTGGTGCCAGCATTTCAATCAATCCGGGTCGCTACCGCACCAGCGCCACGCTGAGCACGCTGACCAAGAACCTGGACGCCGCCATGGATCTGCTGGAAGAGCGAATCCTGAAGCCGGCGTTCACGGAAGCGGATTTCAAACTGGTCAAGGATCAGACCATGGAAAGCCTGCAGCAGGCCAAGAAAGACGCCTCAGGGGCTGGCCTCACGCGCCACTCGCGCAGTCACCTATGGTCCAACGCATCCGCTGTCCTACCCGACCGGCGGACTGACCGGCACGGTGGAGACCATTACGCTGGATGACGTCAGGGCGTTCTATGCCGCACACATGCCGCGTCACATGAGCGGTGTGCTGATCAGCTCGGACAGGAATCGTGATGATCTGGTACTGGCACTGAAGGACATGAGTGGACTGGAACTGTTCGTCAACAGCCGCGATGAACTGTCTGGAGTCAAACCGATAAGCGAGCGTCGTCTGTACCTGGTCGACAAGGACGAGGCGGCCCAGTCCATCGTCCGTACTGTTCAGGAGTCAATCAAGTACGATGCGCTTGGAGACTACTATCTGGCAGGCCTGATGAACTTCACCCTTGGTGGTACCTTCAACAGCCGCATCAATCTCAATCTGCGTGAAGACAAGGGCTACACTTACGGTGCACGTACCTCGTTCTCTGGCGGCGATGAGTTCGGTGTCTTCGGCTTCGGATCGGAAGTCAACAAGGATGCCACGGCCAAGTCCATCACCGAAGTGCTCAATGAGCTCGAGCGTTACAGCAGTGAAGGCATGACCGAAGACGAGTTCACCTATATGGTCAGTGCCCGCAGCCAGCGAGATGCCCTGCAGTACGAGACACCGGGCCGCAAGCTGGGGCTGCTGGCTCAGATGTTGCGTTATGACCTGCCTTCTGACTACCGGAACCAGCAGCAGGCTCTGTTGCAGGAAACCAGTCGTGAGAAGCTGAATGAACTGGCAGGCAGCATGATTCAGCCCGACAGGATGGCCATCGTCGTGGTTGGCGACGAGGATGCCATCCGTCCCGAGCTCGAGGAACTGGGCTTGCCCATCACACGTCTGAATGAAGACGGCGAGGTGATCGAAGGCGACTGAAGTCAGCCATGACGTCCTTTGATACAAACCCGGCGCTCGTTATGATGCGCCGGGTTTTTTTTTGAATCATCTGTGACCCTCGTGGCGGGATAGGCGTCATTTCTGCGTAGACTACCGAGATGACAGGGCAACTCGACGAGTTGAAGCAGAGAGAACAGATCATGATCAATCCATCTATCCCGCATCGGCTGATGACTCTTGTGCTGCTGATGGCTTCACTCAGTGTGGCTGCTGCAGTCGAGATTGATACACGGATTCAGAAGAGCAGTGACGGCAGCTGGTCTGTGCACTATGAATTGAGTGAGCCAGTTTTGCGTCTGCAGTTTGTCAGACAGCCGGATACCTCACGTCAGACACGCTGGTACAGTCTGACAGATCAGGTCGTACTCGAAAGTACCGATGATGAGGGTTTTATCCTGCATTCCTCGGGCAAGCTGTTCAGCACTGCCGTTTTTCGATTGACACCGACGTACACCACACTTCCGAAGGACTATGCGCCATTCTCGCCGTATTCAGATGGCGGAATGCTGTTCCACAGCGGAAGGTTCTTTGTCTGTGCCGAGCGCTGCGATGGGACTCAGAATGAATGGCGAATCTCTGTAAAGGTACCCGATGGCGATAATATTGTCATCGATGGAGAAGTCCGGCATGGAGTTGCAGTGTGGGTCGATTCGGACAGTGGCCGGAACGTCTATGTGGGTCCATCCAGGCCCGTCATCGATGACAATGTCATCAGCGTCATCGATCCCGGTCTTCCGCAATCACTGAAATCGGCACTGTCAGTATTTCTGCCCCAACTGATGCACTATTTCAGTGAACATTACGGTGATCTCGATTCCCGGCCCATGCTGTTTGCCTCCCGGAGTGAAACCACCAATGGTCGCTATGGTCAGCAGGGTGGTGTATTGCCTCAGCAGGTGTTCATGCACTGGTATGGACCCGAACTTGAATCCAGGCTTGAACCACTGGATGTGTTCTGGTTTTTTGCACATGAAATTGCCCACCTGTATCAGAAGGATGCAGGGCGAACGGAACCGGCCAGTGCCTTGTGGATTCATGAGGGTGCGGCCGAATTCATGGCAAGCCTCGCTGTACGCCGTCTGATGCCTGATTCTGAAGCGTATCTGAAGATGCGAATGCAGAAAGCTCGTGAATCGTGCATCGAGGGTCTGGCGATGCACTCTCTGCAAGAGTCCGTCAATCGACAGCGTTTCGATCTGTATTACAGTTGTGGACTGCTGCTGCATGCAGCAATTGATCGTGCCATGTCACATGAAGCAGATCAGTCTCAGTTTCATCAGCTCTGGCAGGCCTACAGTCAGGCTATATCAGCAAGCTCAATAGATGCCGCTACTGTTTTCTTTTCAGTCCTCCAGGAGCGTGTTCCGCCTTCTCTGATTGCACAATTGCGTGTGCTCATCTTCCAGGGCAGCGATGTTCCGGCAAGCCTGATTGATGATCTTGAGAACATTTCCGCTGACTGAGAGTGGTCGTCACCTGCAACTCTGTCTGAGCTGACAAATCGATTAATTGTCAACGATTGTAAATCGCCTGCGAAAAGGTGGGAGTTCAGCTGGTTTTGATTCACCCTGTATATAGAAGCAAGCAATTCAGGACAGGATGACGCTCATGGATACCGCTCGGGAACAGAATCAGCCGGCAGATACCAAGTCCCTCGATACAGATCAGAAACAGACAAGCCAGGCTGATTCACAGGCCTATCAGATGACCGATGAGGAATACGCACTGATCAGTGCCAGCATCGAGAAAGCCTTTCAGCTCTGAACCCGCTGATCAATTTATCGGCACTACAGACTGAAGTACGATTCCAGATCAGCTGGATATTCACCGACCCTCACTAAAAAACTCGAAGGAGACCGACATGTCACAGGGCAAGTCCTTGCTGGAGACCTGGTTTCAACGTGTCTGGACCGAACAGGATCCGGATGCCGTTCACGACATGTTTGCCGGTGGCCAGGTGCGAGGCCTTGGCGAAAACACAGCCTTCTCTTCAGAAGATTTCATTGCATTCCAGTCGGCATTCTGCAACCTGGTCACCGATATTCATATCAGCATCGATAAATGCCTGGATGACGGCACGTGGATTTCTGCGCTCTGTACCTTGCGCGCAACATCGAGGCGTGATGGGCAGGCGGTGGTCATGACCGGTTGCACCTGGTGCCGTTATGAAAGCGGTGTAATACAGGAAGCCTATAATCATTTTGACTTCATGGGACTGTTCGCACAGCTCGGTCTGTTGCCTCAGGACAGTTTCGAGCAGGGCCTGGCCGGGCAAACGATCAGTCATCGTCAATAGTCAGTATTTCTGCATCGGCTCAAATCCTGAATCTGTGAACTGCGTCAGGTTTGCCGGTTTGACAAGCCAAAGTACGCCTACTAGTTTTAAATGACAACGTTCAACCTGTGAGGGGGGGAATAAGGGAGTGTCATCTGGACAGGGATGGCACCTTCAAAGAGTGGTGTGCTCTGCACATGCGTGTACGGGCACAATGTTTTCTCGCCATTACTCCGTTCAGTCAAGCGGCTCTGAAGCCTCTGTCTGGACGTGTCTGGGTGTGCTCATTGCGGGTCGGAGTCCAATTCCATCAACCTAAGAAGCGCCAGGGGTTTGGGAGAAGATCATGAGTGCAAGTCGTTTCCGCAACAGAACTTTTCGGACATTATCAGGTATTGTGGCTCTGGCGGTAGCCTACATTGGCATTGTGGCGATCCAGTCGCTACCAGGGTCCACACCTCCGCAGGCTGATATGCCCGGAACGGCATCAATCAACAGCTTGCAGACCACCTATGAGAACTGGTCCCGGCAGTACAGCGAATCCGATCCTGCCGGTCCCGTGCTGACGCTGCAGTACTCACGCGGTCTGTCTTCGCAGTACAACCCCGCCAAGGGGATTGCACAGCTGGATCTGAGCAGAAACAGAATCAGTGTCCGTATCCGTGGTCTGACGGATCAGACGGTGTCCGATGTCTGGCTGATCGACAATCTTCCCGGTGATTCTCGCACTGTCATGCCCGAACCGGGTGACAACATGCGCATGATCGGGCAGCTCGAATTCAGTGATGGCAATGCCCTGCTGGATACACACATTGATGACCTGTCTGAATTTGATCTGGACATGATCACGGTGTCCAGACAGGGGCGGCGGCCGGGCCGTGATGGTGTGCTGTTTGGTACCACCTCACTGTTCCAGAAAATGTATCACTATCCGGAATTCGCAATGGCCAGCAATCAGAGGAGTGAGCCTGAATCGCAGTCCATGTGGCTCATCAGTGACGCGCATGCCAGCGGGCTGACACCGCCCGGTTATTTCCCGGGCGTCGATTCGGATCTGCTCAATGAGGGCAGGGATCTGTTCTTCAACGGTACCTTCAACGGTAATGGACGAACCTGTGGCACCTGTCATCGCGAGAATGACAATCTGGCACTCAGTCTGAAGACCATCGCCTCACTGCCTGCACACGACCCCCTGTTCATCGTGGAGCAGCCATTCCGTCTCGACGGGACAGCTAACGCCCTGTACAACGAGTTTCGCATGGAAAAACCGGCGCTGATGCGCAAGGTTGGCCTGATCGTTGAAAATCTGAACGGTTTCAGGGACAGTGATGGCGAATTTACCAACCGTGTGGTCATGCGTGCACCCAACCATGTACTGAGTGTGCGCACAACCCTGGCACCGCCACCAGCGCAGGCCTTCGATGACGGAACCCTGCCTGTGGATCCGGATGATCTGTTATTTGCCGAACGCACAGGTTGGTCCGGTGATGGTACGCCGAGCGGTTTCCGGGAAGATTTTTTCGAGTCCAATGGGCGCGATCTGACGGGTTCACTGAGGGATTTTGCCATCGGCGCCACCGTGCAGCATTTCCCTCTGACGCTTGAGCGATCAGCATTATCCGTGGATGACATGGGCAATCCCAGGGAGCCTGATTTCCGTTTTCCGACAGAACACGAGCTGGACGCCATGGAAGCCTTCATGCTGTCAATCGGGCGCCAGCAGGAAAATGATGATCTTGACACCATTGCCCTGACCGATGAACTGGCAGATCGAGGCCGGCTGAACTACCTTGGTTTCAACGTATTCGACAGCACACCAGACGATGGCAGGCCACCACTGAATTGCAATGCCTGCCACCTTAATGGCGGCAGCAATACCGATCCGCAGTTTCCATTCCCGTCAGCGGTGACGCCCAATCATGATCTGGCGGATCTTGCTGCCAATGGCGGCAGCATCCCCAGTCACAATCGATCGTTCGGACCTCAGGTCGACAGACTGGCTGATCAGGCAGGCGATGTGATCGCCCAGGTTGTCGACGACCCCAGTGTTGACGGCAACTGTTTCAATCTCGGCCTGGCTGAAATTCCACTCCTGCCCGGGGACAACCCGGCTGCACCGAGTGATGGTTGCGATGTCAATCTGATCGATAACGGTTTCGGATTCGGATTCGATGACGCCTTTGCCGATCAGCGGCTCGCCACCAATCGCTTCAATGTGCCCGTGGTATTCGAATCGGTCGACAACCCGCCGTTTTTCCATGGTCACCAGATCAACACGGTTGAAGGTGCTGTTGCATTCTATGCAACCAATCGCCTGCTCAGAAATGGTGAATTCCTGCCGGCGATCGTGCCGTTGAACGGGGCCCAGGTTGCCAATGTGGCGCGATTCATGCGAGTGATGGGTGCCGATTTCAATGCAGAATCGGCAATCACCCTGCTGGACAAGGCCAATGATCTGAGGCGGCGTGGTGACCGGATCACAAACGTCAGGCTGGCTCTGGCAGAGGTTGATGATGCCATCGAACTGCTCGATCCTGTCGACATTCATATCGATGATGCCGTGCCCCTGCTGGAATTTGCCCGTGCCAATCTTCAGATTGCATCGTTCAGCGGCAGTCGTTTCTGGATTAATCGAGCAGCAGCTTACCTGTCAGGTGCACAGGACGCGATGATCGTCAGGGGGCTCTGAATCATGAGCACAGTGTCACAGGGATGTGACACTGTTCAATCCGAAATTACTCGAGCGCCTGATCGGTGGCGTTGCTGATTCGCTTCAGCACCGCCCTGAAACGCAGCTTGTCGTGTCGCTCCAGATAGTAGGTCAGTTGACTGGCATCATCTGACAGGATCAATACCCAGCGATTGGTCGAGGCTTCTGGTATCAGGTCTGCGGTGTAGGCATCAGCCGGAAAGGATTGCTCAAGCGCAGTACCAGGTGTTGTTGTCGTACCACCGTACCTTGAGATGTCATCTTCGCTGCCATCATCGTGTCTGTGATCGTGCTTCAGCTGCAGGCCGTTTGACAGCCGGCGCAGAATCCAGGTTCTCGAACGGTTTTCGCCGACATGAAATGGAATCCTGATTTCATCGTCAGTGCAGTGTTCGAAATGTGCCACCAGCAGTGCGCCGCGAAAATCATCACCCGGGTCTTCAGGGAATACCGATTTGCCCTCATAACGACTGCCGCACAGTGATTGAAGCGTCTTGTAGAACGCTTGCTGCGGGTCACTGTGATTGTCTGCTGCATGCGCTGACAGGCTTGTGATCGTCAGCAGGCAGAATGTCAAAACCCCGTATCGCATCAGTGTTATTCCTCAACTCGATTGCGACAGAGTCTACGTGATCCACTTGAGGCTGTCAGCCTGAATAATCAGTCGCCTCGTGAGTGCTGATCGATTAGCCTCGCGGTCTTTTCAATCTTCGAGATCAGCAATCAGCGATCGTTCATGCCGCAGACGATCGATGCGGAGATCGGCGGCCTGTTTCTCATCAGCGATCAGTCCGTCGTAGCTGGCCTGGCATTCGCGCAATGATTTCTGGTAGACCGCACCAGCGAGATTATTTGCTGCACGCGGGATCTTTCTGACACAGGCATCACGCTTGCTTGCATATCCGGAAATTCGCCTGTCGGATCGACCACGTATGCGTGCAATCTCCAGATCGATGCGCTGTCGCCTGAGCGTACTGTCCACCAGCTTGTTGATGGCTTCTATTTCGGCCGGGTCAAATCCGGCACCGATTCTTGTGTCGATGCTGTCTTCATCTATCTTCAGTGCATCATCGCCACAGGGGTGCTGAGCGTAGACTACGCTGTCTGCCTGCTCGCATTGATAGATATTACCGGCAGGTAAAATTGATAGCAGTGATATCAGCAGCTTCATTTCGGTCACCTCTGTCTGTGCGGCACCCTGGCGGATAACGTGATGTCATTACCCGTCAGACAAGCTCAATCGATTCGACAGGTCATATTTGAATAGACACCGGAAACAGCAGAAGCATTACAGAATGCTGACCAGTCCGACCTCAGTCTCTGTTGTGGATCAAGCCTGCAGCCTCACGACGACACAGGTAATCAATGTAACACTGCATCAAAACCAGGTCATTTCAGTGTCCTTTGTTGCGCATGAAACATAGTCATTTCAATAGCTTGTGCATGATTTTTCATGCGCATATCACGATCCGGTATCTGAACACTTGTCGTCACGGGCCAACAGGCTGCTTGCCATCTTGCCTGCGAGTTCGCCAGACGCTATCGTGTTGCCAGATCCGGCAGCAGCTGTGTGCGATACGTCAAATGAAAAATCTCGTTTTCTGGACAATGTTCCCCCTGGTTCTGCCACAGGCACTGTACGTGCGACGCACTGCGCCTCGGTTTTCCGCAGCCGACGGCCCGAATTCGGGATCGGTCACTGGATCAGACGCATCGAACAACTCGATCAGACTGATTGCCGTCGGTGATTCAATCATCGCCGGCGTCGGCGCGCGTGATCTGGCCCGCGCACTGGTGGGCCAGACAGCACACTATCTCAGCGAGCACATGGACTCTCGTGTCGACTGGTGGGCAAATGGTCAGGTGGGGGCGACCGCTGCCGATATGCTGCTTCAAGTCGATGAACTGCCCGAAATCCCGGCCGATGTCATTCTGCTCTCGGTTGGTGTGAATGATGTGACTGGTCTGACACGCCTCAGCACCTGGCGAGAAAGGTTGCAAGTACTGATCAACAATCTCAGATCGAAGTATCCGAATGCACTGCTCGTGATGGCGGGTTTGCCACCGCTTCAGTCCTTTCCACTGCTTCCTGCGCCATTACGAAATCTGCTGGGCATGCGGGCAAGTGAACTGGACAGCATCGCTATTGATATCGTTTCAGACATTCAGCGTGCTGTGCATCTGCCGGTTCGATTCCCTGAGAGTGAGGGTCGGTTTGCAGATGATGGATACCATCCTTCCGAGGCAGGCTATCGGGAGTTCGGCGAACAGCTTTCCAGACACATGTCGGCACATCTGGCAACATGAATACTGTCACAGCACGCCTGTTGTTGATGAAAGAAATCGTGTCGTGAGGCTGCTGACATTGTTACCCACCGCGATTCGGGCATTAGACACGGTTGGTGAGATTGTTATGATGGAGTGGCTTGCAGAGGAGATGTGGTATGGATATCTACAACAGTTTGTTACCGGCGTGGACCAATAACGTCAAGTGTCTGAAATCCGTATGCAGAAAGGCGGAGCATCATGCGCTGCATCAGGAGTATGACCCCGAGGTATTATTGCTGGCTCGTCTGTTTCCGGACATGTTTCCCTTCATCAGGCAGGTACAGGTCGTGTCAGATCTTTACAGCCGCGCGGGAGCACGGCTGAGTCAGTCTGAACTGCCATCGTTCAGTGATGATGAAACCAGCTTCGAAGACCTGTATTCACGGCTCGATCGCACGCTGATCTTTGTTGACGGGCTGGATGAGGCCGGGTTTGCCGGTGCCGAATCACGTGAGCTTGAAATTCCCTTTGGCGGTGACACAACACGCATCATGTCCGGCGAGCAGTACATCACCGGATTTGTCATTCCCAATCTGTATTTTCATCTGACAACGGCCTATAACATTCTCCGTGCCAATGGAATTCCGCTGGGCAAGCGTGATTTCCTGATAGCTACAGAGTAGAGGGATTGTATTTAACATTTCTTTAACCTATTGATCTGTATCACATTATTCGGAACTTGTCCTTGCTGTCTGATCATTATCAGGCTACACTTGTCCTCCGTTAATACAGTCAACTTCAATCGTGATTCGGACGCCAAGTTATACAGTGTGCTTGCTGCTCTGCTGGTTCCCGATAGCGCTATCAGCGCAGTCGCTGGGTCATGCCGAACAGTCTCGCCTGCCGTTCGACATGCCTGTTTTCTCAATGCAGGGTCTGCAGTCGCTGACACAGAATCTCGATACCGATACCATCACCACCGAAAACTCGGCAGCATGCCGGCCATCGGCTGCAAACTCCTATTTCAGACGCTTTGATCTGGATAACGATCATTCAATCACTTCCCGCTATGCTGTCAGCAGCATCGATTTTGCAATCGAGGAAGCCACCGGCAGTGATGGTATTCAGGATCTGACAATCAGCGTGCATGCCATTGACAATGGTGATGCACTGTCCCTGGCGAGTCTGGAGTTGCTCGATTCTGCCGTACTGACGATTCCCGATGGCAATGTGTTCATGGCAACAGCCGAGGTCGGTGGCGTGATCAATGCCAACACCCATGATCTGGTGGTCGAAGTCCATGAAGATGGCTTGGCCTCATCCGATAATTTCTATATCGGCAGTAATTCCAACGGACAGATATCCCCATCATACGTGGTGGCCGGGAATTGCGGTGTGGATGACATTACCAATCTGGCTGATGTCGGTTTTCCTCAGATGCACATGATCGTTGTGGTGCATGGTGACATCGTTCCGGCTGCAACGGATCTCTCCGTTAGCCAGACAGACACCAGTGCGGATGTGCTGACGCTCGGTGATGAATTCGACTACATCATCCAGGCACGCAATAACGGCCCCGATTCAGCGACGGGTGTCAGCCTGGTCAACACGCTCAATAACCGATTGTCGTACCTGTCCAACAATTGCGGTGCCAGCGTCAACGGAAACGGTAATCTTGTTACATGGTTACCCGACGATCTGGCCACTGATGAGGAGCTGACATGCGCTATCCGCGTGCGTGTCGATCATTTCGGCCTCATCCTGAATTCCGTGATTATTTCAGGCAATGAAGATGACCCAGTCGCCGCGAATGATGAGTCCACCAGCATGCTGGCTGGCCCGGTGCGCATGGTACCCATACTGTCTCATCCTGCGTCGCTGATCCTGTTGATGCTGTTGGTAGGCGCGATGGGGCATTTCAAGCTGCGATCAAAGCGTGTCCGCTGAATGCCAGTCGAAACGTTTGAAATTTCTTTGACACAGCCTCAGCCAGATCACTCTTCAACACAGGTCTGATTTATCAACGCTGAGCGCTGTGCGATGATGCAGGCTGGCCTATCTCGATAACAAGACGATCCAATGGCAACGGAATTCCTGGCAAAGAACAGCGAACACTGGCGTGAGTGGCTTGATCAGCATCATCAGGACTGCACCGAAGTCTGGCTGGTGTTTTACAAGAAACACACCGGTAAACAGGGGCTTGGCTATCGACAGGCTGTGAACGAGGCGCTCTGTTATGGCTGGATTGATGGCATGAAGCGCCGTCTGGACGAGGAGCGATACGCCTATCGGTTTACGCCGCGCAAGCCTCGCAGTAAATGGTCGGATCTGAACATCAAACTGGCAGAGGAACTGATCGCCAGCGGTCGAATGATGGCAAATGGCATGGCTGCATTTGAAGCCAGGATTGAGTACGACAGTGAATTTCTCAAACAGAAGGCCAGAAGTGACATGGCGCTGTCAACAGACATCGAGGCAGAATTGAAAACGCATGAAGCTGCCTGGCAGAATTTCAACAATCTTGCAGCAGGATACCGCAGGCAATACGTCAACTGGCTGATGACAGCCAAAAAGCCGGAAACTCGCAGAAAGCGGCTTGATGAAGCCATCCGGCTCCTGAACGAGAATGCCAGACTCGGGATGAAATAGGCCGAAAATCTGGAACTGATTCGCCGTGTTGTTGACCAATTCATCAGTGAGTGCAGTCGATTCGTGATTCAGGCTCTTGCGGCTGGACCCCGAGGCAAGCGGTCAGATCCATGCAATCAGCCAAAGCCCTTGTTCTGTGTCTGAAACACGTGCGATCACACAGTTCCAGAATATTTATATCGCCACAAAGGCGAAGCAATTCAATCTGATGCATGACAACCCAGGAGTTGAAGCATGTCTGAATACCACGTGGCACAGTTGAACATCGCCCGCATGAAGCATGCACTGGAGTCTGATGAAATGGCCGATTTCGTCAATAACCTCGATGGGATCAACGCGCTGGCCGAACAGTCGCCCGGATTCGTCTGGCGTCTGCAGACAGAAGAGGGTGATGCCACCGGTATCGATTACTTCGGGCCCGAGGTGATCGTCAACATGAGTGTCTGGGAGAGTCTGGATTCACTGCGTCATTTCGCTTACAGGACTGCGCATGTCGACATCCTCAGGCGAAAGCGCGAATGGTTTCATGACATGGCGGATGCCCATCTGGTGCTGTGGTGGGTCAAGGCCGGACAATTTCCGGACATGCCCGAAGCAGAAGAGCGCCTGAACTATCTGATCGAACATGGTTCTACTCAGCACGCCTTCACTTTTCGTTCAGATTTTCCACCCCCGGTGGGCTGAAGAGGTGATACAATTCGCGACCTGCTCGAATTAGCTGAACTGAGGAATCGACAAACCCATGAGCACACAACTGACCGCAGCGACTTTTGCCTCTCACTGGGCAACACTGATCAATACCGGTGATCTCGAAGGCGTGATTGCCCTGTACAACGAAAATTCGTCCCTGTTGCCCACATTTTCGCCACACGTGGTGACTGAGGCAGCGGACTTGCGAGACTATTTCGTGTCGCTCGGCAGTCGTGAAGAACTTGAAGTCAAGCTGCATGAAAATACGGTCAAGTCGGCTCAGCTGTCTGATCACAGCCATATCATTCACGGCATCTATTCGTTCAATTTCCGCATGGATGAGGCCAGCCTGTCGTTTCCCTCGCGTTTCACCTTCGTGATTGACCTGTCGTCAGCGAACCCCATTATCCACCATCATTCCTCGCAGGTGCCCCGCGTCCTGGACTAGCTGACCGGGTCTCGGCGCTAACGCCGGGACTGAAGCAGAGAAGAAACCCCGGTTTTTCCATAGGCAAACCGGATGTCTGTATGTGTCAGCCCGGTGCGGTTCTGGCATGGTTCTGTCACCTTTCTCGCATGTTGTCATGAAGCAGGTCGCGTTTCCGCGACCGGATGAGGATGCAACCATGACGAGATATCTGCAAATCCTGCTCGCCCTGGCGGTCTTTTCAGGAACCGCTGTAGCGCAACAGACACGAACAGTCACCGCTGGCAACAATCAGGAACTGTTTGATGTCCTGAATGAAGCCAATAATGACCCACAGACCGATTACGAGATAATTGTCCTGCCTGATCCCGATAGCGGGTCTCTGGAGTATGTCTTTGATCAGCCATTCAACGAGATGAGTGCATCAGCCTTGCCCCTGATTGTGGGCAGGGTGAGTCTCATGGGCCCTTCGGCCGAGCAAACCGTGATCTTCAGACGGGATTTTGAGGCGATGACTGATTTTCGTTTCGCCGAGGTGTCCTTTGGTGAACTGCAAGTTGAATTCTGCACGTTTCTCGGCTTTCGCAGCATGGGTGATGGCGGTGTAATTCGTTCATTTGGCGGTCGTCTAATCGTACTGGACAGCATCTTCCAGGGAAATTTTGCAGCCGGCTCGGGTGGTGCGATTTATTCGAGCCTGGGGACCTCGACCGCGATCGCACGTTCCCGATTGCAGTTCAATCAGGCTGTTACCGCTGGCGGGGCAGTGTTTGTCAGCGGTGAACAGTCGATGACCGGGTTTGGAACGCTGATAGGTCTCTCGACGTTCACTGGCAACCGAACCGATGGAATGGGCTCGGACATACAGCTCCTGGGCGAAGGCAATGTGCACCTGACACAAAATGCATTCAGTTCCGATTCAATCAGACAATCGGTAAACGTGATGAACGAGGACGCGCTGATGAGTGCCAATACCTGGTCTGGCATATACGACCCATTCGAGGTAGAAGGTAATCTGGTTTACCACGGCAATATCTTCCACCAGCAGCAGGCGAATCGTGATTTGACTCTGAAAACACTTTGTAACGTGATTGGCAATGGGAGTCTGACTTCACTGGGATTTAATCTGGACTCGACCGATAGCTGTTCACTGGATCAGCCGACGGATCTGGTCAACACCGATCCGCTGACCGGCTTTACCGATATCAATGGTGTGATCCCGTTGCTGAGCGGCAGTCCTGCGATCGATTCCGGGCCGTCTGACTTCATCAACGGCTTGCTACCCTGTGGTTACCGCGATATCCGCGGTCTGGGGTCACCGCAGGATGCCAATGGCGATGGTATCTTCGAATGTGATATCGGCAGTTATGAGGTTCAGGGCGGCGATGACATCGCCGGACCACAGACGGCAGCCTATTTTGATCCGGCACGCAGTGGGGAAGGGGCCTTTGTCGAGATGTTGCCCGGCGGGCAGGCCTTTGTGGCTGAATTCAGCTATTCACCTGACGGTACTGAGCTGGTGTGGTTTGTCGGCATTGGCGAGGTGGTGGGCAATTCCATCGTGATTGATGATGTGCTGCAACCGGTTGGCGGCATATTCGGGGCGGCATTTGATCCTTCAGCCATCACCCGTCGGTCTGTGGGCAGTATGTCGCTGGTATTTCCCGGCTGTGAATCGGTGAGTTCTCCCGGTCGACAGATATTTCAGGCGAACGAGAGCGGTGGCTTCGAGGATATTCTGGTCACGGCATCACGACTCTCGACCGTATTGCCGTGCAATGGCATGGTGCCGGCGACATCCGGACGCTCCGGGTCATTCTTCGATGCCAGCCGATCTGGTGAGGGGGTCTTTGTGCAGTGGCTTTCAAACGGCTCTGTGCTGATCATCTGGTACACCTTTGACCCAGAGGGTAACCAGTTCTGGACCATCAGCAGTGACGTCACCATTGACGGCAACACGGTAACTGCCAATATGCTGTATCCCACGTCGCTGACCCGTTTCGGCAGCGCCTTCGACCCTTCGGAGGTCGGCCTGTCGCCCTGGGGAACCGTGACGCTGGTGTATCAACCCGGCTGCGATTCGATTGCATTCAGTTATGCATCGACAGTTAGCGGGTTTGGTGCGGGCAATTACGATTACAGCCGGCTGACTTCCATAGATGGAGCGGCCTGTGATCTCTAGTCGCTGAGATCATTTTCGATGCGACACCCGGCCTTCCGGCTTGCGTGCTATACTCCGCCGCAGTCTGACGGAGGGAGTATTCTGATGCGTTTTACTGGTCTGTTTGCCATCCTGCTTTGTGTCTGCCTTGTTTCAGTTTCTGCGGAACAGAAACCGTTCACTGTCAATGATCTGGTGTCCCTGAAACGGGTCAGTCAGCCAGCCTTGTCGCCAGATGGAAAAACACTGGTCTACACCCAGCGCAACGCCGATGTCGACAGCAATCGTGCCAGTCGTGATCTGTGGATGCTGGATCTTTCCGGCAGGCCCGGTACGCCGAAGCGATTCACTTCTCATGAGGCCAGCGACACCAGTGCTGAATGGGCAGCAGACAGCAGTGCTGTTTATTTTCTGTCTTCACGAAGTGGCAGCTCACAGGTCTGGAAGATATCACGCAGCGGGGGAGAAGCCGTTCAGGTAACGGATCTGCCACTGGATGTGACCAGTTATCATCTGTCACCGACAAGCGAACATCTTGTGGTCAGCCTTCAGGTGTATGTCGATTGCAATGACCTTGACTGTACAGTTGAACGAGACAAGGCCATCGAGGAGAGCAACACCAGCGGACGACTGTACACCCAGATGTTCGTGCGCCACTGGGATCACTGGAAGACGCCACATCGGTCACAGCTGTTCTCACTGCGGCTAGATGAGTCGGGTCTTGCCACAGGAGATCCCATCAGACTGACACCAGAACTGAATGCCGATACGCCCTCCAGCCCCTTCGGTGGTCCCGAGGAGTACACCTTCACCGCGGACGGCAGTCACATCATTCTGGCGGCCCGCGATGCCGGCCGCAGCGAACCCTGGTCGACCGATTTTGACCTCTACCGGGTTTCTGTCGATGGATCCGGGTCTGTTGAAAACCTCACGGACGACAACCCGGCCTGGGATACAGCGCCAGTCGTTTCTGAAGACGGGCGCTATCTGGCCTGGCTTGCGATGAGTCGTGCCGGATTCGAGGCCGATCGCTTCAGGGTGCTGTTGCGCGATCTTGAATCGGGTGAAACACGACAACTGGCCGAAGACTGGGATCGATCACCGTCTGGAATCAGTTTTGCCGACAGGGGCAGGGCACTGATCGTTTCAGCACAGAATCTGGGTCAGAAGCAGCTGTTCCGAATCGATGTTCGAAACGGCAAGGTGTCTCCCATAACGGGCAAGGGCTATGTGGGAGCGTTTTCAGTCGCTGGCAAACAGATTGTCTATGGTCTGGACACACTTTCAGCACCAGTTGACTTCTACCGGCAGTCGCTTTCAGGTGGCAAGCCATTCAGGCTTACCGACGTCAACCGTGATCAACTTTCACAGGTTGCTTTCGCCGACTATGAGCAGTTCACCTTTGCCGGCTGGAATGATGAGACCGTTCATGCCTATGTCATGAAGCCGGTTGATTACAGGGAAGGGCAGTCCTATCCGGTGGCCTTCCTGATCCATGGTGGCCCTCAGGGCAGTTTTGGCAACCACTTTCACTACCGCTGGAATCCTCAGACCTATGCCGGCGCAGGCTATGCCACGGTGTTTATCGACTTTCATGGTTCAACCGGATACGGTCAGGCCTTCACCGATTCGATCACCGGCGACTGGGGCGGCAAGCCACTGGAGGATCTCCAGAAGGGCCTCAGGTATGCGCTTCAGTCGTACGATTATCTGGACGGCGATCGCATATGCGCGCTTGGCGCATCCTATGGCGGCTACATGATCAACTGGATCGCTGGAAACTGGTCCGATCGATTCGATTGTCTGGTTAACCATGACGGAATCTTCGACAATCGCATGATGTATTATGCCACCGAAGAGCTCTGGTTCGTCGAGTGGGAGCACGGCGGGCCTCACTTCAGGGACCCCACTGGCTTCGAACGCCACAACCCGGCCAACCACGTCAGTAACTGGAAAACACCGATGCTGGTGATTCAGGGGGCGCTCGATTACCGCGTTCCGGAAACCCAGGCACTGGCGACCTTTACTGCATTACAGCGGCAGGGCATTCCCAGCCAGTTTCTGCATTACCCTGATGAAAACCACTGGGTATTGCAACCTGCAAACAGCATCCAGTGGCACCAGACGGTTGAAGCCTGGCTGGATCGATGGACTTCCAGTACATCCGAGCCCTGATACTGGCGATCTGACTCCGACTGCAGCTCCGTCTTGTTCTGATTTCCATATGGAATGAGAATCAGAGCTTGACTCAATTCTATAATTCGAATAAACTAGAAATATGGAAATAACACATGCCATAGACCAGTTGTCAGCCCTTGCCCATGAAAGTCGTCTGAGCGTTTTTCGACTGCTGGTAAGGAAGGGGTCACAGGGAATGCCAGCCGGTGAACTGTGCGAGAGCATGGATATACCGCCTGCAACGATGAACTTTCATCTGACACAACTGAAGCATGCCGGTCTTCTCACCAGTCGACGAGCGGGCCGACACATCTATTACGCAGCCGCCTATGGCGCCATGAATGAATTAATGACATTCCTCACGGAGAACTGTTGCACAGATGATCCGATCTGCGGTGGGAATGGCAGTAGCAACCACCCAGAGGAGTAATGAACATGAATCGACTACACATCAATATACGCGTAGAAGACCTGGAACATGCGCGCAAGCAGTACCAGGCATTGCTGGGCTCAGAGCCCACCTTTAGCCGATCGGACTACATCAAGTGGGATCTTGATGATCCTGCCATCAACCTGTCGGTAATGGCACGGGGCGGGAAGAATGGTCTGGATCATCTCGGGATTCGTTATGACGATGAAGTGGATTACATCAAGGCAGTGACGCGTATCAGCGCACTGGATGAGGTGATGAAGCCCGAGCCCGATGCCAATTGCTGCTATGCGCATTCGGACAAGACATGGTGGAATGATGGCGTTGACACCAAATGGGAGTTGTTCGTCACTCACAACCAGACCGAACACTTCGGCGCTTCTGATGATGATGAAACAATCGAGATGGACAATCCGGTTTCAGAACAGGACAGTGTCCGCAGCACGGCCTGTTGCTGAATGAAAAGGCCCGGTCATTGCCGGGCCTTTTTTACTGTCCGTGTGATTTGATTGATCAGAGCAGAATGATGATGATCAGATACACACCAAATGCGATTCCTGCCAGTCCAAGCTTTTCCTGAAAAGGCTTGATCTTCGCCAGTACCTGCTCACCCTTTTCCTTCGCTTCTTCATTCTTCGAAAGCAGAATCTTGTTCAGGACACTGTATCCGAGCAGGAAGCCGAGCAACACCATGAGCAGACAGGCAGCCAGCATGGAGAGCCACAACAGGGGGACAACGGTCAAACCCTGGATATACATCAGTAGACGAATCAGGTTGAACAGGCCCCAGACAGCGGCGATGAGTCCAAACCAGCCCTGATAAGGCTCAATCTTGTCGAGTATGGGCTTGGCATCGGGCTTCTTGGCCAGTACCAGTGACGGGATAGCCAGTAATCCCAGAACAATCAGGCTGATAGCAAATAAAAAGTACATGGGTGCATTCCCCTCGATTGGATGTCGTTAAACAGTCTGCTCGATTTTGAATCAAGACGCAATTGATCGCCGCCAAATCCATGTAGGAAAATACCCACACTTCACAGCTGACAGCTCACTGGGCAGTGTCGTTGATTCCATATCGTTGCAGTTCGGTCAACACAGCGAGTGAAACGAGTTCGCCCATCTGCACATTGAAAAATGCAGGTTTCGGGCAAAACGAACAGACAGTGTCAAAGACCTGTTCCTGTACATCGCCAGCGATATGATTATTGCCAGGCAGCACCTCGGGATTTTCCGATGCCGAAATGATCGTTTCATGCCATCTAGGAAACCTGGCCTATTCGCAAGCTGCGGGTGTTGCTGTATGCTGGCCACTTTCCGGGCAATGATTCCCTGAGTTAATGCCCCCATTCACACTTCTGACCAGACACTATCATCATGAAAAAAATTCTGCTTGCCAGCGCCATCGCGCTGATCCTCAACGCCTGCAGTGATGAGGCGAACAACAACACATCGAGTGCAGCGTCCAGTTCGACGCCAGCCATTGTCGAGCAACCTGCAAATTCAGCACCGGAACAGAAGCCAGTTCTGGTTCAATCTGCCGAGCTGGGCGAGTGGGGCATCGATCTTGAACAGATGGATTCCTCGATCGAACCGGGCGATGACTTTGCCCGATATGTCAATGGTGTCTGGCTGGACACCTTCGAGATTCCGGCTGATCGCGCCACTTACGGCATCTTTACCGCATTGCGTGAACGCTCGACCCGCCAGGTCAACGAGATCATCACCGAACTGGCAGAAATGAATGCTGCAGCGGGTTCGGTCGAACAGAAGGTTCGTGATTATTATGGAACCTGGATGGATCTGGATGCCATGAACGCCGCCGGTGCAGAACCGCTGAAGCCCTATCTCGATGCCATCGCGGCCATCAGCGACGAGAAGGGACTGATGCTCGAGTTTTCGAAACTGCACAGCACGGCACCATTTGGTGTCGGCATCATTCCGGATCCGGCAGATACCACCAAATACACATTGTTTGCCGGCCAGGCGGGACTGGGTATGCCCGATCGCGAGTACTACCTGAGCGAGGACGAGAAGTACGTCGAGATCCGATCGGTATACACCGACTACATGACACAAATTATGGAACTGGCTGGAATTGACAATGCTGGCGAAAAGGCCGCAGGAATTCTGGCCGTGGAAACGCGTCTGGCCGAAGTTCACTGGACACCGGCAGAGAGCCGCGACATCAAGAAGATCTACAACCCGATGTCACCGGAGAAACTGGCGGAGATCGCACCCGAGTTTGACTGGAAGCTGATCCTGGCCGAGCAGGGCCTGGGTGGAGTGGACAATATCATCGTGGCACAGCCCAGTGCCATTACCGAAAGTGGCAAGATCGTCAAGGATGTTCCTCTCGATACCTGGAAGGATTATCTGGCCTACCATTTCATCCGCAACAACGCCGCATCGCTGAGTGAAGCATTTGACGATGCCAACTTCGGGTTTTTCAGCAAGACGCTGAACGGCATCGAGGAAAAGCGTGAGCGCTGGAAGCGCGGTTCCGATCTGGTCAACAACAACATGGGTGAGGCTGTCGGTCAGATCTACGTCAAGCGGCACTTCCCGCCCGAATCCAAGGCCATGATGGATGAGCTGGTGGTGAATCTGCGCGACTCTCTGGAAGAGCGCATCAATGAAAACGAGTGGATGGATGCCGAGACCAAACAGCAGGCACTGGTCAAGCTCGATACCTTCGAGCCTCGAATCGGTTACACCAGCAAGTGGATCGATTACTCCACACTCGAAATCAAGGCCGGTGACATGCTGGGCAACAGCCTTCGAGTGAACGAATTTGCCTGGCAACAGCAACTGGAACGTCTGGGCGGCCCGGTGGATCGTGAGTTGTGGCCCTATCCGCCGCAGACGGTAAACGCCTCCTACAACCCGCTGCTGAACCAGATCACCTTCCCGGCCGGTATCCTGCAGCCGCCATTCTTTGACCCGATGGCCGATCCGGCAGTGAATTACGGTGCCATCGGTGGCGTAATTGGTCATGAGATCGGACACGGATTTGATGATCAGGGCCGACGTTTTGACGAGAAGGGTCTGATCCGTGACTGGTGGACAGAAGCCTCCGACAAGGCATTCAAGGAACGCTCGGGCAACCTCACCACGCAGTACAACGGTTATTCACCGCTGGATGGCATGCACATTGACGGTGAGCTGACGCTGGGTGAGAACATTGGCGATCTGGGTGGCCTCGAAATGGCCTATTCGGCCTATCAGCGACACAAGGCCAAGCATGGCGAACCACCCGTGCTGGACGGATTTACCGGTGATCAGCGTTTCTTCATGTCCTGGGCGCAGGTCTGGCGTGCCAAATACCGTGATGAAGCCATGCGTCAGCGACTGCTGACCGATCCGCACAGCCCGCCGGAATACCGGATCAACGGTGTGGTGCGCAACATGGACGCCTGGTACAAGGCCTTCGATGTGAAGGAGAACGATCAGATGTACCTGCAGCAGGACATGCGTGTCTCGATCTGGTAGCGAGGCAACCACGATACCATTGTCAAAAAGCCACCCAATCAGGTGGCTTTTTTATTTGCCAGAAGATATTCCTGTCACGTGATGCTGATGAAAAATGTGAAATTAATCACATAAAATCAGTCGATTACAGTCAACATCCAGATCTCGCATGAGCCTGTCACCTGTTTTCCTACAAGGTTCTCATCCCCGGCCCATTCAGTGAATCCCCGTTATTCAATAGCATGGAAGGGTGCAATCACAGGATGAGATCATGACCAATCAGGAGATTATCAGGGCGGCAGCCGACATACTTGCAGAGATTGAACCGGTGTCTGTACCGGACAACCTGAGCAATGAGGTCGCCACAGGTTCGGCGTCTGCACTGGCGCAGGCAGAACAGGCCTTCGTTGAACAGTCAATGATCGACGACGGCGCAGTGCCAAGGAAGCAATCTCAGGTCAGTGCCTTCAGTTTCACGGGCGATTACGCCATAACGGTGACAAACCCGGATTCCGGACTGGCATACCCGGCGAGGCTATCACTGGACCCGCCCGATGACGGGACTTCCGGTGCCATGCTCGCACGTCTGGAACTGTCCCTTGATGGTGGACGCAGTCTCAGAACGATTTGTGGCACGGCACGACTTACCGGTCAGTCGATTGAATACGCCATGTTGTCAGACAAGGGCAGTCATGCCTTTTTCGGTACATTGTTTCGTGCACCCGCACATCTGCAGATCGAATCAATGCTGGGCACCATACTGTATCAGCAGGATCCGTTTGATATCTGCCTCAATGGCGATACCGAAACCACGGAAGAGGCTGGTTACACCACCTATTCGATCATCAAACTGCATCGTCTGGATGAGAAGGGCAGGCCCGTATTCGAAGGCACGGGAGACAACCGTCGTGCTGTATACGATTGCTATTTCTGGCGCGGCGGCAAGTGGTGGAAGATCAAGGACCCGACGCTCTTTGTACAGGGGAGCAGGGAACTGATCGACCTGCGCGATGGCAGCAGCAATCCAAATTACGAGGAAGCCTCAACGGCCAGCAGTGAGCGGCTCAACCGACTGATCTTTCCGACAGGCTGGCAGGATTTCTGGCAGGGCTTCGATGAAGCCACGGCTCGGCAACTGCAGGGCCTGTCTCTGACACTGCAGGCCACCACAGGTGTTGACCTGGATGTCTGGATGAAGATCAGGCGTCTGCGCGACCAGGGCCGCTCATGGGAACAGATCTGGGATGAATGCTGGTTTGATATCGCGCTGGCCATCGGCTTCGCCGTACTGGCCGCAACCCAGGTGGGCAAACTGCTGAAACCGATTTTTGGTCGATTCCTGACGCGTCTGCTGGCTCGACTGCGTCGTGTTGTGCAAAACCGTCGCGAGCGCGAATTTCTCAGACGCTACCTGCGCTGGCTGCGTGACAAGCTCAGACGATTGCAGCGGGAACTCGACGAATCCACTGATGAGGCGCTCGAGGGTACCCTGACGCCTTCCCAGATCCGTCGACTGCGAACTCAATTGCGCCGTGAAATTCGCGAAACGCAGCAGCTGATCGATGACTTCCAGGATGCCATTGACTCAGTTATCTGATCAGATTCACTATAAAGGCCCTGACAGATCTGTCAGGGTCACTGAAAATCCTCGATATTCATCGCATGATCCTGTGCATCAGCAATCAGTTCCAACGCTGAGCATTTTGCCAGCATTCATCTCAAGCTATTGAAATCATAACGATTGAAACGATTGTTACAGAGAAAGATAATTTCTGAAATACGCAGGAAAGATAATTTTATTTCAAATACGCTTGACGGTAGCCCGTCAATTTCAGCACAATCTACTTGCTCGAGTTGCGTATGGATCATTCATACAAGCCGATTGAAGGGGTCGGCAAAACGAAGAAGCATCCTTAGGGAGGGATACATGTTCAAAAAGTACATCGTGGTGCCCATGGCACTGTGTATTGCGTCGTCTGTCCAGGCGATTGACTTTTCAAAACCGCTACAGATTGGTGAACAATGTGAACAGAGTTCCGTGTTCGGCGAGTATCTGGCACCGACCATCAGCAAGTCCGTTTCAACTGAGTTCATCACTCAATCAGACATCAATCAGATCAAGGCAGACAAGCAGGCCGCGTTTGAGTGGCTCAGCGCCAATCAGGGGCAGTTGAAGAGCAAGAGCCCATTTCATGTCGAACTGAACCGAAGCGAACTGATTTCGATCGGTCAGGAAGTCTGTGACGACTGTTATGAGTTGCGGGCAGAATCTCGTCGTGTCCAGGTTGGTTTGGCCCGGGAAATCAACCTTGCCGTTGATTTCAGCCATGCCAATGCCGGGCTGCTCAAATCTGGCAATACGCCCTACATGGGTGGTGTTCTGAGACAGGGCATGAATAATGAACTGGTCTGGAATACAACCGTTTCATCGAAGGATGCACACGGTCTGAGAATCGAATTTGCCGATTTCAGCATGCCGGAAGGTGCTGAACTCTATGTCTACAGTAAGCGTGGTGAAGTATTTGGCCCCTATACGGGATCGGGTCCAAATAATGACGGTATCTTCTGGTCAAACACCATCATGGGATCAGAATTGACACTGCAATTGCATTTTTTTGGCAATCTGACGCAATCGTCGCTCGACAACCTGGGATTCGAGATCAAATCCATTGATCACATGGGGCCCAGGCTGAAAATCGCCCGCCATATCGCTCCTGATGTCTCCGGATTGAAATCGTTCTGCAGTTTCAATGAATCCTGTGTCGAGAATGCCAATTGCGGCAGCACCAATGGGGCAGTTTCGGATGCGCGTAATGCGGTGGCGCTGATGATTTACCGCTCAGGCGGTGGTTCCTACATCTGCAGCGGCGGCCTGATGGCCGATACAGACAACAGTTCGACTCGAAACCTGTTTCTGACGGCCAATCACTGTGTCAGCAAGGGCAGGGAAGCGAATTCCCTTGAAGCGATCTTTGATTTCGAAACGCCATGTAACGGCGGTTGCGATCAATATGCTCAGAATACCAACACCTATCCGATTCGAACCAACGGCTCTTCCATCCTGTCGACAAATCGCACCAGTGACTACACATTGCTCGAATTGAGCCAGACACCGGGTGGAAACCGTGCTTACCTGGGCTGGACCAATACGCCGATCGCGTTCAGTAACAACTCGGCGTTGTATCGAATTTCCCACCCATCGGGTGCACCGCAGGCCTATTCCGAGCATTCGGTGGACACCAGCAAGGGCACCTGCTCGAGCTGGCCCCGCGGCAACTGGATCTACAGTCAGGACAACTACGGTGCCACTGAGGGTGGATCAAGTGGATCGCCTGTGCTGAACGCCCAGGGTCAGGTCGTGGGTCAGTTGTCGGGTGGCTGTGGTACCAACGTCAATGACACCTGTGATACGGCCAACAATGCAACCGTCGACGGTGCGCTTGCTGCCTACTGGTCATCGGTTTCAGAGTTTCTCGATCCGGATAATGGTGGTGGCAACCCGGGTGGTGGAGACGAGACTGTATCATCCGTTTCGGTCACGCTTGAATTTCGCGGTCGCCGAACACGTGCTGCAGCGACTGTTGTGGTCGTCGATAGCAGCGGAAACCCGGTCGACGGGGTTTCGGTAGACGGCTCATTCAGCGGAGACATCAATGCAAACAGGTCAGGCACAACCAATAGCAACGGTGTCGCTGTCATAAGAAGCGGCTGGACACGTGATGCCGTCTCATCAGTAACCTATTGTGTTGACAGTCTGAACGGTGCCAGCGCCAGCGGAAATACCTGCGGCAATAACTGATCACATCAAACTGATTGCAAAAAACCCCGGCCCATGTGCCGGGGTTTTTCGTACTGAGAATCTGTTAGCGCTTAACCCGGACTCAAGACACATTGATATTTTCGTCTGAGCTGGTATGTTCGCATCTTCCCATCGACTGACTATCGGAACTCCTGATGAAAAAAACGCTTCTGCCGGCGATTCTCTCGCTGACTTTTTCGTGCGCCCTGATTGCGAAGGAAGGCATGTGGATGCCACAACAACTGCCGGAAATCGCGGAGGACCTGAAACAGGCCGGTCTGGAACTCGATCCCAGTGACCTGACAGAGCTGACGGAGTTCCCGATGGGTGCCGTGGTCAGCCTCGGCGGCTGCTCGGCATCGTTTGTCTCTGATCTGGGCCTGGTGGTCACCAATCACCATTGTGTCTATGGCAGCATCCAGTACAACTCGACCGCAGAAAAGAACCTGATCGAACAGGGTTTTCTGGCTGGCTCACTGCAGGAAGAACTGCCCGCAGCACCCGGAACGCGTGTCTATGTGACCGTTGATGTCACCGATGTCACTGATCGAGTCATCGATGAGGCAACCGCGAAAATGACCGGCAAGGCCCGTACCGATGCCATCGAAGTCAATGAAAAACTGCTGGTTGCCGATTGTGAAAGTGATGCCGGGCACCGCTGTGCCGTGTACAGTTATTATGGCGGTGAATCGTTCTATCTGATCAAGCGACTGGAGATTCGTGATGTCAGGCTGGCGTATGTGCCGCCAGGTGGTGTTGGCAAGTTCGGCGGTGATACCGACAACTGGATGTGGCCACGTCACACCGGTGATTTCGGATTCTACCGCGCCTACGTCAACCGCAAGGGTGAGCCAGCCGATTACAGTGAAGACAATGTACCCTACAGGCCAGAACACATTCTCAAGCTGGCTGACGAGGGTGTCAGTGATGGTGACTTCGTCATGCTGGCGGGCTACCCGGGCCGCACCAACCGTCACCGGCTGCCTTCTGAAATCGAATACAGCTTTGAATGGAACTACCCGGCTTTCGTCAAGGCCGCCGGTGAAGTGCTGGCCATCATCGAACATCAGACACGAGATCGCGACGATGCTGCCATCAAGTACGCCTCCTACAAGGCGGGTGTCAATAATTACTACAAGAATCGCCAGGGCATGATCAAGAGCTACAAGGGTTCGGACATGCTGGATCGCAAGAAGAAACTGCACAGTGACCTGAAAGCCTGGGTGGCGGCAGATTCATCCAGAACGGCACAATATTCCGAGGCGATCTCGCAGATCGAAACGCTGCTGGCCACACGCGATGCGATTGCCCGAAATGAATTCCACCTCGATTTTGCCGAGCCGCGCCTGCTCGAATCGGCCAACCGTCTGTACCGGCTCGCCAATGAGCGAAACAAGCCGGATCTTGATCGAAAGTCCGGCTATCAGCAGCGAGATGAACCCAGAATCCGACAGCGACTGGAAGCAATCGACCGCCGATACGATAACCAGGTGGATCGTGCCCTGAGCGTGCATTTCCTGCTTGAATACCTCAAGTTGCCAGCTGCTGATCGTGATGCATCGTTCGACGAGACCCTGGGGCTTGTGGATGGAATGACCGAAGCGCAGGTGACTGCCATCTACGAGCGTCTGTATGAGAACAGTTCCCTGGACGACCAGGCACAACGCCTGGCCTGGATGGATCGATCGGTGGATGAATTCAGGGCCAGTGATGACAGTTTCATCAAACTCGCAGTTGCGTTATATGACAGGAACCTCAGGCGCGAGGCACGTGACGAGGAGATGAAGGGCGACATTCAGAAAAGCTATGCGCTCTACATGGCCGCCCTGAAGGCCTATCTGAACAGCATCGGCAAGGCGGTTTACCCCGATGCGAACAGCACACTGCGCATCACCTACGGCCATGTCACAGGTCGTACAGCCGAGCTGCCCGATGGCACCAGCTGGACACCGTTCACCACCTTGAGGGGCATTACGGACAAGCATACCGGTGAAGGTGAGTTCAACGCACCACAAGCGCAGATCGCTGCGATCAGGGCCGGTGAATACGATGACTATTATGAAGACTCCTTGTCATCGGTACCGGTGAATTTCCTGGCGACACTGGATATTACCGGTGGCAATTCAGGCTCGGCTGTGCTCAACAGCCGTGCCGAACTGGTGGGGCTGGCCTTCGACGGCACACTGGATTCCATCATTTCTGACTGGGATCTGATCGAGGCCAAGACCCGGTCCATTCAGGTCGACCTGCGCTACATGCTGTGGCAGATGAAAGTGGTCGACAAGGCCACCCATCTGTTGAAGGAAATGGGTGTGGAATAGCAGGCTGATACCAGTCAGGACTCGAAAACGGGGCCAGGTGCCCCGTTTTTTGTGCCCGCACAGGATGGTTCAAGACAGGATGTCATGGGGTGTGACCTGTTGTCATGATGCGAGAACCGTGACCGGCTGTGCATGATCACGGTTGACCTGCAGTGACGGTCTGTCGTCTAATCAGTGGGTGTGATAAGAGATGAGGGAACCGTGATGAAAATAGCCATCATCGGCGCGACTGGCATGATCGGCCACCATACGGCAATCCAGGTCATTGGTCGTGGTCATGAACTGTTCGTGATGCATCGAAAGACCTCGAATCTGGACTCACTGTCGGGTCTGCCATTCACGGCACTGGAAGCCGATCTCAATGAGCGGGATTCCATGGCTGAAGGTCTGAAGCAGGTTGATGCCGTCATCAACTGTGCCGGCTATTATCCCGGTGATCCCAGACCGTGGCAGGATGAGGTCGATCTGGCCACAGGTCAGATGAAGAATTTCTATGATGCCTGTAGTGAAAGCATTCTGCACAGGATTGTCTATCTCGGTACCGCCATCGCCCTCAAGCGCGACCCGTCTGGCAAGCCTGGCCATGCCGATCTCGAATATACCTCCCGTCCCTCGGACAAGACTCCCTATGTCCAGGTCAAATGGGCCATGGATCAGCAGGCCAGACAGGCAGCCGAATCCGGACTGCCAGTGGTGATCGGGATACCGTCGATGACCTTTGGTGAATACGATTATGGTCCGACGACCGGTCAGCTGATCACGGGAATTGCCAATCAGACACTGCCGGGCTACGTGCCAGGCCGTCGCAATGTGATCTATGCCGGTGATGCCGGGCTGGGACTGGTTCTGGCTTGTGAGAGCGGCGATGAAGGAGAACGCTATCTGTTTACCGGTACCAATGTGAGCATGGACGAGCTGGTGCAGGCGATCGCCACACAAGCCGAAGTAGCGCCGCCGAGGAAGGTCTCGATGATGGCAGCCAGAATGGCCGGAGGCATACAGGCCATCAAACATCGATGGTTCAAGGCACCGCCGCCACGTCTCAGTGCCACGGCGATCGCCGTGATGGGTTCAGGACAGTATCTGGACGGCAGCAAGGCGGAAAAGGCCCTGGGGTTCAGGGCCACACGCAATCTTGAGGATACCATCCGTGTGACGCTGAAATGGTTCCGGCAACAGGGGATGGCGAAATAACGTCTGACTCGCTGATTGATCTGCCTCAGACAGCAGCAAGAACCACGTCAAAGCGGTAAAGCTGGTCGGTATCCGGATCGTCCGAAATACTGCTGCGCTGTGCGATCAGCGTCTTCTGCTGTTCACTGGGCAGATCATTCAGCAAGCGATCGACGTCATTCAGAGACTGACCTTCAAAATACATCTGGGTGGTGATCTCCCGAAAACCGCGGCGAGACACCTTGAAATGGATATGCGGTGGCCTCGTCCAGCTATCCGATACCGGGTAGGCACCCGGCACGATGGTCTTGAACCTGAACCAGCCGGCGTCGTCAGCCGTCAGGATGGCCCAGCCCTGGAATGCCTCGTCAAGCGGTGCCGGGTTGGGATCGCGTTCGTGCGCATAGCGCCCGTGCGTGTTGGCCTGCCAGACGTCCACCAGGGCGCCTGCAATTGGCTGTCCATCCGTGTCCCTGACCTGACCGAGTACGATCACGACTTCACCTGCAGCCTGACTTGAGTGTCCCTGCAATCGGGTCAGATCGGCGTCACGGTCGGATTGCTCGTGAATGGGGTAGAACGGTCCCTCGGTATGGGGCGGTGTGACAGCGTGTCCGGGGTTGTTGCTGGCAGTTGCAGTTCCTGCTGCCGCGACGCCGGTCAATGCTGCACCAATGAACCGACGGCGTGTGATTCTGTTTTTCATTTGACCTTCCTTCCCATGCGTTGCGTGTTGTCTTGACTGAATTTGTGACTTCGGAATACCGGATTTGTTCAGTGATGCCCTGTTCACTTGAGGAACTTCAGCAGTGACTCCGATTGTTCCATGGCATCCTCATAACCCAGATCGATCAGAAATCTCGTGTAGTCGGCTTCGAACAGCAGGTAACTGGGCATGCGCCAGTCCTTGCCCCAGCCACCGATGATCTTGAGCAGGTTGCGCACACTGCGCGGGATGGCGCTGGCGTGTTCCGCGGTAACTTCGGTCAGATCGCGACTGGGCTTGATCTGCAGGCATTCGAGCAGACGCAGCCCGGTTCGTTCGCGTTGTGATTCGGGTACATGCTTCAGGGTCTGGTTGATGCGCTCAAGTCGCTGGATATCGGCCTGTGTGGTGTCCATGAATATGGTATCCAGCAGATAACCGCCGAGTTCACCGGCTGTCGGATACTCTGGCACCGAATCAGGAACTGGAATGGGAGATTCGTCTCGGGTACCGATGATCAGCACCCGGTCTGCACCGCAATGCACGGCAGGAGAGAGTGGGGCGGTCATGCGAATGCCGCCATCACCGTAGTACTGATTGCCTATGCTTCTTGCGGGAAACAGGAAGGGCAATGCAGCCGAAGCCAGAATGTGACTGACTGTCAGGCTTGTTCGTCGCCCACAGCGTCGTGGTCTGTCCCATTCGGCCTGACTGTCTCTGGCCTGAATGAAACTCACGGCATTGGCACTGGTGTAGGCTGATGCATTGATACAGACGGCATCCAGATCACCCTGATCGATGGCCTGCTGGATCTGGTGCAGGTGCATCTGTGAATCAAGCAGTTCAGCCAGCGGTGTATTGTCAAGCAGCGAGCGAGGTGCCCGGACACCGAATCGACCCAGCAGCAGGGCAAACAGACTGCGGGTCATGGTCTTGAAGATGGTCCAGTGATCGGTACGGTAGATGCGGTCACAGTGCAATCCAGACCAGAAGTGCTCCAGACGTGCAACACCGGTGCAGATACTGCTGGCATAGCTTGCCAGTACGGCAGCATTGATGGCACCAGCCGAGGTGCCGACGATAATCGGGAACGGATTCTGTTTCTCACCTGTCAGCTCGCAAATGGCCTTGACCACACCGACCTGGTAGGCGCCACGGGCACCACCACCGGGCAGCATCAGGGCTGTCTTCGTGCTGTATTCAGTCATTGCTGTTGTCTGAATCCTGACTGGGGGTGGGTGCATGCGTGTCATCAAACTGATTGCCACGATTGACCCGCAGCGTGAACACGTCAGGCCTGGCATAGTGGCCTGTGGTATCCAGATCGAAACGGGCGCGAATGATGTCGTTCATGTCGACATCTGCTGTGATCAGGCCTTCGCAGTGACGCAACGGTCCGGCAATGATCTCACCCATCGGTGACACGATCATGCTGCCACCATCGATCAGCGCCCTGTCTGATGGCCAGTTGTCCGGTGTTTCACTGCCGTTCAGGCCAAGCTCATCGGGTGAGGGCTGATACTGACAGGCGGTGATCAGAAACTGACGCCCCTCATAGGCGATATGCTGCATACTGGTCTGCCAGATGGCACGGTCATCGACGGTAGGTGCGCACCAGATGGCGACATCCTCGGCGTACATTGCCGTGCGCAGCAGCGGCATGTAATTCTCCCAGCAGATGACGGCACAGGTTCTGCCAGCACGCGTTTCGATGACCGGCAGTGTCGAGCCGTCACCACGACCCCAGATCAGTCGCTCGCTGGCCGTAGGCACCAGTTTGCGGTGTTTGCCAGCGATGACACCATGATCCGATATGAAGACAGCCGTACAGTACAGCGTGGCAGCATCCCGCTCGATGACACCTGTGACAATGGATGTGCGGCATTCCTTCGCCAGTGTACACAATGCACTGATTTCAGGGCCTGGATCGTCACCATCGATAACGATGGACTGCTGCCAGTAGTCCAGAAATTCATCTCGTCCGCGCTCCGTGCGATAGCCGACCCGGGCGCCAAAATCCATGCCCTTGGGGTAGCCACCCAGCAGTGCTTCGGGCATCACCAGCAAATCACAACCGGCATCGTTGATGTCATCACGATAGGCCAGAATCTTCTCCAGTGTTGCTGCAGTACCACCAGGGTCTGATCCCAGCTGTAATGCAGCCAGTCGAATGGGAACGGGACGGGTCATGGTCTGTCACACCACCTTTCAGTCAGTCTCGAATCGGTTTGCGGAAGTTTGTCCATATCCTGAACCATGCGCACTCACCCGATTGCTGTCAAGTCGAGCGGGCAATTTGGCATATGCTGTGCCGACAATGGTGATTTCCTTCGACTGTCTTGCCTTGCGGCCAGCGCTCGTTACAATGCTTTTCCACTCTCTGTCCTGGCCAAAAGAATGAGGGACCTGACCCAGGGGCCATTGCGTCGCCATCTGTTTGCAACGGCTGCACCGATCGCGGCCGGCATGCTGTTCCAGACGCTCTACTATCTGGTTGATCTCTATTTTGTCGGCCGCCTTGGCGACGACGAACTGGCCGGTGTCAGTACGGCGGGCAATATCATGTTCCTGTTCATGGCACTGACTCAGGTGCTGACCGTGGGTACCGTATCACTGATTTCTCATGCATCGGGTCGCAAGGACAAGGCACAAGCCGGTCTGCTGTTCAACCAGTCACTGGCCCTCTCAGCCGTGTTCCTGCTGATCACACTGATTGCTGGATTGCTCCTGGCACCGGTCTACATGTCACTGGTGACCAATGACGAAACAACAACGCATTTCGGTCTGATCTATCTGTACTGGTATGTGCCTGGCATGGCGCTGCAGTTCGCACTGGTCAGCATGGGTGGTGCCTTGCGCGGTACCGGCATCGTCAAACCCACCATGAACATCCAGGCACTGTCCGTGATTGTCAACATCATACTCTCACCGGTCCTGATCGCCGGCTGGGGAACGGGTAAGCCGATGGGAGTGGCCGGTGCCGCGCTGGCGAGCACCATTTCGATACTGGTCGGTGTAATCCTGCTGGCGCTGTATTTCGTGCGCAGTGAACGCTTCATACGATTTGACCCGAAACAGTGGCGACCACGCTGGTCGGTTATACGGTCCATGCTCACAGTCGGTATTCCGGCCGGTGGCGAATTCGCCATCATGTTTGTGCTGATGTCGGTGAATTACTGGGTGATCAGCGGATTTGGTGTTGATGCTCAGGCCGGTTTCGGTATCGGTACCCGGATCATGCAATTCTTCTTTCTGCCTGGTATGGCGATAGCATTCGCGGTGGCACCAATCATCGGTCAGAACGTCGGCGCAGACCAGAAACAGCGTGTGAGGCAGACCTTTCACCTGGCCTGTATTCAGATCAGCCTGATCATGTTGTTTCTGTCGGCATTGTGCTACTGGCAGTCAGAACGACTATCGGCTGTCTTTTCCACTGATGCACAAGTGATCGCCTACAGCAGCGTATTTCTTCAGATCATTATCTGGAATTTCATCACATCGGGCCTGATCTTTACCTGCTCAGGTCTGTTTCAGGGTCTTGGCAATACTTTGCCTGTGCTGATCAGTTCAGCCACTCGCCTTCTCACCTTCATGCTGCCCTCGATATGGATGGCCGGACAACCATGGTTTCAGTATCAGCATGTCTGGTACCTGTCCGTGGTGACCGTGGCATTTCAGTGTCTGGTGAGTCTGCTGCTGGCGCGGGCACAGCTACACAGGCTGCATGCGGGTGGGTTGCGTCAGCCATGACCCGTTAACCCGATCAGGTCTGTTGCTGATCTCAGGGCTTGCGCGTGAATTCGATGGTCCAGAAGGTTGTCCAGCTGGCGCCGCGATCGGTGCTGTTACGTCCGAGCCAGCGATATTGATCCTTTTCGATGTCATGAAAGACATAATTCGGAATCGTTGCGGCCCTGGCATCGATATCGAAATTATGCAGCACGATGTCTTCGCCTTCCTTCCTGCCGCCGAAATGCAGCATGCTGTTGGCGCGGTTGTTGACGTACAGTGACTCCCAGTGACGCATGGCGCGGTTGTAGATGCGCACGATGGTGGTGGCAGCCTCCGGGAAGCTGCTGTCGACGTCATACCAGCTGTATTCCAAGATGGCATGCCCGTTCATCGTGTAGACTGCCGTACTGTTGACCGGAAACTGTGCATTCTGTCCGGGTGCGACAACGATATCGTGTGAAGAATCCCACTCACCGATCAGAAAATCGAACTGGGCCGATTCTTCAGCCCTGGTTGATGCAGGCAGGCCATAGAGATGCTTCGGGTCGTGTGTGAATGGTGAGTCGGCATTGTTGCGTGGGCGGTACTGTCGTGTATAGACCGGCGACCAGTGCATTCCGTCATCGACAGATGAGGTCAACCTGATACTGAACCCGGTATCCTCATCCTTTGCAATGATGAGCTGGAAGCGGGTCATCGTTATCGTGCCGCCCTGACGTTCGGACTGGGTCAGTACCATCCGGTCACTGAGAATATGCCCGTTGTAGACCGTGACATCCTCGGCCAGACTGTCAACCAGGCCGAGATTCCATTCAGCCGCTGAACTGACATAGCCCAGCATGCTGAGCGTATCGTATTCCCCGGTGCCAGGTTCACTGCTCTTTGCGTCTGTTGCAGGGGCATGAAACTCCTCCAGCAGACCGTGTCCTCGATTCATCCAGCGGATGTCGGCAACAGCCGTGTATTCGGCCTGTTGCCCGCTGCGATGATCACTGACGGTGACCTCCCACTGACCAATCATGAACGCGGCCCAGGACAATTCGTCTGGTGCTGCGGTGCTGTGAGAGGACATGGAAAGACCGGTATCGAATGTTTCGCCATAACCGCTGGTGGCTTGAGTGGACTGACAGAACATGACGAACATGAGGGTCAGTGTGGCCGTGGCCGTGAAATGTCTGCTCATCTCGTTGAATGTGCCCCTGTGGTCAGTCTCTGCACTACGCTATCATGATGGAAGTGACGGTTACGACCGATTCCTGTGCCGATCTTGCCTATCGGCGAGCAATCCCTGCCTGGATTCAGGTAATATCAAAAGCATACGATGACACTCTGAATTGTTCACATTGATTCACTCACTAAGGCTGGGATGGCTGCTATGATGGACTTGAATCCATGGGTGATCTGCAACTTTGAGTTATCTGACATACCTGTTACTGAGCCTGTCCGTGCCCACCGCTACCGGTGAGCTCTATCATTGTGTGACCGATGACGGTCATCTGCATGTTCAGGGGCTTCCCTGTACAAAGCCGGGCACGCCTGCTGACGCAGACGGCCCCAGACAGAAAGACGGTCTGATCAGGATGTGGGTCAATGCCAGGACATCCCTGGTGCGTCCAGCTGGGGATTATCACAGGTCCGAGCCGACTGGGGATTCACCTCAACCGACAAAACAGGCATTTGCAGGTTTGCAGGACATCGAGTACGACCCGCCGGTGGTGTTTGAACCCCGTGTCCAGAAGCGAGTTGCAGTGCGTCCGGTTGCACAGCTGACAGCGGTTTCAAATGACAGTAATCTGCCGTCCTGTTCGATTCAGTTCTATCAGTGCACGGCCGAACCCGGGCGGCTGATGGATGCCTGTGTCAACAGAATCAGTGTCTGTCAGAATGGAAAACGTGCCAATTGCTGCAATCAGAGCTATATCACCCGATTCCAGCAACTGCGCGCAACAGACCATGACAGGCAATCAGCCACACGACTGGCGCTGCTCGGGGAACCGGGTTCCTGAGATTTCGACTTCACGGCCCTGACAGCGATCTGCGCTTGTGCCTGATGAACAGTGACAGTCTGTCACACATGACTTGCAGTTCATCCAGCGAAATGCCACTGAACACCATGCGATACTGACCTGACAGTTGATGACCAAAGCCAGGCCCGGGAGTCAGCAGGATACCGGCCTGGTGAAACAGCTCACGCCACAATTCCAGCTCGGCCTTTTCTCCGCTACCAGTCAGGAATTCAGACAGATCCAGCCAGATGAACAGACTGCCACGTGAGGGGCAATAGGGTATCTCCAGCTCTCGCAGGCAACGGATCACAGTTTTGTATGCCTGCGTCAGTGACTGCTGGTAATTGCGGATCCAGCGGCTCATGAAGGCCTCGTCATCGAGCAGCTGCTGCATCAGCCACTGGCTGTGATTGGACACCTGATGAGGCACATTGACAATTCGTGCCGCCTGGATGAAATCTGCATTCAGTGAGTACAGGCAGCCCATTCTGAATCCGGAGATGCCCAGATCCTTGGACAGTGAATACCAGTAGTGCAGATAGTCGCTGTGCTTTCGATGCATCAGGCCAAGAAAACTCGTGAAGGTGGCCTGCTCGGCGTAATCAGTACTCAGCTCTGGATCATCGGTGTCGATCTGTGACAGGGCATAGAGTTCGTTGACCAGCAGGTGAATCCGGTGACTGATGCACCAGTCCGCAATCGCCTCCAGCTGGATCGCCGTGTAGATTCCACCCGTGGGATTGTCCGGTTGTGTCAGAATCAGCATGCGTGGTTGCCTGCCACTGACGATGATGTCATCACGTGTCTGCTCGAGTGTGGCGATGTCCAGCGATAACAGCCCGTCACTCGGTGACTGACAGTTGATGTCCTGTCTCAGGACACGTGCCTTGTTGTACAGGTCGGGACGGTAAACCGGATAGGCCGGTGCCGGAATCATGGCAACCTCACCGGCTTCGGCCAGACACCAGGCAGACAGCTCGACCACTGCTGTGGCACCCGAGGTCACGATCAGGTTTTCCCGATCAATCGGCACCGGGTCAATATGTCGACTGATGAAACGGGCCAGTGAGGCCCTGAAGCCGGCATGGCCGGACGGCGTGGTGTAATCACCGATCCAGTCGGGCAGAGGGCAGTGTGCTGAGATTTCGGTCAGGCGCGAGCTGATTTCATGCCAGCCCAGGTTGTTCTCAGCAATATTGAGTGCAAAGATTCCGTCAGGGTTGCTATCGGCGTGATACAGGTTGTCCAGACTTTCTGCAAACAACTCCAGATCGATCCGCATCACGCTCTCGGCAGCATCGCGTCCTCTTGATGATAGCGTATCGGCGGTCAACTCGGATCCTTTACTGATGGCATTGAATGTCTACCATCTCACAGGCGGTGGACAGCTGTAAACCATTGATCTGCATGCGTTGACAGGACAGGATCGAATGTCAGAATCCGCTGTCCGCGTAACTATCACCTCTGGCAGTGTTCACTTTGAGGTCACGGTGCTAATCTGTGTTCAAGACAGCAAGGGAATCCGTGCCGCCATGATTACGGTTGACCGTCTGTACCAGCGTTATCCGGGCCAGGATCAGGATACGCTCAAGGACATATCACTGTCAGTCAACAGGGGAGAGGTGTTCGGTCTGCTGGGTCCAAGTGGTGCCGGCAAGTCAACGCTTCAGAACATCCTGATTCAGCTGATCCCGAAATACCGAGGTGATGTGACGATCCTCGATCGAGACCTGGGTGAATGGGGCAGGGAGCTCAACCGTCACATCGGTGTGACCTTCGAATTGCCCAATCATTTCAGCAAGCTCACTGCCCGGGAAAACCTGGAATACTTCGCCAGCCTTTATCCTCAGGATTGTCTTCAAGTAAAAGAGGTACTGTGCCGGGTTGATCTGCAGGATCACGCCAACAAGCGGGTTGGTGAGTATTCCAAGGGCATGAAGAACAGGCTCGGTGTGGCGCGAGCCATGATTCACCAGCCGCAACTGTATTTCATGGACGAACCCACCGCCGGGCTGGATCCGAACAATATCGCCCGTTTTCGTGAAAATGCACACAAGCTGCTTGATCAGGGGGCAACCATCATGCTCAATACTCACGACATGTTGCTGGCTGATCAGTTGTGTGACCGGGTTGCCTTCATTCACGATGGGCGTATCTGCGAAATCGGTGCACCAAGGCAGCTGAAACTCGATCATGGCGAGGCGCTGGTGGATGTCAGAGTCGATGACCCAGACGATGAGCAGGGCAGGTTGCATACCTTTGCACTCGATCAGCTGGGAAACAACGACGATTTTCAGGCGCTGATCCGTAATCATCGTGTGAGAACCATTCACTCGCGTGAGGCAGCGCTGGATCAGGTGTTCATGAAGGTCACGGGTGCCTCACTCACCGACAGATCGCATGTCCACTGACACAGCAAGTCAATCAGAAGATTTCAGTGGATCACTGCGTCAGTCAGTCATCCGCTTTCTTCACTGCCTGAAACTGAATGTCACCATTCAGTGGCGCAATGGGTTCTATGCCGCCGGTCTGTTCATGTGTGTCGTCTTTTCAGTTGTGATCTACTGGATCGACTCATCCCTGGTGGCCGACTGGCTGCCGGTGATCCTGTTCGGCAATGTCCAGTTCAGCACCTTCTTCTTCATGGCGGCACTGGTGCTGATGGACAAGGATGAAGGCATTGTTCATGCACAGGCCGTGAGTCCACTGTCGGCCACCATGTATCTGGCTGCAAAGGCGCTGACCCTCGCAGTACTGATTACCGCTGAATGCATGGTAATAGTACTGGCGTCAGGCATTTCACTGGATGTCATCACCCTGCTATGGGTCATTCTGACGGTTGTCATTGCCTCTTACCTCTACTGCCTGATCGGTTTTCTGTGTGTATACCGCTATCCCAATATCAATCGCTTCATCATGCCGGCGATGTGGATGACCTTCGTCGCCGGGTTGCCGATATTCGAATACCTCGGTCTGTGGTCGAGTGTTCTGTTTTACCTGCACCCACTGCAGGCAGCACTCTATGCCATCGGTGAGGCATTTGGCGACACTCGCATTTACGTCAGCTGGCAGGAGCCACTGGTGCTGGCACTCGTGCTGTCGTTTACCCTGATCCTGTTGCATATGCTGAGCAACCGGGCATACCGGCACTGGTTGAGATTGTGATGGATAAACCACTGACGGCACAGGGGCGAGACCAGTCGGAACTGTCAGGTGACACATCCCTGGCGGCACAGGTCAGCAGTACGGTCCGGTCCAATCTGATACAGATCCTGCGTGACCCCTTCCTGCTGATGATGCTGGGCATCATTGTGGCCATGGTGACATCATTGCGATGGTTTATCCCGTTTTTCACTGAAAAGCTGGCGTTCCATTTCGACTTTGATGCCGTGCCATACTTCCTGCTGCTGCAGAGCATCATGCCGACTCTGATATCCATCATCCTCGGCAGTGTGATGGGCTTTCTCATGCTTGATCAGAAAGATGACCGGACGCTGACTGCGATAGCCGTGACGCCACTGTCGATGTCCGGGTATGTCAGCAGCATCATGCTCTTCCCGCTGCTGATCTACCTGATCGTGACCCTGTTATCGGTTCCGGTCATGGGCATCGTGTCAATGCAGCCTGGCGTATTGCTGCTGCATGTGCTGTCGGGTCTGCCGCTGACCGTCATCATCGCCCTGACGCTGGCGGTGTTTGCCGAGAACAAGATTCAGGGGCTGGCACTGTCCAAGTTCATCGGTATCCTGATGTGGATTCCGGTGATCGCCTGGTTCATTGACGAACCCTGGCAATGGCTGTTTTCAGCGGCGCCCAGTTTCTGGATTGCCAAGCTGACCTGGGTCATAGCAGACGGGGTAACGATTGACAGTCTGCTGATTCTGTCGGGTGCACTTGCGGTGCAGATCGCCGTGCTCGTATGGCTGTTCAGGCGCCTGCAGTCGACTCGTTGATGCATGTAAAGACCTGATCAGATTCCACTCAGGTCCTCTTCATCAATCTCCACATCAACATCCACGTCGATTTCGGAGATGTAGGTGTTGAACATGTCAGGACGCAGGTCTCCAATCAGGTTGACCATGACGACCTCGTCACCGTCGCTGTTCATGACCACCATGCCGCGTACCCTGTTGTTCTTTTCCTTCAGCAGTATTTCCGTGATCTCATTATCATCATTGATACTGATCACCGATTGCCAGCCAGCGCGGTTCAGGTCAGTGATATTCCTGTCCAGACGTTGCCTGATACGATCTGGGTGCTGTTCCACCTCGTATACGTAGACTCGAACAGCTTTCAGATCCCTCAACAGGGCTTCCGTTTCAGGATCATCATCGATGAATGTCCTGGCCAGGCGCAGCGGCAGCGGACCGACCGAGATAGCGGTGGTTCGATCGGTGATCAGCAGGCCGGGAGAATCGAAATTGGCATAGCCCGGGTTTCCCCTCAGGTTTCCGGTGATTCCGCATGCCGTCAGCAGGCTCAGAATCAGCAGCATGATCAGTGTCCTGCTGGTACGGAAGCGGTAGTGTCCGGTATCGAGTCGGTTCATGTTGATGTCCTTCAGCAAGTGAGCGTATCAGTACTTACACGCATCAGTCGCGATTTGGTTACAGGGAATCAACAGGGTAGAGTGGGGCTGCCGAAATACCCTGTCGAGGTCATCATGACTGAATCTGCATCAGCTCGATCGAAGTCACTCACTGAACGACTCAGTCGTCTGACTCAATACCTGACCGAAGACTGTCTCGGTGGCCCCAGACCCTGGAAGTTCGCCTGGGTGATCAATTTCCAGAAGGCTGGAACATTTTTCTTCCTGGGTTTTCTGATGTGGATTTACGGCAACAACACGGCCGCGGCATGGATCTATCTGGCACTGCACGGCAGTTACGGTCTTGTGTGGATACTCAAGGATGTGGCCTTTCCTGATCCGGGCTGGCAAAAGAAGATCACCATCATGGGTGGAATCAATGCCTTCATTGCTGTGCTCGGGTGGTACTGGGTGTTCGGCTGGCTACTGATCTCCGGTACTGTTCAACCGGTCTATCCAATGGCAGAACCGGCCTGGTACGCCTTGTGCATCAGCCTCTGCATACTGGGCAGTGTCATCATGATTGCAGCCGATGCACAGAAATTCTTCACGCTCAGAATCAAGCGCGGCCTGATCACCGATGGCATGCACCGCTACATCCGTCATCCTAACTACCTGGGTGAGATGATGATCTACGGCAGTTTTGCGCTGATGGTGTGGCACTGGATTCCGGTTGTGGTGCTGGCCCTGGTCTGGATTGTGGTATTTGCGGTCAACATGCGCATGAAAGAGGCCAGCATGTCGCGATATCACGAATGGGCGGCGTATCGCAAACGAAGCTGGTGGCTGGTTCCGTACGTGCTCTGAATAAAAAACGTGCGGGAGCAAGCTCCCGCACGTCTGCTTCTTCCTGATGGTTCTTATTGTTCGCAGATCGATACGTTGTCGATGCCGCCTTCGATCAGGTCGCCCGGGCCGGCACCATCACTGGTGCTGACGCGTATCACCACATTTGATCCTGCCGGGATTGTGGCGGTTGCGGTTGCCCACTGAGCCTGGGTTCGGGTGTCACCGATGTTGACCATCGAATTGAAACTGCTGCCGCCATTGAGTGAGTACTCGAGACGATAGTAGTCATCACCCGGATCATCGCCGCTGTCCCGCTGTCCGTGGAACCAGTCCACTGATAGCGTGGAAGTGGAGGAGACGCTGATGGATGGTGAACGTGCGATACAGACACCGCCGTCGACATCGGCATTGCCGGCACTGCTGTTGGAGGCGGTGAAAACGGCGAAATTGTTGCCATCCGAGTCACCACCGACCTGGGTCACCACGCCGCTGTTGGACTGCTGCGTCGGATTGCCACGAATATAGGTGCCCGTCGAACAGGTGCTGGCACCATCGATGGTCCAGCCGGTCGATGTTCCGAAGTCATCCTCGAATGCACAGCTGCCGCCGCCCGGTGGTGGTGGCGGTGGTGGGGGTGGGTTGCCGCCATTGAGAAAACCCATGTACAGCAGTTTGTTGGGCGACCCGCGTACGTTACTGATGGTATTGTTGGTGGCGTTATCAACCAGAGCGTTTGTGACGGCACTGACCGAGGCATTTGGAGAGCTGTCCAGTGCCAGAGCGGCCACACCGGCCACGTGCGGGCTGGCCATGGATGTACCACTGATGGTGTTGGCGCCACCGTTGAGCCAGGTGGAACGAATGCTCGAGCCGGGTGCGAAAATGTCAACACAGCTGCCCCAGTTTGAAAAGCTGGAACGGGCATCGGAACTGGTGGATGAAGCCACCGTGATCGCTGCCGGAGCACTGGCAGGCGAGGTGTTACAGGCATTGGCATTGCTGTTGCCTGCAGCAACGGCGACCACGATTCCCCGGTTGACCATCTGCTGGACCAGATTGTTGGAGGTGTTGGAGAATGGGCCACCGAGGCTCATGTTTACCACCGCCGGAAGCTGGGCGTTATTGATGACCCAGTTCATGCCGGCAATGATATTGGATGTTGCTGTCGAACCCGAGCAGCTGAACACACGAATGGAGTACACCGTGGCATTCTTGGCCACGCCCCAGGTGCTGCTGGCGACAGTACCGGCCACGTGGGTACCGTGTCCGTTGCAGTCATTGCCGTTGCGTCCGTCGTTCATGGCATCAAACCCGAAACGGATACGGTTGCCGAAATTGGGGTGATCCAGATCGATACCGGTATCAATGATGTACGCCCTGACGCCGCTACCGTTCAGATCCGAATCATAGCGGTTGTCGAGAGGCAGGCTACGCTCATCGATTCGATCCAGGCCCCACGTCGGGTTGTTCTGAACCGCCACGATAGTCGAGATAGTATCCTCCTCTATGTACTTCACATCGGGGTTGGCCAGCAGTGTTCCGATGTCTTCCTTCTCCATTTTGACTGCAAAGCCAGCCATGCCCGCGGTGTAGGTGTGCATGATTTCGGCGTTGGTGCGGAATGTCAGGTCATCGGTGAAGCTGTTGACGAATGCATCGACTGAGATGCGCTGGTTTCTGGCCGCATCCTCGTTCAATACCACGATGTACTGGCCCTCTATGACGTTCTTGCGATCCGGGCTGGCAAAATACTTGTTGCCGACAGCTGAAAGCCGGTTCTTGTGAGCCGATGAGGTTAGCTGGATCTGATGATTGTTCGAACCAGAACTGCCCAGCTCGCTGATCAGCGGATCGGATTCGGCATTAACGGCGCTGCCGAGACCCAACAGGCAGGCAGCTGCGATCGTTCGGAGTCGCCCATAGCGGGGCGATCCACGTCTAGGATTGTGGAATTTCATTGTCTTCTCCCTCAAGAATATTCAGATTGTAAATGTCGGCCGGGCCGATATTCCTGACCTGAATCGCGAATTGTCCATCGCTCAATGGACTACTAAATAAACGATTCGAATCAGTAAAACATCGCCATACACTCTCCGGCTGACTCATGAACTCTAGTAGAGACGCACCCGCTGTGCAAGTCCAGAAAGAATCAAAATATCAGTTAAGTGAAAGCAGAAGAAATATTATGTATGTAATTAATTATTTATATGAAAAATAATATTGAATATAATCATTTATGAGAAAACAAATATCTATGGTTATTGAGCCATGGTCAACAAAAAACTCAGGTAAGTATTGCAAGTTACTGAAATTAAATCATTAATTAATATTTCACTTCAGTGGCCACAAAAATAATATCAGATTGTGATGAAATTAACACAGACAAAGTACAAAATATGTCTGATTTAATAATCAATCCAAAAAAAACCCGGCACCAGAGCCGGGTTTTTCTGTTCAGAATCGGAATCAGGCCGTGGCGGCTTCCCGTTCCTTGGCTTCCTTGATGATGTCTTCGGCAATCGCCTTGCCAACCGCATTGTAATGCGAGAACTCCATCGAGAACTGTCCACGACCGGAGGTCATGGTTCGCAGGTCGCCGATGTAGCCAAACATTTCCGACAGCGGAACTTCAGCCTTGACACGGGCTCCGGTGACACCGGTTTCCTGTGACTTGATCATGCCACGACGACGGTTCAGGTCACCGATGACATCACCGAGGTGATCATCAGGCGAGAACACATCGACCTTCATGATTGGCTCGATCAGTTGTGCACCAGCCTTTGGAATCGACTGGCGATAGGCCGCACGTGCTGCCAGTTCGAAGGCAATGGCCGAGGAGTCGACTGCGTGATAGGCACCGTCAACCAGCGTGACCTTGAAGTCCATCATCGGATAGCCGGCAAGAACACCCTTGTCCATGCTGTTCTGGAAGCCTTTCTGTACGGCAGGCCAGAATTCCTTCGGTACATTACCGCCAGTAACAACGGATTCGAACTCGAAACCTGAACCGGCTTCACCGGGCTCGATGATGTAGTCGATCTTGCCGTACTGGCCTGAACCACCCGACTGCTTCTTGTGTGTGTAGCTGTCTTCGATACGCTGGGTGATGGTTTCGCGGTAGGCGACCTGAGGTTTGCCCACTTCGACTTCAACACCGTGTGTTCGCTTGAGAATGTCGATCTTGATGTCCAGGTGCAATTCGCCCATGCCCTTGAGGATGGTTTCGCCACTTTCCTCATCGGTTTCGACGTGGAACGACGGATCCTCGGCCAGCATCTTGCCCAGGGCAACGCCCATTTTCTGGGATGCTGCCTTGTCCTTCGGTGCGATCGCAATCGAGATTACGGGATCGGGGAAGACCATCGGTTCCAGTGTGGCCGGGTGATCCGGGTCACACAGCGTGTGTCCTGTCTGTACATTCTTCATGCCGAGCACAGCGACGATGTCGCCGGCCTGTGCCGAATCGAGCTCCTCTCGTGATTCCGCATGCATCTCCACGATACGTCCAATACGCTCAGTCTTGCCTGTAAACGTGTTGAGCACGGTCATGCCCTTGTCGAGCTTGCCGGAGTAGATGCGAATGAAGGTCAGTGCACCGTAGCGGTCGTCCATGATCTTGAACGCCAGCGCGCGCATGGGCTTGTTGACATCAACGGTTGCCAGTTCGCCGGTTTCGTTACCTTCAAGATCCACCTCGGGCTGAGGCTTGACTTCAGTCGGATTTGGCAGGTAATCAACCACGGCATCCAGAACCAGCTGTACGCCCTTGTTCTTGAATGCAGAACCGCAATAGGTGGGGAAGAATGCCATCTCGTTGGTACCCTTGCGAATGCAGCGCTGAATGGTCTCCATGTCCGGCTCTTCGCCTTCGAGGTATTTTTCCATGACATCGTCATCCATCTCGACAGCTGTCTCGATGAGCATTTCACGGTATTCCTCGACCTGGTCGACCATGTCGGCGGGTACGTCCTGGATTTCGTAAGCCATGGGATCGCTGGAATCGTCCCAGATCCATGCCTTGCGCGTCAGCAGGTCAATCACGCCAGAAAAGGTGTCTTCACGTCCGATCGGCAGGGTCATCACCAGCGGTGTTGCACCGAGAACATCCTTGATCTGCTTGACCACGCGCAGGAAGTCTGCACCGACGCGGTCCAGCTTGTTGACGAAGATGATTCGTGCAACTTCTGATTCATTGGCATAACGCCAGTTTGTTTCTGACTGGGGCTCAACGCCACCGGAACCACAGAACACACCCACGCCACCGTCGAGCACCTTGAGTGAGCGATACACTTCAATGGTGAAGTCAACGTGTCCGGGTGTGTCGATGATGTTCAGGCGGTGATCATTCCACTCACAGCTGGTCGCTGCCGACTGAATGGTGATCCCGCGCTCACGCTCCTGGTCCATGAAGTCGGTGGTGGCTTCACCATCGTGAACCTCGCCGATCTTGTGGATCTTGCCAGTCAGGCTGAGAATACGCTCTGTTGTTGTTGTTTTTCCTGCGTCTACGTGCGCGAAAATACCGATATTGCGGTAACGGGTTAAGTCAGTCATGTTCGTTCTCTAGTCATCTGTTATTGACCGATCCTGAAGGGCAATGGCCCCGGGGAATCGGCACAGTCCATGGTGTCACTTGTTGCATGTTCACATGACAATCGAGTGACGCAGACAGGCATCTGATCAGTCAGGCCTGCCATCGTACGGTTCATGCCTCTTTCCGCTTGTCAGTCCCGTACTCGCCGTCATTCAGCGGCATGCCGAATATCGGGTATCGAGTGGGTTTGACAGCCGGCAAGATACACTGGCCGTTGGTGTCCTGGCGGGTCCGTCAAGGCATTGAAGCCAGTGTTTCTGGACCTGCGCGAGACACAAAGCGCGACATTGTACCAAAAAATCAGCTCAAACATAGAGAAATTTCAGGAAAATGCCGGTTTTACGATCGTTCACCATTGCACGCTCGCGGTCTCCCTGAAACAACAGTCTGGTTCAGGTCTGAGGGCTTGAGACACGTCGCCGATGTACCCATTACTGATGAATCAAACAGCTTGAAGGAATGGCCAATGTGGACCGTGTATGGCATCAGGCAGTGTGACACCTGCCGCAAGGCTCTGAAGTGGCTGGACGGACAAGATATCCCACATCGATTTCACGATCTGCGTGTTGACGGATTCGATGCATCGATGCTCGATAACTGGCTGCAATCCTGTTCGATCGAGTCACTGATCAATCGTCGTAGCACCACCTGGCGCAATCTTGATGACGCTGACAAGGCATCAACCGACCCCAATGACCATCGACGACTGCTGCTTGAGAACCCCACACTGGTGAAACGACCGGTACTGTTCGGTGACAGCGTGAGTGCAGTCGGGTTCAGGGAGTCAGAGTGGTTGCAATTGCTGGGTCGTTGAAGTGCTGCCCATCTGGTGCCTGACCATGTGAATCTGCATGCATCAACGGTACACTGATGCGCGACACGAGGATTATCAGACATGCACAAGAGCAAACTTGCCGGCTTCATCATTGATTGCAACACCGATAACCTGCCTGATGCTGCAGATTTCTGGGGCCAGGCACTCGGGATGGATGTCAGATCCCTGCCCGGAGAAGAGGGCAAATCCTATGTGCGGCTGATCGATCCTGCCGACCGTCTGCATGTCGAGGTTCAATCAGTCTCTCATGAGAGCCGGGTGCATCTGGATATCCAGACTGATGACATCGAAGCCGAGGTCAGGCGTCTGGAAGCATTGGGTGCCACCCGTGTATCGAAGATGAAGCGATGGTGTGTCATGCAGGCACCCACCGGCCAGCGATTCTGTGTTGTACCCAGTACAACATCGGATTTTGATCGCAATGCCAATCACTGGCCTGACAACTGAAACAGAGAAACCGGTGACATATTTTCCTGAAATGGAATCGGTATGACACAGGACCGGCCAGCCTACCCACGATTCCTGTTGCGTCTGCACTGGGTCAGTGCTGTTCTGGTGCTGGTTCTGATCAGTACCGGTTTTCTGATGGATCAGTTCGACAATGGCAACGTGGTGCTGTCCCTGCTGATTCTGCACCTGTTCTGCGGTATCAGTGTTGCCGTTCTGACCTTCTTTCGACTGCTCTGGCTGCTGACTCATCGAGGTCAGACAGGTGAACCTCTTTCAGGTCGATTGCAGAAACTGATGGAAAAGACCGTACACCGGCTGTTCTATCTGTTACTGCTGCTGATTCCCCTGACTGGTGCCGCCACGGTCATCGTCAGCAATCTGCGGCACCTGTTCAACCCGGCAGGCAGTGCGGCCTATCATGACCTAGTGCAGGCAACTGCACCATTTCAATGGCATAGCACACTGAACTGGATACTGATCGGCCTGCTTGCCCTGCATCTGGGCGCGGCACTGTTCAGATATCGCATACAGAGGCAGTCACTGTTCGCACGCTGACAGAGTGCTGTGGCTGATGAAGAGTGCTACAGGTTTCATTCCGTTCAGCTACCATTCACTCCAGTCAGGTGAGGATAGGCGCGTGCCAGTATCCGATCTGAAATAAACTGATGCACAGACACGAAAAACAGACAACAACCACGGGGAAGTCCATGAAAATATCATCACGATTACTGTCGATCCTGACTCTGTTCATAGCAGTGGCTGGCCAGGCGGCCCAGTTGCAGGGAGGGTCACTGGTGCCGGTCCGGCTGGTGCAGAATGTCAATGGCAATATTGACCGGACGGGTGAAACCATTTATTTCAGAGTGACCGAAGATGTCATGTCCGGCGATGAACTGGTGATCCGGAAAGACACGCTGGTCCGCGGCAATGTTCACGAAGCGGTCGGGCGCAAGAGTATGGGACAGGGCGGTAAACTGACCGTTGTTCCCAAGATGCTCGAAACCGAAAACGGTCAGACAGTCCAGTTCGAGGAAAACCCGCTGTCAGCTGAAGGACGCAAGCGCACCGGTGCCACCGTGGCGCATGTCGTCGTCTGGGGGCCACTTGGTCTGTTCGCCAAGGGCAGGGCGGCCTATATCTTCAGGGATACGGAATTTGATATCGAAGTCGAGCGTGATGTTGATCTTGAGCCGCTGACGGGTGAGCTGCCGGAAATCATGGCGCCAGGACGTGGTCAGCAGTATGGTGTCTCCTTCAAGCCCTACAAGAAAAAGATCAATTACAGAAAGGGCAAGGTACAGAAGGATTTCATTGTTCAGATTGCAACGCCGAATGGCAGTCAATCCGGTCTGGGCCAGGGCGACATTCGAATCACCAGTATCATGGACGATCGTCTGCCGCAGGCAATCCGACCCGTTTCCGTGACCTGGGATCGCAAGAAGCAGCACTATGAAGCCAGTTTTGCCTTCACCGATATCGTGCGCTACATCATCCCGGGTACAGTCGATGTGCTGATCGAAATCGGTGATGATCAGGCCCTTGCCTACACGGCATCACTCGAAACCGAGTGGAAACTCAAGTAGCGATCACAAATAGCACATTGGTCCGGGCCGGTATTTGCCGGCTCGGGCCATATTTGTTCAGGGACGCCAGCTCAGTTCCATGAACGCGGATCGTGGCCTGCCGGGAAAATAACGGTCGCCTGCAAACCCGGAGAAATCGGCACGGTCGGCATATCTTCTGTCGGTCAGGTTATCAATACCGAGAGTCAGCGCCAGATAAGGTCTGATTCGCCAGTTGACGGTCATGTTGATCAGATCATGCCCCGGGTAGCTGTGCAGATTCTCTGGGTCTGTCTGATAGGAACCGACGTGACGCCACAGCAGCGTTGCAGACAGAGACGGCCGGTGGCGGTACTCAAGCGCAAGCTGTCCCAGTGTTCTTGGTGCCGTGTCGACATCATTGCCGGAAACCGGAACATCACCCCCGAAAGGATCATTGTCGTACTCATGGCGTGCGTAACTGAACGCCGCTCTCAGATCCAGCCTCGGTGTCATCTGACGCTGCAACATCAGCTCAATACCCCGATGACGGGTTTTGCCGTCACTGACATTGAAGAAGTCACTGTCACGCAATATGACGTTCTTCTTGCGCTGCCAGAAAGCGACTGCCTCGTAGCTCAGGGACGCCGTGGATCCACGAATGCCGGCCTCCAGGTTGATCAGTTGTTCCTCATTCAGGTCGGCCACCTGCTGATCGCGCTGCAGACGATACAGTTCAGTCGCCTGTGGTGCCCTGAAAGCACGAGCCAGACGTGCAAACACGCGCTGAGATTCACCCAGCTCTCGCGACAGGCCGATGTCCAGTGTCGGCACGGTGAATGAATCGCTGCGATCTGCCGGGCGACTGAATCGGCAACCACCGAAACCACAGGCAGTGCCGTCCTCCCGTGTGCGTCCATCGAGCATCTGGTTGTCATAATCGTATGCCAGGTGATCCAGCCTCAACCCAAGTCTGAGTTCTGTGCGCTCATCCGGCAGCACTGTGCTCATGCTGGTAAACAGGCCAGCCGACAGGGCATCAACATCGTAATCATAGTGTCGCCCGGTGGGAATGGTTTCCCTCAGGAATGCCGAGCCTTCTATTGGCCTGTCCTGTGTTTCCAGCAGTGAAGCGCGGGTGATTTCCAGATCGAGGCCTGTGGTGAATACCGTGTCAGAGCCAGATCCCCAGTTAAACTGACTGCGCATCCCGATACTCTGATGCTCGTTGTTCTCCAGTGGATCGCCCGGCAGAAAGTGTTGCAGGAACGCCATGTCATTATCTCGAGCATAGGCAGTGACAGACCAGGACTGCTGATCTGAAGGGTCGGACAGGGTCAGCCAGATGCGGTTGGCATTGGCATCGCGATAGGCTTCCGGTGTTGGATTCAGACGAATCAGTGATCGATCCCGATAACTGTCTGTACCGACCAGAAAACCGGCTGTCTCCTGGTTCAGGCGTGTCGCCGTGATACCGTAACGGTACAGGAATGACGCCACGCGGCCATGCCCGTTGACAGATAGCTTGTGTTGCTCGGTCTCGGTCTGATCCCTGAAACCGCCGTCGCCACTGGCCGTCACCGCCAGTGAGTAGCCCTGTGCAGCGTTACCGAATTGCTGGCGCCCGCTGATGCGCACCCAGTCATCACTGCCGGCCTGGATTGCCCAGCGTGAGGCGGCATCAGCCTGCTGATGGGTGATGATATTGATGGTGCCGTTGACAGCATTGGAACCATGCGCAATAGACGCTGGCCCGCGCACAATGTCGATGTGACTGGCGACTTCGTAGTGTGCGTCAAACAGCTCGTTCAGATTGCAGAAACCGGCTGCGCGCAGGGGTATGCCATCCTGAGCCATCAGAAAGGAACCGCAGGCTCCAGGCCCGGTCAGTACCGGAGAACGGATCGCGGGCAGGTATTCCTGACCACTGCCTCGTTGCAGATTGACGCCCGGTACACGTGTCAGCAGCTGTTCGATATGCTGGTAGCTGGATTGCGCCAGCGTATCAGCGTCGATAATCGTGATGCTGGCCGGCAGGCTCTCGATGGGTTCTTCAGTACGTGTCAGCGTGGTCGTCAGCGTGGGCAGAACTGTGGCTTGTTCTGTCTCATCGGCAGCCCGCTCCGATCGGGGCTGAGCATGAGCTGAACCCACAAGCAGCGAGACGCAGATCAGGGCATGGATTCTCATCGTGTTAACGTTCATTTAATCCCTTCAGTGATAAAAGAATGTCAGTCGCTGGACAACAGCTGGATTTCGAAGCAGCGAGTGTATCAGCAGACTAGCGAGAGGGTGAGGAAAATGCGACAGGATGCAGCCTGGCGAGGCCAAGACATCCGTTCCGAGTGCGGCATTCACCCTTGATTCACCACGAGGGGAGATACTATCCACATGTCTGAGTCCATCAAGCAGCTTGGTTATTACGGTCTCGTGCCATTCGTGGCAGCCGTTGTACTCATCTTCATGCAACAGTCACTGATGGGCATCACCGGTCTTGAGCTGTTTCTGACCTACAGTGCAATCATTCTGTCATTCCTGACCGGTATCTGGTGGGGCATGCGTCTGGTCAAACCGGAGATCAGCATCGGCTGGATCATACTCAGTAATGTGGTTGCCGTCGTTGCCTGGCTTGCCCTGCTTGTGTCCTATCATATCTTCGCACTGGGCCTGCTGATGGCCGGGTATTTTGCCGTCTGGCTGGGTGACAGCCGACTCAACAGCGCCGGATACATCAGACAGACCTATTTCGGTTTCCGATCCCTGCTCAGTCTATCGGTTCTGGCGATGCATGCACTGGTTCTGATCGTCGAACTGATCGAGAACCCGTTGTACTGATGCACCCTGATACCCCGCAGACTGTGCTGATTGCCGGTGCAGGCAGCACGATCGGGCTGGCAATACATCGCGAACTCATGCAACGCTGGCCTGATACCTGCATCATGACACTCAGTCGATCCTCTGCCAGGGAGTTGCAATTAACCGAAAGCACACACCTGAAAGTGGACCTGACCAGCCCTCATTCACAAGATTCTATTGAATCATTTCTTGAAACTCATCAGCGACCACACTGGGTCTTCAATTGTTGTGGAGTCTTGCACACAGACAGAATCAAGCCCGAGAAATCCCTGAAGCAGCTTGCTGCCGCCAATGTTGAGTACAGCATGAATGTCAATGTCCTGACTCATGTGCATTTGTGCCAGGCACTGGAACGTTTTCTGGATCGCCGGCTGTCCTTCAGCATGATATGCCTGTCGGCGATGGTGGGCAGTATCGGTGATAATCGGTCCGGTGGCTGGTACAGCTATCGCATGAGCAAGGCGGCGCTCAACATGTTCGTCAAGACGCTGTCAATTGAATGGGCGCGGCGATTCCCTCAGTCTGCTGTGGTTGCAGTACATCCGGGTACAACCGACAGCAGGCTGTCGGCACCTTTTCAGTCCGGTCTGCCTGCCAATCGACTGTTTTCTTCAGATACGACAGCTGCTCGCATGATCGATATCATGCACTCTCTGAAACCGGATCTGACCGGATCATTCTTTCACTGGGATAATACGACGTTACCCTGGTAGTCGGTCTGTCTGACACTACTGGCCATGCCTTTTACAATCCGGCTGTGATTTCGGTTACTCAACATTTGTGGATCGGGACATGAATCTCTGACGATGAAGGTGATACCATCGGACGCTGGGGCCTGGCCAGCAACATGGGTGGCTCCGACTTGGGACAGTGACACGGGCGGCCATGGGGTTTTTCATAAAGAATGAACATTCCCGGTTATGACATTCTCGGCAAGATCGGCGATGGTGGCATGGCTGTGGTCTATCTTGCGGTACAGAGCTCGCTGGACCGTGAAGTTGCCCTCAAGGTGCTGAAGGAATTCACCGACGACGATCCCAACCGACTCGATCGGTTCATGAATGAAGCACGTACCGTAGCCCGGCTGGAGCATCCCAATATCGTCAGTGTCTACGATTTCGGGCGCTCACCTACGGGGCGTCTGTTCTACAGCATGCCCAATCTGACCCGTGGTGATCTGAGCGAATTCGAATACGAAACAGACGAACAGCTCGCCGAGGTGATCCTGCAGGTATGCAAGGGCCTGGCCTATGCACATGAACACGATGTGATACACCGTGACATCAAGCCTGAAAATATTCTGTTTGATCATCAGGGTCAGGTGCAGATTGCCGATTTCGGTATTGCATTTTCCACCCGTACGACGCGTCGTATCACCAAGGAAGGACATGCCGTCGGCAGCGCACATTACATGAGCGCTGAACAGGCACGTGGCAAGGCCGTGGATCATCGATCGGATATCTACAGCGTGGGGATTGTGCTGTACGAACTTCTCACCGGTCATACGCCGTTCAATGGCAGTGATGATGTCTCGGTGCTGGTGGCACAGGTAACAGAACCGGTGCCACCATTGCCTGATGATTACCGGCACTGGCAATCCATCCTGAATCGAGCACTGGCCAAAAAGCCATCAAATCGATATCAGCACATCGATGACATGGCCAATGCGATACAGCAGCTGATCGACTCGGCGCCGACTCAGCGTACACGACAACACCAGTCGCTGTCGCACCCACTGTCATGGTTGACGCGGTTGCTGCCGGCACCCCTTCTGTCGAGGACACTGTGGGCCGGCGTTCTGTCGTTCACCGCGCTGGCTGTGATGATTCTGCTTTTCTATCGCGTCATTGCCGATGGCCGCGATGATCAGCTTGGCGATAGCAGTCAGATCGATACCGCAGCTGAGACTGAAACGAGTCCCGATGAAATGACGGCGGATCAGCAAATGCCGGCATCCGAATCCGTTCGTTCGGGAGAGGGTGATGAATCGCCAGTCGTGTCGCAGTTAGCTGATGATGACCCACAGGACCTTGAGTCATCATCCGGAACGATCGCGGCATCCGATGCCGAATCAGCGTCGGCAGAGCCCGAGTCAGAGATCGCCACGGCTCAACCGGCCGATCAGCAAGCCGCTGAGACGGTGCCCGAGACCTACAGGGCAGGCCAGATCATCACCGATCTGATCGGCATCGAATCGGTGGTGATACCTGGCCGCATCATGCTCGATGGTGAAACAGTCAGTGAGCACGATCATCTGTTCAGTGTCACCCGATTCGAAATCACGCGCGGGCTCTATCGCCGGTTCGCCGAGGAAACCGGAGAGGTTCAGGTGGATTGCCACACGTCTTCCAGAACCGCAATCGGCCTGCGTGATCTGAACTGGCAACAGCCCGGCTATACCCAGGAGGATGATCACCCCGTGGTTTGCGTCAGCTGGAACAATGCCAACCGCTTTGCTCGCTGGCTCCGGCGCACGACAGGCCAGCCCTATCGCCTGCCCAGTGATTCGGAATGGGTACACGTTGCTGCCGCAGCCCGTACCGTTGCCGATGACTGCAGTCGTGGCAACAGTGCCGGCAAGGAAAGCAGCAAGATATTCGAAACCTACAGGTGTCACGATAATTACCGTGAGACGGCACCGGTGGGCAGTTACCGGTCGAATGCGCTCAAGCTTCACGACCTGCAGGGAAACGTGGCCGAATGGACCACCGGTTGTGCCCCTGAACAGCGCACGCGCGACAAGTTTCTGAGTTCTCTCAATATCATGGACAGGGGCAAGTGTGATCGTCGAGTCATACGGGGAACCTCATGGCGTGACGGCAGAAATCAGAATATTCTCGAACGTGTTCAGCTGGCAGATCAGGATCAGGGTCTGGCAGATGTCGGCTTCAGGCTGGTAATCGCCCTGCAGCAGGGTGGCGACGAATAGGACGCTGACCGACGCTCAACTCATTCCTGATTGGTGGCGATTGTCATTCATGTCCCGCTCCAGGACGGATATCTGCTGATGACGCAAATGGCACAGGAAGCGTGTCCGCAGAATGTGACATAATCGCATGATGAAATCCTTCGTCATGTCGCGCAAGAACGAGATCCTGATCGTATTTCTTCTGCTGATTCCGGTGACACTGCTGTGGAATACCTACTGGCTGCTGCCTCTGAAAATCCTGGTGGTGATGTTTCATGAACTGTCACATGCACTGATGACCTGGGTTACCGGTGGCAGTGTGGTGTCTTTCGATGTCAATCTGCAACAGGGCGGATCAGTCAGCAGTAGCGGTGGTAATCGCTTCCTGACACTCAATGCAGGCTATCTTGGGTCATTGCTGTTCGGATATCTGTTGATGGTCTGTGCCGGTAGAACAACAGCAGGAAAAACCGTTTCAGGCCTGATCAGCATTATCCTGCTGCTGATTGTCATACTCTATGTCAGAACCGCCGCAGGTCTTGCGCTCTGTCTTGCTGCCGTGCTGCTGTTCGGGTTTCTGGCACTAAAGACGCGACCGGCACTGCTGCGGATATCATTGCTCCTGATCGGGCTGACCAGTCTGTGTTATGCCCCGCTGGATATCTACAGCGATACCATGACCGGATCGGGAGGTCGCTCGGACGCCTCGATGCTGGCTGCCGAATACGGCGGTTTTACCTGGTTATGGGGCAGTCTCTGGCTGGTGCTCAGTGTGGTGGTGATTTTCTATACCCTGCGCAAGTTACTTCGCAGTACCGCCTGAAAATCAGGGTGCTGTTGCCTTTACTGTATTTGAATCATTCTTCAATGGTGTTCGTGTTATGATCCGCAGCTTACCATTTCAGCCGCTCGGTTGCGCTGGTGATTCTGCGCTGAAGTGATTCAGATATTGAGAATTCAGAAAATTAAATCCATTAAAAACAGGAGCCTGCAGATGAAATTTAAAACTACTATTATCATGATGGCTCTGATGCCACTGGTTCTCCTGCAGTCTGTAGCTGCTGATGATCTGGACAAGATCAAACTGCCTGAAGGATTTGGCATCGAGGTCTGGGTTGATGATGTCGAGAACGCACGTCAGATGGCTCTTGGCGACAAGGGTACGCTGTTCGTTGGCAGTCGCCGCGCCGGCAAGGTGCACGCCATCACCGACAGTGACGGTGATGGAAGGCATGACACGATGACAGTCATCGCCAGCAAACTGAACCTGCCATCAGGACTCACATTCCACAAGGGTGATCTGTACGTCGCAGAAGTAGACAGTATCTGGCGTTATCCTGGCATCGAGGACAGTCTCGACAGTATCCCGGATCCCGAACTGGTCTACGATGAACTCCCCGATGACAAGCATCACGGCTGGAAGTACATCAAGTTCGGTCCCGATGGCAAGCTCTATATTCCGGTCGGAGCCCCATGCAATATCTGTGATGAAGATGGCTATGCCACGATTCGCAGCGTCAACCTCGAGGACAGATCTCACACGATCGTGGCGCGGGGTGTCCGCAACAGTGTGGGCTTCGATTTTCACCCAGTCAGTGGCGAACTCTACTTCACCGATAACGGAAGGGACTGGATGGGCGATAATCTGCCATCGTGTGAACTCAATCGAGTCACCAGTGAGGGTCAGCATTTCGGCTATCCGTACTTTCATCAGGATGGTCTGCCTGACCCTGAATTCGGCGAGGGCAGGACAGCTGAAGATTATGTGATGCCGGTTGCCAATCTGGGGCCGCATGTCGCGCCTCTTGGCATGCTGTTCTATACCGGTGAACAGTTTCCAGCTGACTACAGGGGATCGATACTGATTGCTGAACACGGTTCATGGAATCGCAGCAGTAAGATCGGCTATCGACTGCGTCGTGCTGTCATTTCAGACGATGGGGCACTGGAGAAGCTCGAGGTATTTGCCCAGGGCTGGTTGCAGGGTGAGGAGGCCTGGGGAAGGCCGGTTGATGTCATCCAGCTTGATGACGGGTCGGTACTGGTGTCCGATGATGCGGCCAATCAGATCTACCGGATTTACTACAAGGGCTGATTACAAGAACCGAGCGTTGTGACACAGCGTGCTGACAGCTGCTGAGCCACTGCATGTTCCATGCTGGATTCAGCAACTGTTGACAATGCTGGGCTGACTGAAACATCAGTCGATTCGGCACATCTGCATCAAAGAAGCTAAACTCTCAGGGAGGAGACCGAGAATAATGAGTCGACACATACCGGTTGCCGGGCAGCGTTATATCAGTCAGTCAGAACCTGAGCTGGGTCTTGGCAGAGTGACTGATTATGATGGACGATTACTCTGCCTTGAATTTCCAGCCGTGGCCGAACAACGCACCTACCAGTTCCGGGAGGCTCCGGTCAGTCGGATCGAGTTTCAGCCGGGTGACCAGATTCGCGGCTCGCATGACCCGGACTGGGCGCATCATCAGTGGGTCGTCACCCGCGTTGAACAGCACGGTGAGAATCTGGTTTACACACTGGACTGTGAAATTCCGGGTTCCAGCATCACGGTATCTGAATCGGAGCTGCCATCAGACATCCGTTTCGGGTCACCGGATCAGCGCTTTTCCTCGGGCCAGATTGATCGCCTTGGCAGTTTCGATTCATTTGTCGAAACACTCACAGTCGATGCCAGTCTGAGGGCTTCTGTGACTGCCGGGCTGGGAGGCTGTCGCACGGAACTGCTGCCGCATCAGTTGTACATCGCTGAAAAAGTGTGCAACCGTCTGTCGCCGCGTGTTTTGCTGGCTGATCAGGTCGGACTGGGCAAGACCATCGAAGCCGGCATTATCCTTCACAAGTTGCTGATCACTGGGCAGGCCAGCCGTGTGCTGCTGCTGGTTCCTGATTCGCTGGTTCATCAATGGCTGGTCGAGATGCTCAGGCGTTTCAATCTGACGTTTTCACTGTTCGATGTCGATCGTTTCATGTCGCTGATCGAATCCGAGGGAAACCCGTTCGAATCCGAGCAATTGATCATCTGTTCCATGGATCTGTTGAGTATGGACGAGGTCATGCTTGCAGCCATCAGCCAGGCACAATGGGATATGGTTGTCGTGGATGAAGCCCATCACCTGGCCTGGTCTGCACATGGCGTCAATCAGGCCTATCATTGTGTCGAGCAGCTGGCGCTCAAGACCAATGGTGTTCTGTTGCTGACCGCCACACCGGAAGCTGGCGGCCTGGATGGTCAGTTCGGATTGCTGCGACTGCTGGATCCCGACCGGTTTCACGACCTTGATTCCTATCACAGTGATCAGGCCAGATACAAACGTGTCAATGACTGCATCACGGAACTGATGGATTCGCCAGCCAGCGATCTGGCGCCGGTGATCGCAACCATCAATGATTCCCTGTCACTGACCGATGGTCTGGCACTGGATTCGGACCTGGGCCGGGAAGATCTGATCCAGCAGTTACTCGACCGGCATGGCACTGGGCGAGTCCTGTTTCGCAATACACGCAAGGCGGTGGGCGGATTTCCTGATCGAAAACTGATTTCCGAGCACATGAGTCTGCCCGATGAATACCGACGGCTGAGGGATGATGATCCGATTCTTTATCCTGAACGAATCTGGACCGTCAGTCAGCAGACCGGTGAAGAAGATCTGGCACTGAGTACCCAATGGTGTCATTTCGATCCTCGTTCGGCACGACTGATCGAATTGATGGCCGAGCCCGATATCGGCAAGGTACTGCTGATCTGTCATCACGCTGAAACGGCAGTGGAACTGGCAAAGTTCTGCCGTGACAAGGGCATCCGCTGTGCCGCCTTCCATGAACACCTGACGATTATCGAACGTGACAGGGCTGCTGCCTATTTTTCCGATATGGACGAAGGCGCACAGCTGCTGATCTGTTCAGAGATCGGAAGCGAAGGCCGCAACTTTCAGTTTGCTCACCATCTGGTCATGTTCGATCTGCCGCCAGATCCGGATCTGGTCGAGCAACGCATCGGACGACTCGACCGGATAGGCCAGAAACAGGATATCCGGATTCACATCTGGCCACTGGTCAACAGCGCCCAGATGGTCCTGTTCGACTGGATGAATCAGGGACTGGACCTGTTCACTCGATCACTGTCCGGTGCCTGGAGTATCTATCACAGGCACGCTGACGAGCTCGACTGGCTGATGAGGAATGTGGATGAACATGCAAGAACTCACCAGCTATACAAACAGACACGTGAGGATGTGGTCCAGATGCTGGCCATGCAGCAGCAGGGTCGGGATCGACTGATAGAACTCAATTCCTGTCGCGAGGATGAGGCCAATGACATCATCGACAGGATCATTGAGGCAGAGCAGGGTGAGGGTAATGGCAATGCCTTGCAGGCCTATTTGCACAGACTGCTCGATGAGCTCGGCATAGAACATGAGTTTCATTCTGACCAGACTGATGTGATTCGCGAGGGTGAACACATGCGAATCGATCATGTGCCGGGCCTGGGAGAGGACGGGATGACGGTTACCTGGTCGCGTGAGAAGGCTCTCAGGCGTGAGGATATCGGGTTCATGAGCTGGGAGCATCCGTTGCTGAGATCACTGATGAGTCATGTGATCGACGGCGGAATCGGCTCATCAACACTGGGTATGATCAAGAACAGCACGCTGATGCCCCAGGGAACCGTATTGTTCGAACTGATCCATCAGCTGGATGTGATGGCGCCCGTGGCACTTCGCCTCGGACGTTTTCTGCCAATGAAGCCCGTCAGGTTGCTGTTCAGTCATAACGGTGAAGAGTTGTCACAGCAGTTAAGCGGTGATCAGCTTACAAGACTCGCCAGGAAGGTTCCGGCTGCGATACGGCAACCGGCCATCAAGCAGCTTAAACCGGTACTCGAACAGATCATGACACGGGCATCAAAACGGCTGGCCGCACAGGCTGAACCTCAGCGTAATCTCGCACGTGATGCCATCGAACGTGAACTGGGATCGGAGCTGGATCGATTACGGCAACTGAAGGCCATCAATCCCGGTGTTCGCCAGTCTGAGATCGATGCACTCAAGCATCGCCATGACAACACCCTGCAGCTGGCTGGGCAGGCGGAATACCAGTTACGCGCCATCAGGGTTCTGATCTTCAGCTGACGATTGCATGCCGGAATTGTCACTGAGATCGGTTCGATTGTGTTGATTTGTTTCTGATGTGGACTACTATTGAGACACAGCAACCACACGGGGGAATCAACATGTCCATTCGTAGCCTTGTACTGATCCTCTGCCTTCTGTTCTGCCTGCCTGCGCTGGCGACAGTACCGATGGCAGAAATCTCTGACCCACCACAGCGGACGAATAAAACGGTGAAGGACAAACAGCAGGATCAGGCTCGCAAGCAGAACAAGTCCCGTCAGCAGCCACCTGCCGACAAGCCCGGTCACAAACCGGTTAACCAGCGTCAGAAAGGCGACAAGAAGCAGAAAGAGCCCGATCTTCAGGGATAATCTGTCATCCCGGTCATTACGACTGAGGATCGTCCTGAGTGCAGTGCCAATCGTGCCATGCCGATTGGCCCGTGACGGCCGTGACGACGAACGAGTATGATAGACTCTGCTTTTTCTGAACCGGACCTGTATTCAGGTGCCGGTTCATTCATGTCAGTCATCAGCGAGTAGCTTGCATGATCAAGAAAATTCTCAAGTGGTTTACCCTTGTCCTGACCGCCGTCATTGTGCTGGGCGGGTCTTTTGCTGCACATGAATGGTATGCCGACAAGCCATTCTTCTTCCGGGCGTACCTGGATCGAGCCATGGTCAGGATGGCGTTCAGTAACCCTGAAACACTGACATCACTCGGCTTTCTTGAATCTGTCGGTATCAACGGGCACAACGCTGAACTCGCCGATGTACATCCCGATCGCACCACAGAGATGTTTGCTTCATTAAGGGAGCTGCGACAGGGGCTGTTGCAGTATGAGGATGAGGATCTGGACGAGAGTCAGCGGATGACCAAGGAACTGGTGCTGAATCTGCTCGATATGGTCGGTGAGGCCGAGCGCTTCCGTTACCATTACTATCCGGCCAACCAGATGTTCGGTATCCAGAGTTCGTTCCCGAGCTTCATGGAATCCAAGCATCGTGTCAATTCGCTGGAGGATGCACAGCACTACCTGGCAAGACTCGGAAAACTGGAAACCAAATTCGACCAGTATCTGATAGACCTCAGGTTACGCGAGGAGAACGGCATCATTCCACCCCGTTTCGTCGTCGATCGGGTGATTGATCAGATGACTGATTTTGTCAACACAGCGCCTGAAGAGAATATCCTCTATACCTCGCTGGCTGACAAACTGGACGAGGTTGAGGATCTGACCGCAACCGAGCGAAGCAACGTGCTTGATGATGCCCGGCGTGAAATCATTGCCAATGTCTATCCGGCGTATCAGAAGTTCATTGATTATTTCACCGAGCTGGCACCCAGGGCTGGCGATGATCACGGCTACTGGCATCTGCCCGATGGCGATGAAGCCTACCGGCTGGCGCTGCGTTTCTTCACCACCACTGACATGACTGCGGACGAGATCCACAATCTCGGATTGCTGGAGGTCGACCGAATTCAGGCAGAGATGCTGCAGATCTTCGACACCCTGGGAATTGACACCTCGCTTGGTTACAAGAAAGCCATGACGGACTTTGCTGCCGATCCCGGTTTCTACTATCCCGACAATGATGCGGGCAGGGCGCAGATACTGGTGGATTATCAGGTCATTCTGGATGAGATCGATGCCGGTATTGATGCCGCCTTCAATATCAGGCCCGAGGCCGGCATGGAGGTAGTCCGGATCCCCGAGTTCAAGGAGGAAACATCGCCAGGTGCCTACTACGAGCCGCCGTCTCTGGATGGCAGCAGACCGGGCCGGTTCTATGCCAATCTCTACGATATCAGAGCCACGCCCAGGTACAGCATGCGCACGCTGGCCTATCACGAGGGTATTCCGGGTCACCATTTCCAGATCGCCATTGCCATGGAACTGGAGGGCATGCCCATGATCAGGAAGTTCGCACCCTATACAGGCTATGTCGAGGGCTGGGCGCTGTATACCGAATATCTGGCGTGGGAGCTGGGATTCCATGACAACCCGGAAGACAATATCGGGCGGCTTGATGATGAACTGCTGCGGGCGGTCAGGCTGGTCGTCGACACCGGCATCCACCACAAGCGCTGGACTCGCGAGGAAGCCATTGACTACATGCTGGCCAATACCGGCAAGGCCGAGAGTGATGTCATTGCCGAAGTCGAACGGTATATCGTCATGCCAGGCCAGGCAACTGCCTACAAGGTGGGCATGATGAAGATACTGGAACTGCGCGAGAAGGCTCGCACGGCGCTGGGTTCGAAATTCGATATTCGCGATTTCCATGATGCGGTTCTGAAAAACGGCGCGGTACCGCTGGATTTTCTGGAACGAATCATTGATGACTACATCGAGGACACACTGGCCGGGCAGGCCGGTTAACCTGACCCGGCATACAGAGCAGGGCACAATGATTTACCTGTCCTGATCAGTGCCTGGACACTTTTTGTAATCAAATCGTGTTAACGTCAGTCTCATTCAGTATCGTCCTGTTACCTGGGGAGCTTGCTTGAATCTGGTTCTGTTCCTGCTCTGTCTGCTCGGCCTGGCCGTGGCACTGGCGCCGATTGCCGAACGCCTGAAATTACCGGTCAGTTCCGTATTCGTGTTGCTGGGTTTTGCCGTGTCTGAACTGGTCACGATGATGGGCATTGACACCGGTTTGCGCTGGAGGGCATTTCACGAACTGGTGTTTTTCCTGCTGTTGCCGGCATTGATCTTCGAAGGTGCCCTGCATATTCGCGTGCGCAAGATGCTGGCTGATCTTGTTCCCATTCTCTCTCTGGCCGTGCCGTTCCTGCTGATTTCCACCCTGGTCTGTGCCTTTGCGCTGTATTACCTGATCGGGCATCCAACCGGATTTCCGTGGGCAGCGGCACTGTTTACCGGTGCAATCCTGTCGGCGACCGATCCGGTCGCTGTGCTGGCACTGTTTCGAAAACTGGATGCACCACCGCGACTGTCGTTACTGATCGATGGTGAAAGCCTGTTCAATGATGCCTCGGCAGTGGTGATCGCCATGATTGTTCTGAGTCTGGCCATGTCGGGATCTGACATCACTGGTGGCGGTGCCGTCGTCGAGTTCCTGCGCGTGTTCTTCGGTGGTGTTCTCACCGGTGCTGGTGTCGGTCTCATCACCGCAGTGCTGCTCCTCATGGTAAGGGACCGTTATGCCACTACGGCCATCAGCCTCAGTGCCGCATACGGATCATTCATTCTGGGCGAGGACGTGCTCAATGTTTCAGGCGTGATGGCAACACTGGCTGCCGCCCTGATCCTGTCCTGGCGCTTGCGCACCCGTCACCGTGATCGCCTCGAAGGCACGCTGGAAGTGTGGGCCTCTCATGCCTACCTCGCCAATGCCCTGATGTTCCTGATCATGGGCGTGACCATCACCAAGGACATGTTCACCGGTCGCTGGCTTGCCATGCTGATCGGTATCCTTGCTGCAGCCCTGGCCAGGGCATTGGTGATCTACATGGTGTTGCCAGCAGCCGGCAGGTTGCCCGGATTCAACCCCATACCGTCAGGCTATCGACACGTGCTGTACTGGGGTGGCCTGCGCGGTGCGGTGACCATCGCCCTGGCCCTGTCGCTGCCGCTGGAGTTCGACTGGTGGTTTACAGCTCAGTCCATCGCCTACGGTGTGGTGCTGTTCAGTCTGTTTGTGCAGGCACCAACCCTGCCGTTTGTCATTCGCCGGACACTGAAACCGGCATGATGTCTGTTCAGGCGGGATATTCGAGACGTGTATCGGTGTTCATCTTGCGGTGTACTGGCGGTATCGAGGCCTGACCTGTGCCTGATCTTTACACACTGTACGGGGCCGAGTTCTCGCTTTATACGGGCGAGGTCCGCTCCTATCTGCGCAAGAAGGGTATACCGTTCAGGGAGGTCGTCTCTTCGATCAGGGTGTATCGCCGCTTTATCATACCGAGGACTGGTGTGCGCGATATCCCCGTGGTGCAAACACCCGACGATCAGGTCTATCAGGACACCACGGTCATCATCGATGCACTGGAGCAGCGACTTGATGGTGATTCAGTCTACCCCGACACGCCCTGCCAGAAACTCGTTTCATTATTGCTGGAACTTTACGGTGATGAATGGCTGCTGATCCCGGCCATGCATTATCGCTGGCATTACCGGGATGAAAACTACCGCTTCGTGATCGGTGAATTCGGACGCATGCTGCTGCCGGGCTGGCCAGGATTCGTGCAGCGCTGGTCAGGCCGAAAGGTGGGCAGCCGTTTCGATGCTGGGTTAACAGGCTGTTAACCCTTTCTGGTCACTATTTGGACCAGTGGCCCGCTATGCTATTCAACACATCAAGAATCGAATTGATGAGTCATTGGATGGATACACTGTCGTGAAAACTTGTCCGTTCTCGCATGAGATATTGATGATATGACATTCTCAGCAATGCGATGGCCGTTGTGTGTCTTGCCGGTAATCGGGACAGTCATCTTGGGCTGGCTTCGATACTGAGGACTGGCCGGAAGCACTGAACGCTATCCGGTGGTGCCGGGAATCAGGTTTTGTTGCCGGCCATGACGCAATCGTGCCTGTGTATTCACAAGGCATTGATGCGATCTGTTGATAATGCCAGACCCGAGTTGATGCAAAGACTGGAATTTATGGCGATATGAATCACACTATAAGCAGGAACAGCGTCAACCGAACAGCCTCGCAGGGCCTGTCGGTCAAAGTACTGAATGGAGACAAATAGATGAACCTTATGATTCCCCTGTCAGCGATCATGATTCTCGCGAGTGGCAGCGTGTACGCAGACGATGAACCCAGGCGACTTGACCTTGAATCAACCACCATGGAAATCACGCTGCCTGATTCTCAACCGGCGTCTGGTGCTGCCGATGTGCTGAAAATAGTCAGATCAGCCAGAGGGCTTGAACGGGTTGAAGCACCGGCGCGTGAACCGTTGAAGATGCACACACTTGAAGACGGCTCAGTCATCATCATGCACGGCGACAACGTGGAGATGATGAAGCGACACATTGAGCAGGACGCAGGAGAACCCGAATGATTATTCGATACATCAGGATCGGTCTGTGCTCACTGTTTGCATTGACTGCGCTATCTGTCCATGCTCAAACCAGCTTGCAGGACGGAGACAGGTTTCTCGTCAATCTTGATGAAACCACGGGCAGCACTGCTGTCGTTTTCAGTAACATATTCATCGATGTGCCGGCCGATGCAACAGCACTGATGATTCGTTTCACTGATCAGGGTAACGGTCGACAACTGGCCATATACGGACGTGTGGGCTCGGATTTCCCTGACACATCATCATTGACAGCTCTGAGCCAGGATGCCTCGTTCTTCTCCATCAGCGACACCGGTGACGAGATATTACTGGCGCAAAATTTTGCCGAGCCCAGTCCGAGCGGACAGCGTATGCATCTGTTCCTGATTGGTTTTGCCGGACCACAAATTGATGCATTGCTGGAAGTGGATGTGGATTTTGATCCACCGCCGCGTGCGCAAATCCTGGTTGATTTCGACAACAGCGACAATAACCCAAATTGCGATATCGGCCCCTGGGACTCGACAGAGCCGCACACGCCCATCGGCGGCAATAACGCCACGACGCTGGGCCAGGCTCGACGAAATGCCATGCTGCATGCCGCTGATTTACTCAGTAACGAGCTGACCAGCCGTGTCCCCATACGCATCAAGGCCTGCTGGTTCGATGGGGGCGACGATGGCGGCGGTATCACGCTTGCCTCGGCAGGCCCGAACGGATTCGTCAATTCGACGCCTGGTCGAAATTACCCCGAGTTTGCCTACCCTGTGCCAGCATCCAAGCGACTGGCCGGCAATGAACTCTGTCATCTGGGATTCAATGAGGACTGTGATGTTCACGACCTGCGCATCCAGTACAATTTCAGGGTTGACGAACGCAGCACCGGTTTTTATTACGGTTTTGATGGCTCAATCATCCCTACGGGATCGTCCGATTTCATCAGCACAGCATTGCATGAACTGGGACACGGTCTGGGATTCCTGACGGCTGCAAATGAGGATGGCAGTCTGTTTTCTCTGGGTCCGGATATCTTCCTCAAGTATCTGGTGGAGCAGGATGGCGGTATATTCACGAACCTGTCGGATCCGTCAGTCACCAATGCCCAGCGCGCTGCCGCCTTCATCAATCCGAATGATCTGTTGTGGGATGGCGACGAGGCCAACCACAGTGAGGAAAACACCCTCTACCGTGGATTTTCGAGCCAGGGTCGTGTTTCGATGTTCTCACCTGGTGTGTACAACCCCGGTTCTTCCGTCTCACACATCAGTACCGATTACTGTGATCTGATGGGTCCATTCATTCGCCCCTGTACCAATGGTTCGCTGCGCAGTCTGCAGCTGACCAGACACATGCTCAACAACGTGGGCTGGCACAGTGCGCCCAATACGCCGCCTTATATCGGGTTTGAGTTCGATTCCGAACGCAACGGGCATGGCTATGAATTCCAGCTGGCAGCGACCACTGCAGAAGGCGTGGATATCTATGTCATGACATTCTTCACCTATGCCAGCAACGGATTGCCCGAATGGCATCAGGCCATCGGAACCATCATCGATGGTACCTTTGTTGGCACACGAAACAGCGACGGTTTGAGCTTTCCCCGCTACACCTATGACGAGATGCTGAGCCCGCCCCAGGTGGCCACGCCCAACATCCGCGGCCAGGTGGTGGTCTCGTTCAATGATTTGCAGAGTTCAGACGCCTGTTCTGGCCGCAGTGGCAGCTTTAACGGATCATTCCAGTGGGTCATAGGGAACGATGTGGCCGAATGGTGTGTCGAGCCGCTGGTCGCACTCAGTTCAATTCCGGAAAACGATTTCGGCGGGTTGTGGTTTGCCGGTACGGCTGATCAGGGCTGGGGCATGAGTATCGAGAATTTCACCGACGGTGATGGCTCAACCAATCTGTTCATCGTGCTGTATGTCTACGATGCCAACGGTGACCCGGTCTGGTTCTTCGCACTGGCTGACGGCTTCATACCGGGCCAGCCATTCACCGCCGATCTGTTCCAGCGCACCGGATTCGGGCGTACGCAGACGCCGACAGCGCTGCAGGATGTCGTGGCCGGTACAATCACATTGACCTTCGTGACGCCTTCATCGGATCTGGGTGCAGGCAATACCGTCGACAACCTGCAGGTGGATTTCCTAGGTCCTGCTGGTGGTGGCTGGTCGCGTCAGAACGCACCCATTCAGCGCCTGTCGCAACCGCGCCCATGAGCGATTCACTCCGCAGCTTTCCAAAATTCCGGGCCTGTGGAGACTCGCGGCAATTCATCACAGGGCTGATCTGTCTGCTCTGGGTCGGATCAGCCCTTGCCTACGAGCCGACGCCACTGGAACTGCTCTGGGCCGACCTGGAATTTGCCGATCAGCGAACGATCATTCAGGAATACGAACTGATTCGCGACAAGTGCACGGGCCCGGAAAACCTTGATCGCGAACTGCTGCAACAGACCTGGTTTCACGATGTGGAACTGACCGACCGGGCCGGCATGATCGGACTGGTCAGTTATAATATCAATGAGCCTGGTGAATCCATCAAGCCCTGGTTCAGGGGCGCTTTCTGCATCGAAGGGGATTATCTCTACACCGTGTCTTTCGAACGCAGCTTCGAACCATCCGAGCCACGCCGCAATGAGCGTGGCAACTGGGTGCGCGAATATGTCCGCACACTGACACCGGTGAGCGAGGGCAGGGTGATGGTCAATCACCTCGATGAACACAAGCTGATCCTCAAGTTTCCTGATCACCCGGCTGTGACATTTTATCGCTGAACTCAGATTGCTCTGTCCACTTGCATGGCAACCTATGCATCCGGGTAGACATGCACTGATGCAGGCATGACCGCGATGCCTTGAACCCTCCGGTTGACTTGAAAATACGGCCATTTTCGTAGATTATCGGTGTGACACGGGTGGCATGGGTGATACTGATGAATCAGACTGCCAGAATGCGGTTGGAATCAATCGACATCCTTCGAGGGCTGGTGATTGTGCTGATGGCCATCGATCATGTGCGTGACATGTGGTCGCTGTATCCGTTCGCTCCGGAAGACCTGACCCAGACCACACCGGGCTATTTCTTCACGCGCTGGATCACGCATTTCTGTGCCCCGGTATTCGTGTTTCTGGCCGGAACGTCCATCTACCTCTATCTGCAGAAGATTTGCGACCGAAAACAGCTCAGTGCATTCCTGCTCAAGCGTGGACTTTGGCTGGTTGCCATAGAAATCCTGCTGATCAACTGGAGCTGGAGCTGGACGCTGCCGTTCTGGAGCTGGGGGTTCTTCCTGCAGGTGATCTGGGTGCTTGGCGTCTCGATGATTGCGATGTCCGCACTGATCTGGCTGTCAACATCGATGGTACTTCTGATCTCTCTGGCGATGATATTCGGTCACAACCTGTTGAATTTCGTCGTGCCTGCCGACTTTGGCTCCTTTGCCATGCTGTGGACATTTCTGCATGAGGGAGGCTGGGTGCCACTGAATCAGAACGGTAGCTACGGTATCTGGGTAGCCTATCCCATCATCCCCTGGATTGGCGTAATGGGCGCCGGTTTTGCGCTGGGTCCGATCATGAACTGGAGCACCGAACGGCGTTCGCAATTTCTCTGGATCATGGGTATCAGTTCAGTGATCGTATTTGTGCTGCTGCGATACTCGAATCTGTATGGTGACACGACCGAGTGGCAGGCACAGGACACGGCTCTGTTCACCGTGATGTCATTTCTCAATACCCAGAAATACCCGCCGTCTCTGCTGTTCCTGCTGATGACGATCGGGCCCTCATTCCTGTTGCTCATTCTGTTCGAAAAATGGCGATCACCACTGCTGGATATACTGAAGGTATTTGGTCGTGTCCCGTTTTTCTTCTATGTACTCCATTTTGCCGTCATTCATGCCAGCTCCATGCTCTATTTCAGGCTGGTGCACGGCCAGTGGTTCGATCTGGCCAACAACCAGCAGCAGCGAGGCAACTGGCCGGAATTCTATGAGCCATCGCTGCTGCGTCTGTATCTGGCCTGGGCCATCATAGTGGCCGGCTTCTATTTCCTCTGTCGCTGGTACGATCAGTACAAGTCCACACGGTCACACTGGTGGCTGAAATACCTCTGACAGGCTGCAGTGTGTCTGAAGAACGCATCATGATCAGCAACAGGCTGCAGCTTTCGACAGATGAAATCGAGTTCGTGTCGATCAGGGCACAGGGTGCCGGTGGTCAGAACGTCAACAAGGTATCCAGCGCCATTCACCTGCGCTTCGATATCGGCAAGTCATCCTTGCCGGACTGGGTGAAATCACGTTTGCTTGGGCTGTCGGACAAGCGACTGAGCAAGCAGGGCGTGATCATTATCAAGGCACAACGTCACCGCACCCGTGAACGCAACCGCACCGAGGCCCTGGAGAGGTTGCAGGCGCTTATTACCAGCGTCATGCAATCGCCTGTACGACGCCGGCCGACGCAACCCACCCGGGCATCGAAACGACGCAGACTGGAGAAAAAGGCCAGGCGCAGCCAGACCAAGGCATTGCGCGGAAAAGTCACGGATCACTGACAGCATCCCTGTCAGACCGGTTACTGCCTTCTGTTCAGCTGTCGGTCCAGCTGATCTGCAAAGGCCTTGCGGTCGCGATGGCTGAATGCTGCTGGTCCGCCAGTGTCGATGCCGCTGGATCTGAGTTCAGTCATGAAATCTCTGATATTCAGTCTTTCGCGCACGTTATCGGCCGTGTACAGCTCGCCTCTCGGGCTGATTGCAATGCCATCGAGCTCGATCACCTCGGCTGCCAGAGGAATGTCTGCAGTGATCACCAGATCACCCGGGGCCATGCGCCTGATGATCTCATTGTCGGCGACATCAAAACCGGAATTGACCTGCATGAATCGGATGTATCTCGAGGCGGGAATCCTGATGCCGTGATTGGCCACCAGCGTGGTGTGAACAGCAAGCCGATCTGCCGTCCTGAACAGGATTTCCCTGATGGGGGCAGGGCAGGCATCGGCATCTACCCAGATGGCAAGATCAGATTCACTGCTGTTATCAACTGAACCACTCTTCATGCATTCTTTACTCATGACCGGAGAAGACCATGTGCGGGCGCTGGGGTCAAGGTCAGCTGCGTTCGCAAGTCAGCAACCACTCTCGATATGTTCGCTGTTTTCAGCTGCGCTTATGCGATCGGCCATGAACTGATACACTTGCTCAGAAATGCATCTGCTCAGGGGAAGAGTACAGGGTGGGATGGTGACAGATACGCATCACAGGACATATCGATTCAACGCATTCGAGTTGCGCGAAACGGAACAATGTCTGCTCAAATCCGGTGTTCGAGTGGAAACTCAGCAGAAGACGATCGATCTTCTGCTGTATCTGATTCGCAATCGCGATCGAGATATCGACAAGGACGAATTGCTCGAAGCCGTCTGGGGCAATACCCATCTCACCGATTCTGCCATTGCCAGGGCAGTGATGAAGGCACGAGCTGCCGTGGACGATGACGGCAAGCAACAGTCGGTCATTCGAACTGTACACGGCAAGGGGCTGCGGTTTGTGGCCCAGGTATCCGAATCGGAAGCCACATCACCGCATCTGAAGAGCCGGTCATCTGCTGCAAGCCGTGCTGCGTTCGCTGTTGTCGCGATCGGTGTGCTACTGATGGCGATATTCCTGCTGTCCAGCAGGCAGACTGGAAACGACACGGTGGTCCAGGAGTCTGACAGGATTACACTGGTTTTTGCCTCGTTCGAGAACGGAACAGGCAAGCCCGAATATGACTGGCTGGTCAACGGCCTGCCGCGATCGGTCGGCGATCTGCTGCAGGAATCACTGCCTCTCACTGTGATTCACAGCAGTGAGCTGGCTGAATTCGATGCTGAGATCGATGCTCGAGCACTCGAGTTTCTCGGAGCCGACTTTGGTATCGTGGCGACCATACGTCAACGTCCTGAAGGGTTCAGGCTTGCCTATCAGTTGATCGAGCTGAATGGTGAGCTGACCGAGGTGGTGCTGAACAAGGCGGAGCCAGGCATGCTCGTAGCCGATATGGCACGAGCACTGCTGCCGGCAATCAGTGACACTGAACAGATGACACTGTCACTGCCTGCGCGCTACAGCAATTCCCTGGTTTCGGGGCTCTATGCCCAGGCACAGGAAATGATCTATCTCGGTGATACCGACAAGGCGGCATCGCTGCTCACGGCAGCACTGGCGATCGAGCCTGATGACACACTGCTGCAACTGAACCTGATTGAAGCGCGCTCGGCACAGGGTGATTTCAGTGATGCCATGGCGGCCTATCAGGCACTATTCAGCAAGGCAGAATTCAATGGTGAAGACGATGCGACACTCTCGGCGATACTGCAGAAGGCCGGGCTGGCTGCATGGTATCAGGGTGATGTGCCCACGGCACGTGACCATCTGGGCAGGGCACTTGAACTGATCGATGACACCGAGATGCTGCTGACACAGGGCTCGATACTCAACAGCCTGTCGCTGGCTGAAAATTCAGTCGGTAATCTGAAGCAGGCCTGGGCGCATGCCAATCGTGCACTGAGCCTGTTCCAGCAGACGGGCGATGATTATCATATCAGCCTTTCACTGGGAAATCTGGGGTACATGGCTGATGAAGCCGGTCAGATCTCACGTGCAGAAGATTACCATCAGCAGGCTCTGGCGATTCGTGAGCGATACGGTTTCAGGTCACTGGTGGCATCCTCTCACTATGCCCTGGCACGCATCATGCGGCGGCAGGGCAGGTTCGAACAGGCTCACGACTATCTCGATCGCTGCATACCCCTGTTCCGTGAACTGAATCAGGAGCTGTATGTATTCGATGGACTTGAGGAACGAGCGGAAATACTCAACAGGGAAGGCAGGTACAGCCAGGCACAGGAGGTCATGGCTGAAGCGGTCACCATTGCGGAGCAGACAGGCGATGATCTCAGCATGGCCTGGTCACAGGACGTTCGCGGTCGCTTGCTGGCGCTGACGGGCCGGCCAGCAGAAGCGATCGACCTGATGAAGCAATCCATCGTAGGTCAGGAGGAACTGGGCGAGCTGAAAGAGGCCATTTTCGTCAAACTGCCGCTGATTCGCCTGTATCTCGATTCCGGCATGCATGCCGAGGCCGTGACACTGCGAAATGACGTGCTCGCCTATCCCGGGCACCTGACAGCCGATGCCGAGGCAGAACTGGCCTGGACCCAGGCCGTCATTGCTGTCCATGAAAACAGACTCGAGCAGGCTGAAGTACTGTTCAGAGAAGCCCTGGCAATGACGCAGGAATCAGGCTCGACGGATATTCAGACAGAAATCGCACTGGCCTTTGGACATTATCTGCTGCAACGGGGTGAATCTGCTGAAGCAAGGCAGATGCTGGTGACGGCAAACAGCTGGCGCGAGAATTATCATGCGGCGCTGGTGCTGGAACGCGACCTGTATGCGTCCACAGGTGACCATGAATCGGCCGAACTGATCAGCCGGCGCCTTGCAACAGAATATCCAGAAATCCTGCCGCAATAAAAAACCGCGCACCGGAGTGCGCGGCAACTGTCAGGATACGGCAACAAGACCGGGATGACTTACTCGAAGCCATTCATAAAGATCGCATCCTGAGCAGTAAACAGTGCCGAGACCGTCTTGGCTGAATCCATCAGTACCATGCAGCTCGGTCCTGAGCCGGCACAATCACCCGTCCATCCAATGAAGCTGTTGCCAGATAGCGGTGTTGCTGTCAGTTCGATTATCTGACCGCCATCGAAGGTGGTCGTGCATGCGCCAGAAGGACAATCGATGCCGGCAGGCAATGAGGTCACTGAACCCAGCCCGGTCACACTGACTGTGAAATCAAAGGTGAGTACCGAGAAAAGCGCAGTCACGGATTTGTCGGCATCCATAAGAACCGAACAGACTGTGCCCGGTTCACCGCTACAGGCACCACCCCAACCGTCAAACTGCATGCCTGGATCGCTTTGTGCCGTCAGTATTGCAGTCTCGCCTTGCGGGTATGAGGCAACACAGGTGCCAGGGCAGTCGATCAGCACAGGCGTACTGATGACACTGCCGGTGCCATTGCCGCCCAGGCCAACTGTCAGTACCTGCTCGACCTGAGTGAAGTGTGCTGTCACGGTCTCGTCCTGGTTCATGCTGAACATGCAGATACCAGAACCGTTGCAATTGCCTGACCAGTGATCAAACACCCAGCCCGGTGCGGCGGTCGCATTCAGTGTGACAAACGTCTGGCTGCGGTAGTCGGCTGTACATGAGGTGGCCGGGCAATCGATATTGCCATCGGTCGACGTGACCGATCCGCTGCCATCAAGTGCGGTTGTCAGTGTGTAGATGAAGTCAAATTCGGCCGTTACGGTCCTGTCCTGGTTCATGGTGAATTCACAGGTGCCCGTGCCACTGCAATCGCCGCCCCAGCCGAAGAAAATGGCATCAACACCCGGCGTGGCAAACAGCTGAACAAATTCGTTGTTGGTGTAGGACTCGTCACAATCGGACGGGCAGTCAATTCCCGAGGGTACACTCAGCACCGAGCCGGGACCATCAACGATCACATCGAGCACATCAACCAGTGATTCGAAATTCGCCGTCACAGACTGATCACTGGTGATGCTGAGTACGCAGGTACCGGTTCCGGAGCATACACCGGACCAGCCGGTAAACAGTGACAGCGGATCGGCCACTGCCGTCAGCGTCACCGTTTCATTCTCCAGAAAATCCGCCATGCATAGTGGCTCACAGGCAATTCCTGACGGATTGCTGTTGACCACACCGCTGCCATCGCCAGTCAGCGACACGGTAACTGTGTGAGTGGTGGCCAGGTCGAACTGGGCGGTCACGGTACGATTGCTGCTCATGTTCGGTGAACAGGTGCCATTGCCGCTGCAATCGCCGTTCCAGCTGACGAAGGTGCTGCCAGGGTCTGCAGTGGCTGAAAGCTGTGGCGTCTCATCACTGGCAAAGGCTGCCACACAGGTGAGTCCACAGTCGATGCCACTGATATCACTGCTGACGCTGCCTGAACCCGTCCCGCTGGTAGCGATGGTCAGAGTCTGTCCGGCAACTGCCTCCCAGGCACCGATATCACAGTTGATCGGTAGCAAGGGGTTACCGTCAAGCGGCGTCCCGGTGATCCGACGATTGCCCAGCATGTCGACATCGAGCGGGCTGTTGCCTGAATCGACACAATCGGCCTCGGTCCATGCATCCACGGCAGAACTGGCATTGCGGATTCGAATTGCCTCGGTGTGAACAGGATCGGTGACATTCACCCGTGTTGTTCTCAGATCACTGACCACGTCGTTGGTGGCACCGGCAAACTGACAGTCACTGTCATTGGCCAGGTTGTGTGTGCTGATGAGGTAGGATGGATTGCCGGTTCGGGCACAGGCATCATCGCCATCAGTTTCCAGGCTGTCAAACAGGTTGGCCGTCACACGTATTAGGCCGCCGGCTGCGAGTGTGGATGAGGCAATGAACAGATCTTCAGCCGGGATACTGGGGCCATGGATCAATCCGTCATTGCGATGGAAGGTATTGGCAATCAGGAAACCAACGTTGCCCGCATCGGTATTTCGATAATCCACAGAGAGGCCGCCAACCGTGGTGCTGGCCGTGTTGGTCATGAAACTGTTGTTGATCAGGTCAAAGTCCGCCTCTCTGAGGTAGACAGCGCCAGCGACGTCGGCCGAATTGCCGATGAATGAACTGCGCCGTATCGTCACGCTGTCTTCGTCCTTGGCGTTTGCGTAGATTGCGCCGCCAAAATGGGTGATGCTGCGGTTTTGTGAAAACCGGCTGTCAACAACAGCCATGCGCCAGACGCGTAATCCGTTGAAGTCATTGAAATAGACGGCACCGCCATCATTATCGGCTTCATTGTCGACGAAAACACTGTCGCTGATGTTCAGATTGGCCGTCATGATCTGTGTGCTGCTGCTACTCATGCTGATGCCGCCGCCATCGGTAAGTGATTCGTTGCCGGTGAACACCGTTCCATCGACATTGATCGAGGTGTTGGCGTTGAGGTCGGTGCCAATTGCAGCGCCACGGCCACCAGCCATGTTTGTGGTGAACTCCGAATCGGTGATATTGACCGTGATCGGGTCTTCAGAATCGATGAACAGGCCGGCACCATCGCCATCTACCAGATTGTCAGTCACTATCATGTTGTTGAGATCGAGTGTTTGCGTGCCATCCAGAATGTGTATGCCGCCACCCGAGGCTGTGTTGGCACCGTCCCGAATGGTGAAGTTTTCCATTCGCAATGTATCGGTTGACAACTGATCGGCCCGGAACACGGGCGTGCTGTTGTTGCCGCTGATGATGAGCCAGCCATTGGTCGGGCCAATGATCTGAAGGTCGCCATTACCGATGGTCAGTGTCTGCACTGAATTGATGATGGCCAGGTTCAACGGCGGCGTGAACAGGCTGCTGTCAAAATTGATGGTATCCAGTGATGACGCACTGCCGGCGGCACAGCCGTCGAGAGCAAAGTTCAGGCTGGCTGAAAGTATCGCCTCGATCAGGCTGCACTGGCCATCGCCGGTATTACCTGAACCGTCTGTGGTGTTGACTGTGATGGTCGCCGCACTGGCTGCTGAAAAGGCTGTCACGAATGTACAGAACGTAAATACTAGCTGTTTGAATTTCATCTCCGGTCTCCGTTTGAATCGTTGCAGCCTGAATCATCCGGATGGCGTGATGACCAGTCTGGATCTGCCCATGACCAGTTATGACCTCTATTAATATCAATGACTTGCGTGAAAAATCATTCGCCCTTGTCCGGTGTATTCGAGCTATCTGCTAGACTGAAGGGAGAGTCATGATGTCTTCACGATCGGAACGCAAGCAGGGGAAAAGTATGAAATCAGGCCAATCAATCACGCTCAGCAGTCGTCGTAACATGCTGCGCTATCTTTGTGGCCTGGCTGTGGCAGGACTGCTCGGTTCCGGGCGCCGGTCTTCGGCGTCAAACGGCCAACGCATCATTGTGATTGGTGCCGGGATGTCGGGGCTTGCTGCCGCTGCCAGTCTGCACCACGAGGGTTACGATGTAACCGTTCTGGAAGCGCGCGACAGGATTGGCGGCCGGGTGTGGACCAACCACGAGCTGGGGTTTCCGGTTGATTTGGGCGCATCATGGATTCAGGGTTCGTCAGGTAATCCGCTGACCGAACTGGCTGAAGAATACGATGTCACCACAGTGGTTGATGACGATGCCTGGGTGTTTTTCGATCATGATGGCAGCCTGGTCGATGCCGGGACAGAAGCCGGTTTTGCCGAAGCCATCGAGGAACTGGAGTCCGAGCTGGAATGGCTGGCTGGTCGCCTGGGTTCCGACATCACCATCCAGCAGGCCGTTGATCGGGTGCTCGAAGGTGAGGTGCTCGATGCCCAGGAGCGTCGGTTCCTGAATGTCTATCTGGCCAGCATGGAATCGGCATCGGGCGCGGCCAGTCACCAGCAATCACTGTTTTATCCGGAGAGTGATGATGGTTTTGGCGGCGAGGATCTGCTGTTTCCAGGCGGTTATGGTCAGCTTGCCAATGGTCTGGCACGTGGGCTGGATATTGTGCGCGACTGTCAGGTCACAGCTATCGATACATCCGGGAAACAGCTTCGTGTGAGCAGTCGTTGTGGCGAACGAGTTGCCGATCAGGTGATCGTGACCGTGCCGCTGGGCGTACTCAAATCGGGCATCATCGATTTCAGACCGTCATTGCCCACAAGCAAGCAACGATCGATCAGTCGGCTCGATATGGGCCTGCTGAACAAGATCATTCTGCGTTTTCCTCGCGTTTTCTGGCCCGATTACACCAAGTTCGGGTATATCGGCCGGATTCAGGGTGAATTTCCTGCCACGATCAACTGGCATCGAATCGCCGGAAAACCGGTTCTGATGACATTCGTGGCGGCCGATTTCGCAAGAAGCCTGGAGCCGTTATCGGACGAGGTTATCGTCAAGCGCCTGATGACCGTATTTCGCAGGATTTTTGGCAAGGACATTCCGGACCCCGATCAGTTTGTCATGTCACGCTGGGCCTCCGATCCCCATGCCGGTGGCTGTTACTCCTTCTCACCGGTTGGTGCCACCGATGCAGATTACCGATCTCTGGCTCAATCGGTTGGGCGACTGCATTTTGCGGGTGAAGCTACCATCCCTGAGTATTCTGCCACGGTTCATGGTGCCTTGCTCTCGGGTATCCGTGCCGCGGAAGCCGCGGCCAGGATGCGATAAGGACAGGATCTTGAGCTGGAAACAACATCTGCTGATGGTTGATGAACAGGGCAGGCCGGTATTGAATGACCCGGATCAGATCGGTGGCTGGTGTGACATCCGTGTCACGATTGCGGCCAGCGACTGGCAAGCGGGCATGTGTCTGCAACGCGTGCATCATGATCGTGATTTCGGTGACGTTGTCATCGTTGACAGTGTGCCCTTTACACGGGGTGGGAATGCCACGCTGATCAATGTTCCAGGACGCAATGGTCGACTCAGAGTACGGCCTGCCGGTCCTAAAATACAACGTTGCGTCAAACTGTCCCGCTATCGAAAGCCGAAATCACCCGATAAGGCCTGAGACTCCCTGATTCACTCCACTGACGACTCTCATTGACGCAGGGTGCTGTACCCAGTTCACTGCGTACTATTCACAGAATGTCCAGGACGACGTATCGCCAGACTCGAATCCATCGGCAAAAATTGGTGGCGGAGGCAGGTCGAGCCTGTGAATGTCCGTGCCGACAGAACCTACGCGTGATCCGGCAACGAAAATCTGCATCGAGCCATCCGAGAAATCGACCCGGCAGGCATCGGCCGGTCCACCAACACCCGTCAGTGGATAGCTCGGATCGGTTGTGGCCGGGCCCAGATTGTTCGGGTCGACAATAAAGTAATCGCCCCACAGTACATTGATGTTATCGGCGACGCCATTCTCGTCAACCACAGTTACCAGGCCCCCACCCTGGAAGTCGTACTGTGAGCCCATGTTGTTGATGGGCCCGAGCTGCGATTCGGTGAAGTTTGCCGGATTGTTCTCATCGACGGTCACGGTGCGGGCATTGCCATCAGTATTGTAGGTATAGAAGAATTGACCTGAAAAATGCCGTGCTGCCGATTCCTTGACGAAGGTGAAGCCGGCGGGTGCCGGAAATGGCCTGATATTCTGATGTGTGATCACCGGCGGCGTCATGTTGGTATCGACACGCGTGTAGCGCATCATGCCACCGGTGGTCTGGTTCAGTCCGCTCAGGTAACGCGTACCAAACGAGGTGGCCAGAGGCTCGCGAGTACCACCGTCAAAGGGGCCGGCCACACTGGTATAACGACCATAGAATGTGTAGGAACCGCCCTGATTGGTACTGCGAAACAGTTCGGTTTCCTTGTCCGAGAAGTCATGCGTACCGATGAACACGCCATTGTTGTTCTGTGCACAGTCGGCATTGTCAAAAAAGTTCGTGGTCGTGCCCGGGATGGTGCTGGTGCTCCAGTTCGATCCATCGAAACGAGCCACCTCGACATTGAAATCATTGATATAGGGGACAATGACGGCCGAACTGGTGGTACAGATATCACCCAGTGCAAACAGGGTCTGTGTGATCTCTATCGAGTCCGAGGTCACGCCGGTACCATCATAGGGTGGCGGCACGCGTACGGCATCGAGGCGGTTGTTGCTGCCATCATTCCACAGCACCATGATCAGTGCATCGGGTGACATACCATTGCTGTAGGTACCGATCTTCACTTCCAGTGGCGCCTGATTGAACACTGGCACGCTGCTCCAGTTGCCACCGCGTGTGTCTGTGTTGAGAGCCTGTGACAGGCCGATCATCGGTATGGCAAGCATGCTAGCGAGTACAATAGTCGGCAAAACTTTCATCGCAATTCTCCCACATCAGTCGAGCGGTCCATCTGAAAACCCCGTTACTGTCTCATCATGCGAGAACGATGAAAAAACCATGCCACATGGGAATTCAGGCTGATCGTAAAGTGCCGACCTGGCGTTCTGATATCATCGGGATACAGTGACGGGAGATCGATTGTGAGAAGCAAGGTCAGGTCTGATCTGCAGAAGTGGACTAAACCAGCAGTGGTCCTGGCTGCTGTCGTTGTATTGCTGCTGCTGTTTCGCGAGAAAAGCATCACCGTTGCCAATGGTGAGATCACACTGGTGTATGAGCATGAAGTCTCTGGTGACGCCACATCCGGCCGAGATCTGCCCATGCTGATTGCACTTCACGGGAACGGCGATACGCCCGGCCATTTTCACGACACGGCGCTGGATCTGATCACCTCGCCGGCACACGTACTGCTGTTCGAGGCGCCCATCAGCTATGGCAGCGGCTCAGCATGGCCCGGTGACCGGCAGGAAATAGATCGCTACAGCAAGGCACTGGTTGAAGCAGTGGATCAGTTATCCCTGCAGTATCCGACTCGGGGTAAACCGGTGCTTCTGGGTTTCTCCGGCGGTGCCGTCATGGCCTGGCACATTGCACTGACGCACGGTGACCAGTTTTCAGCCGTGATACCGGTTTCAGGGCGATTCGAAAAGGCATGGGTCAGTCAATTCACGACACCGGAAAACACGGCGATTCATGTATTTCATGGCAAGCAGGACAGGGTGCTGGCAGTCGGTGGCAGCAGGCTGGCAGTCAGATCAGCCCGCGATCTGGGCATGACCGTCAGTTATATCGAGTTTGACGGCGGGCATCTTGGATTGTTCACGAACATGAAGCCACAAATCACTGAACTGATGGATCAATTGCTGCAATCGACATCTCGCTGAGACCTCGAGAGCGGGCTATCCATGCCACAAGTCATGGCATTTTCATCACTATCGGCAACATGACCATCCAATTGTAAACTTTTTGTCATACAGCAATGCTCTGAGTGAGAGAAACGATCGTTTAAATTCACTTTATATTAAAGGGTACGGATGATGCGCGGCTGATGCTGATCCGACCAGCCGGTCACACTGTATTCATGTAGGGATTCGCCAACAGATACGGATTCGAGAAGCAACGGCCATGTTTGATCAGAGCCGCCAGAACAGCCATACCAGCCACGACAATCGCTATACCCTCAAGATGATCATGTATTTCAGCAAATCACGATTTGCCGATCAGCTGTCGATGGTCAATGGTGAGCTGACTTCAATTCTGGTGCAGTCCAGACAGTCAAATTTCGGTCACAAGATCACAGGAATGCTGGCCTGTCGTGATGGCTATTACATGGAAGTGCTCGAAGGGCCAGTCAATGAAATCGATTCACTGATGGTCAGGATCAGCAACGATGGCCGACATAGCGAGCCCCGTATCGTTCTGGACAAGATCGTGCGTGAACGCAGTTTTCCCAAGTGGAGCCTGAAGATGGTGTCCTCCTGTCACCTGGATGAGGACTTCAATCACTACCTCAACAGCCACAAGCAGGAGCTGATGACCCTGAAGGGTTTTGATGCCCGTCTCTTTGGACTGTTCTATGATCTGTCTGCTTACGAATCCGAAACGGAGTTTCACCAACATTATCTCAGTTCCGGTGCAGCCTGAATCACTGAAAGAGAGTCAGAACGTTCGCCGGTGGACCTCGCGGTATCCTCAATTACTTCTTAATCGGAGTTGTCAATTGTCGACGCCATCGTTTCGATAGTCTGACACCTTGTTCAATATTCATGCCCAGCCGACGTCAAGGCAGGTTTACTCTGATCAATCCGCTTGTCATGAATGACAAGACTGATACCATAAACCTGTTCCTGCAAGAGGTGCTGCCCTGATGAAGCGACTGTTTCTGTCACTCCTGAGCCTGCTGATCATCAGCCAGGTACGGGCTGAAACCACATTCGATGTGGCCTTGATTCGTGACGGTGACATGTTGCGCTTGAAACAGCTGGAACAGTTTTTCCGCGATGAATTGCTGGCCCTGACTACAGGCGAATTCGACGTTCGTTTTCACGAGTTTGATGGCCAGTGGTCACAACAGGGAATAAAGGATGCGTTCAGTCAGGCCTATGCCGATGATCGTATTGACATGGTGCTGGTAACGGGCGTGACCGCCAATCAGGTCGGCATCATTCGCAGTTCCTTTCCAAAACCGACATTTCTGCCTTTCGTGTTTGATGCCGAGTTGATGCAGGCCCCGTTAAACGGATTTACATCGGGACAGCGCAACCTGAATTATCTGACTGATCGTGTGGACTTCAGTGAAGACATCATCAGCTTCAAGCGCCTGGTCCGCGTCAGACAGATAACATTCTTCATTGATGGCATCATACTTGCCGCGATACCGGATCTGGTCGAACGTGCCCGCCAACTGGCAGCCGATCAGGATGTACAGATCCACATTGTGACTTTCGATCAGCCCGGTGATGATCTGGCTGCGCAGATTCCGTCCGAATCAGATGCCATCATGCTGGCCGGACTGCCCCGAATGCCGGATGACGACTATAAACAGATGATCGACCGGATCAATGAGCTCGGCTTGCCGAGTTACAGCCTGGTGGGCGTCGAAGCCGTCAAACAGGGCCTGCTGATGTCGGATGCACCGCCTACGGACTGGCAGCGTCTGGCGCGCCGCAATGCACTCAACATGCAGGCCGTGATGCTGGGCGAACTCGCTGGCGACCAGCCAGTGATTTTCGAGGGTAAACGCGAATTGACCCTGAACATGGAGACGGCCCGCAGGATCGGTCTGTCACCACGCTTCGATGTGCTCAGTGAAGCGGTGCTGCTGAACCCCGAACCGGAGGCAAGCGGACCGCTGTATTCGCTGCGTGAGGTTGCCCTGATTGCTGGACAGCAGAATCTAGATCTGCTGGCAGAATCCTCGGCAGTAGCGTCCGCTGAACTGGATGTGACTGAGGCCCGTGCCGCGCTGTTTCCGCAGCTCAGTCTCGGGCAGTCGTTCAGTCAGCGCCGCGAGACCCCTCTGGTTCAGGCCGGTCAGTTTGCAGAACGCAGCAGCGATGCCAGACTCGGCCTTGATCAGGTGATCTATGTCGATGATGTTGCTGCCAATCACCGTATTTCCCAGTATCAGCTCAATGATCGCGAGGCGGGCCTGCAACAGCTCAGGCTGGATATCATCGAGGAAGCAACACTGGCCTATCTCAACGTGTTGCGTGCCCGAACACAATTGGGGATACGTCAGGACAACCTCAGGCTGACCAAATCCAATCTGCAGCTGGCACAGGACCGTGTTCGGCTGGGGTCCAGTTCCGCAGCCGATGTGTATCGCTGGCAAAGCCGGATGGCATCTGATCGATCCAGTCTGCTTCAGGCACGTTCACAACTGGACCAGGCAAGACAATTGCTCAACAGACTATTGAACAGACCACTGGAAGAAGCCTTTCAGCTGTCCGCTGTCCGGGTCGATGAACCCTTTGTCATCACCGAGGATGAATTCAACAGTCTGATCGACAATCCACGCATGATGATGCGTTTTACCGATTTCGCCGTTCGCAACGGTGTCGACAATTCACCCGAAATCGAACAGATCAATGCGCAGATTGCGGTAGTTGAACGCCTGATCGTGAATCAGAAACGCGCCTACTGGCTGCCGGATTTCACACTCAACAGCAGTGCCAGCAAGAACCTTGATCAGAGTGGCGCTGGCGTCAACATCACCGAAGATCTGAGTGACTGGAGTGTGATGCTGAACGCCAGCATCCCGTTGTTCGAGGGGGGGGCGCGCAAGGCGGCACTACGTCGTTCCAGTCTTGACCTGGAACAGCTGACCCTGTTGCGCCAGTCCACCGAGCAGAAGATAAGGCAACGCATTCGCGCCAGTTTTCATGAGGCCAATGTCTCCTACGCCAATATTTCCCTGTCTGAACAGGCAGCGGAATCGTCACGCAAGAATCTCGATCTGGTGACCGACTCCTATGCCAGCGGCACGGTATCGATCATCGATCTGCTGGATGCGCAGAATTCATCGCTGACGGCCGATCTGTCAGCTGCCAACGCGGTCTATGATTTTCTCAGTGATATCATGAATGTGCAGCGCTCAGTGGGTCAGTATGATTTCCTGCTGAGTGACGATGAAAAGAACGCTGAAGCCAATCGCCTGAGAGACCATCTCAGTCAATCCAACCCCAAAGCTGAATGAATTACCATGAAAAGACGACCGTTCTGTTCTGTCCTGATTCCGTGCATCTTAGTTGCAAGCCTGCTGTTGTCAGCCTGCAGTGAACCGCCACCACCACCCGAACGCGAACTGCGGCCTGTCCGCAGTGTCATCGTCGAGGATGCACGTCTCGAACGTGTGCGCAAATTCAGCGGTACCAGCCAATCAAGCCAGGAATCCAGGCTCAGTTTCAAGGTCAGTGGTACCGTGCTTGAACTGCCAGTCCAGGTGGGCATGCAACTGACCAGGGGCCAGCTCATGGCCCGTCTCGATGCCTCGCAATACCAGCTCGAGGCGCAGCAGTCAGAGGCATCACTGGTGCAGGCCAGAGCAAGTGAGACCAACGCCCGTGCCAACTACAATCGCGTCAAGGGCCTCTATGAAAACAACAATGCCTCGCGTAATGACCTGGATGCGGCCCGGGCCAATTCCGAATCAGCCAGTGCCCAGGTTGACTCGGCACAGAAACGCCTGGAACTGGCCAGACTGAATGTGTCCTACACCACCCTGAGGGCGGCAGCCGACTGTACGGTAGCCTCGGTAGATGTCGAGCTGAACGAAAACATCTCGCCAGGCACCCTGGTTTCGACAGTTAACTGTGGCCATGCCCTTGAAGTGGGTATTTCAGTCGCAGAAAGCCTGATCGGTGAAATTCAGGAGGGTCTGTCCGCCACAATACGTTTCAATGCCATCGAGTCACAGGCCTTTGAAGGCGTTGTAACCGAAGTTGGCATTGCATCGCTGGCCGGAACCACGTTCCCGGTGACAGTGGCACTTGCAGGGGAGCACCCGGAGCTGCGATCAGGACTGGCTGCCGATGTCGAGTTTTCTATACGCCGCGAACTGGAGTCAGCCGCCTTCGTGCTGCCAGCTTCAGCGGTGCTGAGCAACCCTGACGGTACCTATGTCTTCCTGGTTGAACCGGGGGCGGATGGCAGGGGCGTTCTGCGGTCGCAGGCCGTCACCCTCGGTGAGCTAAGCGAGCAGGGGATTGAAATTCTCGATGGCTTGTCCAGTGGTCAGCGTGTCGTCACGGCCGGCGTCTCCAAGGTGAGGTCTGGGCAGGAAGTCCTGCTCGGCAAGGGTTCTCCATGATGCATCGCGAATCTGATGGGAGGTCCAGGTGAGCCTCACTCAATACGCCATCAGCAATAATCGGATTACCCTGGCAGTCACGGCGATTGCACTTGTTTCCGGCCTGCTGGCCTACATCGCATTGCCCAAGGAGCAGGATCCCGGATTCATTGTTCGCACCGCTGTCATCACCACGGTGTTTCCCGGCGCCAGTCCGGAGCGTGTTGAGCTGCTGGTGACTGACAAGATCGAGAAAAAAGCACAGGAAATGCCCGAGGTCGACAATATCACCTCGGAATCGCGAACGGGTATTTCGATCATTAACGTCAATTTCCTTGAAAGCTACAAGGACATGCGACCCATCTATGACTCGCTGCGACGCAAGGTGGACGACATCAAATCCGAACTGCCCAAGGGCATCAACGGGCCGATCGTCAATGATGAATTCGGCGATGTGTTTGGCAGTGTCTACACGCTCAGTGGCGAAGGCTACAGCTATGCCGAACTGAAAACCGTGGCCGATGAGATACGCGATGATCTGCTCAACGAACCGGATATCGCCAAGGTAGCTATTCACGGTACACAGGATGAGGTGATCTATGTCGAATACAACAATGCGCGCCTGACGGAACTTGGGCTGACTCCAAAGCAGCTGTCCGGTGTGCTGGCTTCGGCCAATATCCTGGCACCCGGGGGCAGTATTCTCAGTGACCGGGAACGCATCACGCTCGAAACCACCGGCAACTACGAATCCATTGATGACCTGAAGCAAACGGTCATTCAGTTGCCTGATGGCGCGCTGGTTTACCTTGGTGACATCGCCCGCATCCACCGGGCCTATGTCGATCCTGCTGATTCCATTGCCAGAATCAATGGACAGCCGACCATCGCCATTTCAGTGTCAATGCGCGAGGGCGGCGACATTCTCAAGCTGGGTGACCGTCTGAATGAACTGGTGCCGCAACTGGAAAAGCGCTATCCCTGGGGAATTGAAATCGACAAGGTGTGGTTTCAGGCTGATCTGGTTCGCACCAATGTGGATGATTTCATCAACAACCTGCTGCAGGCCATCGCGATTGTGATCCTGGTGATGATCGTGACGCTGAAGCTGCGCACCGGTCTTGTTGTGGCCAGCCTGATTCCAGGTGCCATCATCATCACCTTCTTCGTAATGCAGAATTTCGGCATCACCATCAATCAGATCTCGCTGGCCGCGCTGATCATTGCACTGGGCCTGCTGGTCGACAATGCGATCGTCATGGTTGAATCGATTCTGGTCAAGCGCGAGCAGGGTGCCAGTGCGGTCACGGCCGCCGTTGAATCGGGCAGGGAGCTGATGGGGCCACTGCTGATTTCCTCACTGACCACCGCGGCAGCCTTTATGCCTATCGCCCTGGCCGAATCTGCTGTTGGCGAATACACGGCAGATATCTTCTACGTTGTCACGATCACACTGCTGGTCTCGTGGCTGCTGGCGATGACCTTCATTCCGCTGATCAGCACGCGGACGCTGCAGGTGACCCGCCAATCGGATGAGGACGCACTGGATACGGGCATATACCGATTCTACAAGCGATTGCTGCTGTGGTCTGTGCGTCACCGTCTCACATTCGGCGGTCTGGTGATGGGCGTGTTTGCATTGTCAATGTATGGGATGGGATACGTACCGCAGATCTTCATCGCACCTTCCGAGGACCCTGTGTTTACCGGTAAATTCGAAATGCCACTGGGTACCTCGATCGAGGCCACACAGGACATCATGGCGGATATCGATGAGTTCGTGTCCAGCAACTACCATGAACCGGTTGAAGGCGAACCGCTGATCCGCAACTGGCTGACCTTCATCGGCGATGGCGGGCCGCGTTTCTCGCTCGGGCTGAATCCGCCGAGCAAGAATCCGGCCAATTCATTTCTCATTGCCAGTGCCATCGACGGGCGCGATGTCGAGACGATGATTGCAGGTATCGAGGAGCATGCACGACAGAATCACCCGGATCTGGAGCTGCAACTGGCCCGTCTTGAAAATGGACCGCCAGTCGGCTATCCCATTGTCATACGATTGTCTGGGCCGAATATCGATAATCTCTACACGGTGGCAGATCAGGTGACCGATCATCTTTACACAATACCGGAAGTCAGTGCGGTCAAGAATACCTGGGGTGTTCCGACCAAGAAACTGAAAGTCGAAGTGGATCAGGAACGCGCAAGACGGGCCGGGGTCACCAGTGATGATGTGGCTTATTCACTCAATACCAGCCTTAGCGGCATCGAATTGACCGAGTACCGCGAAGACGAGCAACTGATTCCGGTGACGCTTCGATCGGTGGCCGCAGAACGTCAGGATGCGGGCAAGCTGGACAGCATGAGCGTGCACTCTCAGTCCAGTGGAGTAGCAGTGCCGCTGAAACAGGTGGCAGACCTGTCACTGGTTTTCGAGGCTGGCATCGTTGAACGGCGTGATCGCATCCGGACCCTGTCGCTCAAGGTCCAGCTGTTGCCGGGAACCACAGCTGCCGAAGTCAATGCGAAACTCGAACCCTGGCTGGTACAGTCAAGTGAGAGCTGGCCGGCCGGTACCCGTTTCGAAAGCGGTGGTGAAGCGGAGGAATCCGGTGAAGCCAATGCATCGATTGCGGCCAAGCTGCCACTGGCAGCCATGGTCATCATCCTGCTGCTGGTGTTCCAGTTCAATTCCATTCGTCGGCCCATCATCATACTGCTGACCATACCGCTGGGTCTGATCGGTGTCACGGTGGGCTTGCTGGTGGCCAATTCCTCGTTGGGCTTTTTCACACTGCTGGGCCTGATCTCCCTGTCCGGCATCATCATCAACAATGCCATTGTGTTGCTCGATCGAATCAAGATCGAGATGGATGAGTTCAATCGTGAGGAACACGATGCCGTGATTCATGCCTGTCTGCAGCGGTTTCGTCCGATACTGCTGACCACGGCCACCACCGTGTTCGGCATGATGCCGCTGTGGTGGGGTGGAACGGCGATGTTCAAGCCAATGGCCATCACCATCATATTCGGCCTGGCTTTCGCGGCCGCACTGACCTTGCTGGTGGTACCAGTGCTGTACTCAGCGATGTTCAGGGTCAGGTATGACTGAGATGACAGCCAATATTCACACGACGGCAGGGATTGGATGATTTCATTGAAACAGGCCATCGATCGCGTGAATGTTGAACTCGCCAGATTTGCGCTCGATGACGATTATCTTGTCATTGAACAAGGCATCCGGGAATACGACTGGGGATGGGTTTTTCACTACAACACACGGACATGGATCGAGACCGGTGATGATGAGCATGCGCTGATTGGCAATGCCCCCTATCTGGTCAACCGTCAGACGGGCGAACTGGCCGTGGGGTCTTCCGCAGATGAGATTGAACTGGTGGCTGATGAGCTCGTCCGCCAGCTCGGATGGGTCAGGTGAGTGCCTGCAATCGACTTGGTGTCTTGCGGGAACAGGCTGCATTTCTGCTAAGCTGTTGATAATCGACTGTGCATTCCGCTACGGTCGAATGCAACAGGGGACGACAACATGCGCAATGGCGTGATAATACTGCTGGTATCCATTCTGGTCCATACGGGAACAGTCCATGCCAACGGGGCACTTGCAATTGATAGCAACCAGGGTTCGGCCTATGGCATCGCCTATGACTACCCGACCATGAATGATGCCAGAGCACGCGCATTGTATGAATGTGGCAGCGGTTGCACCGTGGTGCTGACCTTTCCCAGCGGCTGTGGTGCCTATGCCATTGATCAGGCTGCAGGCAGTACCGTATATGGCTGGTCCAATGAGTCCACCGAGGCACAGGCGAAAAACCGTGCACTTAGCAATTGTCGCAGCCACGGCGGACGCCAGTGCATGATTCGGGCATGGGGATGCAACTCGAACTGAACTCGATCCTGAAAAAGACAAAAAAAGACCGGTTGCAGTACTGACGGCAGCATTCTGGTGCCATGGCTCTGCTAGACTGGCCTGCATGATGACGTCGCGAACACTGGTCTTCCTGTCCATGATGCTGTACCTGATGCAGCCTCTTCGGGCCATCGAGCCCAGTGCGGGCCTGTGGTATTCACCGGCCTTTGACGGCCATGGTTTTGACCTGCAACGGGCAGGTGAGGTCTATGTGGTCGTGTTCTACAGCTACGATAGTCGTACTGAACCGATCTGGTATCTGTCGGTGGCAAGTGAGTCGGACGGCGTTCTAAGCGGTGAGTTTGGACTGTACAGCTATGATTCAGATCGCAGTCCTCCGCAGCAACTGGTTCGTGAGCCCGGCAGTTTCAGTATCGACACTGTCAGCACGGGCCAGGGCAGTGTCTGCGAAAATGATACGTCCGAAGAACGTGCGGTATTTTCCTGGAATCTGGACGATGAATCGGGTCAGTGGTGCGTCAGGCCCTTACTGCAACAATCCACACGGCTGCAAACAGATCTGACCGGGCTGTGGTATGCCGGCGAGGGTGACCCGGGCTGGGGGCTGTCGCTGGACTATCAGGGCGAGGATGAGGACAGGACCGAAGTGGCGGTGCTGTTTCATTATGACAGCGAGGGCATGCCCCGCTGGTCGATCGGTGTCACGGAACAGGGTGGGGCCGATGCAACAGTACCGATGCTCAACCTGACCGGATACTGCCCATCATGCCCGGTTGTCGAGACCAGCCCGGTCGATGCCGGCAGCATCACACATCAGATCGCCATAGAAGATGACCAGGCCTCGGGCACGGTGGAGCTGGATATAGACTATGCCTTTAATCCGGGTGGTCAGTGGCAACGGCAGGCATCACCACTGATCACCCTGTCGGATCCGCTGCCAGGTCTGACACCGCTGCCGGAAACCATCACGGCGGATCAGAAAACGGCATTCATCAATGCAACAGTCATTCCCATGACCGATGGCCTGCCAGTACTCGAAATGCACGGTGTGCTGGTGGAAAACGGCCTCATCACTGCCATTGCACCAATGTCGCAGCTGGAAATTCCAGCGGATGCCGAGATTATCAACGCCCGTGGCCTGTATCTGGCACCAGGCATGACGGAAATGCACCTGCACATCACCTTTGGCGGTCAGGCCGCCTCCGAAGAGGCCGGCCTGATGATGATCGCCAATGGCATCACCACGGCACTCAACATGGGCAATTCATTCTCCTTCAATGTGCCGTTCCTGGGAACACGGTTCGAGAGCGGCCAGTTGATCGGGCCCTCGCTTTATGCCGGTCAGGTCGCCTATGGCCCGGCTGACGGTGCCAGCAGTTCCCTGACTGTGTCCAGCCCGGCTGGTGCCACGACCTATGCACAGACACTTCATGATGTCGGCTATGACTTCATCAAGACCTACTGGCAACTCACGCCGCAGGTGTTCGCCCAGTTTCAGGTTGAATCCGAACGACTCGGACTACCGATCATCGGGCACATTCCACAACGCTTGCCCATGAACCACTCACTTTCCGGTGGTCACCGCATGGCAGCACATATTCAGGAGCCGCATGTCACGTTCATGAATTTCGATCGGAATGACAGCCTGTTCAAGGCTGCGGCCGATGTGTTTCTCGAAAATGGCACCTACATGACACCGACACTGGCTGTGTTCGAATCGTTTGTGATGGTCTCGGGCAATCGTCGGGATAATTATGATGCTCTGGTGGCCAGGGAAGGGCAGCAGTACCAGCCCAGCTCGATCAAGAATGCCTGGGAAAACTATTTCAACAGCACCGTGATACAGAATCTCGACCCTGTCAGTCAGGATGACCTGCTGGCGTTCTACGGCAGGATGACGAAATACTTTCACGAGGCCGGTGTACCGCTTCTGACCGGAACGGATGCACCCGGGTTTCCCGGGCTGATGTCCGGGTTCGGTGTTCATGAGGAATTAAGGCTGTTCAGCGAACTTGGTATTCCAGCACAGGACATCTTTGCCACGACCACCCGTAATGCCGGCCTGTTTGTGGATGACACGCTGGCGCCTGTGCACGGATTTGGCTTGCTGGAAGTGGGCCGACGTGCAGACATGATTATGACCGTGAAGAATCCGCTGACCAGTATCGAACATCTCAAACGCCCGGCTGGTGTCATGTCCCGGGGGCGATTCTGGTCTCAGGACTTTCTGCAGCAGGAACTGGACAAGCTGCGCATACGCATCAAGAACCGCATCACAGACGACTCCCGCTACCAGAACACCGAAATAGTCAATATCTGCCCACATCACTGATCTGATCAGGTACAGTATCAGGGTAACTGACCTGGAGGTGTTTGATGTTACTAGCGGCCAATATCATCATCGGCATTGTTGCCGTATTGCATCTGTATTTCATGATTCTGGAGATGTTCCTGTGGGACAAGCCGATGGGCCTTCGGGCATTCGGTCAGACTCGTGAGCAGGCCGAGGCCAGCAAGGTGCTGGCTGCCAATCAGGGCCTGTACAACGGATTTCTGGCCGCCGGACTGATCTGGGGGCTCTATCTCGGTGATGCCGGGCTTCAGATCAAAACCTTCTTTCTGGCCTGTGTCCTGATCGCCGGCGTCTACGGCGCCATCACGGCGAATCGCAAGATTCTGTTTGTTCAGGCACTGCCTGCCGCCGCTGGATTGCTGCTGCTGTATCTGGCCTAGCGGATAACACAGTCATCAGGATGATCCCTTGAAACGTCTGGAATGGTTCGAGCTTGGCTTGATCGTGCTGGTTACCGTGCTGACCTGGGTAATGGCGGGTCGATTACCACTGGTCATGGGCCTGGGCAGAATACTGCTAATCTGTTCAGCCCTGTTGCTGTTTCAGGGGCTGCTCAGGGATCTGGTACTGCTGCACCGATCAACGCGCGAAAAACAGCAGGCAAACCCGCGTCAGGCCCTGTGCATGTGCATGGAGTCCACTGTGGGCATCACCGGAATTGTGGCCGGTTCAATCCTGTTGCTCGGCGGTTTCAGCCACAGCATAGGCATGTCAGAAGTGTACTGGACAGGGCTGATCGGGCTGACGCTGGTGACCGGCTTCCTGATCAAGGACCTGGTGATCGAAACCGGCCCACTGCGTATCGTGCGTGACCCGGATCACGTCAATATCATCGTCAAATGGAAACCCTGATTTGTCGGGTATGCTAAGGTGTGTTCTCGGCTGACACCTTGTCTGTGAGGGTCGTCTTGCCTGATAAGGGCCACTGGATGGCACACCCGGTCGGTCGTTTGATCTGAAGTTTGAACTGAGGACACTCAACACCATGAAATCCATCATTGCTGCATTCGTATTGTTCATTTCCTGCTCGGTTTCCGGCCTGGTTGCTGCCGGCAACAAGGCACTGGTGGGCGGTACGTTGATCGATGGTTACGGTTCAACGCCTTTGCGCAACAGCGTCATTCTGATCGAGGATAATCTCATCACGGCCATCGGTACGGTGGATACACTGGTTGTGCCAGATGGTTATGAACGTATATCCACCGAAGGCATGAGCGTTCTACCGGGATTGTGGGATTCCCACGTACACCTGATGATCACCGGGCACGCCGACTATGGCCACTGGCATCCGACCTATGCCGGACGACTGGCTGACGAGATCATGCCGGCTTCTGCCGTACAGTTGTTGCTGGCCGGTGTCACCTCTGCGCGTGATCTTGGTGCCCCGCTGGAAGACTCGCTTGTCGTCAGGCAGCGCATCACCGATGGTGAGATTCCCGGTCCAAGACTCTACATCTCGGGACCGTTTATCCAGAATAAACCGTACCCGGGCACGGAAAACTACCGCTGGGGTGTGAAAACAGTACGCGAAGCACGTGACAGGGTGCGTCAGCTGGCCGAGGCCGGTGTTGATGTGATCAAGATGGTCGATCAGGACGAAATGGCCCCCAATGTGGCAGCGGCCGTTGTCGATGAGGCGCACAAACACAATCTGAAGGTGGTCGGGCATTCACACCGGCCAGATGAGATTCGTCTGGGGCTCGAGATCGGTGTCGACAATTTCGAGCACACCGGGCTGACCAGTGCACCCGAATACCCGGCTGATATTGTGGAGGCTCTGCGAGAGCGAACGGCCACAGGCCGTGTCAGGGGTGGGCCTTTGTACTGGACTCCAACAGTCGAGGGGCTGTGGAACAACGATTACACACTGGCAAACCCGGAGGAACTGGACAACGATTGCTGGCAGCGTGGGCTCAAGGCAGACACGATTGCGGATATCAGGCAGTCGATTCGCAACCCGCAACGGCTGCCGTATTTCGAGCTGACCCCGAAACGCAAGCCGACACTGAAACGCAAGATTGAGCAGTTGCGCGAGGCCGGTATTGTACTGCTTGTCGGGACTGACAGTGGCATCCCGATGAAATTTCACTGCCAGTCCACCTGGCATGAACTCGATGTCTGGGTGAATGTCATGGGTATCCCGCCGATGGAGGCCATTCGAGGTGCCACGTACTGGCCCGCCAAATTCATGGGTGTGGATGAGCGAACCGGAACCATTGCCGAAGGAAAACTGGCCGATATCATTGCCGTGAAAGGCGATGTGCTGCGTTACATCAGTCTGCTCAGCCGGGTGGATCTGGTAATGAAGGACGGTGTTCTCTACAAACAGCACGGTCAGCCGATCGAATCGGCACTGGTCCCGCGGTCACCATGAGTGCTGATGAGGTCAGTATCGTGATGCTCGAGGCAGGCAATCAGTCTCTTTTGCACTGCATCGATGAAGATGTGTTTGATCATTCCCTGCAGCAAACGCTGATTGATCAGTTCATCGAGGATGACCGGCACCACATGGCGCTGGCGGTTCAAAATGATACCGTGATCGGCATGGCCAGCGCCGTGAATTATGTTCATCCGGACAAAGCGGATGAGTTGTGGATCAATGAACTGGGCGTGGCAAGCCACAGCCGTCGCAACGGGATTGGCACACGGCTGTTGGTCGCGCTGCTTGATCACGGCAGAATGCTGGGTTGCCGTCAGGTCTGGGTGGCGACAGAGCCCGATAATACAGCCGCTACTGCGCTGTATCAGTCACTGCATGGCGAGGCCGAGGACTGTGTGATTTACAGTTATACTCTGTCAGAGGACAACACAGATGAAAGCCATACTTAGGGCTGGATGCATTCCGCTGTTGATCGTGCTGCTGACAGAATCATCGACAGCGCGATCTGTCGAGTGTCTTGAAAAGGGCAAGGCGGCCTTCAAGCAGGTCGTTGATGCGGTCTACAGTGAAATGGGTGAGCCCGAGCTGACTCAGGACAATGTCGAGAAACTGGACAGGGCGCTGTTCATGCGCGAGATCGACAAGGAGCCGGCTTTCTACAAACACGCCAATACCAGCTGGTCGGAATACAGGAACAGCATTACCGGTGGTGTGTCCTGTCTGGATGGCGATGAGATGGTGGCGCTGAGATTCATCTGGCGGCCCGGCAAGCCGCTTGAAATGATCCCGCTGGATGCGGTACTGAAATGGTGACCTGTCAGGTAAGTCCAGCACCTCATCAGATCGAGGCAGGCGCAATCGACCGATGAATGGACTCAAGATCATGCAGGCCATGGTGGCTGGCGATTTACCTCATCCCTCCATTGCCGACACGATGCCGATGAAGTGTACTCTGGCTGACAGGGGCAGGGTTGTCTTCGAAGTCATGGCCGATCAGCGCCACCTGAATCCACTGGGCGGTGTGCACGGCGGCTTTGCTGCAACCGTCATGGATTCGGTGACCGGATGCGCCATTCACACCATGCTCGATGAAGGCATGGGCTACGGCACCATTGATCTTCATGTCCGCATGCTGCGACCGGTACCGCGTAACATTCAACTGCTGGCTGAAGGCACCGTGCTCAATCTGTCCCGCTCACTGGGTGTGTCCGAGGGGACGCTGAAGGACAGTGATGGCAAGCTGTATGCCCATGCGACTGCCAGCTGCATGCTGTTTCCAATCTGAGGGTCAACGATTCATGAGTCATGCCCCAGCCGATGGCTTCGAGCCATTGTTCCGGACAAGCCCGTTCCTCGATCAGCTCGGGCCGATTTACCAGCAGCGGTCCGAGAAAGGTCTGATCCTGGGATTGCGTGTACAGGAAGAACACTGCAATGGGCGCGGCAAGCTTCACGGCGGTGTCATCAGCGCGATCGCGGATGTTGCCATGGGCTACAACCTTGCCTTTTCAACCAATCCACCCACACCTGTCGTCACGGTGCACCTTGATGTGGATTTTCTTGATTGCGTCGATGTGGGTGACTGGCTTGAAGTTCACTCCGAGATTGATCGCATGGGTCAGCGAACCGCGTTCGCACACTCGCATTTTCGTTCTGCTGATCGCCTGATTGCCCGTGCCAGTGCAGTTTTCAGTGTGTCTCGCACCTGAATAACCAAAATGATCAGATTTGTTCGTCTGAGGATGAATTCACCGTCAAGATCTACAAGACTGATATTGACACGGATCTCATACACAGGGATGGATGATGGGGTGTCACCACCCCCGGGTCAGTCACAAATGATGTCAGTTCATTCAGTACGCTCACTTGAGCAATACAAGCATCCTGCGACAGAATCCTTCACTACCACCGTGAAACCTGTGATTGTCATCATCGTGCTGCTGACATTGCAGAGCCTGATGATCACGGACAGCCAGGCTGCGTCACGATATGAGCGTATCGACCTGTATGATCCTGTCAGCAGCCGCTATCTTGGTCGTGAGGAAACCTGGTTCGACCATGAAGGCAGGCGCCTGAGGCAGGTTAACACCAGCGCAGAGGAGGTCATCACGCTTCTTTTCTTTCTGCAGCACAATGCGCGTGGCCTGGAATCCAGCGGAATCTACTTCGAGGAGGGCTCTGACACCCCCTGGCGTGAGAGCTTCGAATGGTCTGCCGATGCTCGTCAGAAAACCACGACTTACTTCGAGGCAGATGGCACGACGGCGGATCGGGTGGTGATTGCTCTGGACGGGCAATTGCGCGAGCTTTCGAAACAGTATTTCAGGGCCGACGGAACACAGTACGGACGAGAAACGATTCTCTGGAATGGGAATGAGGATGGCAGCAAGGCGGGCTGGGATTTCGAATACACCGGACGGGACGGCGGGGCCAGCTTCCGCTATGACTATGGTGATCTCAAGCCTGCTGGCGAGCCGTGGCAACAGCGGATTCGTTCACGAAATGATTCATCGGAAAGGATCGAGGTGCGGACCATCATCACTGATTCAGACTCCTCACGACTGGTCACACCCGTACGTTTCGGATCGGGTGCAATTTCAACCGGTGAATCGGAAACCTTCACCCTCATTCTCGGATGACGGAACCGTCATGGTCTTCGCACGTTATCAGGATGACTGGTCGAAGAAATCGGCCTGGCTGGCCAGGCTGACCGAGACAGCCTGGACCAGCACGCCACTCGATACGGGTGGTCCGATCTACAATATTGCAATATCGGGTGACGCAAGCACCATTGTCTTTGCGCGCCAGTCAGAAGATCAGTCGCAGCTCTGGATGATGCGGGCGACTGACACAGGCTGGAGCAAACCTGAGAACCTGACTCAGGGTCACTCGATCGCCGGTGGCTATGTCAGCATACTGAATGACGATTCGCTGCTGTTCTACATCGCTGAGGGTGCCAACGGACAGGGCATCTATCGTTCTCATCCGAGAGGTGAGGCATGGTCCACCCCGGAAGCCGTTCTGGTGCATGAAGAGGGCACGACTTTTGATGCCTACATGAGAGCACTTTCCTGGATCCATGTTCGTTACGCGCTGCAGTGACGATGTCTGCAACAGCTCTGATCTCAATGGCATTTTCCGGATCGAAGTCAATCAGGACGGGAAGGGAGAATCAAGGCGAGTCAGGGTGTTGCCCTATGCCTGGGGTGTTCAGCCGGTTGACGCGCTGAATCTGTTCATTTTCACCGATGGTGAAGACATACTTGCGATTCCACTGCAGGCGGTAGAACAGGACCTGACACTGGGTCGTTGATCAGCGCTCACATTGACGGCGGCAAGCAGACTGACCTAGACTGTCGCCCGATTCACGTCACATCAATTGATCATGTCTGAATACCTGAGCATTGCCCGCGAATTTCTGTCCGGAATTCACCCTGTACTGGTGCCTGTCGCCGGTGTCCTCGTTTTGCTGTTACTGGCCTGGCTGGCCGACGTCATCGCCAGGCGCAGGCTGCTCGCCATTGTGCACCGACTGGCCGCACGTACACGCACAACCTGGGATGATGTCATAGTTGAGCACCGGGTCATCACACGCGCTGTGCATGTGATTCCTGCAGCCGTGCTCTACTTTGGCCTGCCACTGATACCCGAACTGGGCGACACCGCCCTTCGCGTCATGCGAAATGTGGTCTTCGCCTATGCGGTGGTCATGCTGGTTGCGGCATTCAGCGGTGCGCTGGGTGCAGCCAATACACTCTATGAGACGCGGGAAGATTCCGACCGCAGGCCCATCAAGGGTTATATACAGGTTGCCAAGATCATACTCTGGTGCCTGGGCCTGATCCTTGTTGTATCGATCCTGCTCGACAAGTCACCACTGATACTGCTCAGTGGCTTCGGTGCGCTCACTGCCATCCTGCTGCTGGTGTTCAAGGACACCATTCTGTCACTGGTGGCCAGTGTTCAGCTGTCCAGTCTCGACATGGTTCGAGTGGGTGACTGGATCGAGATGCCGAAGTTCAATGCCGACGGTGACGTCATCGATGTGGCACTGCACACCATACGTGTACAGAACTGGGACAAGACCATCACCACCATCCCGACGCACCGTCTGATATCGGATTCGTTTCGCAACTGGCGTGGCATGTCGGAGTCTGGTGGTCGTCGCATCAAGCGATGCCTGATGATCGACATGGCTTCGGTTCGTTTCCTGACGCCCGATGAAGTGACGCACTTCAGCCGGTTTGCCCTGCTCAGTGACTATATCGAAACAAAACAGAAAGAGCTGGCCTGAGTACAATGCCGCACTGAATGTTCCCGCTGACTGTGATGCCAATCTTCGCCGTTTGTCGAATCTGGGTACCTTCCGTGCCTATGTGTCGAAATACCTCGAAAACCATCCAGCCCTGCACAAGGACATGACACTGCTGGTACGGCAATTGCAGCCACAGCCCGAGGGCATGCCGATCGAGATCTACTGTTTCACCCGAACCACCAACTGGGATGAATACGAGGCCATTCAGGGCGATATATTTGATCATCTGCTGGCCATCCTGAATGAATTCGGTCTGCGTGCCTATCAGCGGCCTGGTGGAGCAGACCTGGCGTCCCGTGTGGCCGAGGCGCCGGAATCGGTCTGATTGCTGAACGATGTCAATGATTCGCTTGCAAGACGCCTCGCTGGCGTTCGGTGATGTCCCGCTGCTGCACGAAGCCGAACTGACAATCGAGTCGGGCGAGCGACTCTGCCTAGTTGGACGCAACGGCACAGGCAAGTCAACACTGCTGAATGTGCTGAGTCAGTGCGAAACACTGGATTCTGGCAATCTGGTAATCCAGCAGGGGCTGCGTATTGCCAGACTCGACCAGGAAGTACCCGAGCTGAACGACAGCACATTGTATGAGGTTGTTTCAGCAGGGCTCGGTGATCATCAGGCGCTGCTGCTGAAGTACCACGAGGCCAGTCAGCAGCTGGCCAATGCCGATGAGAGAACGCTGCAGGCCTTCAGTCAGCTACAGCAACAGGTGGAAGAAAGTGGCGCCTGGGCGGGGGCACAGCGCATAGACTCGATTCTCGATCGACTCAGGTTGCCAGCTGACCTGCCGATGTCTGCAGCCAGTGGTGGCATGCGACGACGCACCATGCTTGGTCAGGCGCTGGTCAGCGAGCCTGATGTACTGCTGCTGGATGAACCCACCAATCATCTGGATATCGATGCCATCGAATCGCTGGAACAGGCGATCCTGGGATATCCGGGAACAGTTCTGTTTGTCACGCACGATCGCAGCTTCATGGATCGACTGGCGACCCGTGTGATCGAGCTCGACCGTGGTGTGCTGCGTTCCTTCCCTGGATCGTGGGACGATTATCGAAAACGCAAACTTGCCCTGCTGAAGGCCGAGCAAGAGGCCAATCGTCAATTCGACAAGTCTCTGGCTGAGGAGGAGGTCTGGATCCGGCAGGGTATCAAGGCACGCCGCACCCGCAACGAGGGCCGTGTGCGGCGGCTGGAGCAGATGCGACGCGAACGTGCGGCACGGCTTGAACAGCAGGGACGAGCCAACATGCAGATCAGTGCCGGCAATCAGTCAGGCAAGCGCGTGTTTGTGCTCAGCGATGTCACGTTCAGTCATGATGACAGGCCCGTGATTCGGGATTTCTCGACGACTGTCCAGCGCGGTGATCGCATCGGCATCATCGGACCCAACGGCTGTGGCAAGAGTACGCTATTGCGCCTCATGCTGGGCGAGATTGAACCGCAGGCTGGAACGGTTGAAACTGGCACCCAGCTCACGGTGGCATATTTTGACCAGCAGCGTGAGCAGCTAAAACCCGATTCACCCGTTCGCGACAACGTGGCCGATGGCAACGATTTCATTGAAATAAACGGCAAACGCCGACATGTCGTCAGCCACCTCAATGATTTCCTGTTCACGCCAGCACGCATCAATTCACCGGTCAGTTCACTTTCTGGAGGTGAACGAAATCGCCTGATGCTGGCACGTCTGTTTGCCAGGCCAGCAAACCTGGCTGGTACTGGACGAGCCGACCAACGATCTCGATATCGAAACACTTGAACTGCTCGAAGAGCTGCTGGTGGACTACCCGGGCACAGTCTTGCTGGTCAGCCACGATCGCCGATTTCTAGATCGTACGGTCACCAGCACACTGGTATTCGGTGACGATGGGCAGATCAGCGAACACGTTGGCGGTTATACCGACTGGCAACGGTTTCTGGCGGCCAGTCAGAACACAACCGTAAAGAAATCAGAAGCCTGTACTCAATCCGGCAACAGGAAACCGGCAGCAAAGTCCACTCGTGCTTCCTCGATGACCTACAGCGAACGTCTCGAACTTGAACGGCTGCCAGGTGAAATCGAACAGGGCGAAGCCGAACTGGCAGGGCTGCAGGCCGAAATCAGTGAAGATGGGTTTTATCAACAGGCCGAACAGCAGGTGACCGACACGCTGACAAGGCTGGCAGCGGCGGAACAGTTGCTGGCAGAGCGCTATGAGCGATGGCAGTTGCTTGAGGAAAAGAGCGGCACATGAGCCGGCAGGTCGACGTTGTCATCATCGGTGCCGGTGCGGCCGGACTGATGTGTGCCATCAGCGCCGGACAGCGGGGCCGGTCCGTGGCCGTGCTGGATCATGCCAACAAGGTGGGCAAGAAGATTCTGATGTCCGGTGGCGGGCGCTGCAATTTTACCAACACCGGCTCGGAACCATCCCGATTCCTGTCAGAAAATCCACACTTCTGCAAATCGGCACTGAGTCGATACACGCAGTGGGATTTTATCGCCCTGGTGGAAAAACACGGCATCGCCTACCACGAGAAAAAACTTGGTCAGCTGTTCTGTGACAACAAGTCGAAGGATATCCTGAACATGCTGCTCAGCGAATGCGAGCAGGTCAGGGCGGACGTGCGAACACTGTGCACGGTTGAACGCATCGAACCGATCAATGAGGGATTCAGACTGAAGACCAGTCAGGGGGCATGGCATTGTCAGTCGCTGGTGATTGCCAGCGGTGGGCTGTCGATTCCAAAGATGGGTGCCACCGGATTCGGCTATGAGGTCGCAACCCAGTTCGGATTGCGCCTGGTACCGCGAACAGCCGGTCTGGTGCCGTTCACGCTTAATCCGGTAATGCTGGAGGAATTTGATGGCCTCTCCGGTACATCGGTCGACTGTGAGATAAGCTGTAACGGCATGTCATTCAGGGAAAACCTGCTGTTCACGCATCGCGGGCTCAGTGGCCCGGCGGTACTGCAGATATCCTCCTACTGGAATCAGGGTGACCATGTCAGCATCAACCTGCTGCCGACAGACAATGCCATGGATCTGCTCAAGCGCGAGCAGCAGCGCAGGCCGGTGAGCACACTGGTCTCGGTATTTTCTGGCATTTTCAGCAGGAAACTGGCACAGCGGCTCACAACGCTTTGGTTTGATGACCTGGATTGCAGTTCTCTGGCGGATATGAGCGATGCCAGTCTCAGGCGTGTTGCTGACAGTTTGCACGACTGGACATTCAGGCCGAACGGGACTGAGGGCTACCGAACTGCAGAAGTCACGCTAGGTGGTGTCGACTGTGATGAGTTGTCGTCCCGAACGTTTGAGTGCAAGTCGGTACCCGGGCTGTACTTCATCGGCGAGGTGGTCGATGTGACCGGGCATCTGGGTGGCTACAATTTTCAGTGGGCCTGGGCGTCAGGTCACGCTGCAGGACAGTATGTCTGATCAGAGCTGTCTATCTGGGGTATGATCCTTGCAGCGACATCACAGCTGCACAGGATCTGTCATGAAAATCGTTGCCTCCTCACCCCATTTCTTTGTCACTGACCTGATGAAGTCTGTTCGCTTCTATGTCGACGTTTTGGGCTTTGACGAGCCCGAGATCTGGGGCGATCCTCCCTGTTTTGCCATGCCGGCCCGTGACGGGTTTATCGTCATGCTGAACCAGTGTGAAGGGCATGATCCATCCCCCAATGGTCCCAGGGATTGCTGGGATGCCTATTTCTGGGTCGATCAGATCGGTGACTTTCTCGAGATCGCCCGAGACAAGGGTGCCGATATCGTTCACGGGCTGGAGAACAGGCCATTTTACGGCATGAGAGAGATCGGACTGCGCGATCCGGACGGCTACATGCTGGTGTTCGCCGAAGACATGGGTGAAGCGCGTTGAGCAGGAAATGGATCAGGCAAGATCATGACGATCTGTCTATTGCCGGTCTGGTAGGGCTGCAGTACTGTTGTTTTCGATCAGGATCAGGATAACAGCATGACTGTACACATTCTCAACGGTGATTCACTGAAGGAGCAGTTCCCCGATTCCCTGGATGGTCGCATCATTGTTGCACGTGAAGCCCTGGTTGACGGCCCGATTCGTCACGGGCTCGATCTTGATGCGCTGTATAGTGAGCGCGCCGCCTTTCTCAGTACCAGCTACGGCGGGTCGAGTGATGAGTACATGCAGAAGACGGCTTTCGAGTTTGAATCCATCCGGCAACTGGCTGATACGGAAACCGTTTACCTGTGGTTTGAGGAAGACCTGTTCTGTCAGGTCAATCTGTGGTTCTGCTGCTGGCTGCTGATCAATCACACGGGCATACGGCAGGCGCACCTGGTTCTGGCTGAAGGCGACATGAGATACGGGTTTGCCGGCTATGACACCGATGGTCTGCTGGGGCTGCATGGAACTGCTCACAGGCTGGATGAAACTGATCTTGTCAGACTGGCCTCATTGTGGCCGCTCTACCTGAATGATGATCACGAACAGATGCTTGAATCGAGCCGGTCCTGGCAGTCCGAATTGCCGTTTCTGACAGATGCCGTGCAGGCCAATGCCGATCGAATCAGTCCCGACCACCAGGATGGCAGGCCGTACCGGTCATTGAGGCGCATCATGTCTCTAACCGAGCCCTGTGAGTTTGGCCCCGTCTTTCGCGAGTTCTGGAGTCAGGAGAGTATTTATGGCTTCGGTGACCTGCAGGTCCGACGCATGTTCGACAGTATTCTCGATAGCGGCACGCGCGACAGTGGTACATGAGTGAGCAAGCACGTCCGCGTGTGGTGGTCGTCGGTGCGGGATTCGCCGTCTGTTCGCGGTACGTGGGCTTAAACGGACCGATGTCGATATCACCCTGATTGACCGGCAGAATTATCACCTGTTCCAGCCATTGCTGTATCAGGTGGCAACAGCCGGGCTGGCACCCTCTGATATCGCCTGGCCCATCCGCAATGTTCTGAGTCGACAGAAGAACGCCACCATTCTGCTGGGTGAGGTCACCGCTATCGATACCCAGGAGCGTTGTGTGCATACCGCCAGTCGCATGCTGGATTATGATTATCTGGTGCTGGCCACCGGCGCTACGCACGCCTATTTCGGCAACGAATCCTGGGCCGATCATGCCCCCGGGCTCAAGAGCATTGACGATGCCACTGACATTCGTCGACGCATCCTGATGGCCTTCGAGCGCGCAGAGATGATGCCCGCTGGCCCAGAACGCGAGGCCATGATGACCTTCGTGATCGTCGGTGCCGGTCCAACAGGGGTCGAACCTGGCCGGGACAATTGCAGAGCTGGCCCGCCCACACACTGGCCGCTGATTTCAGGCGCATCGATTCGCGCAGTTCACGCATCCTGCTGGTTGAAGCCGGTGATCGCGTGCTGCCTGCGATGGACGAGTCCAGTTCGCGCTATGCCGCCCGTGCGCTTGAAAAACTAGGCGTTCAGGTTTGTCTGGGAAAGGCAGTGACGCATTGTGATGGTGCCTGTGTGCACATCGGTGAGGATCCTCTGGCCTGTGCCACGGTGCTGTGGGCCGCCGGGGGTTGCCGCATCACCGGCCGGCCGCTGGCTGGATGTCGAGACAGATCGAGCCGGACGGGTGGTGGTGACCGATCAACTGAGTGTGCCCTCACTGGAGCGGGTATTCGTGATCGGAGATACCGCAAGAGTACTTGATTCCGAGGGAAACCAGGTCCCCGGTATTGCACCGGCGGCGAAGCAGCAGGGTCGCCATGTGGCGAAATGGATTCGTGGCGATATCCAAGGCAAGCCCCTGCAGAAACCGTATAGGTATCGTCACACTGTAAACCTGGCGACCATCGGTCGCCGCGCAGCGGTGATCGAGTTTCCGAAATTCAGGCTGAAGGGGTTTCTGGCCTGGTGGGTCTGGGGTGTGGCTCACATCTATTTTCTGATCGGCGTGCGCAGCCCGCTGCTGGTATCCTGCCGCTGTTCTGGCAATACCTCACCTACGGACGCGGTGCCCGTCTGATTACCGGGCACAAGCGCAAACAGCAGGCTGACCGCAGCAGTGACTGATTACTGATCATCCAGAAACAGGTTGACCCGGCGATTCTGCCTGCCCTTGTTTTCGATCTTGCCGATACGCACCGGTCCGATTTCTGCAGTCGAACGCACGTGCGTGCCACCACAGGGCTGCAGGTCGACCCCCGAATACTGACCAGTCTGACCCGGCCATGACCCATGGGTGGTGTCACCGACATGGTACGGACCAGATCCATGTTGTTCTCCATTTCCTCATCGGTGATCCAGCTGAATTCAAGCACATGATCTGCCTCGATCAGTGCGTCCAGGTTCGCCTGGGTTTCGGCCTTGTCGGGTGATTCAGCCATGTCAAAATCGAGCCGACTCTTGCCTTCGCTGATATTGCCGCCCGTGACGGGGAACTTGAGTACGGAGCCGAGCAGGTGCATGCAGGTGTGCATGCGCATGAAACGGTAACGACGATCCCAGTCAATCTGCAACGAGAGTTCATCGCCAACTTCGGGCAGGTTCTGATCGGGCTCGATCAGGTGCCGGATGCTGGCTGGACCGTCATGGCATTTGCGTGTGTCGTTGACAGTCCATTGCCGTCCGTCTGCAGAAGATAACATCCCGGTGTCACCCGGTTGGCCGCCACCCAGCGGGTAGAAGATTGTCCGGTCGAGAAATATGCTCGTTTCATCGACTGCCACCACACGGGCGGTCATGTTCTGGCAGTATGCATCGTCACGAAAGCACTCTTCGGTCTGGATCATGGCTAGGCTCCGTATCGTGGTCAAGGCTTACTGTACGATGTCCTGCTGATCACGAAAAGCCCCGGCTGCTGTGCAGTGCACAAATCACTGTTCATCGAGACGTTCATGTCATTCGGATTCATGCGCATTTCACAGACGGTTTGATGCTTTTGCTTAAGCTGCCTGCCTGATGCCCTGATCAGATCAGACCGCTCACGAGCGCCAGGCCGATGATCATCATCAATGTGGCCACCAGGCGCTGGACAACCGTCATGGTGATCTTGCTGAGCAGGCGCTTGCCGATCAATGCACCCGCAAAAGCACTGGCTGTACCGACGGCAACGGGAATCAGGATACTCTCCTCACCGCTAAGGTGCTGGCCAAATGTGGTGCCGCCGTAGACGCTCACCCGTGTCACATCGATCACCACGGCCGCAATGAC
>CBDBVC010000017.1:0-9237 GCA_965212525.1 Lysobacterales bacterium
TGTCGAATGCTGCTGAGCGTATTGGACAGCACCAGTACCAGGGTGTCAGCATCCAGAATCAGTGCCTGACCGCCGGTGTTAAACAAGGCTCTGGCAGGCATATCCCATACCACATAGTTGTGGCGTTTTTTCAGCAGATGATTGAGGGCCAGCATGGCATTCGGGTCTACCTGCAAGGCATCGCTGCTGTGATCTGGGCCAACGGCTTTCAGCAGTGATAGTCTGTCAGCGACATTCACCAGTGCTCTGTCGAGTAGCAATTCATCCAGGCGCTCAGCATCTGCCAGCAAGCGTCTGAAGTTGCTGTTGGCATCAGCGCCGAGCAGCAAATCCAGATCACCGCTGAAACATGTCGTAATCACAGGCGGCGGTCATCACCTTTTCTTCATGAGCCAGATGCCAGCTCAGATTGGCAGCCAGTGTGCTGGTACCGACTCCCCCGGCACAACCGGCAACAATCAGGGTTTTACCCAAGCGTTCGTGAGTGCTTTGTTTGCCCAAGGCTCGACTCAGCGCATCGGCCAATATGGTTCTGATTCAGTGGATAGGTCAGGTAGTCGCTGATACCCATGGCCAGTAACTGACGAAAGAGCTGAAGGTCATCATTTTCAGCAATCACGATGACCTTGGCGTGTGGTTCACAAACATCGGCGAGGCGATCAAACTGCTGCACAATGTCAGCTTCTTCGCTGATATCAACAATCAACACATCGGGCGATGTCTGTTGCTGACAGTGTTTTTATAGCCTGTTCGATACCGCCGGTCTGACTGCTGATATCGGCCAAAGACAGATGCACGGCGACCTGTTGCCAGTCACGTTTTTTCTGTTCACTGGCAAGAAAGCTGATGACTGACAGGCTGTCAGTATTGGATGCGCTCATGCTTTACTCGCCTCCTGTCAGACGGACGGAGACGTCATCTTCGTCGCCACTCTCATCCAGTTCTGTGCGCGCATTGGGGTCACGCATCAGACGTTTGATGGCCTGTTACACTGCTGAGCCCTGAAGCGGGACTGGGGCGTTCGCCCTGAATCAGATGCCTTGGGTTGGCGACCATGGCGGCGAGATTATTACTGGTGGCACAGGAGAACTCGTAAGATTGGCCTTTCTCGCAGGCGTTGACGGTGGTCTGGTAATACTCCAGAGCGATATGAGCAAAACCGCTTTTGGCCGGTGCTTGTGTTTCGGTGATAAAACGCTGAAAGCGAGCCTGAATGCCGATACTGGCCAGATCCTGTCGAATCGCTGTCAGATGATGTCCGACATCGTCAATATGCAAGGTGATAACCGCCGTGACATTCTGCGGCTGAGCTTTTGCGCGCAGTGCGTTTTTTATCGCCGCGATATCATCCAGTGCCAAACCTCGCTGGCTCAGTTCGCTGTTTACCGTGATTAATTTTGCTGACACATCCAGCTGTTTAGCCTGCACTAAACCGGGCAGTGAGAGCAGGCCGATCATCATTAAAGATATAAGTGTTCGTATCATGATGCTGCTCAGTAGTAAAAGCCGTTGTCGCCCATCAAACGTGGCGTTCTGGCGGGGTGTGTGGGGTGTTTCTTCCGGTTTGTCGCTGCGCAGGCTGCCAAACAGCAAACGTTCCAGCGCCGTTGCCGGGCGATAATTATCCAGCGGTGTCTGATAGTCGTTTTCCTGTCCGGGCTCTACCAGATAGGCAGTGGCGATGACCACCAGTTCACTTTCCTGTCGTTGAAAGGTGGTTGAGCGAAACAGTGTGCCGAGAATCGGTACATCACCCAAAAACGGCATTTTGTTGATTTCGGTCGCATCCTGTTGATGCAGCAAGCCGCCCAATACAAAGCTTTCGCCACTGGCCAGCTCGACGGTGGTATCCACTCGGCGTGTGCGCAGTGATGGCAGGTTGATGGCCTGAGCGTTAATCTGCGTATCAAAATCCAACATGGAGACTTCCGGCGTCACCTTCAGGTTGATGCGTCCGTCATCCAGAATGGTTGGGGTGATATTCAGCAAAATACCGAATTGCTTGTAATCAATGGTGTAGGTTGAAACGCCGCTGGTGTTGTTATTCAGAATCGGCATGGGGAATTCACCACCGGCCAGAAAGTTGGCAGATTCGCCCGAGGTTGCAGTCAGATTAGGCTCTGCCAGAATGGTCCGCCATGCCTTCAACGGCCAGCGCATCCAGTACGCCACCGATGGTGGTGTTGTCATCAAAGCCTGAAAAATCATCAAAGCCGTCGAAGCCATCACCAGCCCGGCCACTTAACAGCCATTGATTGGGGACAAAACCGGTGGCGGTGATGGTGCCCCAGTTCACGCCGATTTTTGAACTGGCGTCTTTATTCATCTCAACAAAACGCAAACGAAATATTGACCTGTGTGGGCATGGTCACCGTCAGCTGATTCACCAGCGATTCAGGGTCTTCGATATTGCCTTCAACAAAGCCTGCGATATTGGCGGCTTCCCGTGGTGAATACACATTGCCGGAGAGGATGACGTTGTTCGGTGTCGTGCGCACGGCGACTTTGTTTTCACCAAAGGCCTGATCGAGCATGGTCTGTAAATTGGATTCGTTCTGGGCAACGGCGATTTCTGCCTCAAAAACCGTGTTGCCGTGATTATCGATGGCATACAGATCGGTGATGCCCGCTTCTTTGCCAAACAAGAACAACTTGTTAGGAGCGGGTAGCTGGAAATTGGCAATATCCGGGTCAGCAATCATGATGGTATTGGCCGGGCGTGACAGGGTAATAAGTTCGCCTTTGCCAATATCCAGCTGAATTTCCTGTTGTGCAGACACACTCAGGCTGATGCTGAGCATACTCAGCAACATCGATAGTTGTTTCATCATTATTCGATCGCTCCCTGAAGCTGTACGTCATCACCGCGTAATAACAGAGCAGCGCTGTCGCCCAGAGTCGTGCGGTGATCAGGGAAAAAGTCGGCAGAGCGAGTCATGGAGGTTTCAGTACCGGCATCATCAGGGTGGCGTAACACGACCGACATCGGCCCCCTGTTCATCGGCCAAAGCCAGCTGTGTTGCCTGCGTGGGTGATACTTCAAGGGTGACGATGATGTGTTTGGCGCGCTCGGAAGGGCCGTCTTCATCGCTGTCGTCATGGTCACTGACGACGCGTTTATTCACGGCCAGCACGCGCACATGGGTTGCGGCAATGAAGGAGCGCTCCAGGCGGTAAAGGCGATTGCCTTCACGATCTAACATGTTGGCCACTGTGCCGATAACATCCACATAGTCACCCGGTGCAACCAAACCTGCCTGAGCTGCGTGTTTATCGACCTTGATAGAGTAGGCGCGTTTACTGGGTGCCAGCTGTACGGCCAGAAAGCCTGGATCACCGGGTTTAAGCAAATTGAATTGTTGAACACTTGCACCTTTGCTGACGGAGCGCCTCAGCACTGCACCTTTGAAGGCTTCTGGATCAAGCGAATCTTTTTTAACGGTTCCAAGCAAACGATCGGCATCCAGTTTATCAAAGGTTTGCCAGCTCAAGTCGTCCAGCGTCAGCCTGTGACCGGCAGGCAACTCATGATTAAAAACCAGCAGCATAATCTGTTCGGTTTTCGACGCTTTCTTCGATCAAGGCTTGTGTTGTCGGTTGAACGACTTTGGGCTCAGGTTTGTCGCTCATCAGGCTGATAAGCAACAGCACAAAGCCTGACAGTGCTAGTCCGAAGGTCAGCCACAAAAGTTTTCTTGCATACATAGGGGGCGTTTTTTACATCAAGAACGTTTGTGTAACAGTGCAGTTATGTTGCATGGTGTTTTCCGCTGCTTATCGTCCTGACATTGATACAGACACATGGACTGTGCCTTATCGAACTGACTGAAGAGTTAAAAACAGGTATCACAACGATTGAATCGCTCAAACTATGGCTGAAAATTTAGGAATCAGCTCTTCTGCCTGGCGTGATTATGCGTTGTGAAAACGATCTGAAACCTGCCCTTGTCATAGCAAAAGCAAGTATCTCAGTACCTGATTTACGGGTTGATCTTGGTGCCGATAGCATCAAAAGCACCCTTGATGTCAGCGCCTAAGCCGCTGCTTCCATCAGTTGCGCCGTAGGTAACACTTAAGATGGCTGCAAGAATGGCCGCGATAACGGCATATTCGATCGATGTCACACCTTTTTGCAGTGAACGAACAGCCAGATGCTTCTTACGTGTTAGGAATGTTGAATTTTTCATAAATGTCCCCTGAACTTTTAAATTAATTTCAAAGTGACCAAAACGATAAATATTAAACAAATTTGTTAGTCACTTAATGAATTGGCTGCTATTATGCGCCACTTCTTGATTATGTCAATACGAATGATATAGATTCGCATTAAGATAAAAGTTTAAGAAGGGGACTGAAATCACCATGGCCAAACCACGTTTCACGATCAAACCATTGGCACTTGCCTGTGCCGTCAGTGCAATCACTGTTGGCTGTAGCAGCAGTGATGACAGCAGTTTCACCTGCACCTACAAACGCTGGCCTGTGTAGATACTAATCTCTCAGCCAGCTGCAGCAGCGCAGAGCCACGTCAGGTGCTGCAGAGCACCAAAACAAACGGTTAGCTTGAGCGGCGGGCATCTTTTGATGAAAAGTGCTGATGGGTTTGCTGTTAAGTGCACCGGCCAGTAACAGTGCAGCGCGCATCACGCCTTTCACTACGCTGATTCAGAATGAAATTCTGTTTAACCCCATCGTTTGGGATGAAAGTAACGGCGCGCTATCTGCCGTTGATGCGGTGGTGGATTATCTGAATCAACGCTTCCCCCGGTCATGACTTTAAACGCTATCTGCTCGAAGAAGGCCCGGCAGATGATGCTGCCAAACTTGAGGCATCGTTCCGTCAGGCAGTATCAATCTCTAACGTTAATGACTATTGCGCTATCGCCGCAGCGGTGGATGAGATGATTGCCCAGCAACGTTTTGATGTTGCCATTACTGCACAGCAGGCAGCCCAGCAGTGTCTGACACAAACGGTTGTACTGCAGCGCGTAAATCCGGGGTTTGCCGGGCAAGTGGTTGATTTTGACAGCCACTCCGCCCATCACGTGGTTATTGCAGCGACGGCTGACGATGAAATAAAAAGCTGGCCGATGGCCGCGCATATTCAAACAGTGATGGATGCGGATATCAGCGATGCGCAAACGGTTTCGCTGACTGGCGGTGCACAGAGCTACAAAGCGGCCACAGCGCAAGCGGGTGTTTCAAGCCTGCCCGAATACAGCTTCCTCGATGTACAGTTGGACGACGATGACGACTTCGATTTTGACGACGACGATGATGACTATGATTCGGGCTCAGGTGCATCGGGGTATGTTCCACCTACCATTCCTACTATTCCGCCGACAACCGATGGCGGCAGCAAGGGCCTGAAAAATATTCAGCGTGTAGTCACCACCCGTGATCCAGCGGTACTGTTTGCGCTGACTAATGATGGCACCGGAATATATATTGATGACTCCACCATCGCCTGTGAAAGCACCGGTAGTTATGGCGTCTATCGCATCAACCTGAACAACACTGAAGACGAACCAGCCGATACCGAGGGTGAGACAGATACCGTTGCCGAATTCAGCTTTACGGATGGCCAGCTGATTGCAGAATCCAAGGCTTCTGCAACGCATATTCCGGTTGATACCATGGCCAGTGTCAGTGGTTATGTGCCCGTTGATCCACCACCGGTTGATAATGGCGACGGTGGTAATGGCGACGGTGGTAATGGCGGCGAACAGCCCAGTGCACCATCTTCACAGGAAGCCTCCTGTCTGCACGCCGATCTGACTGACCTGGCATTGAGCCGCGATGCCTCAACCCTGATTTTTGCCGGCCCGAATCGCGCCTTCTCATTGAATGCCGATACGCTGGTAGCTAATGACGGCAGCTTCACGCCGTTTAATACCAGCGCATCCATTCAAAGCATCAGCGGTCAGCAATAACAATCACTATGCGGCAATCGTCAGTGATGAAAACGACGGTGTTGCCATTGTCAATCTGGTATCACTGGATGCTGTGGGCTGGCCAACGTCAAACACGGTTTCAGCGCCTAAAGCGTTGCAGTTCTTTGATGAGGATAAGCGTGGCGTGGTGTATGAAACCGGCGCCAATGAATTGCTGATTTTTGATTTGAGCAACAAGCAGGCACCAGCCATTCAGCAACGTATTAACCTGCCAAGTGCGGTTCAACATGTATCGGTGGCACCGGATCAAAGCTATATGCTGGTGATGACGCAGGACAACATGCTGTACAGCTATCTGTTGCCTTCGTTGATTTTGAGTGACAGCTTTAATCATGTGAAAGCGCCTGTCAGCAAGTTGAAAGCCATGAACGATGCAGCCATTCTGCTTGAAGCAAACGGTCAGGTCGTAAATACCCTGACCGTTCAGCAGGGCTTGGGTTCGCCCCGTCAGTCTTGTGGCGCAGACACTGACGGATTCACTGATTCTTGCCGGCAATGCCAGTCTTGCCGATGTCAGTGATGATCTTTATCTGCCCAGCGGTTTTGCCGAAATTGCCGGTGTTGACATCAGTTGGACGTCGAGCACTGATGCTATCGATACCGCAACCGGTGCCGTTGCCAACGTCAGCAGTTCACAAACTGCCTTGCTGACGGCCCAGATCAGCGGCAACTTCCGTGGTGAGCAAAGCAGTGTTCGATTGTTTGTTCCCTGTGGTTGTTAAACCTTAAGGGTGCGGTGCATGAACACTCGATTCTTACTTGCCTGCTGGCTGATGTTGATCAGTCAGCTTGTTACGGCACAGGCCCTCGGGCCATTGTTAAGCGAAGGCCCGGATGCGGCAAACTTTCTGGATGTGGATGATGCCTATATTGCTGAGCATCACATTGAAGGCGATCAGTTGGTTCTGACCCTGGCGCATTGCCGATGGTTATTACCTTTACAAGCATGGTTTTCAATTTCAATGGCATGAACATGACGCCATGCATGACGACGCCTTACCGTTAGGGCAGGGCAAGGTCAAAGCCGATGAATGGTTTGGTGAGGTAGAAACCTATCGTGACGGCATTCGTATGGTGATGCCGTTGGATGCCACGCCGGAAAAGGATTTCAGTATTCGCATACAAGGCTGTGCCGATGAGGGTTTGTGTTATCCACCGCGTACGTTGAGTTATCGTGCTGATCAGGTGCAACAGCGGGTAAACCCGATTGATGATGCCGCAGCAGCTAAGCCTTCTGAAAAACCAGAAGCTCAGGCGGTTGAAAGCACAGAACCCTTCAGCCTCAGCACCTTGTTGCTGGCCTACCTCAGTGCCTTTTTAGGTGGAATGATTCTGAATCTGATGCCCTGTGTCTTCCCGGTACTGAGTATCAAGGTTTTGCAGTTTGCTCAGTTCACATCTGTTCAGGAGGCGCGTAAAAGCAGCCTCGCTTATTTAGCAGGTTCAGTGGCAAGTTTTGTCTTGATCGCTGCTTTGATGCTGGCGGTGAGGGCATCCGGTCAGGCCGTTGGTTGGGGCTTTCAATTACAGAACAGCGTGTTTGTCGCCTTTCTGGTGTATCTGTTTTTCACCTTGGGTTTTGAGTATGTCGGGCTTCTGGCATTTGGGTCAGCGCTTTATGGGCGCAGGTCAGTCACTGACAGAAAAGAAGGGCCGTCAGGGCGCGTTCTTTACCGGCGTTTTGGCCGTTGTGGTTGCAAGCCCGTGTACGGCACCGTTTATGGGGTCGGCGCTGGGCGTGGCCTTAACCCAACCGCCTTGGGTATCACTGAGTATCTTTGCCGTACTGGGTTTGGGTATGGCTGCACCCATGGCGTTGATTGGTTTTGTGCCGACACTGGCTCGTGCCTTGCCTAAACCGGGTGCCTGGATGGAAAACCGTTAAAGAAATTTTTTGCCTTTCCGCTGTACGCCACGGCTATCTGGCTGTTGTGGGTGTTGGCCAATCAGGCGGGTGCCAATGCCGCAGCGTTGGTGTTGATCGGATGTCTGCTGGCCACCATGGCTATCTGGATACTGCAAAAGCCGGGCAAGAGCGCTCGTTATTTTGCCGCTGTGTTTGGGTTCTGCAGCTTATACCTGCCGTTTTCCTCAGCTTTTGCTATCGATGCCGATGTGAAAAAAGAAAAAGCCGGTACCGTGGCCTTCTCACAGGAGACCTTGCAACAACATCTGAACAACGGTGACAGCGTGTTTGTGGATATGACTGCAGACTGGTGCATCACCTGTTTGGCTAACGAAGCCAGAGTGTTGAATACCGATGCGGTTCAACAGGCATTTGACGATAACAATGTCGTTTTCATGATCGGTGACTGGACGGATTACGACAGTGAAATCACCGAATACCTGAACCAATACGGCAGAAACGGCATTCCTCTTTATGTGTATTTACCCCCCAAGGGCCGTAAAGAGCATGCCGTTGTACTGCCACAGATACTGGACGCTGACAGCGTCATCGCGCTGGTATCAACACCATAAGAGCTGCTGAAAAAGCGCCAATCGGATTGTTGACGATAACAACAGACAGCCCGTCGCCACGAGAGATGGACACAATAGATAATCGCCAGGGGATATTATGAATATCTGGAAAGTCTCGATGCTGGCCGCCGCCGTTGTATACGGTGTTGGATGCGCGCCAGAAGATGTACCACCGAACCTGCCCACCGATGGAGGCGGGCCTGATACCACTACGGATTATGGTTTTGTTATTGATGGCTATTTGGAAAACGCCACCGTCTGCCATGATGCCAATGCCGATGGTAGCTGCAGCGTCGATGAATCACGCCAGCTGACCGATGAGCAGGGGCGCTTTTTGCTGGAGAGTTTGAATAACCAATCGATTCTTGCGCAAGCTCAAGCCGGTATTACTCGTGATAAAGACGATAATGCGCTGATCACACAAAGCTTTGTGCTGATGGCACCAGCTAATCATGATGGCGTTGTCACACCGTTCACAACATTGTTAGCGGTTTATCTGCAAAATGGCGATACCTTGAATCAAGCAACAACGCGCCTGCAGACCGCATTAGGTATCAACAGTGATCGCCTGCTGTCCGACTACATTGATGAAAACGACAGCGATGTAGCACTGCTTGCCAAAACACTGGTGCTGACCATTCAGCAATCGGTTGCACAGGGTATGACCTTAAGCCCGAACCCGGATGATCAGAAAGCCTTCATCGAAGAGAATGCCTGGCAGAAGATTGATGAAGCCGCGCTGACCGTATTGGCAAGCACACGCAACGCAGCGCCGACGGCTGATGCAGCAAGCTTGGCAACACAG
>CBDBVC010000018.1:0-17821 GCA_965212525.1 Lysobacterales bacterium
AGAAATTTGCAAGGGCGACTAGGCGGAGATTACCTGCTAGCAACGGTTGGGGCCGGGGAAACAGGCCAGTGATAAATGTGAGTTGGTACTCAGCAGACGCCTATGCAAAATGGTTATCCAGTCAAACCGGAAAGGCATATAGGCTTGCAACTGAGGCCGAGTGGGAGTACGCGGCAGCCGGTGGAAACGACTCACCTTATTGGTGGGGTTATAAACTTGGCAAGGGTAACGCCAACTGCTTCAATTGTGGCAGCAAATGGGACGGGCGATCGCCGGCGCCAGTGGGTAGCTTTCAACCCAATGACTATGGTGTCTACAATACGGCCGGTAACGTTATGGAGTGGGTCCAAGACTGCTATCATGTAAACTATAGGGGCGCACCGCAAGATGGCAGCGCCTGGTTAGATGCATCTTGTAACAAGCGGGCTGTCAGGGGTGGATCCTTCAATAAGCCGGGTGATAGCCTGAAAACAACAAGACGGAGAGGGGAAGAGGCAAATTTCAAGCACTTCGCGATTGGTTTTCGGGTTGCGCGTGACTTATAATACAGGAAACCTATAAAAATTAGGTTTTTTGTTCGAGCGCAAGGCGCGGTGCTTTCGAGCAGCGCAGTTAACACAATACCTCATGAGCATTGCAGAAACTGCCACAATGCCGTGATCGCGCAAAAAGACAATATTTAAAGGCGTCCTATACTGAACACCACATTCATTGATAAGAGCATTAATCCATGTCGACTCGATCTGATACAGACCTCGAGACTTTCGAAAACCCCCAACAGGAGAGGGATTACACCATCCGTATTGGGATTCCGGAGTTTACTTGCCTCTGTCCCAAGACCGGGCAGCCCGACTTTGCAGAGCTTCTGCTCGAATATGTTCCTGAAGCACGCTGCGTTGAACTAAAGTCTTTGAAAAGCTATGTCTGGTCATTTCGCAATGAAGGAGCTTTTCATGAGGCGGTAACCAACCAGATACTCGATGATCTGGTCACGGCAATTCAGCCACGCTTCATGCGCCTGCGGGCCGAATTCAATGTTCGTGGTGGGATCTATACAACCGTAATAGCAGAGCACCGGGTGGAGGGCTGGCAGGCTTCTGAGGATGTCTCTCTGCCATAGCCGCTCTCCCCAATATTGTTTCTGTGAGTCACAAATTAAAAAATTTTAAGGGATACCTCTAAAAATTAGGATTTTAGACCGACTGCAAGGCTTGGTGCTTAAGAGAAGCTCAGTTAACACAATAAGTTAATGTGCATCGCAGTAGGTGCCGCAACGTCGCAATTAGGCAAAACGACAATTTTTAGAGGTGCCCTTAAGCTGATGCAGCTATACTACTGAGGAGGCCACTATACACTTATACTGAAACGGAGTCGTCTAAAATGGATTCAAGCATATCCTCAACCAGTCTAGTGCAAAAAACCGTTGATCTCATTTCCCTACCCGAAATTTATCTCAAGGTTCGAGATCTCCTGAATGACCCTAACGCATCATTAGCCGATATAGCCGAGGTCATCGATGTTGACCCCAATCTGACAGGCCGCATTCTTCGCATAGCTAACAGTGCATACTGTGGTTTTAAAACCAAAATTGAAACAGTCAATCGCGCAATAAATATGCTAGGCACCCAACAGATTCACGACCTTGTACTGTCAACCTCAGTTGCCAGGTCTTTCTCCAAAATACCCGGTGACATTGTGAACATGAAAAAGTTCTGGCGTTGCAGTGTCATTTGCGGTGCAAGCGCGAAAGTCACCGCAGATTGCTGTAATATTCTTGACAGTGAGCGCATCTTCACTGCCGGTCTGCTCGCTCATGTTGGTCGCTTGGTGCTATTCATGTTGCTACCCGAGCCTATAAAGGAAGCCTATGAAGAGGCTTCTCAAGGTGGCATTTCAATACCTCAGGCAATCGAAAATAGACTGGGTTTCGATGATGCAGAAGTCGCCAGTGAACTTTTAACGCACTGGAAATTGCCGGATACCCTGGTAAAACCTATTCGTTACCAAACTCATCCTGAAATAGGCATTAAAGCGTACTCTACAGAAGAGGTAGCAATCTTACATGTCGCTTCGGTAATAGCTGATATGCATGAACTTCAGCTGGATACAGATGAGATGATTAATAGCTTGAATGAAGCCGCCTGGCATACCTTGGAGCTTAATCGCGAGACATTATTGGATCTGTTGTCAGATGCGGAATCACTATCTAACGAAATTACTGAACAATTTCTTCCCGAAACGGCATAAGACTAGCCTTAAGGGCTGGCTTAGAATTCGCTTCGATCCTTTTTTACCTGACAGGCTCTAAATTTATTTTGGCGCCAGCCCTAACTCCGCATACTGTCACGGCTCATGCAGTCGGGATAAGCCTATTTGAATAGCCCCTCAACCTTAGAATCTTCCTCATCAACTGCTGTTTTCTGCTTGGCCAGTTGCTTACGCTTTTTAATCATAGCCGCACCAAGTATCGGCAGTGGATCAAACTGTTTCCATAGCGGCATAGAAGACATTAAACCCGCCATCAGTGAACCGCTTTTTAATACCCAACTGACAAATCCTGCAGAAAGGCTCATGGTGACACCGACGAGCGTATCCATTCCCAGTCGATAGCGGCTTTTACTCTCCTCCGCAGCCTCATCCAGATCTCGATTCATCGTCTCTAGCCCATCGATAAACGACACATTGTCCATTAGCGATTTCACCTGTACCGGTTCCAGGCTTACCGCTTCGAAGGGAGCTATGTCCAGATTTTGCAGGTCAATGGTTTTAGGTGTAAACGGCTTAAAGTCTACACCCTGAAATGCATCAGGATGTGAATTAGGCGGTGCATCCACCACCACGCTCACTAATGCTGCTTCAATCATCGGTCGCAGTATCACAGTGTCATCAGTCGTAACTGCGAGTCCTGCATCAGATACCGCATCGGCCGTAATATCATTGGTATCTGCACTGGCCTCTGATGGTATTTCTCCTGCAGGCGTATCTACTACAGCGGCTTCCCCTCCATCGCTGACAACATCTGTTAGCTGATCGCCAGCATTTGTTTCTTTACCATTTATATTAGAATCACCATCCGTACCCGCGCTCAGCACTTGATCTTCCTGCACCGTGCCGCTGATCGTCGGCAGCCCCACCGGCGCGTCGTTGACGCTGAGCACCGCACCGCTCTGCGCACTGGTCAGCGACTCGGCGTGGCCCTGGCCGTCGGTATAATCGACCCGCACGCTGATCTTGGCGCCAACATCGGCATCGCCTAAGGTGTAGGTGCTTGCGGTGGCCCCACCGATGAGCGCACCATCGCGCAGCCATTGGTAGCTGAAGCTGCCCACGCCGTCGGCATCCGTGATGCCGCCGGTGCCCGCGCTCAGCACTTGATCTTCCTGCACCGTGCCGCTGATCGTCGGCAGCCCCACCGGATCATCGTTGACCGCCGTAATCGTCAAAGCAAAACTCTGTGCGCCTAAGGTATTGCCCTGGCCGTCATTGACCGTATAATCGAAGCTGTCAGCCGTAGTATTGGATCCATCATGCACATAAACCAGGCGGTTATTATTGATGTCGTCCTGGGTGAAGCTGGTGATGGCCACACCCGGGCCAGTGGTCAGTTCCAGCTGGCCGTTGGCCGGGATGCTGGTGACAGAATAAGCCACTGAAGTTGCCGGCTGCTCGGAATCGGTATAGAGGAGTTCGGTACTAATGAGTGTATCGGTGCCGCCCTCGGCAATAGTTGAGCCGGTGTTGTTGCTCTGAGTCGGCTCATTGTCATCGACCGCCGTAATCGTCAGGGCGAAGCTCTGACCTGTCAGGGTATTGCCCTGGCCGTCATTGACCGTGAAGTCGAAGCTGTCGCCGGTGGTGTTACTGCCATCATGCACATAGCGCAGGCGGTTGTTGTTGATGTCGTCCTGGGTAAATGACGTAACCGCCACACCCGGGCCGGTGGTCAGTTCCAGCTGGCCGTTGGCCGGGATGCTGGTGACAGAATAAGCCACTGAAGTTGCCGGCTGCTCGGAATCGGTATAGAGGAGTTCGGTACTAATGAGTGTATCGGTGCCGCCCTCGGCAATAGTTGAGCCGGTGTTGTTGCTCTGAGTCGGCTCATTGTCATCGACCGCCGTAATCGTCAGGGCGAAGCTCTGACCTGTCAGGGTATTGCCCTGGCCGTCATTGACCGTGAAGTCGAAGCTGTCGCCGGTGGTGTTACTGCCATCATGCACATAGCGCAGGCGGTTGTTGTTGATGTCATCCTGGGTGAAGGAGGTAACCGCCACACCCGGGCCGGTGGTCAGTTCCAGCTGGCCGTTGGCCGGGACGCTGGTCACCGTGTAGGCCACGGCTGTCGCCGGCTGCTCGGAGTCGGTATAGAGCAGTTCGCTGTTGATCAGGGTATCGGTGCCACCCTCAGCCAGGGTCGAGCCGGTGTTGTTGCTCTGCGTCGGCGCATTGTCATCGACCGCCGTAATCGTCAGGGCGAAGCTCTGTCCCGCGAGGGTGTTGCCCTGACCATCGTTCACTGTAAAGTCGAAGCTGTCACTGGTAGTGTTGGAGCCGTCATGCACATAGACCAGGCGATTGTTGTTGATGTCATCCTGGGTGAATGAAGTGATCGCAACGCCTGGGCCGGTCGTGAGTTCCAACTGGCCGTTGGCCGGAATACTGGTCACCGTGTAGGCCACGGCTGTTGCCGGCTGTTCCGAATCGGTATAGAGCAATTCGCTATTGATCAGGGTGTCGGTGCCGCCCTCGGCTATGGTTGAGCCGGTGTTGTTGCTTGGGTCGGGGCATCATCATCAACCGCCGTAATCGTCAGGGCGAAGCTCTGACCTGTCAGGGTATTGCCTTGGCCATCGTTGACCGTGAAGTTGAAACTATCGGCCGTAGTATTACTGCCATCATGGACATAAACCAGCCGGTTGTTATTGATGTCGTCCTGGGTGAATGAAGTGACTGCCACACCTGGGCCAGTGGTCAGTTCCAACTGGCCATTGGCCGGAATACTGGTCACCGTGTAGGCCACGGCTGTTGCCGGCTGTTCCGAATCGGTATAGAGAAGCTCGGTACTAATGAGTGTATCGGTACCGCCCTCGGCTATGGTTGAACCCGTGTTGTTGCTCTGAGTCGGCGCGTCATCATCAACCCCTGTAATCGTCAGCGCAAAGCTCTGTGCGCCTAAAGTGTTGCCCTGGCCATCGTTAACCGTGAAGTCGAAGCTGTCAGCCGTAGTATTAGACCCATCATGGACATAAACCAGCCGGTTGTTATTGATGTCGTCCTGGTTAAAGCTGGTGATGGCCACACTTGGGCCGGTGGTCAGTTCCAACTGGCCATTGGCCGGGATGCTGGTCACCGTATAGGCCACTGACGTTGCCGGCTGTTCCGAATCGGTATAGAGCAATTCGCTGTTGATCAGCGTGTCGGTGCCGCCCTCGGCTATGGTTGAGCCGGTGTTGTTGCTCTGGGTCGGCGCGTCATCATCGACCGCCGTAATCGTCAGGGCGAAGCTCTGACCTGTCAGGGTATTGCCTTGGCCATCGTTGACCGTGAAGTTGAAACTATCGGCCGTAGTATTACTGCCATCATGGACATAAACCAGCCGGTTGTTATTGATGTCGTCCTGGGTGAATGAAGTGACTGCCACACCTGGGCCAGTGGTCAGTTCCAACTGGCCATTGGCCGGAATACTGGTCACCGTGTAGGCCACGGCTGTTGCCGGCTGTTCCGAATCGGTATAGAGAAGCTCGGTACTAATGAGTGTATCGGTACCGCCCTCGGCTATGGTTGAACCCGTGTTGTTGCTCTGAGTCGGCGCGTCATCATCAACCCCTGTAATCGTCAGCGCAAAGCTCTGTGCGCCTAAGGTGTTGCCCTGGCCATCATTTACCGTGAAGTCGAAGCTGTCACTGGTAGTGTTGGACCCATCATGCACATAGACCAGGCGATTATTGTTGATGTCGTCCTGGTTAAAGCTGGTGATAGCCACACCCGGGCCGGTGGTCAGTTCCAACTGGCCGTTGGCCGGGATGCTGATCACCGTATAGGCCACGCCTGTTGCCGGCTGTTCCGAATCGGTATAGAGAAGCTCGGTACTAATGAGTGTATCGGTGCCGCCCTCGGCTATGGTTGAGCCGGTGTTGTTGCTCTGAGTCGGCGCGTCATCATCGACCCCTGTAATCGTCAGGGCAAAGCTCTGTGCGCCTAAGGCATTGCCCTGGCCGTCATTGACCGTGAAGTCGAAGCTATCAGCCGTAGTATTAGACCCATCATGGACATAAACCAGGCGATTGTTGTTAATGTCTTCCTGAGTGAATGAGGTAACCGCCACACCCGGACCGGTGGTCAGTTCCAACTGGCCATTGGCCGGGATGCTGGTCACCGTGTAGGCCACGGCTGTTGCCGGCTGTTCCGAATCGGTATAGAGAAGCTCGGTACTAATGAGTGTATCGGTACCGCCCTCGGCTATGGTTGAGCCCGTATTGTTGCTCTGGGTCGGCGCATTGTCATCAACCGCGGTGATGGTCAGCGCAAAGCTCTGTGCGCCTAAGGCATTGCCCTGGCCGTCGTTCACCGTGAAGTCAAAGCTGTCAGCCGTAGTATTTGACCCATCATGGACATAAACCAGCCGGTTGTTATTGATGTCGTCCTGGTTAAAGCTGGTGATGGCCACACCTGGGCCGGTGGTCAGTTCCAACTGGCCATTGGCCGGGATGCTGGTCACCGTATAGGCCACTGACGTTGCCGGCTGTTCCGAATCGGTATAGAGCAATTCGCTGTTGATCAGCGTGTCGGTGCCGCCCTCGGCTATGGTTGAGCCGGTGTTGTTGCTCTGGGTCGGCGCGTCATCATCGACCGCCGTAATCGTCAGGGCGAAGCTCTGACCTGTCAGGGTATTGCCTTGGCCATCGTTGACCGTGAAGTTGAAACTATCGGCCGTAGTATTACTGCCATCATGGACATAAACCAGCCGGTTGTTATTGATGTCGTCCTGAGTGAATGAAGTAATAGCAACACCTGGGCCGGTCGTGAGTTCCAACTGGCCGTTGGCCGGAACGCTGGTCACGGTGTAGGCCACGGCTGTTGCCGGCTGCTCCGAATCGGTATAGAGCAATTCGCTGTTGATCAGGGTGTCGGTACCGCCCTCGGCTATGGTTGAGCCGGTGTTGTTGCTCTGGGTCGGCGTATCATCATCGACCGCGGTGATGGTCAGGGCGAAGCTCTGACCTGCCAGGGTGTTGCCTTGGCCGTCATTGACCGTAAAGTCGAAGCTGTCAGCGGTGGTGTTGGACCCGTCATGCACATAGACCAGGCGATTGTTGTTGATGTCATCCTGGGTGAATGAAGTGATCGCAACGCCTGGGCCGGTCGTGAGTTCCAACTGGCCATTGGCCAGAACGCTGGTCACGGTGTAGGCCACGGCTGTTGCCGGCTGCTCCGAATCGGTATAGAGCAATTCGCTGTTGATCAGGGTGTCGGTACCGCCCTCGGCTATGGTTGAGCCGGTGTTGTTGCTCTGGGTCGGCGTATCATCATCGACCGCGGTGATGGTCAGGGCAAAGCTCTGTGCGCCTAAGGTATTGCCCTGGCCGTCATTAACCGTAAAGTCAAAGCTATCGGCAGTGGTATTACTGCCATCATGTACATAGACCAGGCGGTTGTTGTTGATGTCATCCTGAGTGAATGAGGTAACCGCCACACCCGGGCCGGTGGTCAGTTCCAACTGGCCGTTGGCCGGGACACTGGTCACCGTATAGGCCACGGCTGTTGCCGGCTGCTCCGAATCGGTATAGAGCAGTTCGCTGCTGATCAGCGTGTCGGTGCCGCCCTCGGCTATGGTTGAGCCGGTGTTGTTGCTCTGGGTCGGCGCATTGTCATCGACCGCCGTAATCGTCAGGGCGAAGCTCTGTGCGCCTAAGGTATTGCCCTGGCCGTCGTTAACCGTGAAGTCGAAGCTGTCGCTGGTGGTATTACTGCCATCATGAACATAGACCAGACGGTTGTTGTTGATGTCGTCCTGGGTGAATGAAGTGATCGCAACGCCTGGGCCGGTCGTGAGTTCCAACTGGCCATTGGCCGGAACGCTGGTCACGGTGTAGGCCACGGCTGTTGCCGGCTGCTCCGAATCGGTATAGAGCAACTCGCTGTTGATCAGCGTGTCGGTACCGCCCTCGGCTATGGTTGAGCCGGTGTTGTTGCTCTGGGTCGGCGCATTGTCATCGACCGCCGTAATCGTCAGGGCGAAGCTCTGTGCGCCTAAGGTATTGCCCTGGCCGTCATTAACCGTAAAGTCGAAGCTGTCAGCGGTGGTGTTGGACCCGTCATGCACATAGACCAGGCGATTGTTGTTGATGTCGTCCTGGGTAAAGCTGGTGATGGCGACACCCGGACCGGTGGTCAGTTCCAACTGGCCATTGGCCGGAACGCTGGTCACCGCGTAGGCCACGGTTGTTGCCGGCTGCTCCGAATCGGTATAGAGCAGTTCGCTGCTGATCAGCGTGTCGGTGCCACCCTCGGTAATGGTTGAGCCGGTGTTGTTGCTCTGAGTCGGCGCATTGTCATCAACCGCGGTGATGGTCAGGGCGAAGCTCTGACCTGCCAGGGTGTTGCCTTGGCCGTCATTGACCGTAAAGTCGAAGCTGTCAGCGGTGGTGTTGGACCCGTCATGCACATAGACCAGGCGGCTGTTGTTGATGTCGTCCTGGGTAAAGCTGGTGATGGCGACACCCGGACCGGTGGTCAGTTCCAACTGGCCATTGGCCGGAACGCTGGTCACGGTGTAGGCCACGGCCGTTGCCGGCTGCTCGGAATCGGTATAGAGCAGTTCGCTATTGATCAGCGTATCGGTCCCACCCTCGGCGATAATCGAGCCGGTGTTGTTGCTCTGAGTCGGCGCATTGTCATCGACCGCCGTAATCGTCAGGGCGAAGCTCTGTCCCGCCAGGGTATTGCCCTGGCCGTCATTGACCGTAAAGTCGAAGCTGTCAGCGGTGGTGTTGGACCCGTCATGCACATAGACCAGGCGGTTGTTGTTGATGTCATCCTGGGTAAAGCTGGTGATGGCGACACCCGGGCCGGTGGTCAGTTCCAACTGGCCATTGGCCGGAACGCTGGTCACCGCGTAGGCCACGGCCGTTGCCGGCTGCTCCGAATCGGTATAGAGCAACTCGCTATTGATCAGGGTGTCGGTACCGCCCTCGGCAATGGTTGAGCCGGTGTTGTTGCTCTGCGTCGGCGCATTGTCATCGACCGCCGTAATCGTCAAGGCAAAGCTCTGTCCCGCGAGGGTGTTGCCCTGACCATCGTTCACTGTAAAGTCGAAGCTGTCACTGGTAGTGTTGGAGCCGTCATGCACATAGACCAGGCGATTGTTGTTGATGTCATCCTGGGTGAATGAAGTGATCGCAACGCCTGGGCCGGTCGTGAGTTCCAACTGGCCGTTGGCCGGAATACTGGTCACCGTGTAGGCCACGGCTGTTGCCGGCTGTTCCGAATCGGTATAGAGCAACTCGCTATTGATCAGCGTGTCGGTACCGCCCTCGGCTATGGTTGAACCCGTGTTGTTGCTCTGCGTCGGCGCATTGTCATCGACCGCGGTGATGGTCAGGGCGAAGCTCTGACCTGTCAGGGTATTGCCTTGGCCATCGTTGACCGTGAAGTTGAAACTATCGGCCGTAGTATTACTGCCATCATGGACATAAACCAGCCGGTTGTTATTGATGTCGTCCTGGGTGAATGAAGTGACTGCCACACCTGGGCCAGTGGTCAGTTCCAACTGGCCGTTGGCCGGGATGCTGGTCACGGTGTAGGCCACGGCTGTTGCCGGCTGTTCCGAATCGGTATAGAGCAACTCGCTATTGATCAGGGTGTCGGTACCGTCCTCGGCTATGGTTGAGCCTGTATTGTTGCTCTGAGTCGGCGCGTCATCATCGACCGCCGTAATCGTCAGGGCGAAGCTCTGACCTGTCAGGGTATTGCCTTGGCCATCGTTGACCGTAAAGTCGAAGCTGTCAGCGTTGGTGTTGGAACCGTCATGCACATAGACCAGGCGGTTGTTATTGATGTCGTCCTGGGTGAATGAAGTAATAGCAACGCCTGCGCCGGTGGTGAGTTCCAACTGGCCGTTGGCCGGAACGCTGGTCACGGTGTAGGCCACGGCTGTTGCCGGCTGTTCCGAATCGGTATAGAGCAACTCGCTATTGATCAGCGTGTCGGTACCGCCCTCGGCTATGGTTGAACCCGTGTTGTTGCTCTGAGTCGGGGCATCATCATCGACCGCCGTAATCGTCAGGGCGAAGCTCTGTCCCGCCAGAGTATTGCCCTGGCCGTCATTGACCGTGAAGTCAAAGCTGTCGCTGGTGGTATTACTGCCATCATGGACATAAACCAGGCGGTTGTTGTTGATGTCGTCCTGGGTGAATGAAGTAATAGCAACGCCTGCGCCGGTGGTGAGTTCCAACTGGCCGTTGGCCGGAACGCTGGTCACGGTGTAGGCCACGGCCGTTGCCGGCTGTTCCGAATCGGTATAGAGCAACTCGCTATTGATCAGCGTGTCGGTACCGCCCTCGGCTATGGTTGAACCCGTGTTGTTGCTCTGAGTCGGCGCATTGTCATCGACCGCGGTGATGGTCAGTGCAAAACTCTGACCTGCCAGGGTGTTGCCTTGGCCGTCATTGACCGTGAAGTCAAAGCTGTCGCTGGTGGTATTACTGCCATCATGGACATAAACCAGGCGACTGTTGTTGATGTCGTCCTGGGTGAATGACGTAACCGCCACACCCGGGCCGGTGGTCAGTTCCAACTGACCGTTGGCCGGGACACTGGTCACCGTGTAGGCCACGGCTGTCGCCGGCTGCTCGGAGTCGGTATAGAGCAGTTCGCTGTTGATCAGGGTGTCGGTGCCGCCCTCGGCAATGGTTGAGCCGGTGTTGTTGCTCTGAGTCGGCGCATTGTCATCGACCGCCGTAATCGTCAGGGCAAAGCTCTGACCTGCCAGGGTGTTGCCCTGACCATCGTTCACTGTAAAGTCGAAGCTGTCGCTGGTGGTGTTGGAACCATCATGTACATAGCGCAGGCGATTGTTATTGATATCGTCCTGAGTGAATGACGTAACCGCCACGCCTGGACCGGTGGTCAGTTCCAGCTGGCCGTTGGCCGGGACGCTGGTCACCGTGTAGGCCACTGAGGTTGCCGGCTGCTCGGAGTCGGTATAGAGCAGTTCGCTGTTGATCAGCGTATCGGTCCCACCCTCGGCGATAATCGAGCCGGTGTTGTTGCTCTGCGTCGGCACATTGTCATCGACCGCCGTAATCGTCAGGGCAAAGCTCTGACCTGCCAGGGTATTGCCTTGGCCGTCATTGACCGTGAAGTCGAAGCTGTCAGCGGTGGTGTTGGAACCGTCATGCACATAGACCAGGCGGTTGTTGTTGATGTCGTCCTGAGTAAAGCTGGTGATGGCGACACCCGGGCCAGTGGTCAGTTCCAACTGACCATTGGCCGGGACGCTGGTGACCGTGTAGGCCACCGCTGTTGCCGGCTGCTCGGAATCGGTATAGAGGAGTTCGGTACTAATGAGTGTATCGGTGCCACCCTCGGCAATGATCGAGCCGGTGTTATTGTTCTGGGTCGGCGCATTGTCATCAACCGCGGTGATGGTCAGGGCGAAGCTCTGTGCGCCTAAGGTATTGCCCTGGCCGTCGTTAACCGTGAAGTCGAAGCTGTCGCTGGTGGTATTACTGCCATCATGCACATAGACCAGGCGGTTGTTATTGATGTCGTCCTGAGTAAAGCTGGTGATGGCCACACCCGGGCCGGTGGTCAGTTCCAACTGACCGTTGGCCGGAATACTGGTCACGGTGTAGGCCACCGCTGTTGCCGGCTGCTCGGAATCGGTATAGAGGAGTTCGGTACTAATGAGTGTATCGGTGCCGCCCTCGGCCAGTGTCGAGCCGGTGTTGTTGCTCTGGGTCGGGGCATTGTCATCGACCGCGGTGATGGTCAGGGCGAAGCTCTGCGCGCCTAAGGTATTGCCTTGGCCATCGTTAACGGTAAAGTCGAAGCTGTCGCTGGTGGTGTTGGAACCGTCATGAACATAAACCAGGCGGTTGTTATTGATGTCGTCCTGAGTGAATGAGGTGACCGCCACACCCGGGCCGGTCGTGAGTTCCAACTGGCCATTGGCCGGAACGCTGGTCACGGTGTAGGCCACGGCTGTTGCTGGCTGTTCCGAATCGGTATAGAGCAGTTCGCTGTTGATCAGGGTGTCGGTGCCACCCTCGGCCAGTGTCGAGCCGGTGTTGTTGCTCTGGGTCGGCGCATTGTCATCAACCGCGGTGATGGTCAGGGCGAAGCTCTGTGCGCCTAAGGTATTGCCCTGGCCGTCGTTAACCGTGAAGTCGAAGCTGTCGCTGGTGGTATTACTGCCATCATGCACATAGACCAGGCGGTTGTTATTGATGTCGTCCTGAGTGAATGAGGTAACCGCCACACCCGGGCCGGTCGTGAGTTCCAACTGGCCATTGGCCGGGACGCTGGTCACCGTGTAGGCCACGGCTGTCGCCGGCTGCTCGGAATCGGTATAGAGTAGTTCGCTGTTGATCAGGGTGTCGGTACCGCCCTCGGCAATAGTTGAGCCGGTGTTGTTGCTCTGCGTCGGCGCATTGTCATCAACTGCGGTGATGGTCAGGGCGAAGCTCTGTGCGCCTAAGGTATTGCCCTGGCCGTCGTTAACCGTGAAGTCGAAGCTGTCGCTGGTGGTATTACTGCCATCATGCACATAGACCAGGCGGTTGTTATTGATGTCGTCCTGAGTGAATGAGGTAACCGCCACACCCGGGCCGGTGGTCAGTTCCAACTGGCCGTTGGCTGGAACGCTGGTCACGGTGTAGGCCACGGCCGTTGCCGGCTGTTCCGAATCGGTATAGAGCAATTCGCTATTGATCAGGGTGTCGGTGCCACCCTCGGCGACAGTTGAGCCGGTGTTGTTGCTCTGGGTCGGCGCATTGTCATCGACCGCCGTAATCGTCAGGGCGAAGCTCTGCGCGCCTAAGGTGTTACCCAGGCCGTCATTGACCGTGAAGTCGAAGCTGTCGGCGGTGGTGTTACTGCCATCATGCACATAGACCAGGCGGTTGTTGTTGATGTCGTCCTGAGTAAAGCTGGTGATGGCCACACCTGGGCCGGTGGTCAGTTCCAGCTGGCCGTTGGCCGGGACGCTGGTCACCGTGTAGGCCACGGCTGTCGCCGGCTGCTCGGAATCGGTATAGAGCAGTTCGCTGTTGATCAGGGTGTCGGTGCCACCCTCGGCGACAGTTGAGCCGGTGTTGTTGCTCTGGGTCGGCGCATTGTCATCGACCGCCGTAATCGTCAGGGCGAAGCTCTGCGCGCCTAAGGTGTTACCCAGGCCGTCATTGACCGTGAAGTCGAAGCTGTCGGCGGTGGTGTTACTGCCATCATGCACATAGACCAGGCGGTTGTTGTTGATGTCGTCCTGAGTAAAGCTGGTGATGGCCACACCTGGGCCGGTGGTCAGTTCCAGCTGGCCGTTGGCCGGGACGCTGGTCACCGTGTAGGCCACGGCTGTCGCCGGCTGCTCGGAATCGGTATAGAGCAGTTCGCTGTTGATCAGGGTATCGGTGCCACCCTCGGCCAGTGTCGAGCCGGTGTTGTTGCTCTGCGTCGGCGCATTGTCATCGACCGCCGTAATCGTCAGGGCAAAGCTCTGACCTGCCAGAGTATTGCCTTGGCCGTCATTGACCGTGAAGTCGAAGCTGTCGCTGGTGGTGTTGGAACCGTCATGAACATAAACCAGCCGGTTGTTATTGATGTCGTCCTGAGTGAATGAGGTAACCGCCACACCCGGGCCGGTCGTGAGTTCCAACTGGCCATTGGCCGGAACGCTGGTCACCGTGTAGGCCACGGCTGTTGCCGGCTGCTCCGAATCGGTATAGAGGAGTTCGGTACTAATGAGTGTATCGGTACCGCCCTCGGCCAGTGTCGAGCCGGTGTTGTTGCTCTGAGTCGGGGCATCATCATCGACCGCCGTAATCGTCAGGGCGAAGCTCTGACCTTCCAGAGTATTGCCCTGGCCGTCATTGACCGTGAAGTCAAAGCTGTCACTGGTGGTGTTGGAACCGTCATGAACATAGACCAGGCGGTTGTTGTTGATGTCGTCCTGGGTGAAGGAGGTGACCGCCACACCCGGGCCGGTCGTGAGTTCCAACTGGCCATTGGCCGGAACGCTGGTCACGGTGTAGGCCACGGCTGTTGCTGGCTGTTCCGAATCGGTATAGAGCAATTCGCTGTTGATCAGGGTGTCGGTGCCGCCCTCGGCGATCGTCGAGCCGGTGTTGTTGCTCTGGGTCGGCGCATTGTCATCGACCGCGGTGATGGTCAGGGCGAAGCTCTGTGCGCCTAAGGTATTGCCCTGGCCGTCGTTAACCGTGAAGTCGAAGCTGTCGCTGGTGGTATTACTGCCATCATGCACATAGACCAGCCGGTTGTTATTGATGTCGTCCTGAGTGAATGAGGTAACCGCCACACCCGGGCCGGTCGTGAGTTCCAACTGGCCATTGGCCGGAACGCTGGTCACGGTGTAGGCCACGGCTGTTGCTGGCTGCTCCGAATCGGTATAGAGCAGTTCGCTGTTGATCAGCGTGTCGGTGCCGCCCTCGGCAATGGTTGAGCCGGTGTTGTTGCTCTGAGTCGGCGCGTCATCATCAACCGCAGTGATGGTCAGTGCAAAACTCTGACCTGCCAATGTATTGCCCTGGCCATCGTCGACCGTGAAGTCGAAGCTGTCGCTAGTGGTGTTGGACCCATTATGGACATAGCGCAGACGATTTTTATAGATGTCTTCCTGGGTAAAGCTGGTGATGGCAACACCCGGGCCGGTGGACAACTCGAGTTGGCCGTTAGTCGGCGCCGTGGTGACCGTGTAGCTCAAGCTGCCAGATGGCTGATAATCGTCGTTGTATTGTAGTTCGGCACTAGTGATTGTATCGGTGCCACCCTCAGCTACGGTTGAACCGGTGTTGTTGGTCTGGGTGGGTGGAGTGGTGTCTGATACAGGCACCGATATGCTTAAGCTGGACTGGTAGTCCGTGGCATCGTAGGCAAACCACATATCGTCTTCCGAGGAGCCGTTGACGATGATCTTAACACCGAGATAACGATCATTGGCAAGATCATAGTTGACGTTTCCGAAGCTGATGTTGTCCTCAACCCAAGTACCGCTGTTTGCCGTATCCCAGTCAGAACGATTGACAGTGACACTTGTAATTTCAGAGATGCTGCTGCCGCTGGCATTGCTGTCGACCAGATAGGCGGTAATGCTGGCGCCCTTGAAGGTGTTGAAGTCCTTGACCGCGCTCCACAGATTCAGTGTTACCTGACCATCCAGCGATTTGCCGGCGGTGGTATCTACCCATAGTTGGTACTTGGTCGAATCGGTTTCGTTTATGTCTGAGCCGCCCTTGGCGAGCGTCAGGCCAGTCAGGGCATCACGACCGGGATCGAAGTTGTCCAGGGTCGTATCGGTAGGTGCGGTGGTCTTCAGGTCGGCAACCGGCACGTCACTGCCATTGCCGACGCCGTCAAGATAAAGAAACTCCGTGTTCACCTGAAATTCCACCGTGAGCTTTGGACGGAGCGTGCTAGTGCTATCTTCTGAAGATCTGGCAGCCCATAAATTGGTGTGATCGCTGGTCATGGCCCAACCATAATTCGTTGCGCCATCAGACCAGGCCTGGAGCGTGCTTTCCAGTCCGCTGAGGGTCATGCTGTTTTTTTCGCCAGCATCTGGCACCCAGGCATCTGCCACTGCACTCGCTTCGACCCCATTCGTTTGAATCCCATTGCCCATGGAGTTCCAAGTCGAGCTTTCCGTCCAACCCGTCAACATACGATAAAGACCGATGTTAGCATTAGAAGATGCAGCATCGACAACATCAAATTCAAGACTCGCTGAGATAATGGTAGAACCCAATGGTATCTGGCCCGGACCGGCTCCAAAGAGGTTGTCAAACCTGATCAGCGTATGTGCTGCATTTCCATCGACGCTGAGTTCAATATCATTTCCATAGTTGGTTGTGGTGTTACCATCATCGAGGTAGGTATCCTGAGTGCCCGAATAGCCATTGACGCCTTCCTGAAAACTGGCGGTGGTGCTTAAAACACCTGACCAGGCATGCTGGATGTGGGGGTTAACGAAAGCGGCGGTTTCAATATGGCCGGTTTGGACTTCCAGATCCCAGTCACCGCCCTGTTCTACATTGCCTGTCAGGTCATCACTGGCTGCAACATCGGCGCCCGTCAGCTGCGCCAAGGTCTGTACGAACTGCTCACCCTCGGCGGTCGAGGCCAGATCACAGCCGTAAATTAGCAGGTCGGCCTGTTCACTAAACGAGGCTGCCAATGTGGCAACACGATCGGCCTGCGCTCCCAGAGCAGCAAGGTCTAGAGAGCCATTGCCAATATGGATTTCTCCGGCATCGCCATGACTGACGAGGTGCACGGCATCCAGATCGGAGTAGCCTGAGAGTATTTCACTTAGCTGAGTAATTCCGTCACGCTGCGAATCGAGCAGCACCACCTCCAGCGTGCGCTCTGTTTCAGACTGTGAGATGATATCGTCGACCAGCTGCTGATAGTCCGGCGTGGCAGCGTCTACTACCACCAGCTCATGCCGCGGGGATTCGATAGTAGCAGAATCGGATGCAGCTAGGGTAACAGGTTCCACCCCAACCTCACCAGCAGCTGGATCATTACTCACTGCAGTCGTCTGATCGAGAATTTGGTCAACGCCGGCCTTGGATAGATCGAATGCCGCAGCAGCTTCATCTAATAAGTTGGCTGTAGGATCGTCAGTGCTGGCGATATCGACAGCACCACCGAACATATCAGCCGAGAAGAGCACCCGGGGTTCGAGTGCCTCAATCATCGCGACCGGCCGTTTTTTCTGTTTCCGTTTGAATATCATAGGTACCCGTACACAGTTCCTGTGGTACTGTCCCCGAATTAGGAAGTCCCTATGAAAGTATCGACATGATTATCAAAATATTGAGGGAATATACTTTCTTTGTTAATCTGAAACCGGTATCTGTCTTAAAATGGAGTACTGGGTGCTTCTAAAAATTAGGAATTTTTGTTTGAGTGCAAGGCGCGGTGTTTTCGAGAAGTATGATTGATACGATAAGTTAATGAGCATTGCAGAAAGCGCCGCAATCGGGCAAAAAGACAATTTATTATTAGAGGCGCCCTACTATAGTAGCGGGCTCACTTTTTCTTCGACTGCGATCTCAATGTCTTGCTGCTGTTGCTCCAACGGCAGAAAACCCATGCTGCAGCGCAGACCGGCCGCAATCCGATAATCGGGATTGGCCAGACTCAGACGTACGCCGTAGGTGCCGCTGGCCGCATCCGCCACCCGGTCAACACGTTCGACCGTGGCCAGATGGGTCGCAGATCCCGGCACCACCGCGGTCACTTGCGCCTGCATCCCCGGCGTTACCCGCCCCAGGTATTGCACCGGCACTATCACCTCTACATACAGCGGGTCCAGCTGCGCAATACGCAGCAGAGGTTCTTCTTCTACATACTCGCCCACTGACTTGAATCGTTCCATCACCACGCCATCCATTAGACTGCGGATGGTGCGTTGTTGCAGTATCGCCTGTGCCCGCCGGTGCTCCAGCCCGGCGATGCGCTTATTCTCTTGCTCCTGTTTTACCTGCAGTTTGGCGATGCGCGTTTCGGTTCTCAACTGATCCATGTCGTGCATGGAGATGGCGGCCTTCTGCAGCAGGGTTTGATTGCGCTTCTGGGTCAGATA
>CBDBVC010000019.1:0-64587 GCA_965212525.1 Lysobacterales bacterium
GTACTGCTGTTGTTGAGACCGTTCAGACTCAGGTTGGTGACTGTGGTGAGATCATCATCGGAACGATAGGTGCCGCCGTCAGTTGAGACGAATACGACATCATCACCGGAGGCAGTCTGTGTGAACTCGAAATTCGGTATATCGGCGTGCAGAAATATTGACGGCTGCGAATAGTATTCATACCAGAAATTGATCCGGTTCCAGTTCTGACCACCATCGACTGATCGAAAGGCATCGATCTGGCCAATCGCCAGTACGTCAGGGTTGAGCTGTGAGGCGGCAAACGACTTGGCCTGCGAGAACACCTGGGATGGCACGTCACCGCGCTGCTGCCAGGTGGAACCGTTGACACTGCGAAAGATGCGAAAGCCACTGACTGGTTCACTATTGTCATCAACCTTCGTAGGGCATTGCGGCGTATAGCGTATTCCCGGAACCGGTCAGCTGAAAACCCGAATCACTGGAACCCAGGACCACCCCGCTCATCTCGGTATCGCTGACCGTGCCGCTTGTGCGGTATTCGACCAGGCGGGGGATGCCGTCGCGCACCGTCAGGCCGTAGATACGCCCACTGTCTGTATCCACCCAGTGATCCATGGTGGTGAAGGCCGTCCCAGTGTAGCTGGCGAATTCCCTGAAACTGCCGCCACCATCGGTCGAATGGAAACAGGGAAACTGGTTCTGTCCGGCAAATGATTTGCGACCGCAGGTGATAATCTCGCCGGAATCGTTCAGTTGCCAGCTGTCTGTCAGGAAGGTGTCTTCGAAATTGGCCAGTGGCGGTACAGCGGACTCGGTCCAGGTCTGTCCGTCATCATCACTGTAGAGGAAGATCATCGGCGCAAAGCGGTTGATCAGAGCGATGCGCGTGGCACCGTCAATTTCAGTGCTGTGCACACCGATGCCCCGCTCCATCTTCAACGTATCATTGAGTGAGCTCCATTCACCGGCGCTGCCGTCCCGGCGCCACAACTGACCGCCGTCTGCAATGGCCAGAATATCGCCAGACTCCCGGTTGTATTCGGTGGCCAGAATGCGGCCCGCCTGGGTAGTGCTGCCGACTTCACTCCAGCGCCCGGAAAGGCCCAGTTGCGGAAAGGTGTCTTCACTGCTGATCAGTGCCTTCAGGCCCGACTGCCCTGCCTGCTTGCGCATGGCATTTCGATTCAGCTGATGCTGATGCCGATTCTCGCGCTCGATGGCCTGCCAGTTATCACCCGGTGCCGTGTTATGGATCCACTGCCACCAGGCATCACGCCGATCCCTGAGAGCCTTTCTCTGCTGCAGCTTGTGACTGAATTCGTCTGATGCAGCTCGATCATCATGTTCAGTGCCCGATCTGCTTTCGGGCATTTGCAATGAGAAACCGGCCATCAGGGTTGCTGTGATGATCAAAAGTCCGGCTGATAATCGCACACCATTTCTCATTGAAACTGTTTCCTCTCGAACTGAAATCTGCGCAAGTCGACCATCCTAGGACCAGAGCTGTCGAAATTTCGTTAAGGTCTGCCCAATTTTGGTCATGTTTCATTCGCATCCAATCGGATGAGAAGACCCGGCAGATTGTCATCGTTAGCCTGATGACACGCTACCTCACTCATCTGAAGGAGACAAATATGACATCACGCAATCGAACTACCCTGACGGCATTGGGCTGTCTCGCCCTGCCCATGCTCTTCACCGATGGCACAGCCCTGGCCGATCAGGCGGCACAGCAACCCCCACCGCCGTGCCAGGGCAAGGTCTGGTGGACCCAATCCGATGCCACCTACAGCGACTTTGATTTCTGGGTGGGTGAATGGCAGGTCTATGAGCGCGCCACCGGGATGCTGATGGGCTTTGACCAGATCACCAGAGTGTTCAATGGCTGTGCACTCAGTCAGCACTGGCGTCAGATGCACGATCGATATGCTGCACCGGGCTCGACACTTCGACTGCAGGGTGGCAGTCACACGGCATTGGGCGCAGACGGTCGCTGGCATCAGACCTGGATCGGAAATGACGGCAGCAATATTCCACTCGCCGGTGGCCTCAACGATGACGGTGTCATGGTGCTCGAGAGTGACTGGATCGAGTTCACCAACCGTCAGGGGCAAGCGGTGAAATACCGCAATCGATGGCACTGGGCACCGCAGGAAGACGGCAGCATTCACAACTGGGGACAGGCACAGTCCGGCAACCCGGACAAGCCTGAATGGGTGACCGTCTACGATATTATCTACCGCCGAAATTCGACTGGTGGCCCGACTGCACAACTTTCGACTGACGAAGGTTGATCGTGAATCTGTGTATCATGACAGCATGAGTACGGCACTTCTCATCCTGATCCTGCATGGCCTGTTTCTCAGTCTGCTGATCGGCCTTTTTGGTACGGAGCGGCGCATGGCGCATACCGTGCTCTCAGCACTGGTGTTGTGCGCCAGCCTGCTGTTGCTCGAGGCCTGGTTCAATCAGAGCGGCTTCAGTCAGTCGCAACCACATCTGAAGGCGGTGTTTCAGCCTGTCTGGTTTCTGATCGGCCCGCTGGCTTTCATCTATACATTGCTGACACTGGGAAACAGCTGGCGCCAGCGTTACCTGTTGCTTCTGGCTCCGGCTCTTCTGGTTGCCGGTCTGCTGTTGCCGTTTTACCTGTTGCCGGCCGCTGACAAACTCGCAATACAGGCCAGAGGACAGGATGTGTTTGTGCTGTATTGCGGGTTCTGGCTGCTCACCGGGTTCTGTGCACTGCGGGCACGAATGCTGATCAGATCGGGCATGTCGAACCCTGCAGCTGAAGCGGATGTGCGGCCCTGGCACCTGCCATGGTTAAGGGCGCTGATGAGCTGGATGCTGATCTATGCGTTGCTGGATTTCTCGGCCACCGCCTGGTTTCTGGTGCGTGGCCACTATCCGGGATTCATCGGGCTTGTCAGCGTGCTGATGCTGACTGCCATCATTTACGGCACCGGCCTACTGGTGGTGCTGCCGGACGGCCTGCTGGCCAGATCGCCGTGGCCCGGCAAGCGATATCAGCGCTCCGGGCTGCCTGACAGTGCTGCCGAAAGCCTGGTCGATTCGCTGGAGCAGATGATGATCCGCGACCGCCCATGGCTGGATGAGAACCTCAGACCGGCTCAGGTGGCCAGTCGTCTGGGCATCTCGACACATCAGTTGTCGCAACTGCTCAATCAGCACATGAGCCTGGGTTTCCATGCCTACATGAACCGGTTCCGCGTCGAGCAGGCACAGCGCCTGCTGCGCGATCTGGGCAGTCAGCGCAGCATGCTGGATATTGGCCAGGAAGCGGGTTTTGGCAGCAATGCCACGTTTTACCGTGCGTTTCGCAAGCAGACCGGCATGACGCCTCGAGAATTCCTGTCCGATGCGGCCTACAGCAATGTGGTTTCGTCAGCAGACAATCAATCCACAAAACGTCACGGCGAAAGCTGATCGATCAGGCTGCCGCACCCAGAGTGAGCCGGAAATGTCCTCTGCCCAGGCCCGTGGGTAACTGGCCTTCATCGAGCATGGCAAGCATGCGTGTCGGGTCGTGGGCAAAATCCAGCGTGACCCTGTCCTGATCAGCCTTGACGCGCAGCAGGGCCAGATCATAGGCCAGCAATTGCGACAGCATGGTGGAATGAATATGCGCCGTCAGAAAGGCGGCGAACGCCGAGCATTCGGCCAGTGGCTGCAGCTCGGGTTTCTGCCGGGTCCAGAACACCTGCATCAGCTGTTCCACCACTGGCTTACCGTATTTGAGCACCAGGTAGCGGCAGCTGTAGCGAAGACCGATACCCGCAATGCCAGCACGTACACTGTGTATCAGCTGCCGGAAGATGCCGATACCGACATCCTCACCCAGTGTATTCACAAAACGCGCCACTCCCGCCTCATCACCAGTGCAGGCAGCACCCAGTATCTGTTCCCATTCCGCCGGCGTCGGTAATTCAGTGGCGGCCTGCTGAGGTTCTGCCCGGCTTGATTCTGGTTGCCTGAATTCCGGTGTTGCACCTCCACCGCGCAGATTCCACAATTCTCGAATGTCGGACATCTGATCCAGCAGCATCTGATCACTGAACTGCCGGGCCTGGACATAGTCATCCATGATCTCGAAGTTGATGGCCTTGAGGTTGGGCAGCCAGGGAATGATCTCCTCAGCCAGTGACATCAGTTCATCCGGCACCAGATCCGAATGTGCATCAAGCCAATAACCGTCCATCTCCTGGCCACCGGCCAGGTGAATCTCCCAGATCCGCTCCAGCGGTAATTCGGCCATGGCATCGAGTACGGACTGGCGGCCATTGCGCTGATTGCACCACAGATTGTGCAGATCCAGCAGGATGCCACAATCGGCAGCTTCGGCAATGTCTGACCAGAATTGTCCTTCGCTCAGCTCACCAGCCTGGGGCTTCAGGTAATTGACACTGGTCTCAAAGGCAAAGGGCACGCTCAGTCCATCGCTGAAACGCCTGATGTTATCGACGGCCAGATCGATGGACTGCTGGCTCTGAATCGGTGGCAGCAGAAAGGCGGTGTCGTAGGTTTGACCGGCATCATTCACCCGATTGAAACTGAGATGCTGGCTGACCCAGGCGGGTTTCAGCACCTCGATCAGGTGATCGAAGAAATCACGGTAACCGTCCATGATCGGCACACTGCCAGCCGTCTGAAGGCCAACACCATGCAGCAATAACTGGTAGGGCAGCTCCCTGAAATGCTTCAGAAAGTCGTCATGTATGGCGAAGGGCGCATGACCGTCCGTCGGCAGATAGGCGTGGGATTCCGGCTCGATTTCCACCACGTCGATCAGCTCAGACCCAATCTCGAGCAAGGGCTCGAGACCGGGCATGTAGATCAAGCCAATTCCCTGTTCAGGGATGGCCATCAGCCAACCTGGAGCTGGCCACCTTCGAGAACATCCAGTTCGGGAAGGTCCCTGATATTGAGTTTTTCATCAACCATGAACCGGGTGGTGATATCCCAGCGGATATCAAACCCCGATGTACAGTTCAGATGACCCAGGCGGTCAAAGATACTGCGTTGCACTTCGATGAACTTGTCAAAGTCATAGGCGACCTTGGCAGGAATGCTCACGTATACAGGTTCGGCCAGACGGGCCTGTTCAAGTTTCCGTTCAATTTTTTCCATGTCCTCATCCTCCATGAATGATATGAACCATCGCAACCATTGCGACGTGTCATCACTATAAACCCTGCAGCTGTCCCATCAATGAGCCAGCCGCTGAGCCAGCTGCCATCCGATGTCAGTCGCGCTTGTAGGGAATTTCGGATTCTGTATTGCTGTATCGCGCAATGTCCACCCGTGGCAGATCTGCCAACATCCTCGTCCGGTTCTGTTACACTGCCGAACCCGGCCAGACCGAGCTGACCGCGATGAAACACCAGAGGGAAACCACCTTGAGATTTCTGTCCAATCGTCTGGCCGCAGTGCTGGCCATGCTTATGCTGCTCGTCGCCTGTTCGGATACCAGTGACACAACGACGTCGACCAGCACCGCCGAAGCACCTCAATCGCAGATTGCGGAGCCGGTGAAAAATGACCCCGGAATCAGTCAGTACGATGCCCGGACATTCTTCACCACCACCTCGTACACACTGGCCGGCGCCTTGCGTGGCGTCTTCTCCAATGACGGTGAATCGCTGCTGATCAGTTCGGATCAGAGCGGCGTGTTCAACAGTTATCGATTGTCGCTGAAAGACGGATCGATAGAACCGCTGACCACGTCCGAGACTGATGCAATCTTCGCCATCTCCTGGCTGGCCGATGGCGAACGCATGTTGTACACGGCTGACCAGGGTGGCAATGAACTCAATCACATTTACATCCGCAATGCCGATGGCTCGGTCACCGACCTGACACCCGGCGAGGAGCTGAAGGCCTCGTTCATGTCCTGGAACCCGGATCGCAGCCACCTGTACATCGTCACCAATGAGCGCAATGGCAAGGCATTCGATCTGTATCGCTATGCCATGACCGATCTGTCGCGCGAGATGGTCTACCAGAACGATGACAACCTCAGCATCAGTGCCATCAGCCGTGATGAACGCTATCTGGCCCTGACCAGGAACGACACCAGCGCAAATTCGGATGTCTATCTTGTTGATCTGAACAGTGATGCCAAGAGTGCCGTGCTGATCACCGAACATGAAGGCGACATTGCCTACGGCGTCTACGATTTTGCGCCGGACAGCAGTGCCCTGATTCTGGCGAGCAATGAAGTCGGCGAATTCAATCGGGCACTGCGCCACGATCTGACCAGCAACGAGCGCAGTGTGCAGGTGGAAGATGACTGGGATGTCAGCTACGTCAGCTACAGCCCCAACGGCACCTATCAGATCGTCGGTGTCAACAATGACGCCTCCACCGTCGTCACCGTCACCGATGTGGCGTCCGGCAAGGAACTGGTGCTGAATGACCTGCCCCCGGGAGATTTGCAGCGCGTGCGTTTTTCAGCCGATGAAAAGCGCATGGCCTTTCTGGTCAATGGCGACAGGGCACCCTCCAATGTCTTCTGGGTCGACCTGGATGGCGATCGTTCTGCCGCCCAGTTGACCGAAGCCCTGAACCCGGCGATCGACGCATCGCATCTGGTCGAGGGCACCGTAGTACGCTACCCCAGTTTTGACGAACTGCAGATCCCCGGAATTCTGTACCGTCCGCATCAGGCCAGCAGTGAGACAACGGTTCCGGCCATTGTCTGGGTCCATGGTGGCCCCGGTGGCCAGAGCCGCAAGGGCTACCGTGCCGCTATCCAGCACCTGGTGAATCATGGCTATGCCGTGTTTGCGGTCAACAACCGCGGCTCATCCGGCTACGGCAAGACCTTCTTCCACATGGACGACAAGAAACACGGTGAGGTGGATCTTCAGGATGTGGTCTATGCTCGCACCTATCTTGAAACCCTGGACTGGGTCGACGGCAATCGAGTCGGCATCATGGGTGGCTCCTACGGTGGATACATGGTTGCCGCCGCACTGGCCTTCGAGCCGGAAGTGTTCGATGTCGGCATCAATATCTTTGGTGTCACCAACTGGGTACGTACCCTGGAATCGATTCCACCCTGGTGGGAATCATTCAAGAAAGCCCTGTATGACGAGATGGGTGATCCGGCCACCGATGCCGAACGCCATCGCCGCATTTCACCACTGTTCCATGCCAGCAACATCGTCAAACCATTGCTGGTTGTACAGGGTGCCAACGACCCTCGTGTGCTGCAGGTGGAGAGCGATGAGCTGGTCGAGGCCGTTCGCAACAATGGCACGCATGTGGAATACGTCGTGTTTGAAGATGAAGGGCATGGCTTCCGCAAGCGGGAAAATCGCATTACGGCCTCGGATGCCTACGTGACCTTCCTTGATCGATTCCTCAAGGCGCAATAACATCACGCCACCACGGCCGGTCAATCGGCTGGCCGTGGAGCCTTTCCCTTTCGATCAATCCCACGCTTTCGTCGCCGTACTGAATCCAGGATTTCTGCCGTCACCGGATCCTGACCGGTCATCACCAGAGCCATGTGATCAAACTGGTCGTTACCCCAGAACAACTCATCGCCCAGTATCATGCTGGGCACACCGAATACGCCTCGATCGATGGCTTGCGCGGTTTCGTCGAACAACGCCTGCTTGATGTCGTCATCAGCAATTCGGTTCATCATCGCTGCGCCATCGAGTCCGGCCCGATCCAGTGCAGCCAGTAACTGATCGGGATTGGCCGGATCACCCCCTTCAGCCCAGCCCAGACGAAACAGCGCCGTGATCACCTCGTGTTGCCGGTCACCGGATACCTGTGGCAATGCCAGCCTGAGCGCGGACACCGGCTTGAACGGATGAAATTGCGGTGGGTTGAACGACAGGCCCGCCTGATGCGCATAGCGGTAACAGTACTTGAACAGCCATTCGCGCTTGGGCGGCATTTCCGCGGGCCCCAGCTGGCCCCAGTGATCGAGTAATTTGCCGAACACCACCGGATGTGCCACCAGCGAGATGTCATGAGTGTCACAGAATTGCTGCACCCTGGGCCAGGCGAAATAGGCGTAGGGCGAAATAAAGTCAAAGTAGAAATCGAGTCGGGACGGCGTCATGGCTACCTCTTTGAGACTTCTTAGCATGCAGTACCAGCAACAAGTCTGACACCTTGCCATATTCGGCAACTGATCTGAACCGGTGGGAGGAATCGGGAACCATTTTCACCTATACCTATAAGAGTCTTAACTGCATTCTTGCATGTGTGGAAGGGAGGGTCAGCCATGAAAGTCATGCCGTATCAGGATCAATTGTCGCAAGCCAGTATCTGGTCAATCGATTCCATTCGATCCGTGTTTCGTGTCGCCATCATCATATTCATCATCTCTGGCGTCATGCTGCAGAATTCCAGGCAATGTGTACCCGAACTTGATGTCCGATTCGTCAATGACGAGGTGGTCACTGAAGCACTGGATGAGTGGCAATCGGCCCTGACTGATGACGCCAGTTGCCAGCCGTCCCTGACCAACTATGCCTTGAGCACACTTCTATGGGACACGATGTTCCCGCTGTCGATGGCCATTGTCGCTTTTCTGGTCATCGCCCTGGCCAGCCGTTCGTTAAAGTCCGAGCAGAAACCCAGCAAACTGCGCAGGGGATTGTTCACCTTGCTGAGTCTGTTGCTGACGGGCGCTGTGCTGTCGGACCTGCTTGAAAACCTCAGCAGCATTGTCGTGTTTCATCAAGCGGCTGATCCGGGAATCTGGAAATCAGCGTATGTCCTGTTCAACAATGCCAAATGGCTGTTCTGGCTGGTGCCGGGTATTCTGTTCCTGATCGCAGTCTCACGCCTGCTGCTGTTCATCATCCCTGTTCTGTTTCATATCAGGTTTCCGGTACTGGCGGTATTGCTTGGCGGCATGCTTTCGCTGGCTGTACCACAGGTGATTGAGCTGTATATTCTGATGGAAGCCCAAGGCGATGCCTGGTGGGGGTTGCTGGTGGGCACAGCATTGGCAACCACCGTATGGTATTGCTCACGCATCACCCTTCGTTTCCAGCTGCCGACCTGGTGGTCGCCTGGTTCAGAACTGAGTCAGCCCGTCAAGGATGTCATCAACTATTTCAAGATCTGGCTGCCGCGAGTGCTGGGCACGCTGGTGCTTGTGATCATGGCCATTGCCTATCCGGGCAATTCGCTGGCTTTCTGGCTCGCAGCACTGATATTTGCCGTGTTCGTGATCTGGCGCCGACCCGTGTTCGGCAAATTCATTGAAATAAAGCGGTTCGACGAGAAGCTGGGCAATGACTACCTGGAACAGGCGCCATGGGATCTCTCGGATATCTCGACTACCGCCAAATGCCTGTTTGTCATCGCCATTGTGCTCAATGCCATCATGATCCTGTGGGCAGCCCACGATCCGTCATTCCTGAAACCGATCGGATCAGTGGCCATCGTGCTGCTGGCTGGCCTCTTTTTCGTGATCGCTGGCTCGATTGTCTGCCTGATCGGTACCTGGACACGTATTCCAATTGTCTCGATCCTGATCATCCTTGCCGTAGTGCTTCAGATACGGGGGCTGAATGATAATCATTATGTTCGTCACTGCCCAGAGTCGACTGCACAAAGCCCATCAGCAGCGCTGTGCAAGGAAGACATTCCGGCCAGTCGAACCGGGCTGGCCGCGGTTCAGTCTGAAATCGATGCAATCAAGCAAAGCTCAGGGCCCGTATTCCTGATCTCTGCCGAAGGAGGCGGTATTCGTGCTGCTGCCTGGACATCGATTGTGCTGGGTCATCTTGAGGACAGGGCCGACCTGGCTGCTCACACATTCGCCGGCAGCGGCGTGTCAGGTGGCAGTCTTGGTCTGGCCACCTATGCAGCCAGCCTGGCCCTGAAAACGGGCAATGGTGTCGACCACTCATTCCAGCAACTGGCCACGGAGATGACCCGTGACGACTTTCTGGCACCAACGCTGACCGCGATGTTTTTCAACGACTCGCTGCAACGCATTGTTCCACTGAAACTGCCTGATCGGGGTATGGCACTGGAGCAGGCCTGGGAAAACAGGTGGCGGGAAGTCTCCGGCGGCAAGAACCATTTCAGAGAACCTCTGACCTGGCTGTACCGTGAGAATTCCGGCAACATCCCCTATTTGCTCCTCAACACGACAACGGTTCAGGACGGCCAGCGCGTCATCCAGCACCCATGGGACGCCTTGCCGTCTGAGTCACATTTCCCGGGCGCCATCGATGGAAATGGCTTCGTGCCTGCAACCATCCCACTGAGTGCTGTCGTTCATAACAGCGCCAGGTTTACCTACATCAGCCCCGCCGGAACGGTTCTGGACACAGAGAAAAGCCCCACTGCGCAATGGGTTGATGGCGGGTATTTTGAAGCATCGGCGGCTGAAACCATGGTCAATGTGCTTGAGTGGCTGGTGAGTGTAGGGATTGACCGCAATCAGATCCATGTGATTCATATCAGCAACAGTCTGGAAAAGAATTCTGACTCCGATACGCTGCAACCCGCTGGTGAAGTATTCGCACCGATTTCATCGATACTCAACAGCCGTGTCGCACGTGGACATGAAGCGTTCAAATCACTGCAGGCCAGTGCTGCAGAAGGTCAGTTCCATCATTTTCGTATCCATGCCGACGCACACGAGTTACCGCTGGGATGGACACTTTCAGAGCGATCATTCGAGGCGATCAGACGCCAGCTCGATAACAACCGTTCAGTGATCACAGGAATTCTTGAGGTTCTTCCAGCACGATCGAACTGATGCAGGGTTGATATGCGCCGTATTCAACCCATCCATTCAGGCGGCACACGTACGGAAGTCACTGTTGCGGTGCAGCACACCTTGTCGCCTGCAATCAACTCACACTGCATGATGATTCGCCGCTCGTCACATTCAGTTGCCTCTGCACGCAGCTTGATGTGCTGATCCACCGGCACCGGCCGCTGATAGCTGACGTCCAGACGACCGGTGGCAAACCAGATTGGTTCGACGGACGAATCACTCATGTCGAGTCCTGCACGACGATAGGCTTCAGCCGTGGCCGAACAGACACTGTGACAATCGATCACGGTGGCGATAATACCGCCGTTCACGAATTTCGTTGTTGCTGCGCAATGCCAGGGTTCCGGCTCAAATGTGGCTCGATAGATACCATCATCAGAGGCCTCACTCTTCAGTCTCAGACCATGCTCGTTGTCTGGTCCACAGCCGTAGCAGGCGTTCTCACGCAGCTGTTCCTGAATTGCGGTCATTGTCACTCCTCATCTTTTTTTACGGCTGTGCCAGTGTCTGAATCGGATAGATCGATCCAGCTCAATCAGTGAGATCAAGTCTGTTCCAGCCACTGGCACATATCCAGCTAACGCAGGCCTGATCAGAAACCGCCAGAATTGCAAAACCCAGTTATCCTGCTTGTCAGTGGTGTCAACGTGTCCTGAGTGCGTCTGCTTTCTCCGGTTGACCTGCCTGTTCATGGAAGCGAATCATGCGGTCTGTGTGCTGACTGACGACGTCATTTTGGGCACCCATGTATTCTGTTTTCAGACGCAATGACCGGTTCAGCATGGGGTTCTGCCTGCTCGAATCGACCCTGGTCAATCAGAATTTCTGCAAGGTTGTCCAGACCGGAATACAGTTCGTCGGGTCTGACTGACTCATTTTTTTCCAGAATCGCCATTGCGTCAGTATAGAGTGATTCGGCCTCATCAAGCTTACCAGACTTGTGGAGTGAGGCAGCGAGCTGGTTCATCAGATGCACCACTTCAGGGCTTTCTGCTCCGACACGTGAAATGCCTTCATCCAGTAATGACCTGTAGATCCGGACACTCTTTCCAAACTCACCCTTCTCTTTGTGAACATAGGCCATATTATGCCGCGAAAATTCATGCAGCTCCTGTTGCTCTGCCGTCAGCTCGACGCCATCTGTTTCGGCCAGTTCACCGATTCGGCGATACTGTGCCAGCGCATTGTCATACTGCCGCAGAGCACTGTATGTGGTTCCAAGATCAAACAGGGGCAACATCAAATGTCTGCTGCTCATGCCATGGGCCTTTTCATGCAGTGCCAGATTTCGGTGTCTGAGCGCGAGCAGTTCTTCTGACTGATGCTCTTCAGACAGGGCCCATGACAGATTCCTGATACTGTCGGCCAGGTCCAGATGATCACCACCCCAGGCCTGTTCACGGATCGCAAGGGCCTTGCGCAAGTAGAGTTGCGTCAGCATCACATGCCGTTTGTAGCCTGCACATTCGGCAAGCTGGGTGAGGCTCACGGCAAGATCGGGGTGATCCGGCCCACCGGCTTTCTCCTGGCGCGAGATTGCCACACCGATGATAAATTCAGCCATCCAGTACGCTTCTATTTCCATGGCATAAGCGGCCATCGCATTGAGCCTCTGACCAGCCTCCAGCGTCCCACGGCATGGTTTCATCGAACAGGAATTCTCGAACCTCGGTCAGCACCTCTCGTGCTGCTTCAAAATCACGTTTCTCAATCAGCTGAGCCATGCGGTCCAGATATCCATCGAAGCGGTCATTCACCGAATCGGTTGCGGCGTGAACGCATGACAACATGATCGCCAGCATCAGAAATATTCTTCGTCGAGGTAATGACTTTCTCATATCGATCTCCAGAAGAGCGACGGAACGGGTTGCCCATTCCTGATTCCAGTCTAGCAGCAGCTCTGCACGTTGACTGTTCGGTATCGAACAGTGTGTAGATCATGGTGTTCGGGAATGGTCAGAAAGCAGTGCCAGTTGAATTTATTAAGTTATATATTTCAATGACTTGAAAACTTGGCATGGAAATTGCTGTATGGGAGACATGGACAAAATCATCGACCCATCCGTCGTCAATCGGCGACGACTTAAAAAACTGCTGATCGCCACGGCTGTGCTGATTGTGCTGCTGCTGCTGTGGTTTCTGCTGCGCAGCAGCCTGCAACCCACCATCCCGATCTCGCAAATACGTATCGCCAGTGTCGAGCGTGGCAACGTGGACGCCAATATTGACGCTGTCGGCATTCTCGAACCGGGTATTGAACAGAGCATTACCAGCCCGCTCGAATCCATCGTCACGGCTGTGTATGTGTTCCCGGGTGAAACCGTGACCGAGGGACAGCCATTGCTGCAGCTCGAGAACATCGAACAGGCGAGGCTGGTCAGCGAACTGGAAGAAAAGCTGCTGCTGAAGCAGAACGAGCAACAGGTCAGTCAGCTGGAGCTGCAAGCCGCCACCGATGATCTGAATGCCTCGCTGGAGCTGAAGAAAATCGACCTGGAATACCGCAAGGCCCGACATCGCCGCCTGTCATCACTGTCAGAAAATGGCGGCGTTTCAAAGGACCAGTTACTCGAAGCCTCGCTGGATGTCACCCGGACTGAAGTCGAGATCGACCAGCTGCACAAGTCGATCGGTAACCAGACAAAAACCAATGAAGCCACGCTGACTCGCATTCAGCTGGAGACTTCCATTCTAGAGGGTCAGCTGGCACAGGCGCACCGCGTACTGGAGCAGACAACAGTACGTGCACCCTCGGATGGCTATCTGGCTTTCCTGCTGGAGCAGGTGGGTGAAAGCGTAACACGTGGTACCGAACTGGCTCGCGTATCTGATCCCGAATCGTTCCGCGTCAAGGCAAGGCTTTCCGACTTCTACGCCAACCGAATCCGGGCCGGCATGTCCGTCACCATTCGTGACGGCGAACGTCAGTGGCCTGGCCGACTCAGCCGGATCATACCGGAAGCAGATAACGGCAGCCTGTCACTGATCATCGACTTCGAAGACCGTCAGATCGCCGGCCTGCGCATGCAGCAGCGAGTCGACACCGAACTACTGCTGGACGACAACCCCGACATGATGCGCGTGGCTCGCGGCCCGGGCATCGGCCGCACCGGCACCCAGCAGTTGTTTATCGTCAATGGCGATATGGCTGAACGACGCGATGTCACAGTCGGTGTCAGCAACCGTCAGTTTGTCAGTCTTGAATCCGGCGTGTTGCCGGGTGAGCAGATCATCACCACAGACATGAGTGACTATCTGCATCTGGAATCCATCAAAATCAATCAGGAGTAATCATGAATCAACCCGTTCTGAAGCTGAACCAGGTCAGCAAGGTCTACCAGACAGATCGTGTCGAAACCACGGCACTGGACCAGATCAACCTTGAAGTGGACGCCGGTGAATTTGTCTCGGTGATGGGGCCATCCGGTTGTGGCAAGAGCACCCTGCTGAATCTGATGGGCCTGCTCGACAGCCCGACCGGTGGCGAGATAGCCATCCTCGGCAACAAGGTCAGCCATCTGAAGGAAAAACAACTGGCACAGATCCGAAACCAGGAGATTGGCTTTGTCTTCCAGAGCTTCCATCTGGTGTCCGATCTTTCGGTGATCGACAACGTGGAAATTCCACTGCTGTACCGCAAGATGTCGGCAACACAGCGCCGCTCGGCTGCGCGCAAGGCACTCGAACGCGTGGGCCTGAAGGCACGCATGAATCACTTCCCTACCCAGCTGTCAGGCGGACAGCAGCAGCGTGTAGCCATCGCACGGGCTATCGTCGGCGAACCCTCGATCCTTTTTGCCGATGAGCCTACAGGCAACCTCGACAGTCACATGGGTGAGGAGATCATGCAGATCCTGACCGATCTGAACCGCAACGCCAACACCACGGTGGTGATGGTGACCCACGATCAGGAACAGGCCAATCAGACCCGGCGTATCGTGCGTATCCATGATGGCCAGATGATCAACTGAGGCGATAACCATGTTGACCCATACCCTGAAAACTTCCATACGAGTGCTGATGCGGCGCAAGTTCTTCACCGCTGTCAGCCTGTTCTGCATTGCCATTACCCTGATGGTGCTGATTGTGGTCGGCGCACTGGCCGACAACATGATCAACCCGGCAGGTGCCGAGCAGAATTTCGGCAATGTGCTGACCGTTGACCGGGTCAAGATGACCAACGATGAGCAATCGTCAACCTGGACATCGTCACCCGGGTACAAGTTCCTGAACGACTATGTACTGCCCTTGCAGACGCCCGACCTGATTGGCTACTTCATGAACTCGAACGGCCAGGCACTGATCGATGATCAGGTGAACCGCTTTCAGATCAAGTACACCGACGCCAACTACGGCGACATCGTCAGGCTGGATTTCATCGAAGGACAATATTTCGATCACACACAGGTTGACGAGGGTGCTCTGGTCGCGGTGATCAACGAGCCCACCCGTGAGGCCTATTTCGGTACCGGCACAGCCATTGGCGAGACAGTGTTCTTCTCGGGCCAGCGATATCGTGTTATCGGCGTCGTCAAACGTGAACCCGAACTCAGTAATGCCGCCTTTGCCGACATCTGGGTTCCGGTCACCACACAGCCGTCAACCAATTATCAGGATGACCTGATGGGCGGTTTCAATGCACTGATTCAGGCCGACCCATCACGGTTTGATGCGATCAAGGCCGAATACCGGCAACTGGTCGATGCCTTCGTCAATGAAGAGCAGCCAGATCGCTATACCATCGCTGTCAGCAGCGCCAATACCCGACTCGAGAGGCTGGCACGCGAGATGACCGGCAATCAGGACAACCACGAGAGTGGCATGACCCAGTTCCTGCTGTTTTCCGTGCTCGGCATGCTGTTGTTCATGTCACTGCCTGCTGTCAATCTGTTCAACCTGAATATCAGTCGCATCATGGAGCGGGCCTCCGAAATTGGCGTGCGCAAGGCCTTTGGCGCGCCCAGACAGAAACTGATGTCCCAGTTCATCGTCGAGAACACCCTGCTGACATTCATCGGCGGCGCCATCGGTCTGCTGCTGAGTCTGCTGGCACTCAACCTGATCGAAATCTCGGGCATGATTGCCTATGCCGAGTTCAATATCAGCTGGCGACTGCTCACATTCACCATCATCATCACGCTTGTATTTGCCCTGTTCAGCGGGTCCTACCCCGCCTGGCGCATGGCCCGGCTCGACCCGGTACAGGCTCTGAAAGGCTATTGAGGACGACACCATGTTCATGCATCTGTTTCGATTGATCTGGAACCGCAAGCTCAGCAATCTGCTGATCATTGCCGAACTGACACTGGCCTTCCTGGTGCTGTTCTTCATCACCGCAAGCGCCGCGCATCTGTGGAAACTGTACAACCGTCCACTGGGCTTCGAATGGCAGGATCGCTATTCCATCATGGTCAACCCCGGCAGCTCGGAGGCCGCCAACGACATGACGCTGGTTGACAGCGTGATTGACGCCATCAACCAGCGACAGGATGTGGAGTGGATGCATATTGTCAGCATGCCGCCCTTTCGTAGCTGGCACTGGCGCTCGAATGTGGGCTACGAGGGCAAGGAGGTGAGCAGCATGTTCAACCGAATGTCAGACGGTGCTCCTGATGTGCTGGGTATCGAACTCAAAACCGGCCGCTGGTTCAACGAAGGCGATGCCGCCCAGATCTATCAGCCGGTGTTGCTGAATCAGAAGCTGGTGGACGATCTGTTTCCCGAGGGCGTTGATCCGATAGGCATTGACATCAATCCGCCGCCGGATGAAGACCGGCCAGAAGAAGATCGGCCCGAATATCGGGTGATCGGCACCTTCGAAGACTTTCGACAGACTGGCGAGTTTTCTGAAAACATCTATTACACCATTGGACGATTCAACCACGACAAGGAAAGCGAATTTCCCAATTCATTTGTTCTCAAGCCGGTCGATGGCATTTCGGCAGAACTGGAAGAATCACTGCTGCAGGACATCAAGGCCATGGCGCGTGACTGGGACGTGGAGATCACGCCACTGACAACACTGCGTGACCGTCAGATGCGACGATTTCTGACGCCGCTGATCGTTGGCGGCATCATTGCCGGCTTTCTGCTGCTGATGGTGGCCTTCGGCCTTTTCGGCGTGCTGTGGCAGAACGTCACCCGGCGAACGCACGAACTCGGCTTGCGACGTGCCCTGGGTGCCTCGGCAGGCAGCATCTTCAGCCAGATCACCATCGAGATGATGCTGATCGCCGCACTGTCGATTTCAGTTGGCATACTGATTGCCGTGCAGTTTCCCTTGCTGGGCACCTTTTCCTCACTCAACTGGCCGGCAACAATCAGCGGCATTATCGCATCGAGTCTGCTGTTGCTCATTCTGGTAACGGTTTGTACCCTGTACCCTGGATGGATGGCCAGCAGCAAACTGCCTGCCGAGGCCCTGCGATATGAGTAATCAATGAGTTCGAACAAGCCAAAAGCCAGAATTCTGGTGATCGACGACGACGAGTCGGTCTGTTCATCACTGGTGCTGCTGCTGAAGCAGAACGGCTTTGCCTGTTCAGCCGAGACTGACCCGACCAGGGCGCTGAAACGGCTTGAGCAGGCGGAGTTTGATCTGCTGTTGCAGGACATGAACTTCAGCCGCAACACCAGTGGTGACGAAGGTCTCGAATTGCTGAAGCAGATCCGTCAGCAACACGAGCAGCTGCCGGTGATTCTGATCACGGCATGGGCGACCATCGAACTGGCTGTGTCAGGTATCAAGCACGGTGCCAATGACTTTGTTGCCAAGCCCTGGGACAATGAACAGCTGATTCGGGTCATCAGGACCAATCTGGAGCTGTCCCGATCTGAGCCGGTCACCGCCGATCGAGTCACGCTGGATGAATCCTACGATTTTGATCAGATCATTGGTACGGATCCGGCCATGGTACGAATCCTCTCTGTCATTGCCCGGGTTGCAAGAACCGATGCAGCCGTGCTGGTACTCGGTGAAACCGGCACAGGCAAGGAACTGATCGCCGACGCCATTCACAACAATTCAAGCCGGGCCAGCATGCCACTGGTCAAGGTGAATCTCGGTGGTATTCCCGCTTCTCTGTTTGAATCGGAGATGTTTGGCCACGTCCGTGGCGCCTTCACCGATGCGCATCGTGATCGTCAGGGTCGTTTCGAACAGGCCAATGGGGGCACGCTGTTTCTCGATGAAATAGGCGATCTCGATCAGGCCAGCCAGGCAAAACTGTTGCGCGTACTGCAGGATCAACAGTATCAGGCCGTTGGTGATTCAACCACACGCCGCGCCGATGTGCGCATCGTTTCTGCCACCTCCAGACCATTGTCAGAACTGGTTGCCAGCGGTCACTTTCGTGAAGACCTGCTGTATCGACTGAATCTGATCACTGTGGAATTGCCGCCTCTGCGATCCCGGCGATCCGATATTGCGCAGATGGCGGACCGGTTTCTCAGCGAAATACGCAACCGATATCAGCTGGAGACGCGGCAGTTTTCGGATTCGGCCCTGAGCTGGCTGAAACGTCAGCAGTGGCCAGGCAACGTTCGGCAACTGAAACAGACCATCGAGCGCACGGTACTGATGTCGGATGGAACAGAACTGAACGAGCAGGACCTGATTCAGTCGGGGGCGATCGGATCGGCCGATGCCGACTGCCATGATGATCATCAGACCATCGGCAATGGCATGACGCTGGATCAGGTGCAGAGCATGATGATACGTGCCAGTCTGGATCGGCATGAGGGCAATATATCGCGTACCGCCGACGAACTCGGCATCAGCCGCGCTGCACTCTATCGTCGTCTTGAAAAATACGGCATCGAATCGATCGAGGAATCCCCGGACGATGACCCGGCACAGCGCTGAATCCACTGCCTGCTTGATCCTGCCTGACCTGCACCGTATGTTGACATGATGAAGCGCTCCCGCAGTTTCCTGATCCTGTACCTGGCAGCTGTTCACCTGGCTGTCCTGGTGGTGATCTTTCTCTACAAGGATGCCGTCGGACTGTGGTTTTTTGCCATCGAAGCGACCTTGCTGGTGAGCTGGCTAATCGGGCTTTGGCTGGTCAGGCGGGCCACGGCACCGGCCGAATTGCTTGAATCGTTCTCTTCTCTGCTGGAGGAATCGGAATTCACCACGCGCCTTTCGCCAACAGGCTTTGCCGAATCGGATGCCATCATCGATGTCTATAACCGCATGCTGGAAACGCTGCACGATGAATACCTTCGAATTGGCGAACAACGTGGATTTTTCGAACAGTTCCTGCTGACTGCACCCGTGGGCGTGCTGATCCTGGATTTTGATCAGGCTATTTCCGTTGCCAACCCGATGGTGTGCCAGTTGATGGGCACCGATGCCGAATCGCTGCAGGGAAGGAAACTGGCCGGTCTGGATCAGGCACTGGCGAAACAGCTGCAACAGATGGGGGACAACAGTGAAACCATCATTGGTCATTCGGGAACACGCCGGATCAGAATCCAGAAATCGGCATTCAGGGACAGGGGCTTCGAACGCGCCTTCTACCTGTTCGAGGAACTCACCCGGGTTCTGGCCGACAGTGAGAAACAGGCCTATGAAAAGCTGATACGAACCATGTCTCATGAGGTCAACAACACCGTGGCCTCGACAAGCTCATTACTGCAGAGCTGTCTGAACTATGCCGATCAGCTCAATGCCCAGGACGAAGGCGACTATCGCACTGCACTGGATGTCGCGATCCGCCGAAACCAGCGTCTGAACGAGTTCATGAAGGCCTATGCCGACGTGGTCAAATTGCCTGCACCACACAAACGTGAGACAGATCTTGTCGCCATGCTGGATCAGATGATGATCATGTTCCGTGCCGAATCCGATCAGCGCTCCATCGAGTGGGTGGCCGAGTATGGGAAAACACCGCTCATGCTGATGCTCGATCGTAATCTGATCGAACAGGCACTGATCAATATCTGCCGCAATGCCATGGACGCCATCGGCAACGGCGGCCGTATCACCGTCTCGGTAACCAATCGCAGAAACCCACATCTGATCAATGGCGGTTCGGATCGCAATTCAGTCTGCCTGGCCATCATCGATTCTGCCGATGGGCTGGCCGACAAGGATATCAGCCAGCTGTTCTCACCGTTCTACACCACACGACAGACCGGACAGGGCATTGGCCTGACTCTGGTCAAGGAGATCCTGACCGGCCACGGATTCGCCTACGATCTGCGTCGCAGGGATGATGAGCAGACCGAATTCCTGGTCTGGATGACAGGCAGCGGTAATCTTGAGTAGTCAATCAGACAGAAATCGCAGGCAAAAAAAATGCCCCGGTAGGTGGTGTTGGGGCATTTTTAAACTATGAGATGTTCGGTCTGATCGCGATGATACAGACGGACGTATCAGGTGCGTTGGGTGGTGGTAGAGAGAAACGCCCAGCCACATCTCAACAAAACATCAAAAACCAGACTCATCCATACCAGTTATCAATGTTCTATTATTAAGGTGGATTTCAGCACCCGATTCTCTCACCCGAATGTGATTTTTTTTTGCATTGATCTGTCTGTGAAAGACTAATCCTGGTTCAGGCTCTGGCTTGCTGCCCAATCGTTTTCATGCAGCGCCGTGTCAGGCAGGTTCTGTGGCGCCTGAATTCAACTCCTGCTGATGCAGTATCTTCAGAATTCTTCTGATTGCCAATCGCTAGATTCATCAGACTCGACCATAAAAGTCTCTGATTATCCTTGCGGAATCCTGCGCCAGATTCGGTCATTGCCTGTCGGGCAGCGGAACGATCCAGGCCATTTTCTGTAACTTTCCTGCACTTCAGCCGTCACTAACCAAACGAGCAGAATCTGCGTCTAAGCTAGAGCAGAACAGCGTTTCAGCCGACCCGTGACCTACGACCTATATTACGTTTGGGAGGCGCATGATCACAGGTTCTGGGCTATAAAGTCATTCAAATTCAGATGCCAGTTCAATGGCACGCAGTGAGGAAAGATCGTGAAAAAGTTATTCAAGGTAATGGCCCCCGTCCTGGTACTCTTCATGGGTATCGCCACTGTCATGACATTGGGTGCAACCAAGCCCAAGCCTGAAAAGAAGGACGAAGCCCCCCGGCTGGTATCACTCTATGTTGACGAAGTCGTTGCCGATGAGGTGACACTTTCGGTCAACACCCAGGGCGAGGTGCGCGCCAAGACAGAGATCGATCTGTACCCACAGCTGTCGGGCCGTATTGTCTCGGTATCGACACAGTTTGCCGAAGGCGCTGCATTCGAGCCACAGGCCACCCTGATCAAGATTGATGACGAAGATTACAAGCTGGCACTGATCCGTGCCGAAGCGCGCGTGGCCGAGGCCAACGTCAAGCTCGAGATGGAAAAGGCCGATGCCGCCATCAAGGAAAAGCAGCGCAAGATGTACAACAAGAACAGTAACGTGGCTCCTCTGGCACTGAATCTGCCGCAGGTTAAGGAAGCCGAGGCCAAGTTGCGTTCAGCACAGGCCGATCTGGCAGAAGCCCAGCTCAACCTGGCACGGACAGAAATCAGCGTTCCCTTCAAGGGTCGTGTCATCACCAAGGACATCGGTGTTGGCCAGTACGTTTCACCGGGAACCAAACTGGGTCGTGTATTCTCGACCGATACCGTTGAAATCGTTCTGCCCCTGACCGACTCACAGCTGGTCGAGCTGAACCTTCCCATCGGCTTCGAAGCAGGTGATGACAATGCACCCGTGGTCACATTCTCAACCAATGTGGGCTCGGTAACTCACCAGTGGACCGGTCACATTGTTCGTACCCATGCCTCGATCGACGAGCAGACCCGCCTGATCTCCGCCGTGGCCGAAGTCAATGACCCCTACGGCACAGCAGTCACCAGTGGCATGCCACTGGCCGTTGGCATGTTTGTTTCAGCCAGCATTGATGGCGTCAATTCACAGAATGCCCTGGTGGTGCCGCGCGATGCACTGCGAAACGAAGACAAGGTGTATGTCATCAACGAGGACAACAAGCTGGAAATCCGCACGGTTGCCGTGCTGTCCACTTCCACCCAGCGCGTTCTGGTGACCGATGGCGTCGAGGCCGGTGAACGGGTGGTCACATCCAGCCTGCCAAACGCTTTCGAGGGCATGGCCGTTCAACCCCTGACGCGTCAGATGACTGTATCTCTCTGATGACCTGACACAGGCATCGATCACTCGATCGAACAGGACAAACAAATGAAAAGCATAATCAAATGGTGGGCCAATAACACGGTCGCAGCTAACCTGTTGATGCTCGGAATCTTCCTGGCAGGCTGGGCAGGCTTCTCACAGATGGAACGCGAGATGTTCCCGACAGTCAAGTTCCCGGGTCTGCAGATCTCGGTCAGCTGGCCGGGTGCGGCACCGCAGGAAGTGGAAGAACAGATCGTCACGCGGATCGAGGAATCGGTCAGCGACCTGGACAATATCGAATGGGTAAGGTCGACCTCCAGTGAAAGTTCAGGCCAGGTCTACATTCTGGCAGAAACCTCCGTCGACTTCGCACAGTTCATGAACGATGTGAAAATACGAGTCGACTCCATCTCCACCTTCCCCGGCGACATCGAACCACCACGCGTGCAGCAATGGGTGAATCGTGATGAATTCATCCGGGTGGCTGTACACGGTGAACTCGAGGAGCGTGAACTCAAGCGTCTGGCCGAGTCACTGCGACGTGAAGTGGCTGCCTTGCCGGCAATCTCGATTGTTCAGCTGTTCGGCGTACGTGATGAGGAAGTTTCGATCGAGGTCAGTGAGGAATCACTGCGTCGCTATGGCCTCACCTTTGCCGATGTGGCCAGCGCGATACGCGGCAGCTCGATCAACCAGTCGTCCGGTTCGGTACGCACTGATGTTGGTGAATACCAGTTGCGTGCACGCAATCTTGCCGACACCGAACGCGAATTTGAAGACATTATCGTTCGACAGACCGCCAATGGTGGCACCATCCGCGTGGGTGATGTTGCCGACGTGGTCGACGGCTTTGTCGACGATGAAATTCTGGCCACGCTGAACGGCGAACCGGCGGTGCTGATCCAGGTCATGACCACCGAAATCATGGATATCGTCACCGCATCACAATCGGTTCGTGACTGGATCGAGAAGCGTCAGGAAACACTGCCTTCCGGTGTTGAGCTGACACTCTGGACAGACAATGCCGAAGCCTTCCAGGGCCGTATGGACACCATCACGTCCGCCGCGTTCCAGGGACTGATTCTGGTGATGCTGGTACTGTTGCTGACCCTGCGGCCCAAGGTGGCCTTCTGGGTGGCTGTGGGTATCGCCACCGCTTATGCCGGTGCCTTCATCTTTCTGCCGGCGCAGGGCGTGTCACTGAACATGCTGTCCACCTTTGCCTTCCTGCTGGTACTGGGGATCGTGGTGGACGATGCCATTGTGGTTGGGGAAAGTATTCATACCGAATCACATCGCGAAGGCAGCAATGGCGGGGCTCGAGCCTCGGTGCTGGGTACCCAGCTGGTGGCCAAGCCGGTCATCTTTGCCGTGCTGACCACCGTCATCGCCTTCCTGCCGTGGATTTTCATCAGCGGCTCCACCAGTGAATTCACTCGCCACATCACCTGGGTGGTGATTCTGGCACTGACCTTCTCACTGGTTGAATCACTGCTGATCCTGCCCGCTCACCTGTCGAAAATGCGTCCGCGCAAGGAAATGGGGCCTTTCGGTCGCTTCCAGAAGCGGATCGCCGACAGCATCATCAGCTTTGCCGACAAGCGATACCGTCGTGTCGCCGCCTGGTCAATCAACCGTCGATATCTGGTTCTGAGCATTTTCCTCTCGGTACTGATTGTCGGCTTCGGCCTGATGTCCACCGGCTGGGTCAAGAGCAGTTTCAATCCGGAAATCGAATCGGATGAAATCATCATCAATGTGGTGTTACCCGAGGGCGCCCCTTACAGCCGCGCGCTTGAAATTCTGGCGCAGTTGCAGACAGCCGAAAAGCAGCTGGAGGAAGAAGTCAACACTCGTACCGCAGGTGAAGGTTCACTGATCGAGAACTGGTATACGCGATCTCGCCGTGACAGCGTGATAGCGATTGTCAAACTGTCACCGCCCGAAGTCCGTGACATGTCTGCCAAGGACGCCACCCTGCGACTGCGTGAACTTATCGGCGAGATTCCCGATGCCAAGGAAGTGACGGTCCAGTACACTCTGGATAACAACGATCCCGGCTTTGAACTGTCGATTCGTCACCCGAATCTGGATGTGCTGCGAGAGGCCACATACGAACTCGAAGACCAGCTGCGGACCTACGACTCCCTGTATGACGTACGCAACAACCTCGAAGGTGCCACCGACGAGATCCGCATGACCCTGTTGCCTGGTGCCGAAAAGATGGGGCTGTCACTGGATGATGTGTCGCGACAGGTTCGCCAGGCTTACTTCGGCGAGGAAGTACAGCGTCTGCCACGCGGTGGTCAGGACGTCCGGGTCAAGGTGCGATATCCGAAGGACTCACGCCAGTCAATCGAGAGCCTGAAAGATTTCCGCATCCGCACGGCCGATGGTCGACAGGTGCCGATGATGTCTGTTGTTGAACTGGAATACGCACCGGGTATCACTCGAATCCAGCGCTGGAACGGCAACCGGGCTGCACGCGTCAGCGCCGACCTGAAGGACGATGTCCGCGATGACATCATGCAGGACCTGAACGAGAACTTCTTCCCTCAATGGGAGCAGAACTACCCGGGAATCGAACGCGGTTCAATCGGTCAGGCTGAAGGCGAGAAGCGATTCATGGAAGAAGTGACCAAGCTGTACATGATCGCCATGTTTGTCATGTACATGATGCTGGCCATTGCCTTCCGCAGCTACTCACAGCCTGTACTGATTCTCGTGGCCATGCCCTTTGCCTTCGTCGGTGCCGTGTTCGGGCACGGTGTCCTCGGTGAATCCATGGCCATCTTCAGCTACTTCGGTATCGCTGCAGCCGCTGGTGTGGTGGTGAACGACAACCTTGTGCTGGTGGATTACTGCAACCGATTACGGGCACAGGGTATGGCACCGCTTCGGGCAATCGTCGACGCCGGTGTGGCGCGATTCCGCCCGATCCTGCTGACCACCGTCACCACCATCGTGGGCCTGATTCCGCTGATGCTGGAAAAATCAATCCAGGCAGCATTCCTCAAGCCCATCGTCATCGCGCTGGCCTTTGGTGTCGGTGTTGCATTTTTCGTCACCCTGCTGCTGGTTCCGTCGATGTATGCCATTGGCACTGACCTCACTGCCTTCCGGGCCCGAAACAAGGCCCGGATCAAGCGCCTGTTTGGCATCAAGACGGCGGCCCAGGAAGAACTGCTTGATACTGTCATCGAGACAGCAACAGACCTCTGACATCCGGCAGCCATGTGACCTGAAAAGGCGCTGAGTTCAGCGCCTTTTTTTTAGGTGTCAATTGTCCGCGATTATCGAGCGTTGTCATCCAGTTTCAGGCTACGTCTAAATACGGATAGCAAAGTACCTCCAGCCCGGTAAGAATTGCCATAGGGGACAGCGGCGATTCTGCCTGAGCGTGATCAATGCGTGAGCTCATGCAGTCTGGCCAGGATAGAAATCGTGTGACGAGGGAGGCACAATGACGAACTGGATCTGGCAAACACTGGCGATCGAGCCGACTAGCGATACTGAACAAATACGGGATGCCTGGCATCATCGACTGGAACGGGCTGACGACGAGAGATGTGCCGAAGAACTCCGTCGCATCAATGATGCCTATATTTCAGCCCAGACACTCGCCCGATGTGGCGAATTTCATTCATCAGACCTGACGTCTGAAGAGCAGAACAGCATCCATGAGGTGCTGGTCCGCACCGCCTGCCTGCTCTCTCACACGGCACAGATGCACAAACAATGCAGCTGGGAATTCATTCATGCAGACCCGCATCTGATACAACCCGAGTATCGCCGTTCACTCGGTAACCGCATGTTTCGCCTGTTTGATCAGCACAACCAGCGTTTCCGTCACCGTCGTGATGCCAGTCATCATATACCGGAGTTCATCTTCCGGCTCTGCGGCACGGCATACGGATGGGATGACGGCACACTGGATCCAGACATCGTCAGCGAAGCCTTCTGGCCCAATCACATTCTTCACGCCCTGTCTGACAGGAACGCCGACACCGAAGACGATCGACCGCATCATATCGTGAAACTGGTTGATCACGGCGAGGTCGATGAGATTGACCTTGACCGGACGCGACGGGTGATCCTCATGTCACCACTGGTGTTTCTGATGACGCTCATCATCGACAGCCTCATCGTCATGGTGCTGCCCTTTGTGATTCACATGCTGTTCAATGGTCTGGATTTTGATCTCTCACTGAGATTTGTCGCAGCCTACTGGGTCGTGTTCGTTGTCGGTGGACTGGCTCTGCAATCGATCACTGACAGTGGTCCACGGCAGGCATCACCTGCCAAACGCCTGCTTGACTACATGGTGACCGATGCCGAACACGAACCTGTCAGCCTGAAGGCCAGCCTGCGCTTCAACGGCCTGTTTGCGATCTGTTTCGTGCTGATTTTCACCGTGTTCAGTTTCACCCTGTCGGGGCTCAGCGTGTTGCTGGCAGCGCTGATTTTCGTGCTGTTCTCTCAGCGTCTGCTGAATCACGATGATTATCAGATCATCAACCTGACCAAGACAGCCGTCTACGACCTGCCCCATACCAGGACGCAGTGAGTCAGAAAATATCATCAGCAACGCCCACAATACTGATGTCACACAACAGTCACGCAGTGTTCAGCGAAAGGTCATATTGAGCCAGTAGAATCAGATACCTGAAACACACTGTTGTGACTCACGGCCCTACCCTTCCATGAGTCCTGACCGGCCTGACTTTCCCGCACTTGTCAGGCCGGTTTTTCTTTTTGTTTCACTCATCAGGCCTCATCGACAATCGGCATGCCTTGCAGTCTCAGCCTTCGTACTTCGCTGGGGGTCTGGTCATAGTGTCGCTGAAACGCGCGTGCAAATGACCGTGCCGAGGTAAAGCCCAGCTCCTGCGCCACCTGTTCCATGCCCACTCTGAGATCACCGACCAGCGACCAGGCTCTGATCATTCGCCATTGGGCAAGATAATTCATTGGCGTGATATCGAGTGTTTTCCTGAACTGGCGGACCAGCGTGGAGGATGACATGCCGACACATTCACCCAGTGCAGCCAGCGACCAGTCGCGTGCCGGTTCGCGATGCAGCAGCTGCAGCGCGTGATGCACTCGCTGATCGGCCAGTGCCGTCATGAAGCCGAACTGGCCTACTCCCGATTTCATGTATCGGTTCAGCAATTGCATGAACAACACTTCGGTCAGTCGATCGGTAATTGCCGACGGTTGATGTCGCCTGGCCATTTCACTGTCAATCAGCATCACGGTTTGCCAGATCGGGTCATCATGACTGATATGGCTGAAGTGTATCGTTTCTGGCAGTGAGTCAAACAGCGCGTGCCGCAAACGTGTATCGTAACGAACCATGCCACACATCAGCCGATTGCTGATCTCTCCCTGCTGGAAATGCGGCCGACCCAGCTGACAGGCCTCTGCCGCCTCATCATCACTGATCAGAGGCCGGCCTGGCTGATCCGAGATCCAGTGCTGCGCCCCCCTGGGAATCATCACTATGTCCATTTCATCAAGCTGGGTTAACGGGTCATTGTTCGAACCAACCACACAACTACCCTTCAGAGATATGTGGAAACGGGGCACGGCCATCTGCTTCAGTGCAATGCCCCAGGGTGCTGCCAGTTCGGATCTGAAAAAAATGCTGCCCCTGAATCGAAGCGACTCTAGCACGTCGCCCAGCACGTCAAACTGACTTGCAGAACCGCTTGCCGTTCGTGACGGAGGAATGATTGTTTCGGTGTCTTTTTTGATTGCCACAGATACCTGTCTCCCGGGTGTCATCCCATAGAATTTAGCGCACCTGTGGACGAACACGGGCAGATTGATAACGCAATGACTGTGATATGGGCGCGCCTGACGCCAAATCATCAGCTGGTTTCAAGGGAGACTAAACATGAATTCATTACATTTCAATTCCATCCGCGGAGGCAAACAGTCACTGATTGTGGCATTGATTGCCCTGTTTCTGAGTGCATCTGCGCATTCGGGTGACGCCTTCTCCATTTCCGATGGTGTACTCAAGCAGCCAGAGAATTACAGAAGCTGGGTCTATGTCGGCACGCCACTGACCCCGAATGACATGAACAACGGCAAGGCCGCATTTCCCGAGTTTCATAATGTCTACATTGACCCCAAGAGCTGGAAACACTGGCAGAAAACCGGCACATTCCGTGACGGCACCATCCTGATCAAGGAACTGGTCAGTGTCGGCAGCAAGGCTGCCGTCAGCGGCAATGGTTATTTCATGGGCGAGTTCATCGGCCTTGAAGCCACCATCAAGAGCTCGAAACATTTTCCGGGTGAACCCGGAAACTGGGCCTATTTCAGCTTTACCGACAGCGAGCATGGCACACCCAAGGCCACCGCAACCGCGTTTCCGGCCGCATCATGCAATGCCTGTCACGCCGCATCGGCCGCCGACGACTTCGTGTTCACTCAGTACTACCCCGTCCTGCGCGCGGGCAAGAACAGCAAATGATCCGGTCTCATCGCCTTCACCCGCTGGCCTGGCTCAGTCTTTGTCTGTCCTTTGCTGCACAGGGCGATTCTGGCAACGACTTTTCACCCTGGGTCAGTAACGAGGGTGTGATCTCCTTCCCGGAAGGTTTTGGTGATCGCATGGCTCACCTCGGGTCCTGGTTTGTGCCCGAGGGCGATGCCAGCGGGTTTCATGATGTCTATACCGATGCAGATGCCATCGCTGCCTACCGCCGCAGCGGCCAGTTCCCTGACGGTACCGTGATCGTCAAGGAACTGAGGTCCTCACAATCGGGTGATTACACCACCGGTCGCGGCATCCACTACCCTGGCAATCAGATCAAACAGTGGTTCGTCATGATCCGTGATCGAGAATCCCGATTCGAAGGAAACCCGATCTGGGGTGACGGCTGGGGCTGGGCCCTGTTCAAGCCCGGTTCAAAGCACAGCAACAGTGCCAATAATTACCGCACCGATTGCCTGGGCTGCCATGTGCCGGCTCGGGACACCGACTGGATCTACGTCGAAGCCTATCCAGTGCTTCAGGACCAGTAATCAAACTGCCTGACCTGCCATGCGATCCTCCATGCAGGTCAGGCAGGTTCCAGGGACCATCGGCAAACATGATCCGCTGACCACAACGAAACAGCGATTCATCAACTCCGGCACAGTGTTCAACCTGTCAGAATTCATCGCCAGACACTAAACTGACACTGTGGAGGGTGTCATTCGTGCTGGTTTCTTCAGGTCGCACATCAATTAAACGTCGATTGCTCATGATTCTCGTGATCCTGGCAGTCGCGCCGCTGACCTGTGCCCATGGCAAACGATGCAAACGGTTTCTCGAAGAAAATGCAGCTGAGCTGTCTCTGGTCGGCAGCATGTGGCAAATGGATCTGAGCCAAGGCAATAATGCGGATGAATGGTCAGTCCACGCGCTACATCTTCAGCAGGAACAGGTCTATGGCAACACACGACTGCTGGAAGGCTATGTGATCTGGCGCCGCGGTGACCATGTCACTGACAGAGAATTTGTTGAGGGATCTGTCGATGGCAGCAACGGAAACCTGGAACTGAAGGGTATTTACTTCGAACATCACAGAGACCGCATCAACTCACAGTATTCTGCAACGATTTGCCGTGACATGAAACGGATGGCTCGCGGCACCTGGCATCACAACGGTCTTAGCCAGGGGCGCTGGACAGCCAGTCGTCATGATCCTGACGAGGGCAGTCAACTGCGGTGATGTACCATGGTCCGCACGTGTGCGACACCTGCACTAACCCCGAAACACTCGACCAGACGTTTGAAACTGTCACAAGATCAGATACTGGAAGGGATATTCGATGCACAACACTAAACGATCGATTTTTGTCATGCTCCTGATTGCTCTGAGCTTCTCGGCAGTGCAGGCCGGCGACGAAGCAAGACAAGCTGATGGCCCGATGATCTGGACCAGTGAATCGGTATACAAATGGGTTCGGGATGGTTTTGAACATCTCAATCAGAACGATCTTGATCGTGCAGAACAGCTGTTCCGACGCGCTATCAAGCGAACCCGACAGGAATTCGAACTCTCCTATGCCCGCTACGGACTGGCCGCCGTGTTACTCGAACAGGGAAAGACGAATGAAGCAAAGGCATTGCTTGAGCGTGTCATCGAAGACAACCAGCTACCTGATTCGCTGCATTTGTCAGCCATCAGGGCGCTGAAAACACGAGAACAGGACAAGGCGCCTGATTCCAGACCCAGACTGACTGCGCATTCAGCGACGGCATGACATGCAGGTGGTGAAAAGCCCGCAGCACATCCTTGTGTTGCGGGCCCGGGTTTCACCAGGGGGAGTGATGAATCGAATCAGGCGGCTTCAGTATCGCCTTCGGACAGATCCGCCTCGATGATGTTTTCGGCATAACTCTGATAGGCCCCACCGAACTGTTTCGCCATGGTGTCGGGGAACAGGTGGAAATCACCCGATTTCAGTGATGCGACAATGCCATCAGAGACAACAGAGACTGGTTCGGCAACCTCACCCATGCCGGCGTCATCGGCCATATCGGTGGCAATCGGCCCCGGATGCACGCTGAGCACCTGGATGCCTTTCTCGGCCAGCACATCCTTGAGACCCTGCGTGATGGAATAGGTGGCTGCCTTCGATGCTGAATAGGTGGTAAATGGTGCAAAATTCTTGATTGAAGCCACTGAGTTCAGCTGCACCAGGGCACCACCACCGTTGTTCTCCAGCACCGGCGTGAAGGCTTTCGCCATGCGGATCAGGCCGAAGGTATTGACGTTCAGTTCGTAGTTGAAGGTTTCCTCAACATCATCATCCAGTGGTGAGGCGGGCTTGAGTACACCTGCATTGTTGACCACGACCTGTACATCAGTGGCGACCCGTGCAAGTTCGGCGATGGAATCGGCATCACCCACATCAACCAGTGCCGGCACGATCTTGCTGCCGTAGGCCTCGACCAGCGGCTGGGCTGATTCCAGATTTCGTACGGCAGCGTAAACCTTGCTGGCTCCATTGGCGATGAAAGAATCGACAATGGCCCGGCCAATGCCACGGTTTGCGCCTGTGACCAGTGCGACCTTGTTATTGATGTCTATGCTCATGTTGTGTTCCTCGGGAGTGTCTTGTGAATCAGTTTCAATTATGTACCGAACGGTACAGTTGAGATAATTGTACCGATCGGTATAATATTGTCAAGTGTTTTGAAATAATTTCTTCGAGGGTTCGATGGGCGCCGGCAGAAAACGCGAATTTGACAAACAGGCCGCACTGGAAAAGGCCATGCACACCTTCTGGCTGAAGGGCTTTGCCGGTGCCTCCCTGTCTGACCTCACCGCCAGCATGGGCATCAACAAGCCAAGCCTCTATGCCGCCTTCGGCAACAAGGAAAACCTGTTTGTTGCTGCTACCGATTATTACGTCGATCACTACGCCAGTCAGCATGTTCACCTGCTGGATGACGACAGCAAGCCTCTGCGTGAGCGTCTGAACAATTACCTGACATCGGTCATGACCATGCAGTGCGCACCCGACAAACCGGCCGGATGCATGATTTCACTCTGCGCCAGCGAAGCGGCCGCCAATGACATGCCCGACGAAGCCATCGAGGCAGTGCACAAGGTACAGTCATTCACCGAAGACAGACTGAAGCACTTTTTCAGCAAGGAAATCGAACACGGCAATCTGCCAGCTGGAACCGATGCCGACACAGCGACACTGTATATCATCACCTTGATACACGGTACCGCGGCCATGGCCCGTTCGGGCAAACCACTGCGTGAAATACTGAGCGTGATCGAACCTGCTCTGGACAGCATGGTGCCGAAAGCAGTGGTTTCATGAGTAAACTGCTGGGGTAACACCAGGCCGGCACCTGATCAAACAAGTCACACAGCATTCATCCCGGAAGTGATCAAAAAATAACCATTTTCAGGAAATTTTGCCCCAAAGTGAGAGAAAAGTGTGACGAAGTTCACATTATTGTATGGTTCGGGCGGTTTTTCCTGTTTCTGATCAACCGAACAGCGACCCGGGCCATGGCAAGAGAAGGGGTACTTGCGTCGCCAGGAATGGACACCGCTGCACACGTGGACGTGGCCGGATTGACTATCGGTCGAGGATGATCATCGGGGAGTGATTCATCATCGATCAAGGGGGCGATCTGTCACGGCCTGCCAGGGGCTCACACCCTCCTCGTGATGAGGGCCCATGACAGACACGACAATGTGGCCATTCCTGGCGCAACTTGACCGGCCAAGACGCTTGCCAGATCAGGTCACCCGCCATACGCATGCAAAAACCGCATTTTCCGCAGATAATGTTCACATCCGGCTGATATACAATCACATCGGAGTCGATCAATTGATTGATGGAGATTGTCATGTACTCACTGATGAGCATCTTATGCCTGATCATCTCAGGTGCTACCGAACCCGACTGGCAATCAGTCGAAACCGGTTTCGCTCTGATGACCATCACGACAGATTCGACGCCTGTGTCGAATCCGTCAGAAATCCTCATCGTGCGATTTGACCCGGCGCACTGGCAGCTGACACTGCTTGGCCCGCCAGCGCGTGCATCTGATGGGCAGACGGCCAGACAGTGGGCCGAACAGGAAGGGCTTGCGGCTGCCATCAATGCCGGCATGTTTGCCACCGACTATCTGACCCATGTGGGCTACATGGAACACGAGGGTCGAACCATTTCACGGCGCATCAACCACTACCAGTCGGTCGCTGCATTCAATCCGCGCGATCCTGAAAAGTCACCGCCTTTTGCCCTGTTTGATCTGGATGATGCGAGTACCAGTATCGACAGTATTCGCGCTGAATACACCTCGCTGGTACAGAACCTGAGGCTGATCAAGAAACCGGCCATAAATCGCTGGAGTCAACAGGATAGACGCTGGAGCGAGGCAGCCCTGGGTGAGGATGAGAGCGGTAATGTGCTGTTCGTATTTTGCCGTTCACCCTTCTCGATGCATGAGTTGAATGCGCTGCTGATTTCGGCTGATATTGGCCTGGTTGCGCTGCAGCATCTTGAGGGTGGCCCAGAGGCTCAGCTGTACCTGAACCTGGGTGAGAAGGAAATCGAGCTGTTTGGCAGCTATGAAACCGGCTTCCGCGAGAACGACAACAATGCCATTCCCTGGCCCATTCCAAACGTGATCGGTGTCAGGCCGCGACAGGCGACAGACTTAACCGGCCAATGATGGGCATCAGTCAGTCTGAACAGAACTGACGGCCTTTCTGAGCTCGGGGATCTTTCGCGCCGAATAACCGGTATCGTCAAACCAGATGATTTCGCCATTACCGTTCAGCACCACCACACGCGTCAGTCTGCCGTTGTCGGTGCCGGTCATTTCGGCTACCGGTTTGGCTTCATCGCCATACAGCGTCACCACCGAAGACCAGTCTTCCTGAGGAATGCCCGAACGCATGCCACTGTCAATACGCCCCGAGAACAGGCTGGCCATGAAACCGGGTATGGTAGGCAATTCGAGAATCCTAGCCTCGACACCACCATCGATCAGACCCAGCAGCCATCGATCGATATCGAACTGGGCATCCTGTTCGTAACCGATCAGCAGTACGGCGGGTTTGCCTGACAGTGACGATGGCAGGTTCACTTCCTTTTCTTCAAGCGACTGACCGGTCACGTCAGGAAAGCGCTGGCCGATCAGATTCTCACCAATGGCTGCATTCAATCCACCCGAACCGAAAATGATGATGATCAGTGTCATCACCACGGCCACAAACTTGTCGATCCTGCTCATGCTCATCTCCTCTCATCCAGGCACAAAGGTCAGAATGACCAATGTCCGATCCGGCACGAAACAGATCATAGGCCGCATTCGTGATGACAGGATCGACAATCCGATCACTTGTCATCACGCCAAAACGACGTTGCACGGCTTGATTCAAAGCATTTTCAGGGCAGTCGAAGGTACGAAACGGTCAAATCGGACGAAACCCGGCAGCAATTGGTGGATTCTGGAGTCCGTTTCACATCTGGAAAATGCCATGACCCGGGCCCTGAGAGTTTCAACCTATACTGTATTCAGTCTGTTGTGCATTGCCGTTTCGGCTTATGCCTTCTACTTCCTGTACCGCAGCATCAGTCCGGGTGATTTCTTTCTGACCAAACTGGCCGGCGGTGGCCTGAGTGTACCGGCCCACTTTTTCGGTTCTGGTCTGGCATTGTTGCTGGTCCCCCTGCAGCTGAGCAAGCGCCTGCGCAGGAACTCGATCACCTCTCACCGTGCCGTCGGCCTGTTGTCTGCAATGGCCATTCTGATCGGAGGCGTCTCGGGGCTGATCATGGCCTTCAATGCCACCGGTGGCTGGGTCACCGGTCTTGGATTCGGCATCATGGCTGTGCTGTGGCTTTTCTGTACTGGCAATGCCGTGAGACTGGCCATGCTGGGACGCATCGAGGAGCATCGTCTATGGGTCTACCGCTCGATCGCACTGACGGCGGCCGCCATTACCTTCCGCATCATACTCGGTGTGGGACTTGGTGCCATGCAGCTGCCGTTCATGAGCGTCTACATGCCCAACGCCTGGCTGTGCTGGATCATCAATCTGATCATCTGTGAAATCATGCTGTATCGGCGTCGACCTCGGCTGCTGCCGCAGACTGTTTCCTGAACTCACTGGGCGTCTGATTCTTGAGGCGCTTGAAGGCAGCATTGAAGGTCGATTTAGAGGTAAAACCACAATCGTAGGAAATATCCAGAATGCTGCGGCTGTCTGTCGAATCGAGAAGACTGGCCACAGCATCCTCGACTCTCAGGCGGTTGATGTATTCTCTGAAGGTGGACTGGTGTATCCGGTTGATGACCAGTGAAATCAGGTATTCCGGATAGCCCGAGACTGATGCCAGCTGGCCGATGTTCAGGGCCGGCTTGCGGTAGAGTTTCTCGTCCTGCATCAATTGAGACAATCGCTCATTCACCTCGGGATACCGTTCATCCGGAGGCGGTTCGACAGGTTGCTTCAGCGGTCTGACAGTCTGGATGGTTTGCTGGGTAAGCCCCAGGTAACCCATCACCATCATCCAGACCGACACGGCAATGTAGATCAGTGTTGGCTGGTAATTGTCGCGTGTGATGATCCACAACGAAACACCGATCGACCAGATCACGACCTGACCATAGGCCATCACATCCAGCCATTTCAAGTCGATGCCTTCCGTTGTGGATTGCTGCTGAACCAGTGCCCGGCGATAGCGGCGGATGATCACGATACCGGCCACGACATAACTGACGCTGTACAGGTAGAGACTGAGATCAAAGTATTCGAATGCCCTGGGACCATTCTCCCAGGGATTGAATATCCAGTTCAGATTCAGTCCGGTCATGATGATGAAACCGGCAAAGTGCATGAGATCCACTGGTCTGAAAGGCGTCTGTAGAATCAGGCTGCGCGCGTAGAGGAAAAACATGCTGCCGTGCAGAAACGGAAAGAACTGAACCAGCACCAGAGCCGGTGCCAGCCAGGGTACCGTGGCGTGCGCATCGATCAGTCGCAGTGTCAGATCGGTGGCCAGCAGCAACAGCCAGATCGCCAGCACACGGGAACTGCGCTGATTGGACTGCTTGTGCAACAGTGCAAACGCCAGGACGGCGCCCTGCGCGGCACCGATGATGTAGATTACCGACCACAGTTCCATCCCAGAAGTATGCCAGATTTGATATCAATTGACCGTCGATTTCATGGAATCACGAGGACAAAAGTTGCCATAACGATCTGTCATCTAGATGATAAATTCGACGGGCGCCGTTGGCCCGAACGATTGACATCTGGTATGGTCGAGCCAGCAGCAGCGCAAGGTCGAGAGCCAAGTCATCCGCGGGATACAGGCTTGAGATCAATGGGTGGACGCTCTGTCAGTCAGAAAACAGGGGAATTCAGGCCGTGCTATTCAACTCACTGACCTTTGTGGTCTTTTTTGCGCTGGTGCTTGCCTTGCATTACGCGCCTTTCCCGTGGCGTGTGAAAAAATCCAATCTGCTGATCGCCAGCTACCTGTTCTATGCTGCCTGGAATCCGCCATTTGTCGTGCTGTTGTGGATCTCCACCATCGTCGACTGGAACGTCGCCAAATGGATGTTCCGTGAACAGCGTCAGAGCAGACGGCGCATGCTGCTGTGGCTGTCCATCGCAACCAACCTCGGCATACTGGGCTATTTCAAGTATGGCGAATTCCTGCTGCAGAACTGGCAGGCCCTGATGCTCTCATTCGGCATCGATTACCAGGTGCCCGCCTGGTCAATCATCCTGCCGGTGGGCATCAGTTTCTATACCTTCCAGACCATGGCCTATTCGCTTGATATCTACCTGCGCCGCGCTGAACCGGCAAAATCGTTTCTCGACTTTTCCCTGTTCGTCACATTCTTTCCGCAACTGGTGGCCGGACCCATCGTGCGACCAACCCACCTGATCCCCCAATTCGCCGTCCCACACCTGGCGAGTGCCAGACAATTCGGCTGGGGACTGACCCTGGTGATTCTCGGCCTGTTCCAGAAAGTGGTCATCGCAGATGGCATGCTTGCTGCACCGGCTGAAGCCGTATTCGACGCCAAGGGGCCGGTATCAACACTCGATGCCTGGCTGGGTACACTGGCCTTTTCCGGCCAGATCTTCTCGGACTTCGCCGGTTATTCCACCACCGCCATTGGCGTGGCCCTGTGTCTGGGCTTTTCGCTTCCAACCAATTTCCGCTTCCCCTATGCGGCCATCGGTTTCTCGGATTTCTGGCGTCGCTGGCACATTTCGCTGTCAACCTGGCTGCGCGACTACCTCTATATTCCACTGGGCGGTAACCGCAAGAGCAGCACACGTACCTATATCAACCTGATGCTGACCATGCTGCTCGGTGGTCTGTGGCACGGTGCCAGCTGGAATTTCGTTGTCTGGGGTGGATTGCACGGTGGCTTCCTCGCGATTGAACGGTTCACCCGCGCACGATTCGGCCATCTGGCCCTGGGTGACAGGCTGTGGTTCCAGATCCTGCTGGCGCTGCTGACCTACGCGGCCGTCAATGTCACCTGGGTGTTCTTCAGAGCACAGGATTTCTCAACCTCGAGCAGCATTGTCATGTCAATGTTCGGCATGGCGCCGGCCGATGCCGCCACGCCGTTGCCGACGCTGCACATCATCTATGTGGTCGGGGTCATTTCCGCATTGCTGACTGCACACTGGCTGATGCGCAATACCACACTGGAAGCTGTAGCCGCACGCATACCACGACCATTGCTGGCCTTCCTGCTGGCGTTCATGGTTTTCACCGTCATCATCACACAGGGGACAGGCAATGCCTTCATCTACTTCCAGTTCTGATATTCCCTATCGTGAGATCCCGGATCAACCCTGGTTGCCGTTGCTGCTGATCGCCGCCGGTGCCGTCATCATTGCGCTGGTGTTCTGGGAGCAGCTGGCACGCAGCATGCATCATGAACCGGGCAGCTACCTGGGCGGATTCGATGCCATGTGGGCCGAAGAACGGCGCAAGCTCGATCAGGAGGATCACGATATCCGTGTGGTGCTGACCGGTTCCAGCCGACTGTTGTGGGCTGCCGACCTGGATATCCTTGAAGATGAATTCGGCCACCGGCCACTACAGCTGGCGCTGCCTGGGACCAGTCCGGCACTGATGGTACAGGATGTGGTCAACAACACCGATTTTGACGGCCTGATGCTGGTGGGTGTGACACCGGGTTTGTTCAACTGGCTGGGTGAAGGGTTTTTTGGCGGGGAAGCACTCAGACGCTATCGTGCCGAATCGCCCTCCGAGTGGGCCGGCACCCAGATCGATCACGTACTCAATGAGCACATTGGATTTCTCGATGAAGCCTTCGATCTGTTCAAGCTGCTGGAGCGTTACACCGCCCTGCCGGTTCGGCCCGGATCCAAGAACCTGATGCAGGAAGACTGGAAACTGGGCAATGTCTTTGCAGATCGCCAGACCGACATGTGGGCACCGGTGGAGATCCGCGGCAGTTTCGACAACACTCAGGTGACCAACTTCTGGACCCCGGGACTGGCCCCCGAGCGCATGCGCTCGCCCGAGGAAATGGCCGGAATGGCCGAGGCCACCATCGCGTTCTTTGCACCGCTGATCGAGACACTCCACGCACGCGGTGGCGATATGGTGTTCATTCGCATGCCGTCCGATGGCCTGTACCTGCAGCGCGACCTGGAGAGTGATCACCGCAACAACCTGTGGCTGCCGATGGTGGCAGGATTCGATGCCGCCGTGATCAACAGCATGGATCATCCCGAACTGTCATCCGAACTCGACATTCCCGAGTGGTCGCATGTTTCCCGCGCCAGCCAGGACCTGTGGTCTTCCCGTATTGTTGATCACATCAGAAGCGTCTATCGTGACAAGCGCGGTACCGATCTGGACAGCTTGTTGAACGCAGCAGGTACCACACCCTGATCTACAGAGGAGTGCGCCATGGCCATACTCGCCGCAATCGATTTTTCACCGGTGACAGCCGCCGTGGTCGATGCCCTGACCGGCCTGATGAACCCGGATGAACCGCTGTACCTGATCCATGTCGGCGAGCCGGATCCAGACTTCATCGGTTTCGATGTGGGAGAAGAGGTGGTTCGTCAACAGCGCAAGGATCAGTTTCGTCACGAGCACGAACAGCTTGCATCAATCGCCGCACAGCTGACCAGGCTGGGCCTGAATGTGGAAACCAGCCAGCCCCATGGTGTTACGGCAGAGGTCATCCTGGAACATGCCAGGCAGTGTGATGCCCGCATGATCGTACTGGGCAGTCACGGTCACAGCGCGCTGTATGACCTGATTGCCGGCAGTGTCGCCGAGAATGTTATTCGCAAAACAGACCGCCCTGTTTTACTGATTCCCAGCACACGGTAATGAATCGCAACAGTCTGATTCACATCAGCCAGATGACCTATCTAAGCATTTGTACAAATGTTAACAATCCAGCTTGCTTATTTGTGCTAGATTTAAAGGTGTCAGGGCGTGGTTTGTGCATTGCAAACCGGGGTATTAAACCAGGAATTGTCAGTAAATGGCTGACAACCTGCCCTTCATTGAGGTGGTAAATCATATCGTCAGCGACTCGTTTGTTTTGGGATCGGGTTCAGGTTTCTTGATCGCGTTGAAATACGAACGTCTGAGGATTGAAACCTCTCAGTTGGATGAATTGTTATGATCAAACCCGAATTTCCGCCAAATGAAGAGACGCGGCTTGAAACATTACGTGCTCTCAAACTTCTCGATTCCGAACCAGAGGAGCGTTTTGACCGTCTGACTCGTCTGGCCAAACGCATGTTTGGAGTGCCCATATCGCTGGTCAGCATTGTTGACCTGAATCGTCAGTGGTTCAAGTCCAGGCAGGGTCTGGATGCCACAGAGACACCGAGAGACATCTCATTCTGCGGCCATGCCATACTCGGTGATGACATTTTCATCATTCCAGACACTCACCTCGACGATCGATTTTGCGACAATCCACTGGTGATGGAGTCGCCAAACATTCGATTCTATGCCGGGGCGCCGTTGAAAGTGATAAACGGCAGCACACTCGGCACTTTGTGTATCATTGACCGCGAACCTCGAGAGTTTTCTGATGAAGACTTATGCCTGCTGCAGGATCTGGCCAGAATGGCCGAGCAGGAAATCTCGGCAATGCAGCTGGCAACACTTGACGAGCTGACACTGATTTCCAACCGACGAGGTTTCAATTCACTGGCAAGGCACGCGATCTCAATGAGCCATCGTCGGGGAGAGAATGTCACTCTGATCTTTCTCGACCTTGATCATTTCAAACTTATCAATGACCGTTTTGGTCACGCCGAAGGTGATCGTGCACTGGTGACTTTTTCAAAGCATTTGCGCTGCACATTCAATGAAATGGATGTCATAGCACGTATCGGTGGTGATGAATTTGCCGTGTTGGTTTCCAGTGATGACGATGAATCTGTTGCTCATTTACTGCAGCAACTTGCAGATGGCATTAAGCAAGCCAACCGTGAAGCAAAACGCGGATACAACATTGAGTACAGTGTTGGCTATCATACAGTGGACGCAGCGAGCGCAAGCTCAGTTGACGACTTGCTGGAGCAGGCAGACAAGCAGATGTATCGGGCAAAGCTTCTGAACGCAAGTTAAATCAACACTGTGATTGCTGAGATCGCAGGCTAGTGGTAACCGTATTCACTGATCACGGCGGCATAGATCGCCACCGCATCGAACAGGTTGCCCAGTCTCAGGTTCTCGTCGCGTCCATGCTGGTTATTGTCGTGATTGGCCACCGGCAGGATGATAATGGGCATCGCCAGCAGGTCCTCGAACAGATAGATGGGCAGGCTACCACCCATGGTCGGTGTCATCAGCGGTGCCTGTCCATCGAGGCGGGTCAGGATGTCGACCAGTTCACCAGCCTGGGGAATATTCATGTCCGTGCGGAAGGCACGATAGCCGCTGCCGGACCACTGCACGCGCAGTACTTTCTCGTGCTTGCGACGAATCTCGTCACTGGGCTCATCGTGGACAAGATGAAACCCCTGGATTGCAAAATGTGATTCCAGCGCAGTGCGAACACCCGCCACGGTCTGTCCCGGAACCAGCCTCAGATCCAGACTGGCTGTCGCCGATGGCAGAATGATATTGCGTGATTTCGTGCCAACGCCGCCCGCCTGAATTCCCTTGATGATGATGGCCGGCTGCATGATCAGTTCCTCAAGCCGGCGACCACCGCCTTCGACTCGACCCAGCGCCAGTTCATCCTGCAGCACAGCTTCCATGTTCGGCATCTCGGCCACCGCTGCCTGCTCTGCGCTGCTGGCAGGAATCACCTGATCGCTGTAGCCAGGTACTGTAATCTCTCCCTGTTCATTCTTCAGCGTGGCCAGCAACCGGATCAGGGTATCGGTCGGATGAGGCGCCCAGTTGCCGTAATGACCCGAATGCAGTGGTCGGTTCGGGCCGTAAGTGGTTAGCGTCACGCCGGTATCGCCACGAACACCGAACACCAGCTGACGTTGACGACTCTGGTGCATGGGTCCGTCACAGAACAGCATCAGATCGGCCTCCAGTTTGTCTGCATGTTGCTCCAGAATACCGGCCAGCGTAGGGCTGCCAAACTCTTCCTCGCCATCGAGAAACAGCTTGATATTGACCCTGATCTCGATGCCCGACGCCTCCAGGGCATCAATCGCGTGCATCAGGGCAATCACCGGTGCCTTGTCGTCACCGGCCGATCGGGCGTAGAGACGCCATTCTTCCGATAACTGACCGGACAGTGCCGTGCTCCAGTCCAGTGTTTTCTCACCGTCTCGCAGCGTCGGCTGGAACGGCGGGCTTGACCAGTTGGCCGACTGAACAGGCTGACCGTCAAAATGGGCGTAAATAAGCACGGTAGGGGCCGTGTCACTGACGTGCCTGCTGGCAATGACATAGGGGGCTCCCCCTGCAGTGACCGTTGTTGAATCGAAACCACGACTGGTGATATACGCCGTGATCCATTCGGCATTCGCCAGCATGTCATCCTGATTGGTTGATACATTCGGCAGCGAGAGAAAGTCTCTGAACTCCTGCAGCATGACCGCGCCGTGTACCTGAATGTGACTCTCAATGACGCCGGAAATATCATCACCTTTTTCGGACCGCACTGTTGTGGCTACCCCGATCAGAAGTAATGCGCTCAGCATCTGTATCAGTTTCATTATTCCGTGCTCACTGGTTTCGAGGATTCCGCTGTGATCAGATTAATCGGATGAACGCGCGATGCTGCCGATCACTTCGGCAATGGATTTGTGTGCTTCAAGCGGGTGGCGCAGGGGTTGGTCGAGCCTGAGTTTGTAATGGTTGCAACGTCCTACACGCTCTCGCCTGATCACACCGGCCTGTTCCAGTTCTACCACGATGCGTTGCACCGCTCGCTCGGTAATGCCAACCATCTGGGCCATATCGCGCAATCGTGCCTCAGGGTTGCGTACCAGACACACCAGTACGTGGGCATGGTTGCTGAAGAAGGTCCATTGTTTTTCTGGCATGGAGTCTCCCATGTGACGATGGTCACTTGACACCTAATTGCTATATACGATAATTAATACATGAATAATATGTCGTGCATTTAATATCCTGAAAATGGGTTCAGGAAGGAGAAAGCATATGTCGATTGAGTCATTACCGCAAGATCACCCCGACTATCAACGCATTCTGTCTCATCCTCTCGATCTGCCCGACAGTCGTCTGACATTCAGTCAGCGACTGGCTCGAGACAACGGCTGGTCTGACAGCCATACACGACGCGTCATCATCGAATACCGCCGCTTCTGTTTTCTGGCCGTCACGGCCGGCCATCCTGTCACGCCATCGGACGACGTGGATCAGGCCTGGCACCTGCACCTGACCTACTCGCGTGATTACTGGCAGGTGTTCTGTCCCGAAGTTCTCGGTCAGGACCTGCATCATGGCCCGACATCGGGCGGCAAGCGTGAAGGGATGAAATTCCGCAACTGGTATCAGCATACCCTGGACAGCTATCGCGAAAGCTTCGGCGAACCGCCATCCGATATCTGGCCAGAGATGGAAGCGCGTTTCAGTAATACCGACCGCTTCCAGCGTATCAACACTGCAGATGTGTTTCTGCTCAATCGCAAGCGTACCATCAGCACGGCCAGTGTGGTGATGGCTGGTCTGGCAGTCAGTTCGGCCATCGCAGATGATGATTCATCGACCGGGTTCTTTCTGTTGTTCATCATCGGCCTGATCGTGGTTGTCATCGTGGTGGCCCTGATCGTCGAGAAAGTGGGATCAGGACGCAGGGACGGCGGGGGCGGCTGTGGAGCCGGTGGCACAGGTGGCAGTGGCAAGGGTGGCGATGGTGGAGACAGCGGTTGTGGCGGCGGATGCGGCGGTTGTGGTGGCTGACGTCTGCTCGACACAATCAATGCGCATTTTTCGGCGGTAGCCTGTCACAGATTCGACTATCATCGCAGTCACATTCGAGTCACCACAGGATAACCACGACATGAGCCAGCGCGAACAGGCCGACTATTTCACCGGGCTGCACATCAGCGGCAAGCCGGTTCAGCTCTACAACATCTGGGATGCAGGCAGTGCCCGCGTGATGGAACAGGCCGGAGCCAGTGCTGTCGCCACAGGCAGCTGGTCGGTTGCGACAGCTCAGGGTTATGACGATGGCCAGCAGATTCCGTTCGATCGTCTGTGCTGGATCGCCGAACGCATCTGTCAGTCGGTCAGTGTGCCGGTGACCGTGGATATCGAGGGCGGCTATGCCGAGCGTCCGGCGGAACTGGCATCAAACATTGACCGGATTCTCGACACGGGTGCAGTGGGCATCAATTTCGAGGACCAGATCGTCGGTGGTGAGGGCCTGTATGAGCCTGACCAGCAGGCCGCACGCATCGAAGCGATCAGGGCCTGTGCCAGTAAACGGGATATACCGCTGTTTATCAATGCCCGAACCGACCTGTTCCTCAAGAGTCAGCCCGATGATCATGCCGGACTGATCGATCAGGCAATCAAACGAGCGGGCCTGTATCAGCAGGCCGGTGCCAGCGGCCTGTTCGTACCCGGGCTGATGGATGAAGACCTGATCGCACAAGTCTGTGAACAAAGCGAGCTGCCGGTCAATGTGATGATGAAACCGGGAATGCCAGACACCAGTGCGCTCTCAGCCCGGGGCGTATCGCGGATCAGCCACGGACCATTTCCATACAGTAAACTGATGAGCACACTGATGGAACATGCAAGTGAAGCCCTGGTGATCGGATAAATATCCGTCTGTATCACACACTCCTTTCATCGCAAAATCTGCTCGACTGGTCGTGACCGAACCATTCGTGATACGGTGAGTCGATACACTGTTCAGCCAGTCCGAGAAGGAAGCGCGTGTGGTCAGTCCGTTTTACCTGCGTTGTATTGTTATCGCAGTCATATCGAGTTCTGCCGTACTCATCACGCCGGTACAGTCACAGGAAATTTCGCCTGATTTTCCGACCACAACTGCCCAGCGTCTGAACGACGGTGAGCAACCGAACGTCGACGGCATTCTCGATGAACCCCTGTGGCAGCGTCTTGATGTAGTGGACGAATTCCACCAGATCAAGCCCACCGACCACGGCCCACCCTCCGAACGCACCGAGGTCATGCTGGCCTACGACAGCAATTACATCTACATCGGGCTTCGGGCACACGATTCGGATGCGGCCAACATCGTGGCCAAGGGCCTGATACAGGGACAGAACTATTTCTCCGATGACCGATTCGAGGTACGTTTCGACACCTTCAACGATCGACGCAACGCCTATTTTTTCCAGGTGAACGCCAATGGCATTCGTCGCGATGCCCTGCTCGGCAACGATTATTTCATCAACGACTGGGACACGGTCTGGTATGCCAACTCGGTCATCCACGACTGGGGCTGGAGTGCGGAAATGCAGATCCCGCTGAAATCCATTGCCTTTGATCCGAACAGCGCCACCTGGGGACTGAATTTCTCACGAACCTACCCCCGAAGGGGCGAGGAAATGTCCTGGTCCTCACGTGAGCGCAACCTGAGCCCGGCCGTTTCAGGCTATGCCGAGGGTTTACGGGATCTGGATCAGGGACTGGGCCTGGAAATTGTCCCGTCAGTGTCGATGAACTATCGCGACATTGATGGAGAGGGCAGTGATTTCGAAATCGAGCCGTCACTGACCACGTTTTACAACATCACACCCTATCTCACCGGTGGCCTGACCCTGAACACCGATTTTTCGGCCACCGAGGTGGATGAACGACAGATTAACCTGACGCGCTTTTCGCTGTTCTTTCCCGAAAAGCGTGATTTCTTCCTGCGCGACGCCAGCATCTTCGAATTCGGTAATCTGGACCGCAATGGACGACCGTTCTTTTCCCGGCGCATTGGCTTGGCTGCCAACGGTAATCCACTGGACATCAACGCCGGCATCAAGCTGTCCGGTCGTGCCGGTGAATGGAATCTCGGGGCGCTAGCCATTCAGCAGGATGCCGGCGTGGCCGGTGCTGATGAGACGCTGTTTGTCGGTCGCGTCACCCGCAATGTACTCGACGAATCCGAAGTCGGTTTCATTGCCACACAGGGTGACCCCAACAGCGTGCTGGATAACCGGCTCTACGGTGTCGACTTCTCCTACCGCAACAGCGAGTTTCTCGGCAACCGGCGTCTGCGTGCCAATGTCTGGCTACAGCAGTCCGATACCGAGGGTATCGACGATGATCAGAACGCCTATGGTGTTCGTCTGTCCTATCCGAACGACCGCATCGATGCCTTCGTCGACTGGCGACGTATCGAGGAAAACTTCAATCCGGCACTGGGCTTTGTCAATCGACGCGGTGTTGATCAGCTCGATGGTCAGATTCGCTACCGTCATCGGCTCAGCGACAGTTTCTGGCAATGGCTCGGGGCACGCGTCCAGTTTTTCCGCAGTGACCGCATCGACGGCGGCATTCAGAGTGAGTCGAATTTTCTGAATGTATTCGAGGGCTTCTCGCGCGGCAATGATTTCTTCACCTTCTTTATAGGTGAAGAAACCGAAGGCCTGATCGAGGACTTCGAAATCAATGACGGCATCGTCATTCCCGCCGGTGTGTATAAATCAGACCGGCGTGGCTTCTTCTTTGAAACCGGCACACAGCGCCCCTGGGCATTCGAATTTGAAGTGGTTGATGGTGACTTTTTCGGCGGCACCAATCTGTTCATTTCTCCTGAAGTGGAATGGCGCCCCAGCAAGCACCTGAACACCAGTCTGGAATGGCGACGCAACCGCATCAAACTCCCCGAAGGCAATTTCGACAGCGAACTGTACAGTGCCCGCGTCAACGTGGCCTTCAATTCACGCTGGGCCTGGCTCAATCTGGTGCAGGGTGACAACCTCAGTGATACTGTGTCGATCAACTCTCGACTGCGTTATGAACCGAGGGCCGACAGAGAATACTTCCTGGTGTTCAATCAGACGCGTGACCGAGACAGTAATGACGTGCTCGATACGGCGATCTCGTTCAAGGCAAGCTTCAACCTGAGATTCTGAAATTACTGATCAACTCGCTCCGGTTTTCTGACGATCAGAAACAGGGCCTTGCCGGGGTCCGGCTGCCATTCGTGTACCAGGCTGAAACCAGCATCGGCCATTGACTGTTTCAGATCTTCGGGCGTGAAGAATTTCACCAGTGGAATCAGGCGCAGTCCTCGCAATATCGGTGCCAGCCACCTGAACCACCACAGGCGGCCACCCAGACACACCGTGCTGCTGACAAACAGCCCACCGGGCTTGAGCATGCGATACACCTGTCTGATCACGGCATCCCGATCCTCCAGCAGGTGCAGTATGCTCATGCCGAGAACCGCATCCATCGAGCCCTGTTCAATCGATAGCTGATCAATCGCCGCGACTTCAAAACTGATGTTCTCAATCCCGGCGGCCTCGGCCTTGTCGCGGGCAATCTCGATCATTCTCTCTGAAATGTCGGTGGCGTGAAACTGTTTCACATGAGGTGCATGAATGATCGCAGTTGAACCTGTGCCGCAAGCAAACTCCAGTACGGACATGTCCTGTGTGAAGTATTCCTGCGTGGTTTTGAGCTTGACCTGATAGGAAGTTTCGTCAGCCACAGGACGCCGGGCATATTTATCGGCAATACGATTCCAGAACCCTGCTGATGCATTCGCCATGGTTTGTCCTCATCCAGATCGGGGAATGAGCATAACCACTCGATCCGGTGCATGCGACGGGAAGAAGTCATGTCTGGCATCTGAAATCCGAGACTGGGTCGCTAAGCACTCGTGTCATGCGATTGCACTCAATCTGCCTCACACTTGAGTCATTGCAGCCCTCACAACGACCGATCCATGATTGAATCAGATTCCGGAGTTCACGGGACAACAGTGAGCCTCAGCTGGATATTTGTCGTCAACGGCCTGATCAGGCGACTCATTTCATACTAAGATAAGGGAGCAATACAGTACTCCTGCGATGACGACAATGGGGATCACAATGAACAAGACTGAAGTCATGGCCCTGCTCAAGGCCAACAAGAACGAACGCGGCATCAAGAACTGGAACGACGGCCATTCGAAGGACAGCGGCCTTAAAAGTTTCGGCATCGGCCTTACGGTGCTTCGCAAGCTGGCCAAGCAGGTTGGTCGAGATCACAAGCTGGCCAAGACCCTGTGGAAGTCCGACGTTTATGATGCCAAGGTCATTGGCCTGCTGATCGACGAACCAAAGAAAATCACACGAGAGCAGATCGAAGGCCAGGTGGAAAACCTGTCAGGCGGCTATCTCGCTCACGTCTTTTCGGCCTGCGGTGCCACCCTCGCCAATACGGATTTTGCCCAGGAGCTGGCCACCGACTGGATTGACAGCGATGACACCATGCGCGAGCGCTGTGGCTACGGACTGATTTATGAGTTTTCCAAATCGAAGAAAAAGTCGGCACCCGATGACGATTATTTTCGTGACGTGATCACCCGTATCGACAAGACCTTCAAGGGCAAGGACATCGATGTTCTGATGGCCATGGGTGGAGCCATCATGGGTATCGGGATGCACAACAGAGAATTACATGGTGCTGCCCTGAAAGTGGCCCGCAAGTTCTGCCCTATCGATTTCGATCCGACAGGCAAATGTGACCCCTTTGATCCTGTAAAACACCTCACAGGAGATTTTGTGAAGAACAAGCTGGGTTTGTAGATCAAATCACTGAAACCATGATCAGGCCGTCAGCAGGGTCAGCTCCAGCAATGACACATCGTCATTGAATTCGGTGACATTGGCCATCTGCCGAAGTCGCTGGATAATCGGATCAACAGCAGCCACTTCAACTGCGGCGATGGCAGCGATCTCGTCGTGCAGCATCGTGCGCGGTTCGGTTTCAGCGGGTGCTGTCAATTCCTCATACAGGCCGTCTGAAAATTGGTAAAGCCGGGCATTGGGTGCTAATTCGACTTGACTGGTCTCGAATCCCACATCGGACACCACACCAACAGGTGGCCCACCAGCTGTCAGTTCTTCTGTTTCTCCATCCGCGATGAGCAGTGCCGGGTGATGACCGGCATTGGCATAATTGAGCAACCCTGAGTCCAGATCAAGATGACCGTACCACATTGTGGCAAATCGCCCACCCTGAGCTGACAACTGGAACAACTGATTCAACTCTGTCAGCACGTCACCCGGGTTCACATTGAAGCCCTGGCGGGCATGGATCTGTCGGATTGCATGGTGCAATGACACTGCCAGCAAACCCGATGCCACACCATGACCGCTGACATCCAGCAGGTAAAACACCACGCTGTTGTCCTCTGCTGTATAGCCAATGAAATCACCCCCCAGTGAACTGCTGGGCAGCACTCTGGATTCGATACGAACCCGAGGATGCTCAAGCGTGGCTGGCAGCTGCGATCTCACGTATTGACCGGCAAGATCCAGATCGGCCGCCTGCTGTTGCTGTGCTGTCAGTAGTGCGTTTTTGGTACTCAGCAGTTCGTGCTGGGAACTTAGCAGATCAACCAGACCGAGCTCGTGCTCGGCCACGGCAGCCAGTTCACCCAGCATCACCGTGTCTACACGACTGAGTGATCTTGGGTTCGTATCCGCGATACAGAAGGTTCCAATGTTGTGCCCGTTCTGACCGCGCAGTGGATGGCCGGCATAGAATCGAATATTGGGCGGACCAGTCACCATCGGATTATCGTGAAACCGTTCATCCTCCAGGGCATCCTCTACAATCATCAGACGATCTTCCATGATGGCATGACCACAGAATGAAACTGACCGATCGGTGGAATCATCCGACAAACCGCATCGCGATTTGAACCACTGCCGCTCAGAGTCCACCAGCGCCAGGTAGGCGATGGGCACATCAAAAATACCGCTTGCCAGTCGGGTCAGTCGGTCATAGCGTTCCTCGGGTTCGGTAGCGAGAACCTTCAGTGCATGCAGATCAGCGATCCGTTCTGTCTCATTGGCTGGTATCGGCGCCGGTCTCATTGTTAACTGTTCCTGATCCTGATCACATACATTGAAATCGCAACGCGGTGGGCTCGACTGCCTCACCACACTGATCGTAGTTTATCACCTCACCATTCAAGAATTAGATCCGTTTGGCATGGCATGCAGTAGATCGCGTTCGTTGAATTTCACAGATAATCAACGTGTCACCAGAAGTATCATTTTCGGCCCTGGTTTCCACCGATTTATTACCTGCGCATGACTAACCAGATGCCGGGTAGTGGCGATCGGTTACACAATACAAGGAAAGAAAAGCATGATGCTGATCCGATTGGATCCGGATCGATCGGTCAGAATGAGCAGCACCGGTGGTGGCCGCTTGACGCGGCCACCGAACCCGGTAAGTGAGGGAGATTAACGGCAACCCGCATCGTCAGATGATGACGACTCGGTATTCAGATGACTGCCCCGCGCCACCTTGTGCCCACGTGTCCAGTATTCCACATTGAAGCAACCCTGCTCGGTCTCAGAGCGGTACTCGATAAAGTTCTGCAGACTCTTGCTCAACTGCAGGCTGAAATCGGTGGTCATTGCCTTGTCGCCATCAAAGGCCACATTCGAATCGAAATTTCGGAACCAGCGCATCCAGGCTGCCGGTGCATCGGTGCCATCGGGCGGTATATCCACCTTGGGGTTGTTGAGGAACGGCATGATGGCCGATACGGCCGGGAACTGGGCCGTGCTGTGACAGGACATGCAGGCCGAATAGGGGTTGTCTGCAGGGCCGTTCAGCCGGCTGTTCCAGCCCAGGTGCATCGGCGGCAGACTGGGATCGGGATTGATGATGGTCTGAGTCAGCTTCTTGTTGATGCGCGTTTCGGTCGGGGCCGGATTGGCGTTGCTCAGGGTAACCTCGGGATTGTTGCCCCACATGATGCCTACCGGCTGCAGGTTTTCCCATCGATTATCATTATTCAGGTTGCCGTTATAGACAAAGGTGCCAAATACCCAGGAGTTGCTGTCGGTTGCACGCGGATCCTTGATCATGATGTCCATCTGCAACAGGTGGACGGTGGTGGCCTCACGTTTGTCACAGGGCGAAGTCGGGTTACCGGGAATGTCGCAGGTGTATACATAGGCGGTCCATTCCATTGGATTCACCAGATAAGGCACCTGGCTTGAATCCAGCGTTGTAAACAGGAACTTGGCCACCACGGTACCCACCGGGAAGCCATTCTCGGCCACGTAACTGGGATCGGGGTTGCCATAGTCTTCCCACACGCGGCCTATGGCGTAACCGCCCTGGCGATTATAGAAACCCACCGCGTAGGCATAGGAACTGTCGTCCTGCTCAGGTGCCAGCACGTTTGCACTGAGAGGCCCTTCTCGTGTCAGACCGTGGAAGCCCTCCCGGCCCGTGCTGCCCCAGTGCTGCCAGGGCACATGAAACCAGCGGTGTGCCTGTTCGCCACTGAAATCGAACGACAGGGCATTGTCTTCGCTATTGATATTGTTCTTGAAGGCATAATTCCTCACCGCCATGGCATAGTCGTACCAGTCGGTCCTGAAATCGATATTCAGTATATTGCTTACATCCTCATCAAGTTCCGGCAGTTTTTCCGGGTAATCCGCGCTGAGCCTGAAAACCGGCCCATGGTAACTGTCGGGAGACAGCATGAACCCGAAATCCGGAAACTTGTACGAATGCTCCAGTGTGACGCCCTTGTGGTCGCTTGCCGAAACCGAACTGGCGATCAATACCAGAATGAAAATGGTGAAGACTTGTTTCATGATAACCCCTCAATCGTGTGGTGATAGTCGTTTACGGGTACTGCGCCAGAAGCCAGGCTCTGGACTCAGGGCAGTAGTCCGATTTCCGGAGGTTTCTCGACTTGCTTAATCGCAGAATTGCGATACGGTCGGCTACAGTGACAAAATCACTGACTGGCTTGTCCCCAAAACTGAACACATAAACCCCCTGCAGAGAAAAGGGGGCAATATCGATGGCATTATCGATACCCGTCTCGATTGTCCCCTTATCAATAATGTGAACTTCGTCACACTTTTCTCTCACCCAGCGTCACCTTTTTTCATCAGCGCATACCCAATATGATGACTGCTGCTGACACTCACGTATCGGTCCAGCCATGTAAACTGAGCCAATTTCACCTATTTTCAGCAAAAATCCCGGCCATGCCGTGTTGCTGTCGTGGACGAGGTGGCCACGCAGGCACAAAATGAGATCATGCACGAACACGGAGAACCGCATTGAAAGTAAAACTGAGAAACGATCTGATCAGACAACTGCGCAACGAGAAGCAGTGGACGCAGGAGCAGCTTGCCGAGTTTGCCGATCTGCACACGCGCACCGTCCAGCGCATCGAGCGTGACGGCCTGGCTGCATTGTCCACCCACCACCGGCTGGCGAAGGCACTCGAGGTTGACCCTGATCGACTTGAATACCGTACCGACCGCATTGATTTTGGACCACTGATGATGGAGGCACGTGTGTTGCTGCTGGCCATCTCGAGGAGAGTATTACCGATGAATGATCGCGAACTGCCCAACAGTTTTATTGCCCTGATGATGCTGCTGTTTTTCTCGGCCAGCTACACCCTGATGAATGTCGTATTGATGGGAATTCGCACCATGGAACAACCTTCCATGGATCTGACTGGCCAGATCGGCCTGTTCTTGGCCCTGGCGTTTTCCGTGTTCTATCTGGCCATGGTTATACCGCTGTTCTACCTCAAACCCTGGGCCAGAACGGCAATGCTGGGGATCTGCATCGTCTTTTATGCCATCAACACGCTGTTGCTGCTGCAGAACACCATCGCCTGGTACAGCTCGGATACAGCGTTTTCATTTGAATACATCATCAACCTGCTGGTAACGCACTGGATCTTCACCACGCTGAGGCGACAGGATGTCGATCGGCTGTTTTTACAACAGAGTCAACACCCCATTGCAGCCGGTTAACCCTGGTTAAACCACGCCAACAGCACCTTCGTAACAATTCCCTAAACAAATCATACGTCGTTCATAAGGCATCGCTGAGCGGCATTGCTCACACTCTGCCCTGCCGATCATGCGGTCAGGTCAGGGCAGAACATATCGCCCTGCCGATCGCGCCATCGGCGAAATGGAATCAGGTCTTTGAGACCTGTCATGCCCTTGATGAGGGGGTTAACGCGTATATCAATACAGGGAGAAATCCAGAATGGAAATAACAATTGAACCATCCCGTTTCAGACGGGTAATCAAACATGTCTGTCATGGAAAGATCGGGATCATTTCAGCCTTGCTGTTCACACCCTTGTGCAGCCTGGCGGTCGTCACTATCGAAACACAGGTAGATGTCGATGACCCGGACGCAGCGATTGCAGGCTTCATGCCACAGAACACACAGGTCAATGAACTACCGTGCGGTCAGAAAACCCTGGCAGTGATCAATACTGAAGACAGCCGACAATATGTCTTCTGTGCCGGTGACGAAGGCACGGCGGTCATGGAACTCAAGCCTGATAACGGCAAGGGGAGTCTGCTCGATGAGATCAGTGATCCGATCGAGCTGCTGGCCACCGTAACACCGGCGCCAGTGTCCATCCCCGATGAAATCCTGGTCTCTGTTGCCGATGGCAAACCGCTGAGCAATGGTGAAATATTCCGCGTCGGTGAATTTGAGATGCTGGAGCAGCAGACCTACTCGACCAAGGCCGCCTGCGCCATGCCGTCGCTCGGCTTTTCGATGAGTGAATTCATCAACGACAGCACCTTCTGTGGTACGGTAGCCGGCTCCTCCAACAGCAGCAACAATTCGGCCTGGCATCATCACTGGGCCAGTGCCCTGCATGTGCCCGGCCAGGGTTCAGCCAGTCACACCGGCCCCAGCCCCAATGTGTACCAGTGGTCGGCCGATGACGATGAGGACGGTGATGCACGATACGGTCGTGCCCGGGTACGCTCCTGCGGTGGTACCACTCAGTTCCGTGGCTGGGTCAAGGCCTCGCCCACCACAGGCAGCTGGTCACCGCTGGCCACCTATTATGTGCCCAGCGGCTATTACTACACCATGAAATGGTACAGCAACAGCCAGCGCAGTATCTGGATGGGCTACGATGCCGACGACATCCGTTTCCGCGCTGATGCCCTTGGCAATGCCAGCTTTGGCTCGCGTTTCTACTTTCTCAAATACGCCTGGGGCAACAACTGTGATCTGAAATACTGATTCAACTGTTGATCAGGAACCAGCAGGGCACCAATGGGTGCCCTGTTTACGGTCAGATTCGGCAAGGTGCTGGAAAGCGCGATTGAGCGGGTGCTGACCGAGCTGATCAAGACAGAGGATCCGTAAATCCAACAAACCGCCGAATCAGCACGCACGCCTGTCCGTGTCTGCAACTGACCCATCTGAACGTCAGATCTCGTACTGTCTCTCCATGCAGTTCATTCAAAAAATCAATCAATAGCATATAAATTATCTATTTCACAGATCATAAATCGCCAACGATACTGTTAATGAGGGGTGGCAAATCTGACTGGATGCAGCCGATCACTCCGTCTCATCCAGAATCGATAGCGCCAGATCCGCTCACTTTCAATCTGCACTCTGCACCTCAGGAGGTGAACCGTAATGATCAAACAAATGAAATCCGTCGCGGTCATGCTGACCGTGGCACTGATGACTGTGCTGGCCGGTGGCACGGCACTGGCCAGTGACGGGCCGAAGTCAAACAGGTTCTGGTGGCCCGACCAGGTTGACCTGAGCCCCCTGCGTCAGCATGCAGCCGAATCCAACCCACATGGCAGCGACTTTGACTATGCCGAAGCATTCCTGAGCCTGGATCTTGACGCCCTTAAGAAGGACATCGAGGCGGTGATGACCGATTCACAGGACTGGTGGCCGGCCGATTACGGTCACTATGGACCGTTCTTCATTCGCATGGCCTGGCACAGCGCGGGCGTGTATCGCGTCGGTGACGGCCGTGGCGGTGCAGCAGGTGGTCAGCAGCGCTTCGAGCCACTGAACAGCTGGCCCGACAACGCCAACCTCGACAAGGCCAGACGACTGTTGTGGCCCATCAAGCAGAAATACGGCCGCAAGATATCCTGGGCCGATCTGATGGTGCTGACCGGAAACGTCGCGCTTGAATCAATGGGCTTCACCACCTACGGGTTTGCTGGTGGCCGTGAAGACGACTGGGAAGCCGAAATTGTCGACTGGGGCCCGGAAGAAGCCTTTCTGGCGGACGAGCGCTATAGTGGCGATCGCAAACTGGCCAAACCTCTCGCAGCGGTTCAGATGGGTCTGATTTACGTCAACCCCGAAGGCCCCAACGGAAACCCGGATCCATTGCTGGCCGCCCGAGACATTCGTGAAACCTTTGGACGCATGGCCATGAATGATGAGGAAACCGTCGCACTGATCGCGGGTGGTCACTCCTTCGGTAAGGCGCACGGTGCTCGCAAGCCCGATGGCTGTGTTGGTGCCGAACCGGCCGCGGCATCCCTGGAAGAACAGGGCTTTGGCTGGACCAGCAAATGCGGCAGCGGCAAGGGTGCCGACACCATCACCAGCGGCCTTGAAGGTGCCTGGTCGGTAAACCCGATTGCATGGACCACGCAGTTCCTGGACAACCTGTTTGCCTTCGAATGGGAGCAGACCCGCAGCCCAGCCGGTGCCATTCAGTGGATACCTGTCAACGGTCAGGCTCAGGGGCTGGTGCCCGATGCGCATGATCCATCAAAGCGACATGCACCAATCATGCTCACCACCGACCTTTCGCTGAAATTCGACCCCAGCTATCGCAAGATTGCCAAGCGGTTTCAGGAAAACCCGAAAGAATTCGAGCAGGCATTTGCCCGCGCCTGGTACAAGCTCACCCATCGCGACATGGGTCCAAGATCGCGCTATCTTGGCAGTGAGGTACCCCAGGAAGCGCTGATCTGGCAGGACCCCGTTCCGGCAGTGGATCACAAGCTGCTCGATGGCACTGACATTGCCAGCCTCAAGAATCAGATTCTGGATTCAGGCCTGAGTGTATCCGAGCTGGTGCGAACAGCCTGGTCATCTGCAGCCTCCTTCCGTGGCACGGATCTGCGCGGTGGCGCCAACGGTGCACGCGTACGACTGGCACCCCAGAATGGCTGGCGGGCCAACAGCCCGGACGAACTGAATCGCGTGCTTGATCGACTTGGCCAGATTCAGGCCGAGTTTAATGATGCCCAGCGCGATGGTGCCCGTGTCTCCCTGGCTGATCTGATTGTGCTGGGTGGTGCGGCAGCGATTGAAAAGGCGGCCTCATCAGCCGGCTATTCAGTCACCGTTCCCTTTGCGGCAGGACGGACAGACGCCACTGAGGCTCAGACCGATGTCAGCTCCTTTGCTGTGCTGGAACCGACTGCAGATGGCTTCCGGAACTATTACGCAACTGGCAGTCGACACTCACCAGCCGACCTGTTGATTGAGCGCGCCAGCACACTCACACTGACCGTGCCTGAGATGACTGTACTGGTGGGTGGCCTGCGTGCACTCGATGCCAACACGGATGGTTCACGCCATGGCGTCTTCACCGATCGTCCGGGCACACTGAGTCACGACTTTTTCGTCAACCTGCTCGACATGTCCACACGCTGGACCATCTCGGATCCGGGTAAGGGCCTGTACAATGGCGTGGATCGATCCTCGGGTTCAGTGAAATGGACTGCCACACCTGTGGACCTGCTGTTTGGGTCACACGCCGAGTTGCGTGCGATTGCCGAGCTCTATGCGGCCGATGATGGCGAGGCGCAGTTCGTCAACGATTTCATAGCCGCCTGGACCAAGGTGATGACGCTGGATCGTTTCGATTTGTCAGATCCTGCCTCCAGACTGGCCATACGCTGAGCCATTAACTCAAGACCGGGGCCGGAACCAGGGGTCCGGCTCCGGTATCAGATGTATCTGAACTGGGCAATGTCCAGAATCACCGATAGCCGGCTCTGATATCAACCCGATGACACTTGACCGACCGTCTTCGCCTCCAACATACTTCGGGAATGAACGAGGGTGGTGCTTCAGCCGATCACAACGATCCAGAAAAGAACTGGTGCTTTGCCGATTTCGAGCTCAGCCGGCAGTCCGGACTGAGGCGCGACGGCGAACACGTTGAGACCGAGCCGAAGGCACTGGATCTGCTGATCTATCTGGTGGCCCATCACGAGCGAATCATCGACAAGACAGAACTGCTGGATGCCATCTGGCATGATGAAGTGGTGGAGGAAGCCGCCCTGTCACAGACGGTATTCAAGCTGCGTAAGGCACTGGGTGATGAAGCACGCGATCCCCGCTTTATCGCTACACGGCACCGGCGGGGTTATCAGTTCATCGCACCCCTGCTCCATCCGCAGGAGAAACCGGTTTCTGCGACAAGATCCCTCTTTCTGACCACAGCCGGACTGCTGCTGATCGCTGGTATCGTCTTTATTGGATCACTGCTCTACCGCACGCAGACGAGTGACGAGCGAGCGCCACCGCGTCTGGGTTTCATGCCGGTCGAGTCTGACCTGGCCGACACGCGTGCTGATTTGCTCGGCAAAATGTTCGATGACCTGCTGTTCTCGAGACTCTCTCACCAGAAAGGTCTGATCACCCGTGCCCGCGGTCTGGGATCCATGGTGATCGGCTCCCAACCGACCGACGTCATGGATTACGCCGACGAACAGCAGGTGGACTGGGTGTTGCGCGGCAAACTTGCTCCGGGACTCAAGGATGATCGCGTCTGGCTCAGCATGGAGTTGATTCGGATCGATGACGGTGTGCAACAGAATTTCCCGCTTGAACGATTTGACCTGCCGCTGCCTGAGGACGATGCCGACTACCGGCAACTGCTGGAAGCACGCAACCGTGTCGCCGAGGAGATCGGTGACTACGTAGGGCTGGCGATTCTGCGATCGACTCAGACCAATCACGACCCGAGTTCACTGGAGTCATTGCGTCTGGCGCTGCTGGCCATGGACGATCTGTTCCGGCTCAGCTGCGGTGCACAGCTGCCGGTGCAGTACATGGAGGAAGCTGTGGCGATCGACCCGGAATTCACCTTTGCCTGGGTCTTGCTGGGCTACGCTCATTTCAACCAGGTCTGGGCCTGCGGCGGCGACGTGAGCCATCTTGAACGGGCCTATGAAATGGCAGAGAAGGCGATATCGATCGAACCGACCAGCGTGCAGGCCCTGGCGCTGGAGATCCAGTTGCTGGCCAGTCTGGGGCGCCCGGATGAGGCGCTCGAAAAGATCGTTCCCGCTGTGCGTGAAAACCCGAACAGCCCGATGCTGAATTTCTACACCGGTTTGCTGTACAACTACACAGGTCTGCTCGACCGCTCGGAAGCCTTTCTCAACCGGGCACTGGCGTTGGACCCGTTCCTGCTCAGTACCGATGTCAGCGATCCACCGCAGGTACTGCTGTACCGTGGAAAATGGCAACGCTTCCTCACGTTGCAGGCGTCGTTCGATTCCTCCTATCACCGCTTTTACCGAGGCTATGCCCTGTGGCAACTGGGCGATCTCGATCAGGCGCGTCAGGTGCTCGGTGAATTCACCGGTCAGGTCTGGCAGCAGGACCCCTTTGCCGCCTACGGGCAATCACTGCTGGCCATTATCAACCACCAGCCATCACGTGCTGTCGAACGGGTCAGTGCCACCCATGACCGACGCCATGGCAATGGTATTCGTGACGGTGAAATGACCTTCAAGGAAGCCTGGCTGATGGCACTGGCCGGCCGCCCCGGGCTGGCACTGACGTACCTGGAAACCAGTGTTGACGAGGGCTTTGCCTGCAACGAGTGTATCGACAACACCCCGTTTGCAGGGTTGATCACCGATGGACAGCGTCTCGAAAGGTTGCGGCAACGCATTGCAAGCCGACAACAGGAGATTGCTACACGGATCCCGCATGGTGGGATTTTCGAGACGCTGTCACATCAGTAACCAATTCGACCCTAGTCTTCGAAACCATCATCGAATATGGCATCCGGCAGACTCAGAGCACCCTCGCGTTCAAAGGCTCCCTGATCGTGCTGTACGGATTGTCCGGGCCTGAACAGGCCATCCAGATCACGGAGCGGCCCGCTGGCACACCGGTCCCGACTGACCGAAAATTCGGCGAGGTGATAATCACCACGAACAGTGCTTTCAAATGCAGGATTGCCCAGGTTACCGCCCATGCTCTGGCTTGTACCGTTGGTTGTCTGAACATTATTGCAACTGCGTGTAAATGGAATACCCGGTATCACCTGGGGTCCCACCGAATTCTGATGCACGATAGACCCTGTCAGCGATACCGTCGTCTGTGTGTCAGTCATTTCGATCGCACGGCCAAAGTTACCCGCGACTGTGAGGCTGTTCATGTCCAGCTCTGCATTCCCTTGCGCCTCGATGACACTGACTTCATCCACAGCATTGCCATTGCCTGCCACCAGCACCGTTTCAAGCACGTGTTCAGACCCATCCTCCACATCTACATACAGGGCAGATCCCCCAAGGCCAGACTGGTTGTCGAGTAGTGCCACACGGTCCAGCAAACTCGACTCGGGATCGCCACCAGTATTTGCCAAATAAATGCCCCCGCCCAGATCCATCGCAGTGTTGCCGCTGATTTCAAGACAATGGGTGTTGGCCGGCAGGGAAAATGGATCACACTGATTTGGTAAGGTGCCCCCGTCACGCCGTTCAGCGTGACATCGCTGTTGCTCGAATTCAGTCCGCCACCATGTTCAGTGGCCTGATTATTGCTGATCCGGCTGTTGATGATCCTCAAGTCCGACTGGGCGACGTTTATTCCGCCGCCATATCGTGCTGTGTTGCCATCGATGATGGCATCTCGTATTGACAGGGAGCCACTCTGCGCATACACGCCGCCGCCAGAGTTAACTGTCGTGTTCGCACTGAAAACAGATTGCCCACTGATGCTCAGCTCTGTGAACACTGCATACAGCCCGCCACCGGCGTTATGGGCGAAATTCTGATCGAAAATGGAATTCGTCATGTTCATGTCACCCGTACGGATCAGCAACACGCCACCACCGCGACTCGACGATTCATTCGCCTGCACCAGTGTTTCGGCGAACTCAACTGTTTTGACTTCAATGTACAAGGCACCGCCGCCTTCAATAGACTGGGCGTGCGTTGCCTGGTTTGCTGTGAATTCAGAATTTTCGATCAACAGGCTGCCCACAGAACCGGCAGATAACATTCTTGTGTACAGACCACCGCCGGATCGACGGGCGGTATTCTGATCAAACACCGTATTCATGATCACGAGACTGCCCTCCACCTGATACAAACCGCCACCCAGCCCGTCATCCGGATCAGACACTGCCACCTGATTCGCCTGTATCAAACTGTCACTGATCTCGGTATGACTGGACAAGCCGTTAATGTACAAGCCGCCGCCGTTGTCGGCCGAGTTGCCGATTATCTGACTGTTATTCTGAACGGTAACACTGCTGCACAGGACACAAGACACCGCACCACCATCTGTCACCGGCGATGTTGTTCTGCAATGTCGTGTTGTCCAGCAGCAGATTGGACCGCAGAATAATGCCACCGCCATTGAAGGCAGCCGTGTTGTCTGCAATTGTTGTGGATTCTATCGAGAACGGATTTGACCCGTTCATGAGGGCAGTTGATGGCACCGCCACCATTGGCACTGCTGTTACCGCTGATCAGCGATCCGTTGATGCTGACGTCACTGCCGGATACCAGTGTCATGCCACCACCACCCTGATCGAGCTCAAAGGCAAGCACGTCGTTGCCTTGTGTTGTCGCGTTCACCAGGCTGAGACTTGAGTTATTCAGGTAGAAACCACCGCCACTGAACATTCCACTGTTATTGCTGACGACAGCACCATTGAAGTTGAGCGTGGAATCGACCGCGTAGACTCCACCGCCGTAATTGCCAGCCTGATTCCAGATAATGCGGGCCTGGTCGGAGGTAAATCGAACAATCGAATTGTTGGCATAGATTCCACCACCATCGTTGCCGGCGACGCTGAACCCATTGTTGCTGGCTGACACCGATATTGCCATTGGTGACATCGACCACAGAATTGAATACGGCAATGGCACCGCCGTCACCCAGAGTGGCCTCGCCCCGGTAGACGCTGCTGTCGTTGACCAGGTTCAGGATACTGGCATCAGCAGTACTGCTTGCCACATAGATGAGCCCGCCACTGGCCGATGCCGTGCCATCGGTGATAAGTACGTCATCCAGTGTCAGCGTGCTGCCGCCGGTCACTGCCATCACACCGCCATTAGTGGCGGCGCGCGTTGCGCAGCCACATGTGCCGAAACGTCACGCTGGCACCATTGCGCACCTCGACTATGCCACCGGTATCGTTCAGGTTGAGCCCGTTGCCATCGATGATGACCGTATCCGATGCAGCGGAAGCCATTTCCTGTTCACAGCCACTGAATTCCGGGCCTGCAGCTTCTGCGGGAACGAAGGTGAGGTCGATATCGATCTTGCCGATCAATTCAATCCGGTTGGACGGCCGCACATAGATGGTGTCACCACTCGTAGCACTGGCGAGGGCCTGCCCGAACGTGTTGAAGGCACAGGGCTGACCATTGATACCAATCGAGCCACCAAGAGACCGCGTTGCTTCATCATGCACATACGTGTCTGCAATCGTCGGACTACTCACGGCCGCCATCAGGACGGCCAGCATCATTCTGATCTCTGAACTGTTCATGAGGGTTCTCCTGTTGTGTCAGGCAAACCCTCGCTCAACTGCCGTTCAAAAGTCCTTTCTGAATTATTATGGAATTATTTTATCAAAAAAATCATATGTTTAACTATACACTGTCAGTCGAATCACCGTTTCCAGTGGTCGGTTTCGCGAACCAGCGAGGCCTGACCTCCTTCCCACTCAAGACTGATGTTGTCCCCGGACATGGCTTCCAGCGCATGCTGAATACCGTCGCAGGTCGATGACGTCGCCTTACCGTTGATCTCAGACAATATCAGGCCGGCCTTCAATCCCGCTTGCGCGGCTGCCGTGTCATCCCACACCATGGCGACTCGGATCGGGTCATCATAGGCCACTGTGAACCCCAGCGATGGCCGGTTAAATGACCCGGTCTCGTAGCGCTTCAGGTACACGCTGTCCTGCGCCACATCTAGCGTGACGATGTACTGTTCCAGCAAGGCAGCACCAATCAGGCTGGGCGAGAGTTGACGTAATGGTGCTGCAATGGTGCCAAGCTCAACTGGACCGATCGACAGGCTGGACAGGCCAACCATCAGCTGTTCGGAATCGGCCGCCTGGCCACCGAGTGACCCGCCGGCTGAGCCAAAACCCTCACGTATCCAGTCAACGGCGCCGGATTTCCGACTGCCTGCGAAGTCGGGAGGCGAGAGGGTGAATACGCCAGAGGCGCCGGTATCGAACATCGCCATGCTGCGCGCTTCATCACTGAACCGTACATCCAGGTAAGGCGTGTGAGGGTAGCCGAAGGTATGCAGTTTCAGCTGCTCGGCATCTGTGATGTGAGACAGTCGTGACGTGTCGCTGTCACATCGGATGACACCGGCTGGCAGATCGATCTGCCAGCTGCACAGCGGCAGCAGCTCCGAGCCCAGAACCCCATCGCCGACCAGACAACGGGCAGCTTCGGAGGAGGAAAAATCAGCAGCGAACAAAGGCACCTTCTCGAACAGGACATCATCCAGCCTGAGGTCGGCCTGAACGATATTGCTGGTGATAACGGCGCCGTGTGCGTCCCTGCCCTGCTGCTGGCCAACCGTCTCCAGACCCAGCGCATCGGCCAGCGCCTTGTTGATCATCGAGGGTGAGCCAGTGTCAAAAACGAACCGTCTCGGCTCGCCGTCCAATGCAACACGAACGTACAGTTTGCCCGACATCACCTCAAGCGGTAATTGCAGCGAGATGGCTGCCTGATCGACACGCGGTCCATCGCTCACCCATGCGGGCGGTGTTTGCGTGTGGCCCGTCATTGCCATTGTCAGCAGCGTGCACAGGCTGGTGATCAGGCAGAGACTAAGCACAGAATTTCGCAGCATCTTCATCGGTTCTTTTCCACAGACGTGCCAGGCAACCAGCATACCGTTGATCGCCATGGTAATCAGCAAACACAGGTGACCTATCGTGCTCAGTTCCAGTCCAATTCAATGGCGGCCAGCACAGTGGCATCGGCTATGAAATGAATCAGGATCACGCCGCGCAGGTGGCCTTGAATTAGCGCCAGAACGGACAGGCCCACCGCGATCAGGAATCGGTAGGCAAACATGGCGCCGCCCTGCAACAGCCCGCCATGGAAATAGGCGAACGACAGTGAAGCGATCAGCACTGCTGCCGTCGTCGAGCCCGTCAGGCGTTTCAGTTCGTTCAGGGCCACACCGCGCCAGAGCGTTTCCTCGACTACGGCCGCTGTCAGGCAGACGATGATCCAGAAAAGGCGCGCGCCAACCTCGGACGGCGGGACGAACATTTGCACGCCACGCGGCATTTGTGACAGAAATTCCTGCGTACCGCCTGAGCCGAACACAGCCAGCAGCAGTGTCACACCGAGCACAACCGCCGCCACCAGTCCGTGCGTGCGTGTAAGCGAACCTGCCAGCCCCAGCCTGACCATGCGTTGCCGCCTGTCTGGCAGACAGGCGAACACCAGCAGCAGCGTCAGCCATTCGATGCTCACCGTCAGCGTCCAGAACAGCCACCACTGGCTGCGGTCACCTGAATAGAAGGCACGCACAGCATCGATAGCGGGCAGCAGGTGTGCAAAGGCCAATGGAAACAACAGCAGTATGATGATCAGGGCCAAAGCGGTTTGCCAGTCTGGCCGGTTGGCAGGTTCGATTGCAGATGTCATGGTATCGCCCTCAGATTGGTGCATAGCCACGTTGGCTGTGCATGGCATTCAACCTTTTGACGGTGCGCATGTGAGTCAGGTTGCGTCTTCGGAAAGCACTGACCACACCGGTCAAGGGCCACGATCAAGGGCAGAATCGAGCTCGGCTGACACGTCGACCAAGTCGATGCAGTCCGACCTGTACCTTGCTCCGGCGCACGTTCTTCAGTATAAGAGGGCAGCTTTCTAGGAGATGACCATGACCGATACGACCAAACCGGGGGCCATTGCCCGTTTTCTGAACGTGATTGAACGGGTGGGCAACAAACTGCCGGACCCGGCCATGATCTTCCTGATCGCACTGTTGCTGATCTGGGTGTTGTCCTGGATGATGTCCGGGCTTGAACTGACAGCGATCGACCCGCGTACGGGTGATCCGCTGGTAATCAACAACCTGCTCTCGGGCAGTGCACTGGCGACCTTCCTGTCGACCATGGTGACCACATTCACCAGTTTCGCGCCATTGGGTGTGGTGCTGGTGGCCATGATGGGCGTCGGTGTTGCCGAGCACTCTGGCTACATCAACACGGGCATCAAGCTGATGCTCAAGCGCACTCCCAAATTCCTGCTGACGCCCACCATCATTCTGGTGGCCATTGTGAGTCACACAGCGACGGACGCCGGTTATGTACTGGTGATTCCGCTGGCAGGTGTCATCTATTACGCCATGGGTCGTCACCCACTGGCCGGTATTGCTGCGGCGTTTGCCGGGGTGAGTGGCGGCTTCAGCGCCAACTTCATTCCCTCGGGAATCGACCCCTTGCTGCAGGGATTCACGCAGAGCGGCCGCGCAGATCCTCGATCCCGGAAATGCGCAGGTGAACCCGCTGTGCAACTGGCTGTCTTCACTTCAGCCTCTCGAGCGTGTTGGTGATCGTGGTCGGCTGGATACATCACCGACAAGCATCATCGAGCCACGACTTAAGAGCGGGCAGCTGGACGATCGACGGCGAGGATGCTCCCGAGGTCGACCCAAGTGCACGAGCTTTCCGCCGCCGAAATCATTCTTCATCGGCCACGCTGGGCCGGCATCGTCGCCATCGGTCGTAGGAGCTGCTGTTGTTGGTGACTGTGGGCGTACCCGGCCGACTCTCCGCTGCGCCATGAAGGCCCGACTGGCCAGTTGTCTTCGTTCAGCGCCCCGCTGATGCAGTCGATCATCCCGCTGATCTTTCTGCTCTTTCTGGATTCCGGGTGCACCGTGTACGGCTACGTCTGCCGGCAGCTTCGTGAAAAGTCATCGCGATCATGATCGCGGGCATGAGCAAGATCCATGTCCAGGGCATGAGCCTACTACCTGGTGATGATCTTCTTCTGCGCCCAGTTTGTACAGCGGCTTTTGGCCAATCGAATCTCGGGCGCACTTGCTGGCCGTCAAAGGGTGCCGAACTTCCTGAAGGCATTGGGACTGCCCAGGGGACGGTGACCATCGTCGGCATCATTTTCCTGACTGAGCACGGTTGTCAATCTGCTGGTCGGTTCGGCCTCGGGCAAGTGGGCGCTGCTGGCACCGATCTTCGTACCGATGCTGATGCAACTGGGCATTTCTCCCGACCTGACCCAGGCGGCTTACCGAGTGGGTGATTCCAGCTCCAATATCATCACACCGCTGATGCCCTACTTCCCGCTGGTGGTGGTGTACTGTCAGAAGTACGTCAAGGATACGGGGGTAGGCACGCTGATAGCGCTCATGCTGCCATTCTCGATTGTGTTCCTGGTCGGCTGGTCCGTCTTCCTGCTGGCCTACTGGGGCCTGGACATTCCGCTGGGGCTGCAGTCCA
>CBDBVC010000020.1:0-41254 GCA_965212525.1 Lysobacterales bacterium
TGATCGCATCCCGGATGCCATCAGTTATCTTGGCAATGACTGCGGCGCCCCCGCGCCTGTCAACAACCTGTTGCAGTGGAGCATCGGTGCATTGAGCGGTGGCAGCAACCTGTCCTGCCAGGTCACTGTGCAGGTCAATGCGGAGAGCAATTTCGACGTATTCAATGGCGCAATCGCCTATGGCGAACAATGGGACCCCAACCTGGACAACAATGCCAGTGAGGCAGTCATTGAAGTACTGGATGGCGAAGGGCCCGGCGTTATCCAGGTACCTGATCAGATCACGGGTTTCCAGTCCGATTACGCTTGCGGCGCCTGCGGCTCAGGCAACCAGGCCATTGCCGATGCCTTCAAGGTGGACTCGGGCATCGAGATCTGTGGCCTGACCTTCTTCGGCGGTTATACAGACAATCAGCCATTCAATGACCAGTTCCTGATCGACATCTATGACAACAACCGTGTGACGCCGGGAATTCCCGGCGTACCAGGCGACCCGATTCTGAGCCTCAATGGACCGATTCTGCGCACGGCCACGGGTCAGCAGATTGCTGGAAGCCTGAATGAATACCGATACACAGTCATCTTGCCCGTCGGTGGCGGCCCGATACTCGGTCGCGGCAAATACTGGCTGGTGATTGTCAACGACTCCACTGGCACCCGGGGTGGCGGTGGTGACTGGTTCTGGGAGAGCGGCAGCGCCGATCAGCAGGGCCTGAGCATTCCCGGGCTGGTGTTCAATCCCGGTTTTGACGATGCTAGCCGCGGCTGGGGACCGAATCCGGCTGTGGAAACCGCGTTCACCTTGTGTGCCAATACCGCGATTCCGCCAAGCCCTGAAATATTCGAGGGACGGGTTTGAGTAACATCAGACATGCAAGACGGCAGGCCTTCGTTGCCTGCCGTCTGTCATTGGAAGAGTCTATTTTCGCACCAGCCGATAACGAAAACCGGCCATACTTGCCTCGAGTGTCTCGCCATCAAATACATGCACCTGGATCTTTGCATAATCCAGATCGATCACATCCCCGCTCACGGTAAACGCATCAGGCGAGATTTTCTGCCCGCCCAGCACCTGGTAGAACTGGTTACCATCAAACAGCCAGGAGTCCTCGCCGTTTTCCTCCATGTCGGCCATCTGCATGATGGCCCACTCGCCCTGCAGCGATTCAGTGCTGAGCACGCCAGGATCTGCCGCAGTGCTGCAGGCTGAAACCAGCAGGGCAATGATCAATATGGTGATTTTTTTCATGTCTTGTCCTTGTTCTTGATTGTAGTAAGTAAGGCAGGCTGTCCTGGCTGATTCGATTGTGCCAGTTCGCACACACCGGGCAGCCCGGACAACGACCTTGCCAGCGCACGCGGCAGATAGGCCACCGCGTGCTGATCATCATCGGAAATCTTCAGATACATGCCTGTGCCAGGCTGACTGGCCAGAGCGGCCATGGCTCTGTAAAGCTCATCCGGACTCTGCAACTGCCAGTGATGATCCTGTTGATTGATCACCACACTGACAGCAACGGCGCCTGTCTGATCATCATCAACAGTGGAAATCAATCCCAGTTCCAGATCACCCCCGGCAAGATCGACGAGCCGAATCAGTGTCTCGGCGTAATCAATCTGTCGACCAGAACAGTACTGGCCAAATACCGCGATCCTTTCTGGCCACTGCGCTCTGATCCGGTTAATCAGCTCCCTGGCAACACCAGGGGCATCCCGTCCCGAATACTGCCTGGGAAACATGCCGGAAGTCGGTTGCATCTGCACCACAACTGCATTCATATCAACACGCTCTCTCGAATTCATCGGTCATGACGCTGAAGCGAGCGCATCAGGCCACTTGCACCTGGTCGCGCACAGTCACAATCTTCTGAGTAAACAGGGCATACACCGCAGCAGCCAGAAGCGCCAACAGTGGCAGTGCTATCAGCAGACGCTTGATCACGCCCCACAGCCCTGTATTGTTCTCGACAATGCTCAGACGCTCATGTACTGAAGGATCACTCGATTTGTAGGCAACGGTCACCGCCGTCTGGTCGATATACTTTTCCGCGTTGTCTTCCGACGTACTGAACTGGCCGCTGAACTCATTGCCGTCGACCTCGAATGCATACCAGAAATGAAAGGTATAGCGTGTTCCGCGCTTGCCGCGTTCCTCGCTGATATCTTCAAGCGACAGCACGGCTTCGGTCAGCTGCTGTTCTGACTGGATGCTTCTGGCCTTGAGGAAGGCATTGGCCGCCGTCCAGCCGAAAAACCCGACGGCTGCAATGAACCCCAGTACGCTGAGTGCTTTCATGAATCGACTGAAACTGGCATGACTCTGTTCGGATAATCTGATCATAGTGTGTTCCCTGTTGTGACCGGTTGCTGGCCCGGCTTGTGTGAGTGAATCGATTGCCAGAACGGGAAGGTCTGCTCGACCGCCTGACCGTCATGGCCCGGGGCACAGTGTGCGTGCCCGGCGAAAATTCGGGAATCACCAGACTGTCCAGCATGATTTTTTCGCCTGTGGGGCCACTTGACATGTTGTCAAGTTGCACTGAGGCAGCGCCTGACAGGATGCGGATGTTCACTGGTCGACAGATGACCCAGAATACACGCTGGGTAAACCACCGCTGCAGGTGGGGGCAGACAGAGCCGGAGTCAGTCATGGGGCAAACCGAGTTGACCGATCAGATCAGCAATGCACAACCGAAGCGGTCAATACCGCAATCAAATCGCTTGACGCCAGTGCAACACAGGCCGGAAAATCATGCGGCCATGATCAATGATGAATTTTCACAATTGCTTCAGTCGCATATGCGACGTATTCGAGCCAGTGCAGCAGGCGTGGCGACCGAGATCGGCATGAGTCGTGAAGCGGTCAACAACTGGCGCAATGGCCACTCCATGCCCAGCCACAGACACCGTGACAAGGTGATGGCCTGCGCCAGATACCTGAGGCTCACCGAAGCAGAGAGCAACGCATTGCTGATTGCTGCAGGCTTCAGTATCGAGTACCTGCTGGCCGAAGATCTGCCCAGCCAGCTCTGCGCCGAGTATATCGATGGTCTGTTTCAGCGAATTGCCGCGCTGGTTCCCTATCCGATCATGATGCTGCTGTCTCAGGCAGGCTGGGGTGAGCCACCGTTCAGGGACGCCGTCTTTCGACGGGCCCGGCAATCGTATGGCGAGGACAGCACCCTGCACGTACACCCGCCATTCAGTCTCGGTGCCGATGCCAGCGAATACTTCAGGCAGGTCGGCGAACAGTGTGGCCTTGAGGGCATCACAGATGATTATGCGTTCGAGCGCGCGCTCGAACAGCGGCTGAAGTCAGGTGAGCGCCTGTTCATGATGGTGAGCCGATTTGATCAGGGTGTCGCAGAACTGCGTGAGACTCTGGCCGGAATCGTTCGCAGTCTGAGCGAGATGTACCCCGGTCAACTGTTCCTGATGCTGTGCGGCGGTGAGCGGCTTGCCGAACTGAAGTACCAGAACGGTGACCTGTCACTGCTGAATATCGCCACCGTCGAATACTGGCCGCAACTGTCCACGACTGAAATACAGTTACTGGCAAGGCATCGTGAAGCAGGTCTCATGCTGAACGATGCACAGGCTCGGGATCTGCTTGAATGCAGCGGCGGTCACCCGGGCCTGATCAGTCTCGGGCTCAGCCTGATGTCATCGCATGATGGCCACGCTATCGATGACCTGGCCCAGCAGTTTGCTGACAGCGACCTGTTATGGCAGTCGTTCTCCAGGGTTGCTGTGCAGGCATTGCCACAGCTGGGCGAGCTGCTGACTGCCGATGACCTGGGACCGGCTCGCCCCTACCTGACCGACAAGCTGCTGAAGACCCTGTTCTGGCAGAACCTGATCCACGCTGTGGCCACCCCGTCCGGAAATCGACTGCAGTGGCGCTCTGAGGCCATTGTCCAGGCCGGCAGACAGTTCCTGTCACAGCATCAGCAGGATTCCTGAGTGTCTCTGAAAGCACTCTGGCCTTATCTGGTATGGACACTGATCGTTGTTGTCCTGGGGCCACCCCTGCTCTGGTTTGTTCGTACCAACCTGGTGTTCAACGCCGAATCCATGATCAAGACGGCCGATGCCACAGCAACGGTCTACCTTGCCTTTCAGCAGCTGAGCAGTGCCCGAATGATGATCGAGGAATCAGCGGTCATTGAACAACCCTGGCCTGACGAGATCGATGAGTGGGATCATCAACCGGAAACACGGCTGTATACAAGACAACCGGATGTCGTCGGCGTCGAGTTTCTCGAGCATAAGACTGTCGATGAGAGCCTGGTCGGTACCCGCATCGAATACCAGCGATCAGCACAGGGTCGATGGCGATGCATGGCGGGAGAGCCGCCACCACCACAGCAACTGTTGCCAGTGAACTGCGGCGGCAGACCGGCAGACATGACTCACCTGCTGGATAAGGTCAAACAGGATCGCTGGTGGTTGCTTGCCTTTCTGCTGACTGTGCTTGTCTGTCGTTATCTGATCACACAGGTTTTCTACAATTCTGCATTGAAGGCGTTGAAGGACAACCCGGAAGGTCTGGCCATGCAGCCACTGGGGGCACTGGCAAAAATAAGCAGCGGACTGAAACTGAGGCGACAACTGGATTCCCGCTTGCGCAAGGCCGGGATCGGCCAGCAACGCTGGCAACAGGCTGTCTCATTTGCCACCCAGTCGGCTAACGTGCAATGCCGCACACTGGCCAGGCGACTGGGCGCGACGATCAGTTCAGTCGACCAGGGCCGGGCCCAGGGAAAGATGTTCAGCTGGACGTTCAACCCGGATTCACCGGTCATGCTCAACCGCTGCCGGGTCTTCATCCCCTCACCGACCTGTCGCGAACAGGCCTTGCGGGATGTCCTGAGTGAACTGGCCAATGACCATGAGGTGCTGATCGTGATCCAGGTCAGTGACGAGGATAACCGTGAACTGCAGTTACTGGCCAATGACAAGGTCAATGCGCTCATCATGCCCGACCCGAAGGAACTGAGCGCAATTCTGCTGAAGACACAGCCCGAAATAACGTTTATCCGAACCCTCGCCAGACAGTTGCCGCTGAGCCGGATTTCACCCTACCAGACACGCGGCGGGCTTACCCGCGCGGCACGTTTCTTCGGTCGCGAACGCGAACTGACGCGTATTCTGCATCGTGACCTGTGCAACACGCTCCTGATCGGTGGCCGTCAGCTGGGAAAGACCAGTCTGCTGAAGGAGCTGGAACGTCGCTATTCACAGGACGATACCGTACAGACCTGCTACCTCTCACTGCGCGACCATCGTCTGAGGCCACGCCTGGCAGGTTTTGCTGAACTGGACAGTGAGACCGGTCTCACCGAGGTAATCACGACTCTGTCACATCGCGCTGTCGGCCGTCGTCTGATCATCATGGTGGATGAAGCCGACCTGTTTATCCGCCATGAGCGTGAGCATGACTACCCCTGCCTGAACGAAGTCCGTTCACTCAGTGATGAAGGCATCGCCCATTTCATGTTCGCCGGCTTCTGGGATCTGTATGAAAGTGCCATACATGACTACCAGTCACCGGTTCGCAATTTCGGGGAGACCATTCATGTGGGTGCGCTCGACTATGCCGCCTGTCATGACATGATCGTCAAGCCAACGGCGTCACTGGGATTGTGTTTCGAGGACAATGATCTGGTTGATGAGATCATTCGCAGCACCGGACGACGACCCAACCTGCTGGCCATTGTCTGTCAGCAGTGTCTGGACAACCTCAATCAGGATGAACTGGTCATCTCGCGAGAACGCGTCCAGCATGCGCTTCGCAGCGATTCAGTTTCCGAGGCCCTTGCCGGCTGGGGACGACTCACCTCGGACACCCGCGCCAGTCGCCTCGATCGCATCATCATCTATCGCGGCCTGCTCAGCGGCGCGGTAGAACTGGCGTTGCTGGTGCGCCTGTTCGAGGATCATGAAATAACTGTCGACATAGACGAGATCAGGCATTCCCTGATGCGGCTGCAGCTGGCCTTCATACTGCGCAAGACCGATGTCGGTTACAGCTTTGCTGTACCGTTGCTGAGGCGTGAGCTGTCAACCGAGAATGTCGACCTGTTGCTGAATCAGGAACTGGATGGACTGAAACAGTAAACCTGTACCTGAGGCCGGCTTGACCACACTCTTCGGGCAGGCTATGTTCAGCCCGAATCATCACGGGTGCCATCATGTCAGAAAACTCCGCATATCCGATTGGTACGCCAGGTCAGCCCTGGGACGATGCCGACAGAGCCGAATGGCTGGTGCAACAGTCCATCAGACGATCGTATGCCGACGAGGTGCTGGACCGGATCATGCCACTCGGTGAGGCCTTCGATATCATTCAGTACGGCAGCCTCTCGATAGACCCGGAGCGCTATCCCCTGATAGCACTGTCGAGTCGAACCACACAGACGTCTCTGCCGACGGTACTGGTCACCGGTGGTGTGCACGGCTATGAAACCAGTGGTGTTCAGGGTGCCATCCGTTTCCTGCACACAGCGGCCTCATCGTATTCAGGCCAGTTCAATCTGGTGGTTGCGCCCTGCGTCAGCCCATGGGGTTACGAGACCATCAACCGCTGGAACCCCGGTGCAGTTGATCCCAATCGTTCGTTTCATAACAACAGCCCTTCCGAGGAAGCCGCTTCGCTGATGCAGTTTGTAGCCTCACTGAACACCGGCTTTCTCTGCCATATTGATCTGCATGAAACCACCGACACCGACAACACCGAGTTCAGGCCGGCTCTGGCGGCACGGGATGCTGTCACGCACGAGAACTGGCACATACCCGACGGTTTCTACAGCGTCGACGACAGTGAACACCCGACGCCTGATTTTCAGGCCGCCGTGATTGAATCGGTTGAACAGGTGACCCATATCGCACCGCCCGACCCGGATGGACGAATCATTGGCGAAACCCTGCAGCAACACGGCGTCATACACTATGCTGCGCGCAAACTGGGCCTGTGCATGAGTGTGACCGAGGCCCCTTTCGTCACCACTACTGAAGTGTACCCGGACAGCCCCAGGGTCGATGACGAGAATTGTATCGTGGCGCAGGTGGCTGCCATCACCGGTGGTCTGGATTACCTGGCCGGACGCTGACGGCAATCCGTATCTGAAGTACCCACTCCCGGCCTGGGCCGGGAGTGATCCCTGACCTACTGTTGCTGCAATTGCTGCAGCTCCTCTCGGTATTCTTCTGCAAAATCCGGCTCCCCGAGTTCGGTGGCACTGAAAACGGCTGCCTCCAGATACAGAATCGCCGAATCGATGTGCTGCTGTGCCTGCTGACGTGCATGCCGGGCTTCCAGCGGCTTGCCGGCCAGTTCGAACTGTTCGGCCGCCTGTTTCAGTCGACGTGCCGTTTCCCTGTGCTGGCGGGCAAACTCGCCAAAGTCATAAAACGTGAACTCGTGTGCTGCCGACAATTCTGTCAGTTCCTCATTGAGCCCGAAGACCGGCTTCAACAAAAGCTCCGGTCGTCTGACCTGGGCGATTTCCATTCGGCACAGGGCCGCATTGAAGTGATCCCCGGCCTGTTCGAAGAATTCGGCCGCGGCTTCATGATCCCTGATCAAATCATCGATGGCATCGTCGGCAGCACGGCGTGCCTCTGTGAAGCGGTCATAGGCCTGGTTGGTCCATTCGAAATACCGCGCAGCCTGCTCTGCGATCGCATCGGCCTGATCCAGCAGGGAATTGACCACATCACCAGGGCCGAAATTGTTCAGCACCTGCTGTGCCTGCGCCTGCAGCGATTCGGCCTGGTCATGCAGTTCATTGTAGCGATCCGCGTACTGATGATAGAGCTCGAAAAATTCCTCGGCCATCTGTCGACGCCGGGCAATCCAGGCCTTACGGTGCCTGGCACGGCGCTTGGCGATACGGGCCGCTTCCAGCGCTTCCTTGTTCTCGCCACCACGTTCCGGAAATCTGGAACCTTGCAGTCGTTGTTGCCACTGGCACAACTGCGTATCCATCCAGTCGATCTGTAAAAGCAGGCTATCCCCTGAAGCAAGGCAACGGGTCGGTGACTTGCGCTGTTTTTGAACTCCTGTTTCGATTACGGCTGTTTGTAACATCATCCTGCACTCCTTGTGTTGTACAGGAAGATTAACGAGCCACAGCTGTACCGGGTTTAAACAGGTGGTGGGAAATCCGACACTGACACTGTAGGAATTCATCCCGCTCAAACCCGGCACGTCCGGGTCAGAATCAGCCGTGAAGCATGAAAACGGCCATGTTCATGGACTGCTATCGGCGGCAATTTGCCTGATCTCGACAAGGCGACGGACATTGTCTTCGGCATTGCGGTCGATCAGCTTGTGGTACGGATCAATGCCGGCATGCGTCGGAAGCTTGTCCACGATCAGTTCGATCTGCCCACCGGCCTCATACAGTTGTCGCTTTTCGAGCACAATCACATCATCCGGGCTGAATGACGATGTGGCCGGATCCGCACCAAAAAGGCCGATCTCGACCGGTATGGCCACTGGCCCCTGATCCATCTCGCCATTGACATCGACCTGATACATGGCCGCGGCCAGTTCCAGACTGATGCGGTACCGACCATCGTCGAGACGCGTGTAGCCGGCATGATCAATCCCGAGATCGTACAGCGTAATGCGCTCGAAAAAATCCGTGATCAGGTCGTCATACTCTGATCCAGCTTCCTCACGCAGAATCGTGATGAAGTCCGTTGAGATGGTATAAGGCGCATCACTGTAAGCCCTCAACTCAAGCAAACGAGCAAGCGAACGGTTGACCGTCTCGGCACCCAGGTAATCGGCCAGCGCATACATGATGACCGACCCCTTGCGGTAATAGATGTGTTGCTGTTTGCCAACCCTGTACAGAGGTTGCTCGCCTGCCGGGTCGCCGGCCCGTGCACTGAGGTAGCGATCGAGCTCATAGGCCAGGAACCGACGTGCAACGGTCTCGCCGTATCGGCGCTGCATCAGCATCAGGGCCGAATACTGTGCCAGCGTTTCATGAATGAAGTCCGCCCCCTGAACATTGGCCGCAGTCAGCTGATGCCCCCACCATTGATGTGCGACTTCATGTGCAGTGACATAATAGGGCATGTCCGGATCGCCCTCGCGCACATCATCAAGAAAACCGATGTCCTCGGAGTAGGGAATGGTGGTCGCAAATGATTGCGCAAATTTCCGGTAGGCGGGAAACTCGACAATTCTCAGCTGATTGTACTGATAGGGACTGAAAACCTCACCATAGACATCAAGACTGTCCTTAACCGCCTGCATCATGCGGTTCAGGTTGGTGTCGTGTTCCGGGTGGTGATAGATCTCGATATCAACCCCGTTCCAGTGCTCGGTCATGACGTCGAATTCAGCCGAGACATAGCTGTAGAAATTGCGCATCGGCGCATTCATGCGGTAATGAAAATAGCGTCGATCATCCTCAAGCCATTCACTCACCAGGTCCCCCTGAGACACTGCAATCTGATCCGCAACGGTCGAGACCGTGGTTTCAAAGGTGATGAAATCACTGTCCTGGCGCGACACATTGGTGTGGTATTGACTGCTGTCTTCCAGCCGGGGTCGCTGCGGCAAGGGCGGCAGGTCGTACTGCGCCCGCTTGACGTTATCCTCCAGCATGAAGTCGGGCTGAAAACCGATGTTGGGTGCGATGTGTTCGTTATGGATGAAGCTGCCGTTGTCGACCAGCTCCGTGGAAGGGCTGACGTGGGTGAAGCCTTCAAGTTCAATGCCAGTTTCAAACCTCAATTCACCCCGATCACCAGGGGCCATTGGCTGATCCAGATCGAAGATCAGATAGGGAATCAGGGAATCATCACGGGGACGAAGGGTCGCACCTGATAGTGTCGCCACCGGGTCGGTCATGCTCACGGGAAACACCACATGCACCTCATTGATCTCGCGACTGGTCTTGTTTTCCAGTATCTGTACCGAGCGTGCCTCGACACGTCGTTGATAGGGAAACAGGTCCACATCGATATCAACGCTGATGATGGTCGGCATCGGCAGGGTTTCGAAGTGACGGTAGCTGCGCTCATAGTCGACAAGCACCTGATCGATATCAGTCTCGGTCATGTAGGGGTTGAGGACATTGGTGTTGTAGTACACATAGCCTGCGGAGCCTGTCACCATGAGCAGCAGCACCAGTGTCGGGATGGCGAATCGCGCGGATTTCAATCGCTTCAACTGGCGCATGCGGAATCTCAACGGCTGCATCAAACCCCTGTTCCACAACAGATAGGTTGCCATCACCATCAGACCGGCGATGGCCAGCCAGTAGATTCGGACCGAATACCCCAGTGCCATGAACTGGCCCGTGTCATTCATGTCCGACAGCGGCGCTGGCACGACCGGAAAGCCGAAACTCAGCAAGGGGTGATCGACACCGAACAGATCGCGCGATGAGATCAGCGCGGCCAGAAACAGAATAAACAGCATCATGCCCAGGTAGCGGTTTCTGACCAGGACCTGGAACAGCACGGTGAGCGCTGCCAGACTCAGGAACGGCAGGACTGGAAACAGCAGGCCCTGTTCGAGGTACAGGCCCGGCTGCAGTCGATGATAACCCTCGATCAACTGCAGGACGATGGCCATGATGATGCCCGTGCCCAGTATGATCAGCACAATGGCGATCAGCGCCGACAGCTTGCTCATCACAAACACCCAGTTCGGCACCGGCATGGCATCGATGATGTCATTGATGCGACTGCCACGCTCTCGCCAGATGACGTCGGCACTGTAGAAGGCCAGCATCACCAGCATGGCCAGGTTCAGGGTCGTGAGTGACTCAACCATCAGCCGTGTTACGGGCAGCGCCTGCACACCGTAGTGCACTTCACGGTCACTGAGGCTGAAGAACAGAATCACGACACTGACCAGAAGCATCAACACGAATGGCATGGTTTTCAATACGGCTGAGAGCTCGAACCGAGTCTGTGCAAGAAACTGTCTTGCTGCTGTAGCGCGACTCCATTCGGGCGCGATGTTGAGCGACTCAGGCCGTTTCTCAACATTGACTTCATCACCCTGATCGAGCTGACCAGATTTGCGAAACCGGCTGCCGGATCGCGAAGGATTGCGAAACGAGTACAGGGTATAACCAAAGCCGTAGACGATTGCTGCCATGGCGAGCCATAACAATCGGCTCTGTAACACCATGCCATCCAGTGCGATCATCTGAGTATTGCGTTCGTTCGCTGACCAGTAACGGGTCACCTTTTCGAACACGTCATACATGAACGGGTCGGCCAGTGGCGTGATGGTACTGTTCTCTCCGGTCACTAGGTACAGCATCAGCAGAATCATCAGTGCCACATAGGTAAAGATCAGGCTGCGTGAGACTGCCGCAGCCGCATAGGCAATGGCCGAGATGAACAACAGCGTTGGCACAACGATGACGGCGAAGGCAGCAATGTAATGGTCCGGGCGAGCAGGACCGATCAACTGCGGATCGACCCATGGCATCAGGCTGCCTGACAACAGTCCCAGCGGGGCACCGGCGATGACCAGTGCAAAGGCTGCAAATCCACCCATGAATCGACCGTTCAGGTACTCGCGCTTTCGGATCGGTGTCGCAAACACAATGGCGTCGTAGCCGCTATCCACATCTCGCAGCACGGCCCCCGCGATGTAAGGCGGCACCGCGAACACGGCAGCAAGGCTCAGCTTGATCAGGGTATCGGTAATGGCATGGGGCGCATTGGCCCACACCAGCCCACCCTGGGAAAAACTCTGAAATTCACCGGCATTGGCGGTCAGCAGAAAGCCGATCCCGAAAAACACGGCAAAACTGACCAGACTCTGAAGCGACAGAATCTGGTAGCGAAATTCGGCTGCAGCAATTCGAAAGGTCATGCGCGACTCCCTCAGGCTGCCTGTGCTGGCTGCGTCATTGACTGAGAATTCGCCACCGCCGTGAAGTACACGTCTTCCAGACTCGGATCACAGGCCTCGAAGCCTGGCCCCGGCCTGTGATCGGCCCTGACACGCACCAACATGCGGCCGGCAGACAGGTGTGATGAGATGACTTCATGCACCTCACGCATGTCTTCCAGAGCCGACTTGTCGATCGACTGTGTCCAAACCCGGCCCTGCAGTTGTCCGGTCAGCACAGCAGGTGTGCCCTCGAGAACCAGCCTTCCAGCGGCCATCACCGCCATGCGAGGACACAGATCAGCAACATCCTCGACAATATGAGTCGAGAGAATCACCACGATATCCTCGCCGATTTCAGCCAGCAGATTATGAAACCGGTTGCGCTCCTCCGGATCAAGCCCAGCGGTGGGCTCGTCAACGATGATCAGTTCCGGCTTGCCCAGCAGCGCCTGCGCGATTCCGAATCGCTGCAGCATGCCACCGGAAAATCCCGCCAGCCGTTTCTTGCGCACGGCAAACAAATTGGTCTGCACCAGCAGTTGTTCGACCATGGCGCGTCGTTCGCGGTAGTTGATCAGTCCCTTGAGCACGGCCAGATGATCCAGATGTTCCAGAGCTGAGCCCCGTGGATAGACACCAAAATCCTGTGGCAGGTAGCCAAGAACCCGTCGCAGGGGATCGGGATTGTTGAGTACATCAAGCTCACCGAAGTTTACGCCGCCGGAGGTCGGTTGCTGCAGCGTGGCGATGGTACGCATCAGCGATGACTTGCCGGCACCATTGGGTCCCAGCAGCCCGAACATGCCCTTCGGGATTTCGATGGACAGATTATTCAGTGCCTGCACCCCGTTAGGGTAGGTATGGTTCAGTTGTTGTATCGATAGCATTGTGTGTCTCTTGTATCTATCAGGCTGCCACTGCCAGTTCGTCGTGCAGCGTCAAACAGGAAAGCCAGTCGCTGGCGGATCACTGCGGGAAAATCGAATCGGGGCTCGGTGTAAACCCACGCCCGCGAGGTACCGGTGAGAACTGCCACCAGCATGTCGAGGAAGAGGTCCAGATCCAGTGACGGATCGAGCACACCGCGGTCCATGTCCGCGCGGCACAGCGAGCGAATCATCTCGCGCGCCTGCTCTGCCTGCTCACGTTCGGCTTCCAACAGCAGCGGGTTCACACCGTATCGAAACTTCGCCAGCATCAGCTCCGGGTCCGCCGTTGCGCTGGCGGACATGTCGGCAAACAGGTCGCAAACCGCCTGTTCGGCAGTTTGTTCCTTGCGATCCCGGGCAGCTTCCAGACAGCGATCAGTGATAGCCCGGTACCACTCTGCAACGATGTGCTCCTTGCTGGGAAAATGATTGAAGAAGGTACCCTTGGCCACGCCGGCCTGCTCAGTGATCTGCTGAACAGTGGTGGCCTCGTAGCCGTCGCGGCGAAACAGCATCAGTGCTGTCGCATACAGTTGTTCTCTCAATTCCAGCTTTTGTCGCTGTCGCCAGTTCAGGCTCATGCCAGTTACCCTCGGTGATAAAAAACAATTAATACAGCATTCTATGCTGCATTAATGACTATAGTTATTAAATGACCATGGTCATTCAAATGATACACCCGACTGTGGCAGGGTCAACCTGTCATAGGTCATGGGGAGTTCAGGATGCCCGATTCAGAGACTGAACCGGGCACTGATCTGGCTCAGACTGAAGAGGCCAGCGATTCGATCAGGGCCGTGTCCGCGAATTCTGTAAATTCGTCCACCAGACCATTCTCGTTCCAGACCAGATAGTCCATCAGCTCAGTGGTGATGGTGTCTCCGGTGGGTGTGAAGACTGTTTCCACCAGATAGCGCACGGCGACGCGATTGTCATCAATCAGAATGACGCGATTGCTGATGCGCTGCCACTGCCAGGTAGAAACCAGCGTGTTGATCAGATCCGACAGGGCCTTCTGGTCGGCGACCCGGGCTGGAAAGCTGCTGACCGATTCGGCACCGGCCAGGCTGAATACGGGCTGTTCGGTAAAATATTCCAGGCAGGCAGCTGCATCGTTGCTCAGGCGGGCATCGTAAAGCTGGCGGGTTCTTGTTTCGATCTCTTCTCGTGTCATCTTGATTCCTGTGGTGGTCGTTGAACAAATGAATGGGGGACGCATGGCAAATTGACCTGCAACGCCAGGCCAACAGTATTCACCATCAGACAACTGCACTGTCAGATCCGCACACCCCTCATCGATGCTTGATAGGTACAGTCTAGTCCAGGTTGGCCGGGAGGCAATGACCGCCGTCAGGAATCAGTACTACAGTGATGAGATGGCATTGAGTACGGCATCGAGCATTGCATCCAGTGCATCATAACCCTCCGGGCCCAGGTCGGGATGATCTTCCAGCAGCGACTCGATATCGCTTGTATCGATCAGACTCTTTTCTTCAGCCGACATTCGTTTATTGATGAGTACCTTCTGTTCACCGGCATCAAGCCAGATCGACTGGCACTGCGGACAGGCATCTATCTCGCAGCCCCGATAACTGAACCGGTTCATGGGCTTGCGGCAGGCGGGACACAGGTAATCGGATTGCGGGTGATCGGTGAGACATTCATCAATCAGGCGCAGATTGTGGGGAAAGGCGCTGCGCTCTACCAGCATGCCGGCACAATTGTGACACTGGTGAACATGCGCGTGTCTGCTGGAAGACCGCAGCGGCGTCAGTGTCTTCGGGCATCGCATTGTGGTTGGCTCCCCTGTTCAACCCATCACGATACCCAGTATGCCTGACTCAAGATTACTGATCGCGTCCTGAAAGTCATCAATCCGTGATTCAGTAATGACAAAAAACCCGGCGACTTGCCGGGTTTTCGTTCTTGTCATTTCAACAGGCAGACTCAGCTTCTGGCACCTGCCGCCATCAACAGCTCCGCAATACCGGACTGGCCTGAGGCCTGGTTCAGTGGCGTGCGCACCTCGCCGAGTTTTTCTGTCGTAATCGCCGGTCTGATTGGGATCGGCTCCTTCATACAACAGGTACTCGATCAATTGCTCGTTCCTGCTCCAGACAGCGTTAATCAGGGGGGTATCGTCGCCGCGCACGTGGGCATTGACCTCGGCGCCGTTGGCAATCAGTAGTCTTGCCATCTGCAGGTGTCCGCGTCGGGCCGCATTGATCAGCGCGTTGCCATCACCACGAACCGACTGATTCACTTCGACACCGGCGGCAATCAGCAGCTCGGCGGCTTCCAGATCATTGCGCCGGGCGGCCTCGATCAGCGCGGTACCATCGCCACGAACGGCGACGTCGGGGCTGGCACCCATGGCCATCAGCAAGTTGACCACATCATCATGGCCGTGCCTGATCGCCAGCATCAGCGGCGTGCCGTCGCCATCATATTCGACAGATGGATCGGCACCGGCGGCGATCAGCAGTTCAACCACGTCTGCATGGCCATTCCTTGCGGCATGGAACAGCGGTGCTTCGTCTCCGCTGACGTAACGCTCGGGATCGGCTCCGGCAGCGATCAGCATTTCAACTGAATCCATATCACCACTGCGTGCGGCGGCGATCAACGGACTGCCGTCACCGCGCACTGGGGCATCGGCATCGGCTCCGAGATCCAGCAACCGCTTGACCATGCGGCTGTTGCCGTGACTGGCCGCGGCAATCAGCGGCGAACCATCGCCACGCAGCTGGGCATTGGCATCGGCACCGGCATCGAGCAGGTAATCGGCCAGATCCATGTGCCCGCCAGCAAGCGCAGCGATCAGGGCATTTTCATCATCGCGGTTGTGCGATTCGACATTGACACCCGACTCGAGCAGCAGGCGGACAACATCCAGATGGCCCTGTCGGGCAGCAGCAATCAGGGGTGTTCTCGGGTTGCGGTCAGCATTGGTCTCGTCCGGATCGGCACCACGCGCTATCCAGTCACTGACGGCGGCAGCATCACCCTGCCCAGGCAGCGTAGAGCAAGCCGTCGCCTTCACGAATCTCGCGGGTCGCCATGTTCATGACCTCCCGCTGATGAGACCGATGACAGAAGTTCAGGCAACTGTGGCCAGGTTGAGGCACCGAAAGCGATGCCCATCACCGACAGGGCCAGTGCGGCCACAACCAGTTTGCCATAGGGGTGTATCTTGTGGTTTTTTCTGGGGTCCAGCATGTCAGAGATTCTCCTTCTCAAATGTGTACGGGACCGCAAACAACTGACAGATAGCGATGGGCCATGGCCCGGTATGAGCGACTCTGCGACGGTGACCAGTGAACTGGCATATTCCCTTGCCGGCGCACCAAGCGCCATGGCCTGATCATCGCAGGCAGACTCGCGTTCCCGGTTCATCTGGTGGATGGCGTACCAGACAGCCGGATTGAAACAGAACAGGATCCTGGCGAGGAACTGCAGCCAGACGATCAGATTGTCATGTCGTCTGACATGAGCCAGTTCATGCGCCAGAACATGTGCCAGCACCTGATCGGAAACGGTCTGGTGCCATTGTTCGGGCAGCAGTACCACGGGACGCCAGATGCCCGTGGTCTGAGGTGATTTGATGACAGGCGAGGTTCGAGCTCTGACCTGCTGACGAATACCCATGACGGTACGGCAGTTCATCCAGCCTGGTCTGGACGGACGCATCACAGGGAGATGACTGATCCCGACTGCGCCGCATGCTGACCCAGGCACGCCACAGCTGTCGGCACTGCCAGGCCATCAGAAACAGCCACAGTGGAACCAGCAGAATCATGCCGATACGGGCCAGATCGATGCCGGAACTGGCTGTTTCAGCGTGTGAACCGACGGCAGCCGGGACGGACTCGGCCGATCCCAGCGCCTGTTGCCAGGCCTGGTCGAATTCCGATTCAACAGTGACCGGGAGTGGCTGAGCAGACACGCCACTGGATTCTGCCTGTTCTGGCAACAGAACCAGAAGTGGCATCAGCATCATGACCAGCAGTACGATCAGCCAGGCAGTAAATCTGCTGGCCGCGCTGTCGTGTTTTCTGATATGCAGCACCAGTGAAAGCAGCGCGACCAGCAAGAAACCCTGCCACAGGTGGCTGATCATGAATTCAATGAGAAAGGTAACCCAGCTATCCATCGTCTTTGTCCGGCGCCTGGCTGATCATCTGGCGCAGGCGGTCAATTTCCATCGGATCAACAGTGTCGTCCTCCAGCAGGTTCTGCACCAGTGCCGAAGGTGATCCGTCAAAAAAGCGGCTGAGCATGTTGACCAGCGCCGTCTTGCTGGCGGCCTGGCGGTTGATCAGCGGTGTGTAAATGAAGGCACGTCCCTCCTTGCGGTGGGACAGGAAGCCCCTTGTCCCTGAGGATGCCCATCATGGTCTGGACGGTGTTGTAGGCCACCGCCTCGGTCTTGTTCAGTTCACTGGTGACATCCTTCACGGACGCCTCTTCCAGTTTCCAGATCACATCCATGATCCGGAGTTCGCCATCTGTCAGTGTTTGCGATCGGTTTCTTGCCATCGTTAAATCCTAATTCTTTAGGACCATGAATCCAGTCTACGCCTGTTGAAAAGGATTTGCAACTAATTCTTTAGGAGTTAGACGTGGGCACAGGGATACGAAACATGCGCAACTTCGTGATGGGCAGAAAATTGAACATCCATCATGTCAATTTTGATCGACCACAATCTTGAGTTCACCCGTCAAGGTGCTGAGACAATAACGGTCACGTCCACCGCGTTTCGCAGAATACAGTGCCTCATCTGCAAGTTCCATGAACGCCGATACACTCTTGCGATCCAGTGAAAAGGCATGCACGGCACCCACCGAGACAGTGATGGGTTGAATTATCGAGACATCATTCAGGTCGATCTTTATCGCATTGACTGCCGTGACGACCTCGCTGCAAACCTGATGCGCATGCGCCAGACCAAGCCCTTCAAACACCATGACGAACTCGTCACCACCAAGACGCGCCGTAAAATCGCCAGGACGCCTGGTAAAAGAGTCAAGCAACTGGGCAAGTCTGATCAGGATCTGGTCCGAAACGAAATGCCCATGATTGTCATTGAACACCTTGAAGTGATCAACATCCACCAGAACCATGCTGACCTGCTGGCCTGATCGGGCTGAACGCCTGGCGATTCTCAGTAATTGATCATCGAAATAATGGCGGTTGTGAACCCCCGTCAGTCCATCAGTAATCGAACCGGAGTGTAATTTCTGGATGAGGCGGAAGTTGTCCGACAATATCATCATGCAGACCTTGTTGATCACCAGGCAGAGCACCGAACAGATCACAAAAATGACCATCGCCAGGAGCATCGCCTCTGGCGACATTCCTATCCGGTAGTAGGCGATATTCACTGAAATCAGAATCAGTCCGAGTGCCGGAATGGAATATCGATTTGGCAGACCAAACAACAGACAACCGTACATGATGATCAGTACCAGCCCTGTTTTCGGCATGTCTATCCCGTACTGTGCTGTGAGATAGACGAGCATGCTGTGGACCAGTCCGGCATTGAGAAAGATAAGCGTCAGCAACCCCATGAAATGCCTGTCCTGAGGATCGATCCCACGCATGTGAAGTCGTGTCGCCATAAACAAGGGCATCATGACCATTACCACTCGGATAGGCACAGTGATCGAGTAGAGGCTGGCCGGAAACCGCAGAAGATCCATCAGCATGAAAACAAGATAAAACACACAGCCACTGACGAGCGCCCAGAATCTGAGCCTGGCCAGGGTATCACCTATGTATCCCCGCTTTGACTGTGAACTGATCTTGTCGTCTCGCACGTCTTCCACCACGCCTGCCATTACCGTCCGGCAGGCATCAATGTCAATGACATGCCTGGCAATGTCACCAACCTACACTATGTCTTCAGAAAAACTGACAGTGGAGCAGCGCGTACCAGACGCCACCCGTTTTTCTCTCTACCTGTTTCCACCTTAGCATACATTTTCTGAAATGCCGGAAATGTCATCCATTGTTTACATTGTCAGTGACCTCGTTCTGATGAGTTAGATTCACCATGACCTGTAGCACAGCGACTATGTCATTCTCACGAACCTTGTGCCTGCCCTCATTGACAGTGATTTCGTTTTTCAGCCCGACAGGCGTTTTGCAATCAACCTGATTATGTTGTTTCATGGCCGGACTGTGCCGATTCAATTTCAGCCGGAAATGATGCCACGTGGATTTAATCAGATGATCGATCAAAGACTCATTGCCGAGCAACGCATTCCCATAAGATGGTTTGGCAAGCGAGAAGGCCTCGAGAGCGGTCAGGTTCATAATGTCGCACAGGATCTGAATGGCCTGATCTGGCTCTCCGGACCCAGTGGTCTGAGTCGATATGACGGTAGCGCCATCAGAAACTTCACACGCAATTTTGCATTGACCACACATGGGCTGCGGCAGGTCATCTGTGGTTTCGATGGTCACCTTTATGTCGCTACGGATATGGGCATTGATGTCGTTATTGATGGAACATGCAACCCGATCAGTCTTGAGTGGTTGTACGGTGCAATCAGCGATATCGTCGCAACTCGAATCGGGATTGTGTTCAGTACTGTTCAAGGCATCTACCTGCATGACGGCAGTCAGGTCAGTGAGCTGCAGCAGGGTAACTTTGGACGTTTGTTTGTCGATAGGGATGAGACAGTCTGGTGCTGCCGTCAAACTGTGGGCGCGGTCCGCATTGACACCGGGAGTATGCGTTTCTCGGAGGTCTCATCGGTCTCTGGAGAGCGCTGTCAATTTGTCGCTGCCGGCATAGATGACCAGATTCTCATCGGCACAACTGACAAGCTACTTCAACTGACACAGGACGGGACTGCACAGCAGGAACTGCCTATTCCCGGTGTCAGCGCCGCAATCATGACGGCCAGCGAAGTCTGGATTGTCAGTGAAGACCGGTTGATACGCTACACGGTCCGTGATCTGGAGTGGTGCCAACCGATGGTCTATCTCGACCAGGCCGTGATCAACCATCTGTTCGAGGATCGCGATGGCAATATCTGGGGTGCAACTGACAGTCGAGGCCTGTTCAAGATCTCATCGTTGAGAGCGTTGATCTGTCAACCCGAGTTTGACGCTGAACATTCAGTGTTCTTTATTAACAAACTGGGTGACAAGGGCTATGAGTTCGGTGGCAAACACATCAGGTTTCAAGGCCATCTCGACAACATTCGGCTTTATCAGCCAAGATCAGTGTATACGCAGGCAAATGTCTGGGATCTGTTGTCGCTGAGTGATCGTGAATGCCTCATCGCCACAGACAATGGATTGTATCTGTCAGAGAATGAACAATGGAATAAATTCTGCCCTGACAGCCTGTATCAACACAGCCAGTGCCGGATATTGCTGAAACGCTCTCGTCAAATCTGGGCAGGCTCGCGACTCGGACTCACACTGATCACTGAGGGTAATCATACGGATATCACCTCAGTTGAAGGCGAAAGTCTTGGATATGTCTACTGCATGGCATTAGATCAGGATGATCACCTGTGGGTAGGCACTATTGATAATGGGCTCTGGGTCGAGTCTGACCGCGGATTTGTCCGCCACAGATTACGCTTCATAGCAAACAAATGCAGCGTCTATTCGATTGACATCAATGATGACAATGAAGCCGCCGTGCTGCATGGCAACCAGATCAGTATCCATTCGGATCGCCATGGATCGACATTGGTGGCAAAGACAGATGCAATGGTCAGCGGCTGGAGTGTTCGATGGGATGATGACGGCAGACGCCTCTGGGTGGGCGGCACCAATGGTCTGAATGAATATGATGTATCCACGTGCAGACGAGTGAGAAGAGTTGATGCCTTTCTGGGTAACGAATCATGGGAATTCACCACCAGCAAGAGCCTGCAACTGATCAACGACACGCACATTCTCTGTGGCCTCAATTCAGGTTTCTGTGTTGTCGACAAGAACAAGCTTGAGCACTTCACTGACAGGCCGATCTGTCAACTCGATGAGGTGAACTGGTCCAATGCAAAGGTCAGGAATACTGAAGACAGAATAAAGGTCGCGCCGGGAAAATGGACACTTCAGATTCAGTATTTCAGTGCCTGGTACATCAGTGCCGATTCACTCTGTTTTCGTTACAAGCTGATCGGTTTTGATGATGATTGGACCATAACAAGACAAAGTGAAGCCCTGTACACATCGTTGCCTGTCGGCTTGTACAAATTCGAGATCCAGGCTTACTCGCCAATCTCGGGATGGGGGCAGAGTCGAATTCTCATGATGTTCGAGGTCACGATGCCCTGGTGGACACGCGGCTGGCTGACAGGCCTGTTGACTGTTTTCGAGCAAAGTTATGGCTTTATTGCATCACGATTGAGAAATCGTGACTTGATTCGGCAAAATTCAGAGCTGGAAGCAACACTTCAGGAGCGGACATTTGAACTTGAGAACGCCTACCAGCAGTTGCACCAGATAAACCAGGAACTTGCAACACTGGCTGACACCGATCCGCTTACAGGCCTGGCCAACAGGCGTGCACTTGATCGAATGATGGATAAGCTGTCAGATCGCCTGACTACCCATCAACAGCCAATTTCACTACTACTGATCGACATCGATGACTTCAAACAACTCAATGACAATTTTGGCCATGATATGGGCGACCTGATCCTGGTTAGACTGGCACAAGTCCTGGGACTGTGCAGCCGAAAAAACGACCTGGCAAGTCGATTCGGAGGCGAAGAATTTGCCATCCTGTTACCTGATACCGAACACGCTCAAGCGCGTAAAATTGCAGAGAAGCTCCTGACCAGGATACGTGAGATTGATACCAGTGATTTTAAGGCGCTAGACCGTGTCAGGATAAGCGCCAGTATCGGAATTTGTGTATCTTCCGACTTGCCTGACGATGCCCGCAAGTCTTCAGGCTTGATCAAATATGCAGATCGGGCTCTCTACCGAGCCAAAAAATCAGGCAAGGATCGCGTCGAATTCTGGACCGGCAATCAAACATCCTGAACTCAGCTTGATCCTGGATGATTCAACTCGATGCTAAACAGCAACAATTACTTTCACGTATCATGGTAATGTCTTGGTGATACATTGGGAGCCATGTTGACCGGAGCTGGACAATCTGAAAATACTGACGTCGAGGCCCTTATCGATCAGCTGATGACCGGTGATCGATCCGTACTGGATGAATTGGTGCCGGCGCTGTATCCTCAATTGCGGCGCATGGCTCACCGGCAGTTGCGGCGCGAATCGGCACGGCCGTTCCAGACCACTGAACTGGTCAACGAAGCCCTGCTGCGATGGATGAAGGGTCGCAACAACCCGGCCGGACAGGCCAGGCTTGTCGCCATTCTGGCCAGGGTGATGCGCAACATCCTGGTGGACGAGGCACGCGCCCGCCGCAGTCAGAAACGTGGCGGCGAATTCAACTTCATTACACTGACCGAATCAAGACATGGCGACAGTGACAACGACGCTGCTGATGTTCTCGATCTGGACCGCGCCATCTCCGAGCTTCAGGGCATGGACCCGCGCAAGGCCGAGGTGGTGGAGCTGCATTACTTCGGCGGCCTGACTGTGGCTGAAATTGCCGATGGCCTGGCCATCAGTCCGGTCACCGTGAAGCGAGACCTGGGCACGGCGCGCGCCTGGATAGCGAGTCAGCTGTCATGACCGGCAAGCGGGAATTCGAACAACTGGAACAGCTGTTCATCGAATGTCAGGCACTTACCGGTGCTGACCGCGATGAGCGGATTGCCGCACTGCGCCAGACACACCCGGATCTGATCGATCAGTTGCTGGCCATGCTGAAGGTCGACGAGTGCGACAGCGACCCGCTGCGTGATGTCGTCAGTCAGGCGACCGATCAGCTTGAACCGGAACATAGACGATTTGGCCCCTGGAAGGTCGAGCGATCACTCGGCCAGGGTGGCATGGGGCAGGTGTACCTGGCCTCGCGTGATGACGGTGAATACAGTCAGCAGGCCGCCATCAAGACGGTCCGCGATCCCAGCGAGGAACTGCTGGACCGCTTCCGTCTCGAGCGTCAGGTGCTGGCCGATCTGGACCACCCCGCCATTGCCCGGCTGCTGGATGGTGGAAGTCTGGAAGGCGGCATGCCCTATCTGGTGATGGAGTATGTCGATGGTGCGGATATTCTCACCCATTGTGACCAGAACCGGCTGAGCGTGAACGATCGAATCGGCCTGTTCTGTCGTCTGTGCGATGCGCTGCAATATGCCCACACACGGCTGGTGGTGCATCGGGACATCAAGCCGTCGAATGTCTTTGTCGATGATACAGGCCAGATCAAGCTGCTGGACTTTGGCATTGCCCGCCTGATCGGCGATGAAGGCAAGGGCGGTTCAACCAGTATCGTGTCGCTGCATTTTGCCGCACCGGAACAGCTCAGCGGTGGCAGTATCACCACGGCCACCGATGTCTACGCGCTGGGGCTGCTGCTGTGCCACCTGCTGACCGGTCGTGGACCATACACACTGGACGGCCTCGCCATTACCGAAATCGCCGAATGCATCGAGCGCCCGATGCCGCATGTCGCCAGCGATCTGGTCGGAAGCTCAGACACAGAATCCATCGCGGAACTGCGCAGCACGACACGATCACGACTCGCCAGGCGTCTGTACGGCGACCTGGATCGCATCATCGCCATGGCCTGTCACCCCGATCCGGGCCAGCGCTACCAGTCGGCCAGCGCACTGAAGCACGATTTGCAAAACGTCCTCGGCGGCAAGCCCATCACGGCGCGGCCACCGGGACTGATTTATCGAAGTCGACTGTTTCTGAAACGGCATGCGCTGGCGGCGTCGGCAACGCTGGCTGGTATTACGGCGATCATTGCCGTCTCCGTGTGGTATCTCAACGCCATTACCAAGGAGCAGCAACGCGTTCAGCAGGAAGCCGCCCGTGCCAATCAGGTCTCGACGTTTCTGGTGGGACTGTTTGATGCCGCCAATCCGATGACAGCCGAAGGCATGCCCCCGGATGCCCGTGCCCTGCTTGATGCCGGTGTCGAACGTGTCGAGTCCGAGCTTGCCGACCAGCCATTGCTGCAATCCAGCCTGCTGCGCACCATGGGTCGTGCCTATCTTAAACTGGGTGACTACCAGCAGGCCGACACGCTGCTGCAACAATCGATGGCACTGGCCGACCCATCCGGCTCGGATCAGGCGACGGAAGATGCGGCCAGCATTCACCTGCTGCTGGCCGACTCAACCTATAACCTCGGTGACGAACAGGCCTCGCGAGATCACAACCTGCAGGCCTTGTCCCTGATTCGCTCGCGCTTCGGCACGCGGCATCGTACCTATGCAACGGCCATCACAAACCTCGGCGTACTGCACTGTGCTGCCAGCGAATTCGATCAGTGCCTGGATTACTATCAGCAGGCACTCGACATCCGGCTGTCGCTGTTCAGCCCGGATGACCATCGGGTGGGAACCAGCTACAACTACCTGGCCATGGCCAATCAGCACGCGGGTAATGACGAACAATCCGTCATCTACTACCGCAAGTCACTGCAGATCCTGCAACAGACATTCGGTGAGCATCACCCCAAGGTGATCGACGGCAAGTCCAACCTGGCCGGTGGCCTCAACCAGCTGGGACAGACCGATGAGGCCCGACAGCTGCTTGATGAGGCGCTGGCATCGGCCCGCATCACCTACCCGGAAGGCAGCGCCTACATTGCCGGCACACTGCTGCAGCTGGTATTGCTGCTGAACCAGACCGAAGCCTACGCCGAAGCCCTGCCACTGGCGCGGGAAACCGTGGCCATCGAACGCGCGGCACGCGGGGATGCCCACCCCTGGGTCGCCTATGACCTCAATCTGCTGGGCACCAGCCTGCTGGGTGTGGGCCAGGTGGATGAGGCTGAAGCCGCCTATCTGGAATCACAGGCCATTCTGACCGCGGCTTCCGACAAGCCCGATTACATCCTGATGACGGCGCAGCAGGGGCTGGGACGGGTTTACCTGGCACGGCAGCAGTACAGCGAGGCGGCTGACATACTTCAGAAAACCTATGACACTCGGCTGACGCTGGATGGGCCGAACAGCTGGGTCACCATCTGGACCCGATACTACATGGGGCTGGCGCAACAGGGTCTGGGTAACGTGGACATCGCACATGAACACCTGAAGACAGTCGAGTCAGAAGCGATCAATCGATTTCCGGCTGATGATGCGCGCCTGAAACTGGTGCGGGAGGCACTGGGCACATTGCCCTGAACGATCGACTTGCTGACAAGACCGATTAACGCTCAGCGATCCTGCGACAGGTAGGCCTCGATCTGCTGCAGTCGTGACCGCGCCTCCTGATCGCTCGGATTCAGTGTCAGCACACGCTGATACAGATCGGCAGCCTCCTGGTACTGTCCAATTGCCACCTGAGCAACCGCGGCATCGGCCATCACATTGAGATTATCTGGATCGATGCTCAGTGCCTTTCTGAAGTGGACCAGCGCCTGCTGCGGCTGACCCTGAACACCGAGCAGGTAACCCATATTGTGCAAGGCAGAGACATTGTCTGGCTCAAACGCCAGTGCAGACATCAAATGGCTTCTGGCCACCTCAAGCTGGCCGTTGTTTCGAGCGCGATTCGCCATCACGATATGCGCCCCGGCACCCGTGATCAGCGTTTGCAGTTTCTCCATGATCGGGTCCGAAATCACCAGACCCTGTTCACCGATCTGTTCAATTGCCGCTTGTGCCTGCTCCTGGTTACCTATCTGACGATGCGCCTGCGCCAGATTGAAATACAGTTTGCTAGCCTCGGGGTTTGACTCAAGCACACTCTCCAGCATCGGCAGCGCCTCGGCAGCCAGACCTTCTTCCAGCATCAGGTTGGCCAGACCCGAGAGGGCCAGGTGGTGATCCGGTTCGAGTTGCAAAACCTCACGATAGGCGAGCCTGGCGAGTTCTCTCTGATTGTCCGTCGTCAGTTGTATGGCCAGCCTGACCCGGGACATGGTGTGATCAGGCCGCAGTGTCACGGCAGCACTGTATCGGTCAATGGCGTCAGCCACCTGTCCCAGACGTTCGCTCGCCAGGGCAGACAGATAGGTCCATTCATGATGATCCGGTTGCAATGTCAATGCGGCATCGAGTGCCTGACGTGCCGATAGATCCAGTGAGTTGGCCATATACAGCTGCCCCAGCCTGGCAAAACTGACAGCCAGTGCCGCATCGGGCAGGCCATCAATGTTGCTGTTATTGCGTACTGCCTGCCAGGCATCGTCCAGTACCGCTTCAGTGGCCGAATCAAACTGGTTGACGGGTGGTGGCGGTACCGTATCGAGTAGCGCGCGGTTACGCTCCGCCCGGTCATCACAGCCCGTCAGCAACAGCCCGAAGATAACGGCCATCGCCCATCTAGTCATGACTGCTGGCCTGATTGGAGAAAAGCACATGATACTGTCCTGACAATAATTCGCTGTACGTCGATTTCTGACCATCTGGCCACCTGACCGTCACCCGATCAATGCGATCGACATCACCCAGACCAAAGACGACACGCGGATCGTTTGATGAGGCATAGCTGCCATCACGCGACACACGTTCCATGCGTGTGGACCCATCGGGTAGCATCAGTGACAGTTCGGCACCAATGGCATACCGACCGGAATCAGACAGGCGAACCTCGAATCCGATCCAGTTACGATCCTGTCCAACCGTATTGATGAGTAACTGTACCGGGTCATTGCTGTTCACCACGACAATATCGGTGTCGCCATCATTATCGATGTCACCGAAGGCAGCGCCCCGACTGACATAGGGATCGGTCACGGCAGTGCCACCCCGCATCGACGCATCAATGAACTGTCCATCGATATTCTCGAACAGTTGGTTGGACTGTTTCAGCGGGAACGGCTCGCCGGCGCGCATCTGCTCCATGATGATTTCAATTTCACCATTGGCGACAAAGATATCCAGATCGCCGTCGTGGTCAAAATCCAGAAAGCCGGTACCGAAACCGGTGAATGGCATGCTGGGTGCAGCAAGCTCACGTGCATTGGAACGATCCATGCACTGACCGTCACGAACCTCATACAGGGTGTTGCTCTCCTGTCGCAGGTGGGTCATGAACAGATCAAGATGACCATCCAGGTTCACATCACCCAGGTCAACACCCATGCTGGCTTCGGCCAGGCCCGAACTGTTCACGGCACAACCGTTGAGCAGCGCGTCATTGATCAGGCTGCCGTCTTCCGTACTCAGCCAGAGCAGATTGGGCCGTTGATCATTGGCAACATACAGATCAATTATCCCATCAGCATTGAAATCGCTGGCAACCACGCCCAGTGCACCACCAAAATCCTTGTCGATACCGGACTGCATCGAGTGATCCTCGAAACGACCCTCACCAAGATTGACCCAGAGAGAATTGGGCACGGGTCGATAGGCTTTCGGTCCGCAATAGTCGATGACGCCTGCCAGATTTCGGCATTGTCGGTTGTTGTAGATGCTGTGATCAAGATAATTGCCCACGAACAGATCCAGCCAACCATCCGCCTGACTATCGAAGAAACTCGCAGAAACGCTCCAACGTGAATCGACCAGCTGACCCTCAGCCTCCTCGAATACACAAGCTCCCTGATTCATCCAAAGACTGTTTTCTGTAAACGAAGTCAGGTAGATGTCGACATCGCCGTCATTGTCGACATCACCGGTTGCCACACCCATGCCATAAGGCGTCGGTTCCAGACCCGATGATGATGTTATGTCACGGAAGGACTGAACAGGTTCGCCTTGAGTCTGGTCCAGGTCATTTCTAAACAGGCGACTCATCGCTTCCTGTGTGGATTGAATGGAATCCAGCGTATGACCTTGCGTGAACAGCACATCCAGATCACCATCGCTGTCGCAATCAAACAGGGCGGCACCGCCGCCGACAATTTCCGCCAGGAAACGTTCACCCGCGGACCCGGTGTCATAGGTGAACTTCAGGCCCGTGATCTCAGCGGCATCTTCGAACAGAGGCGACTCAAGGTCGTTGATCACCGGTGGCGCAGGTGACCCGGACTCATTGTCACTGCAGCCGGTAAGTAGCAACAGAAATATGCAGATGGAAAATGCTTTCACGACAATGTAACGAAAAACACCACAGCCAGAAACTGTGGTGTTTTTAATGTTCGTGACCTATGGCGCGCGGTCAGTTGTCTGCCCTGCGTCTTAGCACCAGGAATCCTGCCAGTGCCAGGGTGATGACAGCAGCGACCAGGCCTGCCCTGGACAAGGTGGGAATCGGTGGTGGTGGTCCGAACACTGCCACATTATCCAGCTGGAAGAAGCCTGGGCCAGTAAAGTTCTCTGGTATATTCCATACCATGGCGACACGGATGCTCTGACCGGAAAACCCACTCAAGTCGACGGTCGCCGTGTTGGCTCCGGTATCGGTAACCGTTGTATTCGGCATCGCCGTTTCGATCAGTGTGGTCTGCAGTGGTACGCCGCCGCCACTGGGCTGAATCTGAACTTCGAATGTACGATCGACAGTGGCACCGAAACTGGTATCCCAGGCACCGCGGTAGTCAAAGATCAGACGCTCACCCGTGGCCGGTACGGTAATGTCCTGTGTAATTTCGATTGTGCCGGGTCCGTCACCGTCGAATCCGTTGTAGGCCGCAAAGACACCTTCCGTTGGCGCAGAGATGAAAAACATGAATCCCGGATCAATACCGGCTGCGTCAACCAACCACGGGAAAAATGGCGTGGTCAGATCAACCGTGTTCCAGCCCGTGAAATCACCGGTTTCAAATCCGCAGTTGACGAACGGGTTGATCGGTGACCCGCAGTTTCCACCGCCACCTGCAGGTGCATTCACGGTATTGGCGTCAAAATCGGGGTTTAACTGATACTGCTGTGCTGAAACCAGCACCGGCAGCAGAACGAGTGTATACGCAAGTTTTTTAAGGAAATTCATCATGAGCCCCTGTCTGATGATTTATTATCGTTTCATCATTATGGTTTATGTGAAGAAATTGTCAATTTATTCCGACAAGTTCCTGTATTCATGACAATTCATGCGGCAATCAACATGCTTTGCAAGCACCAGGGTTGATCAACGGTCTTTTAGAAAACCAGGCTAAACGTAACCATGATTACCGGCCTTGCTCAACGTCAGGCGGATGCATGGTCTAAGGAGAAAACCGTCCATGAAATTCCACCTCGCACTGGCCGCCCTATTGTTGATGGGTGCCGCAACGGCGCAGGAATATTCCGCCCGTTACCGCGTCACTTTCAGCGGACAATGGTCTGGCAGTTCTCACCCAGGATCGTTTCCGAACAATGCCCACTTTTCTCCGCTGGTTGGCCTCACTCATGATGCACAGGGACAGATCTGGCAGCCTGGCGAACTGGCCAGTGCCGGCATCGAACGCATGGCCGAAACCGGCGGTACCGGTACGCTGAACTCGGAAATTGACTCGCTGATCGTACAGGGGCTGGCCGAGTCCCGGCTCAATGATGCCGGTGCCAATGCCGAAGGCACGGTCGTTTTCGAGTTCGAGATTAGCGAATCACACCCGCAGGTCAGCCTGGTGACGATGATTGCACCGAGCCCGGACTGGTTTGTTGGTATTCATGGTGTCGATCTTCGCGAGGACGGCATCTGGTCAGCTGAACGGGTGATCGAACTGCTGCCCTATGATTCGGGCACAGACAGCGGCACTGCCTTTACATCAGCCAATCAGGATACCAGTCCGGCAGAACTGATCAGCCGGCTGGACACCGAGCCGTTTCCCAATGCCGTCCCGCTGGCCAGCCTGCGTTTCGAGCGCCTGTCCAGCGAGGGTGTCCCGACTGGTCACAGCATCAGCGGCCAGCACAGCGGCACCTGGATTATTGATGGTCAGCTCGATCAGGGGCTGTTCATGAATGTGGGTGATGCCAGCGGTCAGCCGTTCGTCTTCGTCAGCTGGTTTACCTTCATGAACGGTGAACCGTTCTGGCTGGCCGGCAACCAGGTATTCAATGACGGTGACGGGCAGATAGAAATCACGCTACAAAGCCTGCAGGGACCCGAATTTCTCGACGATTCCGGTGTACCGGCCAGCCGCGAACCCTTCGGGACACTGAGCCTGACCGCCGCCGGCTGTGACAGCTTCCTGGCCGATTATGACTTTGGCATCAATGGTGCGGGCAGTGTGGTGCTTGACCGGCTCACAAATACGCTTGGACACGCCTGCGGCGAGTAATCAGTCCCGTCGCAAGCGATCAACTACCGAGATCGGAGTCGGCAGTCGCAGCACGATAAACCAGGATGAAAACAGGAAGGTGAACAGTGTGGCTACCTGGATCAGGTAGGCCGTCTCGGTGGCCACCACGCCCTGATCCAGCGCCAGCACGGCAATGAACAGCGAGAATTCACTGATCTGACCAAGACGGCACACCGACCTCACTGGACCAGTCTCCCGGTTCGCCCGTGCGCTGAATAAGCCATCGGAAACACAGCGGCTTGAGTATCAGGAACACGGCCGCCAGCACCAGTGCCTGCAACCAGATGCCCTGAACGATGGCCAGGTCGAATCGGGCACCGAGTGCAAAGAAGAAGATCACAAGAAAGAAATCACGCAGCGGTCTGAGGCTCTCTGCAATGAACATCGAGATCGGGTGCGTGGCCAGTGCAATGCCGCCAATGAAGGCACCTATTTCAGGCGACAGCCCGATGGCCGTGGCCAGTTGTGCCATGCCCAGACACCAGCCAATGGCCATGAGGAAGATGTACTCATGAATGCGATCAAATCGTGCGATGAAGCGCATCAGCACATAGCGGGCGAACAACAGGGCGAACAGCATCAGGCCCAGTAGCCGCCCCAACAGATTCAGTATTTCCAGCACGGGCACCACCTGCTCCCAGTCGGCCTGCAACAGCAGCAGGATCAGTACGGCGATCAGGTCCTGTATCAGCAGTATCGAGATGATCAGCTCACCCATGTGCCGGTGGTGCAGAACTGTCGTGGGCAGCAGCTTGAGGCCGATGATGGTGCTTGAAAACATCATGCAGGCACCCACTAGCAGCGATTGCAGCAGCCCGAACCCAAACAGCAGTGCAATGCCCATACCCACAGTCAGGAAGATGAAGGATGTCGCCAGGGTAACAACCAGTGAGACGCGCAAGAGGCTGATCAGCTTCTGGGGTTTGAGTGTGGCACCGAGCAGGAACAGCAGGAAAATCACCCCGATCTGTGACAGGTTCTGCACCAGTTCGGGGTCGGGCACCAGTTTCAGCCCGGACGGCCCCATCAGCCCACCCAGCACGATGTAAACCAGTAACAGCGACAGACGCGCATACAGCGCTACCGTCGCCAGAATCGCGGCGCCGGCAAAGATGATGAATATGACAAATACGATCGGGTCGTGATGCATACGCCTGCCTGCTTTGCTTCATGATACAGGATGTTGCTTCGCTTCGGCATCTGACTTGTCAGCCGATTCGCTGACCGAACTGCTAGACTGTCCTGAATGACCCCGGGAGTCCGACTGCTGATGCAATTTACCAGACGACTGCGTGAACGCGTCAAGTCAGGTGAGATCACCTGCAGCGTCCGCATATGGAAACAACCGCGAGTGCGCGTCGGTGGCCGCTACCGTCTCGAATCGGGTCATGTGGTCGTCGATCGCATTCTGCCCATCATGCTGGAGGACATCACGCCGACACTGGCACGTCGCTCGGGCTTCATGGGTGTGGTCGACCTGCTCAAGGTGGCAAAGCACGGTGCCGGCGAACAGGTGTTTCTGATCGAGTTCCATTACGAAGCCGATTGATGTGGCGAATGCGACGGTGAGATGACCAAGCAATGACAGCAGCATGTTCATGCTCACCGGGAAAGCACTATTGCTGCATCAGGGTTTGAACCACCCCGTGAACTCTGTCAGGATGTGCCCCACGTCGTCTTCCGGGTTGGGGTGAAGCGGCACACATTCCACACTGGGACACCAGCAGCATGAAGACTGATCAATGACCACACTGGAAATCATCGTCCTGGGCATCATCGAGGGGATCACCGAATTCCTGCCGATCTCCTCCACAGGTCACCTGATAGTCGTTGGCCACTGGCTCAGCATCGAACAGACCGAAACCAACAAGGCCATCGGCGTGATTATCCAGTTCGCGGCCATCCTTGCCGTGATCGCCAATTACCGTGACAAGTTCTCGTCGCAGCATGCCGCACTGTGGTCGCGAGTAGCCCTCGCGTTTGTGCCGATCGGTATCGTCGGTTTTCTGTTCAGCGAACAGATCAAGGCACTGTTCACCGTGCCCGTGGTGGGCACCATGTTCATCATAGGCGGTGTGGTATTTCTGATCGTGGAACGCTTCTACCGCGAACAGGATCATCACGTAAAGGACGTTGAAGACATCACGATCAGGCAGGCGCTATGGGTGGGTGTGGCCCAGCTGTTTGCACTGATACCGGGCACCAGTCGGGCGGGCGCCTCCATCATCGGTGGTCTGCTGACCGGACTGAGTCGCAAGACCAGTGCCGAGTTTTCCTTTCTGCTGGCACTGCCGGTGCTCGGTGCTGCAGCCGGTTACGACCTGGTGAAGCATCATGGACAGTTTTCGGCAGACGACCTCTGGGTACTGACCATCGGATTCATTGTCTCGTTTATCGTGGCCTATGCCACCATCCGGCTGTTCCTGTCGTTTCTGGAACGATTCACCTTTGTTGCATTCGGTGTCTATCGGATCCTGTTCGGGGCACTACTGCTCTGGCTGATGTAATCTCGCCCCTGGCCATTGCCTGCAGTTGAAGACGCTTTCCGATCATCATTATTAAGGTACACTGTCGCCAGGATGCGAGTGATTGCCACAATTTTTCTGCTGCTGTGCCTGTCTGGCTGCGATCGGGATCAGTCCACACAGACATTGCACTCGAAGACCATTGCACCGGTCAGTTTCGTGCTTTTCCAGCGATCCACACTGGACATACCCGGCACCGATGGCGATCTGAGGATAAGCCTCGGAGACATAACGCGTGGACAGGTGAGCACCACGATACTCGACCGGTCAGGCCGAGCTGTTGGCGATGTGTCCCAAACCATGCGACCAACCGACCGCATCACCATCAAGTGGCGGGATACGGCCTACCACATCACCCTCAAGTCGCTGCGCAATGAGCTGGTCGGCAACGACTCAGCCGTGTTCAGCATCGCACCGGCAGCCAGTGATCCGGTCTCGGGTATGACGGAGAACGAGTCCATCGAGTTCCTGATAGAGTCGATGGGCTCACTCGGCGATGCCGTATTCATCCGTAACGGGGCCGCTTACAGCATCGGCGAGGCGCAACAGCATCTGAGGCGCAAATGGGGCTGGAAGGCATCACAGATCATTACGGCTGATGACTTCATCCGGGTGGTGGCCACCGCGTCGTCCGAGAGCGGTGAGCCCTACCTGATTCACCTGCCTGATGGAACTGAAATCACACTGCAACAGTGGTTAAGCGAGCAACTGGCCAGCCTCGATACAATGTAATAAATACCGTAAAACAGAATCGGCCGTGACGATGACGGCTGATGGCAATGCCATGGCAATGCCTGTCAGGCGCTTGTCTGGCCCGAGCACCAACTGCAGAATAGTCTGCATGAACCGCCGCCGCTTTCTCGTCTCCTCTGTCGCATTGCTCAGCGCGAGTGGGCTTGGTGCAGCCTGGTGGCTCAGGCGCTGGCGCTATATCGTCATCCACCACAGTGCCGGCAATTACGGTACCATTGAATTCCTGCAGCAGGTGCACCGTGAGCGACAGGCTTCAGACCCGATTGATGCCATCCCCTATCATTATGTGATCGGCAACGGCAACGGCCTGGCCATGGGTGAGGTGGCCAGCGACTGGCGAAACGAGTACAACCTGTGGGGTGCCCACGTCTCACGCAACAACCGCGATCGCAACATTCGCGGCATCGGCATATGCCTGATCGGCAACTACGACGTGAACCCGGTTCCCGATGCCCAGTACACCGCGCTGCTTCGACTGACGAAACAACTGATGTGGCGCTACGACATCAACACCGACAGTATCAATGGTCACGGCCTGATTGCAGGCGAGTCGACTCGCTGCCCAGGACAGCACTTCCCGATGGCCAGGTTTCTGCGTGACCTGGGATGACAAATGTCATTCCTCAGCAGGCTCAATCTGCTAGAATACCGTCAGATATCATGGGGTAAGCGCATGCGTAACACAGACACGACAATCAAGGGCCTGCTGGGCCTGTTCCTCATCACTGCCGCCTTGAGCACACAGGCTGCACCGGTGCTCAATAACGGTGACTTTTCCAACAACCTGACCGGCTGGACCACGATGAACAGTGGCGACGGTTTTGACACCACCGTCGTTTGGGAGATCGGTAACCCGAGTGGTTCCAATCCACTGACCGACAACGGCATGAGTACCGGCCCTGCCTCCCGCGTCATCTATCAGGATTTTACGGTCCCGGCCAGCGGCGTCAGTTCATCCAGTTTTCTGTTCAACTATTACGCCACCAATGGGGCGGCATTGAATTCGGATCAATTCACCACCTTTGTCAACAACGCGGGTGGTCCACGGACAGACTGGAATGATGTCGATGGCGGCGGTGGTGGCATGTTCAACGGCACTCGAATCGACATTATGGATCCAGCCAGCAATGTAATTGACGGTCCCGTGCTGTTTAATCTGTTCGCACCGACCGATGCCGCACCAGTCGGCACACCGCCGGCACCAATGAGCTTCAGCTTTGCCGATACCGCTGGCCTGACGGCCTTTCTTGATGCCAACGCCGGCAACACCCTGCGCCTTCGCATCGGCAATCGGGAAGAAACCTTCCCCTGGGACACCGGTTTCGACAATGTGAACATGGATATTGTTGCTGCCGCGGCATTTTCACCAATCAACGTGCCGACACTGTCGCAATGGGGTTTGGTGATACTGTTGATCGCCGTTGTGGTACTGACAACACGCCATCTGCGCCGTGCGGTACATTAAAGCGCGGTCAGGGCTGATCCACAGCACAGACAGGCGCTTGCTCCAGTGATGCGAGCAGTGCCGCGGCCTGTCGCGGTGAACGAAGCCGGATAAACCGGATATGACTCCAGGTTTTTGAGCGCATCAGTTGTTGGTTCTGTCGGCGCTTGCGTCGGTAGTTGCTGATCATCCACAACAGGATGGATTCACGGCTGAAGAAGGTTTGCCTGAATGATTCGGTATTGCCCGTGCCTGGCCACAGTTCCTCATCTGACATTGCCCTGGTCACCGAGCGAATCATGAGCTGCCTGAAGGTGCGCCAGAAGCCGTAATCCAGCCAGATCACCGTGTCGACGTGTTGCCATTTGAGCGCCATCGAGCGTGAGTAGTTACCATCGAGCACCCAGTTAGATCCGGCTGTAGCCGCCTCGATTCGATCGAAAAACTGATCATCGTCTGGCTGTTGCCAATCAGGGCACCAGAACAGGGCATCCATCTCGATGTGCTCACAGCCCAGGCGTTCGGCCAGCCGTCGACTGAAGGTGGTCTTGCCGCTGCCACTGGAACCGATCACATTGATGCGTTTCATGAATCGGACACTCGCGGTAGCTTGCCTCGGATCATGACCAGCCCAGTGATCACGAACCACAGGCCACCGGCAACCACAACCAGCGTCATGCCCGTGACATGAAGACTGAGATGACCTGTCAGCAACAGCACTGCCGGCATCAGTGAGGCGAGAAGGCCGAGCAAACCCAGCCATCGCAAGCGGCCACCGATGCCGAGCATCGTCAGGCTCCACATGGCAATGGCCAGTGATGTGCCGATGAGCCCGGCGTTGGCCAGGGCCTGGTTGGCAATCCAGCCGGCGCGGAGAAATCCGGGAGCCTGCTGCATCTGCTCCGGTGAACCACCAGCGTAGTACACGCCAAGTTCCGTCACCACGAATCCACTGACCAGTGCCGCCAGCATGTAGGCCAGACAACCCAGACTGAAGAGGATCAGTGCCAGAGGTGGCAGTGCACGATTCAGACCCAGCCTGGCACTGAGGCCCCAGGCACCATACAGCCAGGCCACAATCACCAGTATCATCAGACCGTGCACCCAGGCCGCCATGGCCGCTTCGGCCTTCAGCTCCTGCAGGCGCTCGACCAGGCCATCGGCAGCAATGCTCGGGTGGTGTGACATGAATACCACGGCCAGTATCGAGCCAATGATGAGCGCATAGCCTGCAGCTGTCGTCAGTTGTCTTGTCGTGTCATTGATCACGCTGTTCTCCTTGTCTTTGCTCATCAGGACGCGGGTGATGAGCACATGCACACGCGTGTCGATCGGATGTCGGATGGGAATTGTTGCATTGGCTGGCCGCGTCCGGGAAGATAGTGCCCCCGGTTAACGGACACAGACTGAGGATTGTCCGGAAAGTGAGCCATTTTGATGACATGACGAGTGGTGATGCACGCGTGCAGCGTACTCGCAGGGACCTGTTTCAGGCCTTTGCCCAACTGGTGCTGCACAAGCGCTATGATGATATTCAGGTGTCACACATCATCGAACGGGCCGGCATTGCACGCTCGACGTTCTATGAACACTTCAGCAGCAAGGACGCCATCCTGGTCGACAGCATGTCGGGCATGCTGGCCGTGCTCGCAATCACGGCGGTTGACAGGAACAATGAACGGGAACTACGGGACATCCTGATTCACTTCTGGGATAACCGCGCTTTCGGCCGCATCATTCTCAATGGCCCTGCGTATCGGCTGATTACACAACGACTGGTCGTGCTGATCGAAAGACGCTTGGATCAGAGCGAGACTCAACCGGACAGACAGGTTCCGGCGCAGTTATTGGCCATTCAGCTGGCCGAAGCCATGCTTGCACCGATTCGCAGCTGGCTATCAGGTGAAGTCGCCTGCGATTCAGGCGATCTGGCTCGCCATCTGATCGGCGGTTTACAGTCATGACAGATCGGCTCCGTGCCGAAGACATTCACATTCGTGTGGATGATCTCGATACTGCCAGCGTGCAACAGCTGGTGCGCGATCATCTGGCTGACGCTGCATCGCATTCGCCCCCCGAAAGCACCCACGCGCTGAATGTCGAGGCACTGAAATCACCCGGTGTCGTTTTCTTCAGCGCCTGGCAGGACAGTGACCTGCTGGGACTCGGCGCATTGCAGCACCTGGATACCACCCATGTGGAAATCAAATCGATGAAAACCGCGCCCGCCCACCTGCGACGGGGCGTGGCCAGGCTGATGCTGCAACATCTGGTTGCCGAGGCGCAGAAAAGGGGTTACTCACGGGTGAGCCTGGAAACAGGTTCCATGGCCGCATTCGAGCCTGCTCGCCGCCTGTATGCCTCATTCGGATTCGTACGGACCAGACCCTTTGCTGATTACACAGATGACCCCAACAGCATTTTCATGAGCCTGGCGTTGTGACAGACCACGTCTCTGTCTGTCAAATTTGATTGACACAGCCACTAATGTGCTATAGCTTGTGCCGCAGCAGCATAATCAGTTTGTCCTTCAATTCTTCATTTCGTTGTTTTAGCCATAATTCCACGTCCTGTTGTTTTCTAAGTTCACCACTTTTTATTGACGCTATTGAGGCCTCTCAAGGGGCTGTTATTAATTCATTTTCAAACAGGAAATACTTATGTCTACAACAGTGAATGGGACCGTCAAATGGTTCAATGAGTCCAAGGGTTTCGGATTTATCGAGCAGCAGGAAGGTCCCGATGTGTTCGCACATTTCAGCGCTATCGCCAGCACGGGTTTCAGAACCCTGACGGAAGGTCAGCAAGTCGAGTTTAACATCACACAGGGTCCAAAGGGTCCACAGGCTGAAAACATCACAGCCGTGTGATTCGGGGCTGGGTCAAGTTCAATCAGGGCGAGGCCAGTCAACCGACCATGGAAAAGGCAGCCCGAGTGGCTGCCTTTTCCATTTCAAGTTTTCCGCGCGTTTCGGTCAAGCTCAAGTGTTCGATCTGGACGGATCGAGAACTGGTTGACCAAATCACTTGATCGGGACTCTAATTACTGGCTCGATCGTATTCCAGCAACATATAGGGCTTGCCCTTGCCATTTTTCATGAGCCAGCTGTTACCGGCAAAACTCTGGTTTTGCTTGCCCGCCACCCAGACCATCGGCACCGACGGATCGACCTTCACCACTTCACCTGCGTTTGGAACAATAACCATCACAGATGCGGGCGTCTCACCCATGACAACAACAAGGCTTTCACCTGTGGCCGTGTATTCAAAGGCTGATGTACCTGCGCCCGCGACGATGTAGTTGGTGTTTTCATGCACGTATGAATCACCTGCCTTGATGCCTGACATGTCGGCAAGGCCGGGTGTGATCAGAACCATGCAGAAAACAAGACTGAACAGAATTTGCTTCTTCATAAACAGAGCCCCTGAGTAATCAATCGGAATCGCAAGTCTTGACCTGAGTCTACTAGACCCCTCTGGAGAAGCAAGTTCATCACCGCATCACAGCACGCGCCCAGCCTTAAGCCGGAACGCGTGCCTGAGTTGTCGTTTACGTCAGGACCTGTTCTCGAAGCCGTCACTGAACAACAGGCCGCTGCCTTCGTAGGCGCCGATGTCGACTGTGCCCTGCTGGATGCGATCCCGGCCTTCCAGATAATGCAATGTGGCAACAAAGCTGTTATCACTGCTCGTGATGGCTACCGACATCAGATCGACGTCATCTCAGCTATGTACTTCTGAGGTAATCCTCTCTCAGGGTGCCTGTTGCAGCAGCAGCTCGACCAGCCTGTCCAGATCCTTTTCCTGAGTCAGGTGCGAGGTGATGCAGGCACGCAGAACTGGAATGCCGCCAAGCCGGGTCGAGGAAATCCAGGCATCACCGGTGGCGCGCACCGACTCGGCCAGTGCCTCGATCGCCAGATGATCGTCGATTCCCCAGTCTGCTGGCGGAATGAAGCAGACCACACCCAGTGAGGCGCCGTTTTTCACCTCGAAGCCGACTGCTTCGAGTTTGCGGCCCAGCGATTGAGCCATTTCAAGCTGATGATCGATGATCTCGCCGTACTGCTTCTGACCGATGGCGGCCAGGGTCATGAACAGTTTAAGACCAATAAAGCGGCGTGAGAACTGGAAACTGCTGCGATAGTTGTCCAGGCCCTCGGTTTCGCTTTCGGGCACATAGTCGGTCTGCAAGCCAAAGGCTTCATACAGCCAGCGGTGCTCGCGAACGATGACCATGCCGGCACCCATCGGTACCGACAGCAGCTTGTGCGGGTCAAAGGTGATGCTGTCAGCCTGTTCAATACCAGCCAGTTTGTGGCGATGCGTATCGGACAGCACCACACTGCCGCCCCAGGCCGCATCGACATGCAGGTGCAGATCGTGTTTCTTTGCAATTGTGGCGATTTTGCCAATCGGTTCGACCAGGCCAGCATTGGTGGTGCCGCCTGTGGCGTTGATCATGAACGGCAGCAGTCCATTGGCACGGTCATTGCTGATGGCCTGATCCAGTGCTTCGACATCCATGACGTATTCGTCGGTCACCGGCACCAGGCGCACGGCATCGCGACCGAGGCCACACTGGTGTGCAATCTTTTCAAAAGAGTGATGGAATTCGGTCGAACAGTAAATAACCGGCTGACCACTCAGACCACGCACGCCTGTGCGGGCAAAACCGGGAAACTGTCGGGTCAGTGCGATCAGCACCGAGGTGTAATTGGCCTCACTGCCGCCGGAGGTGAAATGACCGAATGCCGATTCGGGCAGCCCAAACCGACTGGCAAAATATCGCACCAGGTGCGCCTCGATTTCGACACCGAACGGACTGTGATGCCAGGCACCCAGCTGGAAGTTGTAACCGGCCACCAGCAGGTCAGCCACCATGCCGTGAATGCTGGGCGAGGGATTGAACAGGCCGAAGTAGCGAGGGTGTGGTACCTGCAGGTTCCATTGTTCGGTGCGCTGACTGATCTGGTTGACCAGTTCGGAAGCATCCAGACTATTCTCGAAACTGAATTTCGCCAGATAATCGCGGATCACCGTCTGATCGACATCGGGTACCACTCGCAGGTCGGGCAGACGATTGTAGTAGTCGTCGATCAGCTGTGTCGCCTGATTCAGCAGCTTCAGACGCTCATCGCTCTGTGGCAGCAAGGCATCACTTGCCAGGCCTTGATGTTCCTGCAGATCCATCACATAATCCCGTAAAGCCATTCGAATACACCCGTATATTCGTTATTTAAACTGAATAACAGAATAACGAACACAGAGTCATCAAAACAACCGAATAGATTACGTTTTATCAGGCCCATGAAACAACTCGACCGAACAGATTTCGATATCATAGACGAATTACAGAACAATGCTCGTTTGTCCAACAAGGATCTTGCCAGACGCATTGGTCTGGCACCCTCCAGCTGTCACGCCCGCGTCAGGTCACTGCAGGAGTCAGGCGTGTTCGGCGGCTTCCATGCCGATGTCAATGAAAAGGCCATGGGGGTGGGTCAGCAGGCCCTGTACTTCATCAGCCTGTCGCAGCATTCACGTGATTGCTGCGAGCAATTCATGGCCGACATGATGAAACTGCCTCAGGTGATTACCGTCTACCTGATTTCCGGCAAGACCGATTTCGTGATCCACGTAATGGAGAAGGACACCGCTTCACTTCGGAATTTCTCGCTCGACAACATCACAATCCGGCCTGAGGTGAGCAATATCGAGACGGCACTGATATTCGAGAAAAAGCATCACGCCCGGGTACCTCGTTACATCGATGAGGATTCCTGAGAGCACCTCTGGCTTATGGTCTGGCTGAGTGTTGGCTCAGCTGTCGGTCAGGCTGACAAATCCGGGGACTGACTCGACCGATGTGATCCATCGGCGAATATGCGGGTACGATTTCAGATCAAATCCGCCCTCGTGGGCAACATGGGTGTAGGCGAACAGCGCCATGTCTGCTGCTGTGAACTGGTTTGCCACAAAGAATTCATGTGATGACAGATGATCTTCCATGACATCCAGAGCGGCATAACCGGCCGGCCGTTTCTGTGCGATCTGATCGGCATAATCGTCTTCTGCACCCAGCATGCTGATCCAGAACCGCACCGTGGCGATATTCGGTTCGTGGTTGTACTGTTCGAAGAACATCCACTGCAGCACACGGGCCTGATCCAGCCTGTCAGCCGGTTCAAATTGTGTCCCCTGCGCCAGGTACCACAACGCCGCATTGGATTCGGGCAGGGCTTCCTCATCGATCTGCAGTACCGGTACCCGGCCATTGGGGTTGATGGCCAGGAATTCTGGGGTGCGCGATTCGCGGTTGAGGATGTCGATTTCGACCTTCTCGAACGGGATTTCGAGCAGGTGCATCATCAGGCGCAGTTTGTAGCAGTTACCGGACGGCTGGCAATTGAATAGTCGGTATTTGCTCAATCCTCTTCTCCGGACGTGTTGTTCTGACTTTCCAGAATGTT
>CBDBVC010000021.1:0-33308 GCA_965212525.1 Lysobacterales bacterium
ATCCGATCGAATTCCTGCACACCCACAAGCTGTCCATCGTCAATCAGCGTGAAATCGGTATCGACACCCACAATTATCGCAACGCCCTGAAATCCGGGCTGCGCGAAGCACCGGATGTGCTGCTGGTGGGCGAGGTACTCGATACCGAAACCATGGAAGCAGCGCTCTCATTTGCCGAGACAGGACACCTGGTTCTGGCCACACTGCACTCCAACAATGCCGATCAGACCATGGACCGGGTGCTGAATTTCTTTCCCAAGGACCTGCACGGACAGGTGCTGCAGAACCTCGCACTCAACCTCAAGGGAATCATTTCGCAACGACTGGTGATGGCCAAGAATGGCAAGCGTCGAGCCGCAGTCGAAGTCATGGTGAACACACCAATGATCCGCGAGATGATCCGCCGGGGCGAAATCGCCGATCTCAAGGAGGCCATGGACAAGTCACTCGATGAAGGCATGCAGACCTTCGACCAGGCGCTGTTCAACCTCTACAAGCAAGGCACCATCGAACTGGAAGAAGCCCTGCAGAAAGCCGACTCACGCGACGGACTGAAGCTCAAGGTCTCACTGTCAGAGGGTGGTGGTGATTCATCAAGTGCACAGGACGGGGATTACAGCGAACACGATCCGTACTCGACAGGCGAATACTGACAACCACAAAACCCGGTCTGCCACAGCCAGGATGTCCAGATCATGGCAGCTGATGATTTCTGCCGGTTTTTGCTGGCAGCTGACCTGCGCTTTGCATACACTGCCCCAATCCCATTTCGGAGAACAGTCTTATCAACCCGATCTCCCGTTCTGAACAACGGCTGGACTGGCTTCGGCAGCATCTTGAACGTGACGATGTCAGCATCGCGCCTGCTTCGGCCGATGCCAGTTTCAGGTCGTACTGGCGCTATCGATTGAACGGCGACAGCCATATCCTGATGGATTCACCACCGGACATGGAAGATGCCGCACCATTCATCAGCGTGTGTGACAGGCTGACCGCTGCCGGACTGCATGCACCGACCATCGCCCATGCCGATCTCGATCATGGCTTTCTGATCATCGAGGACCTGGGCACAACCACCTATCTGGATGTACTCGAGGCGGGAACTGTCGACACACTCTATGGCGATGCACTCAATGCCCTGGAACGCATGCAGCAGATCGACGCCAGTGACCTGCCCGACTATGACACAGAACTGCTGAACACGGAGATGTCGCTGTTCAGCGACTGGTTGCTGGCCCGTCACCTGAACCGTCCGCTGAGTGATGCGGAACAGGTATCCTGGCAACAGATCAACGCATTGCTGGCCTCCTCTGCTCTGGAACAACCGGCCGTATTCGTTCATCGCGATTATCATTGCCGAAACCTGATGCAGACAGAACAGAACAACCCGGGCATCATCGATTTTCAGGACGCCGTCTCGGGCCCGCTGACTTATGATCTTGTGTCACTGCTGCGTGACTGCTATATCAGCTGGCCACAGCAGACCGTCGATGCATTTGTCGAACTTTTCCACGCCCGTTCACGCATCTGCAGGCAACACGAAATCCCGTTGCATCAGTTCAGACGCTGGTTCGATCTGATGGGTGTCCAGCGCCATCTCAAGGCCAGCGGCATTTTCTGTCGACTCTGGCATCGAGACGGCAAATCGGGGTATCTGAACGACATCCCCGGAACACTGACCTATATCGTCAAGGTCGGTGCCAGTTACCCCGAGCTGGCCTGGCTCTGTGATCTGATCAGCAATGAGGTGCTGCCGGCCCTCTCAAGGGTGGACTCGCCGACATGAAAGTGATGATCTTCGCCGCCGGCCGTGGTGAACGACTGCGCCCACTGACCGACACGGTGCCCAAACCACTGATCAGCATCGGTGAGGACAGTCTGATCGAACGTCATCTGAAGCAGCTTGCCCTCGCCGGCCTGACCGATATCATCATCAACACCAGCTGGCTGGCAGAACAGCTTCATGCCCGGCTGGGAGACGGCAGCCGCTACGGGGTGAAGATCCGCTACAGCGATGAGGGCGAGCAAGCGCTGGAAACCGGAGGCGGCATCGTGCATGCCCTGAATCTGCTCGGTCATGAACCCTTCATCACCATCAATGCCGATATCGTCACAGATTATCCCTGGCGTGAACTGACCCTGCCGGATGACGCGATGGCTCATCTGGTGATGGTGAGTAATCCGTCATGGCACCCTGATGGTGATTTCAGACTCGAGGCGGGACACATCCGGGACCGCAAGGCGCCTTGCCTGACATTCTCGGGTATCGCTGTCTACCGGCCTGCCCTGTTCAGCCAGTGCGAGGCCGGAAAGTTTTCGGTGGTACCACTGCTGGAACAGGCCATGTCACAAGGTCGGGTCAGTGGTGAGTGCCATACGGGACTGTGGCACGATGCCGGTGATCCCGAACGGCTGCAAGCCGCTCGTGACGAGCTGGCCACAGAGCAGCACTGAACAAGTCTAGTGTGTATCGCCAGTACTGGTCGCTGAGCTGGATGATGCTGCATCTTCCACCTCTTCACCGGGTGTCTGCTGCAGCACAAGATCACTCAGCCCGACCACGCGGGCAGTAACGTACATGGTCAGCAGCACACCTGCAGCAAAGGCATACAGCCCATAGCGCATCTGCACATCGGCCAGCGCACCCAGCTTGACGGCAACCACCAGGATGGCCACCACGAACACATCCAGCATCGACCACTTGCCGTAATCGTGCATCAGTTCCAGCAGGCGATCGAAGCGGTGTCGCCGTGCCGTTGCGGCACTCAGTAACAGGTACAGGATGACCAGCTTGATGAGCGGCAGCCCGATACTGAAAATGGAGATCACCAGAAACAGGAAGTACTGTCCCTCTCCGAACAGCTGAATCACGCCTGAAACCACCGAGAAGGTATTCTCAATGAAGATCAGTTTTTCCAGCGTGATGATGGGTGACACCATGCCGGTGATCAGCAGCACGCAGATGATCAGCAACAACCAGCGCAGACGTCTGGCATCGTCAGGAAACACATCATTCAGATGCGGCAGTTCGGGGTTCTGTCCATCAAGTCGTTTCAATCTATTCTCCCACCAGTTGCCTGAGCACGGCATTACCATGTGACTTTTTCTCACAAAGTGCGTCAAGTAATTGATTCAAAACAGGTTTCATTTCGTTCAGAAAGGTCCATGGTGGATTGATGACAAACAACCCACTGCCGGTCATGCCGTGACCTTCGGTGTCCTCGGTCACATTGAGCTCGATCTGAACAATATCACGGATCTGTGATTGCCGTAGTGCAGATTCCATCTGTCGAACACGGTCCCTGTCCACCACCGGATACCACAGCAGATAAAGGCCGGTGGCGAACTTGCGATGCATTTTCTGCAGACAGATGATGCAGTCGCGGTAGTCGGTTTTCAGCTCATAGGGAGGATCGGTCAGTACCAGTGCCCGTCTGGATTGCGGTGGCAATGCCCTGACCGCGCGATGATAGCCATCCTGCCGGTACACGGTGACCTGCCGCTTGGCTTCGAACTGATCAGAGAGCCTGCGATAATCGCCTGGGTGCAACTCACACAGCTCTGCCCTGTCCTGCTGCCGCAACAGGTCGACACCGATCCGGGCCGAACCGGGGTAGAATCTCAGCCCGTCACTGCCGTTGAGCCGGCCAACCACAGTCAGCAGATTCTGCACCGCTTCTTCAGGTGTATCCAGCGCCATCAACCGCTCGATCCCGCCACGAAATTCTGCATTCTTTGCAGCATGATCCGATTTGAGGTCGTAGACACCAGCGCCGGCATGCGTATCAAGATACAACAGTGGTTTCTGCTTTCGCTGCAGATAGCGCAGGCAATGGATCTGCACAATGTGCTTGAGCACATCGGCGTGATTGCCAGCATGAAAGGCATGTCGGTAGCTGAGCAAACCAGGCTCCGGTCTGAACGGTGCTGCATGATAGCACTGTTGACCCGGCAGACACATGAGCCTATCGACCGACAGGATTCTGACTCGCGCCTGCATGCCTGTTTCTTGTACTGAGCTGCATCCTCCACTAGGATTTCAGACAAATTCCAATTGCGTCCCGTGAAACATGTACGAACTTGTCATTGGCAACATGAATTATTCATCCTGGTCGCTGCGAGCCTGGCTGTACATGAAGCTCAGTGGAATCGAATTCACCACCACCCGCATTCCGCTGTTCACCGATCAGTGGCGAGAGCGTATTCGTCAGTATTCGGGGGCATGCAGAGTACCGGTACTGGTTCAGCAGGATCGCGGGCTTGCCATCTGGGATTCACTGGCCATCATCGAATTCCTTCGCGAAACTCACACCGACGCCCTCGACTATCCGGAACAGAGCGCACAACGGGCCAGAGCAAGATCCAATGGTGGCCGAGATGCATTCGGGCTTTCTGGCGGTACGTGGTGAACTGCCGATGAACCTGAAGCAGCAGATCGAGCTCGATACCACAGCGCTGAGCAGCGACTGCCTGAACCAGATCGGGCGCATCATCAGCCTGTGGGAAGACTGTCTGCTCAGGCAGGACAATGACGCCTTCCAGTTTGGTGATGTGTCGATTGCCGATGTGTTCTACGCCCCGATCGTGACACGCTTTGTCAGCTATGGCATTGAGGTACCGGAACGCATCGCCGACTACATGGCAGCAATTCTCGAACTGAACGCCATGCACCTCTGGTATGAGGCTGCTCTTGCCGAGCAGGAACAGATCGATTTTGTCGACAGACGTGTCCCGGTCGATGACACACCACTGAATCCGGGCTGACAGCGCCATGCTCAGGAATTCATCCATCGATATGAGCGACAGCCACCAGACATGACAAGTCAGCAACTGTTTCTTGTGATTGCCATCGCAGCCCCCACGCTGTTCTGGTTTGCCTATCATCATTACAAGGACCGCTACCAGCCCGAACCCATTCTGGCACTGAGTTTTGCCTACCTGATCGGCATCGGTGCAGCGCTCACCAGCCACCTGATCTACACCGAACTGAACGCCCTCAATCTGTTTCTGGACAGCCATGAGCTCACCCAGGTGAGCCAGACGGTGCTGTACGCCTACAGCATCGGCGTCATCGGTGGCGTGGAAGAAGGCGTCAAACTGGCACTGTTCCTGTTCTACATCCGCATGCTGCCGCATTTCGATGAACCGGTCGATGGCATCATCTATGCTGCCATGATTGCGCTGGGATTTGCCAGCTATGAAAATATCGGTTACCTGCCCTATCTGGACACCTGGCCGGCACTGGGCCGTGCCTTTGCCTCACCGATGGTGCATATCCTGTTTGCATCGATCTGGGGTTATGCCTACAGCCACGCCCATTTCGGATCTGGGGCCGTGATTCGCTGGACGCTTGGCGGTTTCGTCATAGCCTGCGTGGCGCACGGCATTTACGACGCATTTTCCATCGTCATGAGTCCCTGGACTCAGGTGGTGCCGGCCCTCATCATACTTGTGATCTGGATATTGCGCATGATGCTGATCCGGCAACTGCACAGAAACTCGGGACATATTTCATGAAAAGGCCTCTCACAACACAGTGCGGATTTTCGCCGTCATGAACGGAAAGAAATTCATTGCCATCGCTGGAAACATTGGCGCAGGCAAGAGCTCATTGCTGGAGTTTCTCACTTCCACCTATGATGTGACGCCCTATTACGAACCCAATGACGAGAACCCCTACCTGCCGGATTTCTACGCCGACATGAAGCGCTGGGCATTCCATTCCCAGCTGTACTTTCTCAGCAGCAAGTTCCGCATTCACCAGCAACTGGATCAGACCGATGGCGTGGTCATACAGGACCGGACCATCTTCGAGGATGCCGAGATCTTTGCCCGTGCTCACTACCAGATGAAGAACATCGACGAGCGTGACTGGCAAACCTACAAGGCCTTTTACCGCACCATCCTGGACAGTATCCAGCCACCCGATCTGCTGATCTATCTGAAAGCACCGATGCGCACGCTGCGCCGACGCATTCGTCTGCGCGGTCGCGACATGGAGCAGGACATTCCGCTGGCATATCTCAAACGGCTGGAGCGTCTCTATGAGGAATGGTTCGAGCGTTACAGTCTGAGCGAGAAACTGACACTGGACAGCGGCCAGCTGGATTACATCAACGACCTGATCGACCGACTCGATGTCATGGAACGGGTTGAAGCCCTGCTACCGCAGGGATTGCAAAGGGACAAGTGAATTCAGACCGGGTCTGTGCTGCAGACCAGATTCGGGAAATCCGGCTTGGATGCCGTGCAGGGAAACTCGCGGGTGGTTGCTGCCCGTGGTCTGAAGGAGACCACATTTTCTAATGACAGGTCTGCACTGGTGGCCATCGAACTGGCACTTCGACCACGCTCGGCCAGTTTCAGCATGGTTTCTGTGGCCCTGGACACCAGTTCATCTGCGCTACGACCATGTTCCGGAAACTGACTCATGCCGACAGTGACCTCCCGACTGGCATGATCCTGACCACTGCCCACGGGAACCGAACACTTGTCCATCAGTCGATGTGACATGTTGAAGGCCTGACGCGGCTGATCCATTTTTTCCAGAATCAGCAGATAATCACCATTGCCGAGCCTGCACACATGATCGGACGCACGCACACACATCATGACGCGACGATCGAGTACGTCCTGCTGGTGTTCAGTCAGATCCGTTTCAGCGGCGAACGCCAGACGCACCGACAGCACCGAGAAGCCACGCTGCTGACGCAGTGCCCGATGACGGCAGCCGTCAATCGTCGCCGTGATCAGTTCTGATGCAATCATGCGATCCGTCACTTCGGGTGCATCAACCTCATCGATGATGACTCGATTCGAATGGCCTGTACCTTGCCTGTGATGCCACAGGCGCGCCTTGTTATACTGTCGCAGTGCCCAGGTGACGACGAAGGCACCACCGAGTAACACCGACAAACCGACGAACTGGCGCTCGCCAACCATCAACACACCGATAAACCAGATAACCGGATACAGACACAGCAGCACAGTGCTCCAGGAGGAATGTGGTTCATTGCTCTCGGGAGTGACACGTACGGCAGGAATCTGCTCGGAGATGACGGATGGAAATACTGTGACGGCTTGCTTCATGACTGCAGTGTACTCAAGCGGTCAGACAGCACATAGGGTGTCACAGCATGTTTTACATAGTGTTTACAGTTGCCCAATGTGTGCCAGATTGACACTGACCTCAGTTGCTACCGATAATGAAGACGACACGAATCTAACGACTATCTGAGCGCCATCAGAGGGGAACATCATGACAGCATCAACACCAACACGCGTTTGCCTGACTGTGCTTTTCGCACTGGTCAGCATGACTGGATCGGCCATGGCCGTCATCACCACCGAATCCGGTGTGTCGGCGAACAATGTGCCGATTATCGACCCTCAGGGTGTCGCACCGCTGGTGATCGATGATGGCACAGCGGAAACGGCCATCGGCGATAGTGGTCAGTTCATCTGGCTCAACCGATTCACCCCGGCTGCCGGAGATTTTCCCTTCCAGCTGGAAGAGGTATCGGCCATTTTTGCAGGCACCATGGTCAACGTCGGTGACAGCATCGAAATCGTGGTCTACGAAGATACCGATGGTGATGGCGACCCCGGCACCGGTTCTGTTCTGGTTGCCAGTTTCAATGAGACCATCCAGTTCAACGATCAAACCACCTTCAATGTCTTTACCCTGCCCACACCCGTGGTGCTGACCGGTCCCGGTGATGTCTCGATCGGCATCATCAATCGATACGGATCAAGAGGGTTTCAATGATTTTCCAGCCGCACTGGACCAGACGGCCACGGCAGGACGTTCCTGGGCGGCCACCTACCTGGCCGGAGATGTGCCGGCAAACCCGCCTCTGCCTGGCGATGAGCAATGGGGCACCATCGATTCATTCGGCTTTCCAGGCAACTGGATCATCCGCGGTTCAGGCTCGGGTCTGTTCACGGTGGGAGGCAACCTCACGGGCCTGGCTACTGGTGCCACCGTGGTACTGCAGAACAATGGTGCAGACAATCTGCCACTGAATGCCAACGGGCCGTTCACCTTCGCCACACCGCAGGCCGATGCCAGTGGCTACAACGTCACTGTGCTGACACCACCACCGACACAGCTGTGCACCGTGTCCAACGGCAGCGGAACTGTCATGGCCGGCAATGTCACCAACATCGGTCTCAATTGCATCAATGCTGCAGCCACCGCCGTACCGGTCAATGGTCCAGCTGCATTGGCAATCCTGTTTGCTGCACTGGCTTTCCTTGCACTGTATCGCCTGAGAAGACAGTCTGCCTGACCGCTCACTCTGAAATATACAGAGACCACAGCCCGATCGATTCGAATCGATCGGGCTGTTGATCTATTTGGCCTTGCGAGAGGGTACTGATCAGGTCTCTTGCGACATTTACCGGGTTCCACAGAACGAACGGGACATCTCCGCCAGCTGTTCTTCCACGGTGTTCATGCCGAACGCTGATCGGCGTTCATTGACCGTGCCCGGATACTGCATCGGTTGCAGCCTGAGTCCGTCCTCGTGACACTCCCAGACCGGTTGAGTGCCGTAGCGCTGGCGCTGTCCATGATTCACGGCCACCCTGTCCCACAGGTAGGCATAGTGACGATTTTTCAAACCGCCCGAATCCAGGTACTTCTCCATGATCAGCAGCACCTGCTGCTGAAACGCCGGATCCCGGTCAGCATGCTGTACCAGCGTCCAGGCCTGTTCGGAAATATCATCGCCGAAACGGTGACTGTCCACCCATCCGTAGTCTGCAACCACGCGTTTCATGGTGGCCAGTGATTGTGTATCCACATCGTGCGCCCTGACAGCCGCGAGCTGAGCTGACCAGCGATTCAGTTCGGTCTGCTCAGCCGAATTGAACGCACTGTAGGTCATCCTGCTGGCCTGATCCAGAATCCACAGGCTGCTGATTTCCGACTGCACCGCGGCCACGGCATCATCGGTAGAGAACTCATAGGATGTGTTCTGCTGAAACTGCCGATACAGGCTCCGAAACAGCGTCTGCTGGGCTACGTTGCCGTTCTCGAACAAACGCCTGCATGCTGATAAATCGGCGGCTGATCGTGCCAGCCTGAAGCCGGTCTCATCCAGCGATCTGCTGACACCATCCTCAACAGCCTCAACGGAAGATTCGCGATGCTCATCGCCATCTGTCTGATCAAACACGACGCTACAATAATCCTGCGACGATGATGTGATTGCGAAAGCAGCGCTGTCGAGGTTCGAACCTGTCGTACTGACACACCCGATGCAGAGCACCAGGGACATCGCAAACAGTACTGCCCATGGCAGCACTGGCCGATCATTCATCTATATTGTCTTCCAGTATTTCGGTTCCGCGGAAACGATTGCTGAGAATCCACTTGTTCTGTGGCGTGGTGCTCGCGCCGGAGGTGAAATATTTCAGGGTGTTGTAATAGATGAAATACTGATCCCCTTCCTGCTCCACGGTGGCCACCTGAAACTGGTCCCACTCGTAAAATGTGGTGGTCTGCGTGCCTGACAGCGTCACCTTGCCGGTAATGCTGACATCGACTTCATCGTATTCAACCTCACTGGATTCCCTGGTGTGGTGTGTCTTGTCGGCATTGATCACCAGTCGTTCAATCTCGCCAACGCCGTATTTCGGATTCTCCAGCGTGTCTTCGGCAACGTCCTCCAGATCACCATCATCAGTGGCGGCCTCGGGCATTCGAACCAGCTTCAGAGCCTGAGCGGAATCGGCCTGATAATCCAGACGTGCCGCCGATAACCGTGCTGCCAGCAATTTCCAGTTATCGGCCTGGCCCGATCCGGTCAGCTCGTGGTAGGCCTGGGCGGCAGCCACCATCTGATCATGCCGATCGAGCATGGCCAGCCGGTCGGCACGATTGCCCTCGCCCAGAAAGCCGCTTTGCTGATCCTTCCTGCTGGTCGGATCCAGCGCACTGAAGACATTGAGGGTGTCTTCGATGTGGCGGATGTTGGCATCGAAATTCTGCGTCAGCTGTCTGAGACTGTCATCGATGATCTGGATATTGCGACGGTGGGCCTGCTGCATGCTGTCCACGTTCTGCATGTCAAACGCGGCACCCTGCTCGACTGTACCCCGACTGTCTGGCAGATAGGCCTTCTCACGATAAAGATTGAGTGCTTCAAAATCGGCTGCGGCGGCCTGCCGGATGCGGGCCGATTGCTGTAACCAGGCCGTCATGTTGTCACGATCGAGCTCCTGCGGCACAGCAGGTGGAGACAGCGTCTTGAGCCTGGCATCGTACTCGGCCAGTCTGGCCTGCACATCGCCCAGTTCCTGATTGGCCATGGCGCCCTGCTGCTTGCCGAATTCGATCATCTTGTCCAGATTTTCAAGCGCCGCCGCGGCCGCCATGACATCGGGATGATCAGCCACGTCGGCATAACGGGCAAGAGACTGACGGTGCCGATCGGCCACATTACTGAATTTCTCGATATAGGCAGCATCCTGGAATGGTTTCACACCACCGGTGTCGACACTGTCGGTGGCACTTTCGATATCACGCTTGAGCTTCTTCAGCCGCACCAGATCCTGCGAGATCAGCTGCCGCGAGGCTGCATTGCCGTTATTCCCGGATGGCGCTGCAGCTGGTTGTTGCGAAGTGCTTGATGGCGCCGGTGGCGGGCTCGATGAGGTTGCCGGTGCTGCCGGTGTTGACCCTGTCAGATAGGCCTGCAGGGCAGTCACCAGCGCTGTATGGCGCCGATCGGCCTCAAGCCAGGACGCGTGATCCTTGTGGGCCGACCCGTCGAGTCGCTGCCTCGAGATGGTCAGCAGCTTCAGCGTGCGATTGACCGTGTTCTTCGAAGGCCTGGTGTTGGCACTGAACTGCTGCTCGTATCGCGTCAGATCATCAAGCACACTCTTGATGTTGCTGTCGGCCGGTTCAACGGCCCAGGTGCTGACAGAGCACAACACGAACAGAATGATGCCAGATAGAACAGTCTTCAGAATATGGTACTGAGTCATGGATACTTGCTCCCCTGATAATCCCCGAACAGGAGCAAAGTCTATCATCATGGCATTCGATGCTGCCATGGACAGGCTGTCAGAAAACCCCCTGCCCTGCTGTCATCCCTTCCTGCAGCTCTTGACCTGATCCAGGCTCAGCATCGATTGAGTGTCGGGATAGAAGAGAAAAGCAATGGTCGTTCTGAAAAAAGTGAGTGCCAATCAGGTTTTCGATAAAGTCTTTAAGCCCAACCGCTCGGCCTGGGCCTGCTTCGTGGAACAATGCTACGACGAGACCAGTATTATCAGAATCGACAACGCGTTCGATTTGCACAGTGTTACAATCACGACGCTGTCAGGTCAGTCCACTAGCCTAGAATCAGACAGAATCATGTCTGCTCGCGCTTTTTCCTGCCACGCGCCACTTCGGTGGCCAGCGCATCGAACTTCGGTTCCCAGAATCGTCTGAAGGGTGCCAGCCACTGATCAAATTCCTCCAGACCACCAGGCTCGAGTGAATAGATGCGGCGCGTGCCGTCGACCCGCACCGTGGCAAAGTTGTTCTCACGCAGCACCTTCAGATGTTGCGAAATGGCCGATTGCGAGATGTCGAATTCCACCCCCACCGTCGATACCACCTCACCCGAGGACATGTCCTCTACGCACAGCTGTTCCAGTATTCGACGCCTGACCGGGTCACCCAGCACTGCAAAGGCCTGCATTGTCATGATGAGCTACTCATCGGCCTGCTGTTCGCCACAGTAAGCCGCACCGGTGGCTGCTGCCATGGCCTCGGCAATGCTCGCCTCTTCACCGGCACTGACATGGGCCGCACCCCAGGCCCGGGCGCACAGCTTCATGAACGCCTTGCCGTCTTCCGAGCCCATCCACTCGTTACCCTCGTCCAGATTCACGGATTCACCGCTGTTCAGGTGCAAGCCCAGGCCGAGAAAGCTGAGATCCCAGCCCACGCCCGTGGCCCCAGGCCCGTAGGTCTTCCAGTGGCCCTCACTGGCCTCATCCTTGCCCATCAGGTGTTTCAGGGTCAGCCGTGTGCCGCCATCGACCGATTCGAGACGTACGTTCACCCAGCTGACATTGCCGGCATATTCCCAGGTAAGGTCAAAGGCGCTGGGTGCATCGCAACGGGTCACTTCACCGCCGGCGTTACCTTCGATCTGATAGCGACCACCAAGATTCAGCTCTCCCGAGACAGGTGCAAACCAGCGGGGAATTCGTTCGGCGTTAGTGACCGCATCCCATAAATCCTCGATGTCGGTATTGTAGATTCGCGAACCGCCCACAATGCGTACAGGCTGCCCCTGATACTCCGCATTCTCCACCACACGATACTCGATACCCAGCGGGTTGCTGTAATCCATGCTCATTCACCTCTGTTGATATTTGTCTGAATTGCCACCTGATTTCGCCAGGAAGCTCTGGATCTGTTGCCGGAAAGCAGGACTTGTCTCGGTGCTGACGTGATCCAGCCCATCCAGCACCACCAGTGTGGAGCCGGCGATCAGATCCCGGCTTGCCTCGGCGGCTACCCTGAGCTCATCGTCACTACCCACCACATGCAACACCGGTAGCCGATTTGTTTTCATCCCGGGCTGGCGACACCGTCAGCTGATCATGACTCAGCGCCACGTGCGCCAAGGCCTGCTCATCCTGATTGGCCAGAAACATCTGATTGTACTGTTCGATCTGCTCCGGTGTTGGTGGCGGTGATCCTGGCGGCATCATCGACAGGATAATCGGCTCAACGCCCCTGCCCGCCTGCAGCGACTTGCCCAGCGTTGTCATGAAGCTGTGCTGTTCGGAGCCTTCAAGCAGTGCCCCGCCGCCACCGAGCACCATCGATCGCACACGATCGGGAATGTGTCTCCAGCAGCTTGGCAGCCACAAAGGCACCCATTGAATAGCCCACCACATGCGCCCTCTCTATCTCGAGGTGATCCAGCAGCCGCACAATGTCGTTCACCATCTCGATGCCGTATTGCCCGGCATCATGGGGCTTGTCACTTTTCCATGCCCCCTGCTATCGGCCGCAATCACACGGTAATCTGCTGCCAGGGCATCAAACACAGACACAAACGCTGCCTGATCCGTGGGAGGCAGATAAGGCGGTGGTGATGTCCATTCCGCGCGACTGCCGATAAAACCATGGATGAGGATCACTGCGTCGCCCTCACCGCTACACTGTAACCAATCTTCGTACCATTCGATTCGAAAAAACACGTCTGCCAGACAGGTCACTGGCACAGTCAGCACAGCAAGAATGATGAGAAATACCCGGACTTGTCTCACCAGGAAGTTGTCCTCCCCTCAATGGTTCGACACGCAAATGGCAGATTCAACAACGAAAATTCATGCCAATATAAATTTAGTTATAGCTTATATTAGTCTCAACTTATTTTCAAACCTGATGCATTCGACGAGTCATCGCACAATTGCCTGGTAGCCCGGAATATTGTCTTGAGGTCACTGATTCAGTTGTCATCTGATCGCAAATGCACGATTATTGTCCGCACTCTGGGGGACTCATCAGTGCAGACTCATGACAGTCACGACACAAATCCTGTTGAATGTTTCATCATTCATGGAAACCAGTCGAGCTGCACGAAGTGATTCTTGAAAAAATTTTTCCTTCGAATGCAAGGTTTTGCCTATGTTGCAAAGCTGTGATGCCATTCTGAGAATCAAACGAGCGGGTAATCTGTTATGAAACAATCCAGGAAACTAATTGCACTTTCCATCCTTGTTCTTTCATCCATTATAGTTGGCGGTTCAGTTCATGCGGGCGGTATGTCAGCTGATCTGTCCATCACCAAGGACGATGGTGTCACCATGGCAACCCCGGGTGGCCAGGTAACCTATACGATCACGGCTTCGAATGCGGGCCCTGATGACGTCACCGGTGCTACCGTAGACGACAGTGTTTCCTGTCGAACTGACCACCTGCTCGACAACCTGTGCCTCAGCGCCACCGAACAGCTGTACCGCAGGGCCAGTGATGGGCAACCTGAATGACACCATGGTTGACCTGGTAGCGGGCGGCTCTGTGGTCTATACCGCGGTCTGTGATATCGATGTCGCAGCCACCGGAACCCTGTCGAATACTGCAATGATCAGTTCAGCCATCATGGATCCGGACGGCGCAAACAACAGTGCAACTGATAACGACACCGTTCTGATTCAGATGGCCGATGTTTCGGTCACGAAAACTGATGGTGTGACATCAGCAATGCCCGGAGGAAACCTGACCTACACCATTGTGGCTGCCAATGCCGGCCCCAATCTGGATCCAGCCGTATCGCTCAACGATACACTGCCCGCCGACCTGACCTGTACCTACACCAGTGTTGCATCAGGTGGCGCCACCGGTAACACCCCTGCAGGCGCAGGCGACCTGACCGAAACACTGTCGATGCCCGCCGCTTCCTCTGTCACCTACACCCTGTTCTGCACAATCGACATCATGGCCACCGGTACACTGTCAAACACAGCCACTGTCGCTGGTTCACTTGCAGATCCGGATGCCGGCAACAACTCGGCAACCGATGCCGATACCGCACTGAGTGCGCTTGTGGCCGATGTCTCAGTGACCAAAACCAGCAATGCTGCTCTGGTTACCCCCGGTGGCATGATCAGCTACACGATTGTTGCCCAGAACAACGGTCCGGATACTGACCCTGCAGCAGTGCTCACAGATACCCTGCCCGCCGATCTGACCTGTACCTACACAAGCGCTGCAGCTGGTGGTGCCACAGGTAATACGGCAGCCGCTGCGGGCGATATCATGGACACCCTGTTCATGCCCAATGCATCATCCGTGACCTATACGCTGAACTGCACGGTAGACGCAGCAGCTATCGGTACGCTGGTCAATATCGCAAGCCTGGCGGGATCGGTCACCGATCCGACACCTGCCAATGATTCGGCAACGGCATCATCGCTGGTCTCTGGCTTCGCTGAACAAGTACCCGTGAACGCCCCATGGGCCATGCTGCTGCTCATCATCATGATCAGCATGATCGCTCTGCTCTATCACAGGCAATCGGCTCGAGTTCGTTAGGGTAAGCCGTTTGTCTAAAGACTAAAGGGGCGCGATGCGCCCCTTTATTTCATGATGCACTTTAATAGTCATCTTCAGTATTTCCGGATGCAGTTTTTACTGCAGTGCACTCCCTGCTAAGCTGGAGTGTAGAGACCGATTCGCAGGGGTAGCCGGTATGTTTAAATTGAAGCAATGTCTGATTGCCATCACGGCAATCACACTGGTGTGTTCAGCCAGTGCTCAACAATCCAAGACAGACAGCAAGCCAAAAAAAGATCGCGGCAGTGCAACCGTGATGATTGGCGATGAGCTGTGGGAGGCCACCAGCTGTCGCCCCAAGCTTCGCGATGGCAACAAGCTCAAGCTGACCTGTGCCAAATCAAATTACAGCGACGGCAAGGCCATGCGCCAGTCGATCGATGTGGTGCTGGAAAACTACACAGGCCCGGGTGAGTACGAGGCCAATTTCACCTCCATGTTCATGGGCGTGGGCTTCAATACCGATCGCATGAAGGCCGCCGAAGGGAATGATGATGCCACCAGCAAGGAAGTAATGAGCGCCATTAGCGGGTCAACGCGTATCATGATGCAGGGGGCAAGATTCGTGATCGAATCGGCAAACGAGGATGTCATTTCTGGCACCTTTTCGTTGCAGGCGAAGGGACGTAGCCCGGCCATGACTGACGGTCAGTTCAGAGCCGTGTTCCGGAAGAAGAAACAGTAGAGACGAGCCTTCACTGGCTCAATTCATAGCTCTCGTCCAGCCAGCGTTGCCAAAGATCATCGGGCATGGGGGCATCTGATGAAAAGCGGGCGGTGACCCAGACGCCGTCGCCAACCTGATAATCGTCAGGTGCCTTCTCGGCCAGTGCAAAGGCCTCCGCCTTTGAATGCTTCAGTTTGAACATGGCCTTGTAGCGGCCACCCTGTTCACCGATGAACAGGAATGCCTTGCCGCCAGTCTTGAACGAACTCTGGGTGCAGGCGGTACCCTCATCAACATTGGGGTACTGACTGGCTTTCAGGCGAATGGCTTCGGTCGGATCACTCATGTCAGCTGGACTCGTTGCTTACAGTCATGGTCCAGCATAGCAAAACCATCTCCCCAAATCAGGCGAAAAATTTGTCAGAGCCCGATAAAATGCGACATCAATCCCGTCAAATTTGACACTGTTTTGCTCAAATTCAGGTCCAATCATGGAACCATGCCGTAATGCAGGTATACATTCACGGTAGACCGTGTAACCAAAACAGGACTGACGGCATCCATTCCCTGTCATGACACGAGTAACAGGAGAGGAACATTGAATAGAAGTACCGTATGGCTGGTTTTCCGATGGCTGTGTTATGCCGTATTGATCGGATCAGTGGCACTGGTGCCGCGTCTGGATATCGACTACTTCCTGGGCGACTTTGTCCTGCATGAGACCAGTGAATACACATGGATTGAACTGTTTGAGGCCGTTATCCTGAGCCTCACCTGCCTGATGTTCGTGATGGCAGCCTGCCTGCATCATCGCAGCCGCGACGAATCACTCAAGACCATGGCCATACTGCTGTGTGGGCTGTTCGGCTGCCTGCTGATCCGGGAAATGGATTACTTCCTCGACTACCAGCTGTTCGATGGCGCCTGGCAAACGCTGGTCAGCATTATTCTGATTGCCATGGTGAGCTATGCTGTCATCAAGCGCTCGGTATTTGGGGACGGTTTCAGTCGATTCGTGCATTCAAACAGCGCCGGACTGATCGCCATCGGCATGCTGATCCTGGTGATTTTCTCACGATTGTTCGGCAAGGGTGATTTCTGGGAAGCGCTGATGGGCGATCATTTCTTCAGACCGGTCAAGGATGTGGCCGAGGAAGGCGTGGAGTTGCTGGGGATGGTGGTGATCTTTATCGGTAGTGTCGAGTTTCTCGTCACAACACTGGCCCAGCCTTTCGGTGAAGAAGCTAGTGTACAACCTGATGAGAGCCCTTGACTGTCCTGCAACCAATGCATAGCAAAAAACTTCGTGATCGTTCAGTTGTTACCCTGGTGCAACTTGCAGACTACCCCAGCAATGCCCTCAGATCATTCACCCGCTGACGCGAGACGGGCACCGACTGTTCTGTTGTCAGGGTCACCGAATACTGGCTGCCCGGTTTGCTGACAATGACGGCGGCCTGATCAGTATTGATAATATGCGAGCGGTGTACCCGCATGAACGGAGCCGGCAGCATCTGCTCCAGATTGCTCAGTGTCTTGTCATGCAGCAGCTTTCGGCCGTCCAGGCTTACGACTTCCGAATAATCCCCCGCACCGTGGATTGCCACCACGTCTTCTGTCTTGATCAGTTCAATACCCTGACCGGTTCGGAATGACAGGAACTTCACTGCACCCTGCTCTGCCGCCACCCTGCCTCTGGCGCGGTCGACGGCCAGCGCAATGCGATCCTGATCGAAGGGTTTTGCCACAAAATCGATCACGCCGTAGTCGAAGGCTTCGATGGCCCGTTCGGCATTGGCTGACACTACCACGGTCTGCTGTGCACCGGCCACGGCTTCAGCCAGCAGACTGAAACCGTCCCTGCCGTTCAGGTTCAGGTCAAGAAACAGAAGATCGATACCGGAATCAGTCAGAAATGCTTTTGCATCAGACAGTTGCAATACCTTGTTGATTTCGACTATCGCATCAGAAAAGCACTGCTTCAGCATGCGCTCGAGTCGCCGAGCCACCATGCGTTCATCTTCGACAATCAGGATATTCATGACAGTGCCACGACCGCGTCTTCGACATCTTCCGCACTGGTGATCATCGGGAATTCAATCGTGCTCACCCAGTCGCCAGCCTCGGCCACTGATGTCAGTGCGTAATCCTCACCGAAGGACTCTTCCAGCCTGACGCGAACGTAACGCAGTCCGGCGCCCTCTCCGTTCGATTCTGTTACGGATGCTTGATGACTCATGGGCGTCTTCAGCATGAGAGCAATGCGTTGACTGGCCTGAGTCACCTGTAGCGTAAAATGCGTGGTGGGCGCATCATAGCTGTTATGCGTCAGGGCATTTTCCAGCAGTGTGTGAATGATGGCCGGTGGAATCTCGAAACCATGAGCCTGGCCCTCGACATCCAGCACGTACTGCCGATCCTGGCGATAGCCGTACAGTTCCAGGTGCAAACGACACAGATTCAGCTCGTCGTCGATCGAGACACGTGTCTTGTCGACGAACTGCTCCAGCAGGCGCAATTCCTCGGACAGCACTTCAAGCATGCGCTGGCCTATCTTCTGATCCTCGGCGAACCACTCGCTTAGCGAGGTCAGCGTGTTGAGCAGAAAGTGTGGCCTCAGGTACTGCTTCAGCAACTCCAGCCGCAAACGCGTGGACCGAATACGGGCACGATCCAGCCGCTGCAGCGTGCGCGTGTAGTCAATCACATGCTCGACAAAGAACAGCAGCAGCAGGCAGGTAATACCATAGTAGTAGTAACGGTCCTGGAACGACCAGGGATCCATCACCAGCACGACCAGGATGGCGGTCAGTACCATTGCCGTGATGAGACGCACGCCTGAGTCGGCCGATTTCGCCATCACACAGATCAGCAGGCCGGCGATCATCGTCACCAGATACATCAGCAGGCTGACCAGATCCGAGTGAGGAATAACGAATAGCAGGCCGATGAACAACAACGCAAACACGGCGGTAATCCGGTATTGCCATCGCATCGAGAAACGATCGGCCAGGTAGGCGATGATCATCACCGAGGTGACAGCGGCGCAGATACTGATGCCCAGCAGGCGCCACACATGCCAGGGATACGGGTAATTGACGTACACCCGCACCACTTCGAGCGCCATCTGCAACAGGGCAAACAGGCTGCCGGTGAGTAACCACACCGATCGCCTGGAGCGTGTCGCAAAGGCCATCACCATCAGCACCAGTGAGGACAATCCAATGGCACCCGCCACCAGTATGGTGGGCAGGTAACTTGGCTGCTGCAGCCCCAGCAGTGAACCGTAGGGACCAATGAACACGCCATCCACCGGCGTGAAGATGCGATTGTCCGTGTGCTGGGAAGAAAACCGTATCGTGAGTTGATGGGTCTCACCGTCGGCCAGGGATTCCGGCAGGGCGAACACCGCATTCAGCAAGCCCGGCTCCTCGGTACTTGCGCTGTCGGACGGCATGCCATTACTGCCAAGCTTCACCCCATCCAGCCAGATCTCCGAGGAGGCCACGGCGATGACATAAAGCCCCAGAGGCACATTGGCATCGCCTATCCGCGCAGGCAGCGTGAATTCGGTACGAAACCACCAGAGTCCCTTGTGCTCAACCTCGCTCCAGTGGCCTGCCTGCCAATCGGCATCGTCGTACTGGACATCGGCATAGGCCGGATCGTCACCGATCATGATGCGGCCCTCGGGCACGGCCATGGCCACTTCAATAGCCTGCGCCACGCCGAAATGACACACCAGAAACAACAGAATAAAGAATAATCGGGGCATGGATGTCATGGTATCACGCCCGATCACGCTGCCTGAGCAGTTCACCGGGCTATCTGAGCGGTTCACAGAAAACCATTGGCAGGTAGTGCCAGTCCACTTCTATAGTCGGCCTCAGGCAAACAGGAAACACCCCAATGAAAACAACCCTTACCCGCGTTTACGCACTGTTATTGACCCTGATCTGCATCTCGGCCGAGGCGCGTGATCACCAGACAGAAACCATCACCTTCACCGCGCGCAGTGGCGATTCGGTTGAAGCCGAACAAGGTTATTTCAACTCGCCCGTGCGTCATGAGAAGCCCGACGGTGATCAGCTGCGGCTTAGCTACGTTCGCTTCCCCAGCACCAACCCCAACCCCGGCAACCCGATTGTCTACCTGGCCGGTGGCCCGGGCGGCCCGGGCACCGGCACGGCCAGGGGCGGACGATTCCCGTTGTTCATGGCGCTGCGCGAAGTGGCCGATGTCATTGCCTTCGATCAGCGTGGTACGGGCGACTCCAACCAGACCACCCGCTGCAAGCGTGACAAAACATTCTCGCTCGATCATGTACTGTCGATGGAGAACATCGCCCGATACGATGCAAAGGTAGTTCAGAGCTGCCTTGACTGGTGGCGCGCAGAAGGTCACGACGTCGATGCCTACAACACCTGGCAGAGCGCTGGCGACCTGGATGTACTGCGGCAGGTACTGGGCGCCGAAAAAATCAACCTGTGGGGTATCAGCTACGGTTCGCACCTGGCGCTGGCCACCATCAAGCGATCACCCGAGAGCATCGATTCAGTCGTGCTGACGGCACTGGAAGGGCTGGACCACACCGTCAAGCTGCCGGCGCACGCCGATGCCTACTTCGAGCGGGTACAGCAGGTGATCGATCTCGATCCCGAAGCAAAGAAAGCCTACCCCGACATCATCGGCCTGATGAAGCGGGTGCATGACCGCTATCGTGAAGAACCGCTTAGCGTGCAGATCACCAACCCGGCTGACGGACAGCCGACGACGATCCGGATCGACACCAGCATGATCCAGGCCATCACCGCCTTCGCCTTCGTCAAGAACCCGAGCAATGTCACCCAGCTGCCCGGTTTCTACACCGCACTGGATCACGGTGAGACCAGCATGCTCAACTACGTGATCCCGGGCATCCTGCAGCAGATCAACAGTGACAAGCGCCTCATGTCCACGGCCATGGACGTGTCCTCGGGCATCAGCCAGGCGCGACTGGAAAAGGTGAAACAACAGGCACCCGACAGTGTGCTGGGTAGCGTCATGAACTACCCCATGCCACACCTGCTGGGCAAGCTGGATATTCAGGATCTGGGTGATGAGTTTCGAACCGACCCCAAATTCGATGGCCCCACGCTGTTCCTCACCGGCACCCTGGACGGCCGCACCTTCCCGGAAGCCAGCCGGCAGATTCTGGAAGGCTTCAGCAAGGGTCAGCTCATCATGGTGCACAACGCCGGCCACGACCTGTTCATGAGCGACCCGAAGATCACTGAAACCATCGTTGCCTTTCTGGGCAAGCAATCGTTACCGTACGAGTCAATCACCATCGCCCCGCCGCGGTTTGTGACAGGTCAGTAAACTTATGAATTAAGAGCGGCCATGCTGTTCACTGGCCATCAGCTCCTCCTTTTATGCAAGGGAGGGGCTGATCCGTTTCGATTCATGGTGAACAGCTTGTGCCTCTTGCCTGATCAAATGGTCACTCTCACTCAAACCCGTTGGCAAACAGCTCATCCACCAGCAGGTACTCCACTGCACCCGAATCACACAGCACCATGCCATCCATATTGCCATCAACCGGTCTGGGCTGGCCGCGCTGATCAATACTTGTTTCACACTGCGTCAGGCCGATATCGATGGCCGGTGATTCAGGCAGGGGTTCATGTGTGGGTGTCGGGCCGCCGTAGTTGCCCAGTGCTTTCAGCTGCGGATTGGTCGTCAGCACATCCAGACCGTTTCCATTGCCACAGAACTGACCCAGCAGGTTGTAACCGAAGCTGGTGAACTGGGCATTACCGCCAACGGTACAGTCATTGGGAGACAGCCCGGTGTCTTCGCTTTCCTGATTGCCACTGAGAATACTCAGGTACATGTCCACGCGTGTACCGCTGTTCAGTACCAGGCCACCAGCGCCCACGCTGCTGACATTGTCGGTGATGGTGCTGTTGAAAATATCGAGTTCTGCACTCTCAATCACGGTAATGCCACCGCCCGAGATCTCCGATTGATTTCCCGACACCGTGCTGTTCTGCATCAGGGCATCACCACCGATCAGCAGACCTGCTCCCGAGGCCGATGAGATATCAGAGGACCTGGCCTGATTATTCGTGATGCTCACCCTGCTCATGTTCAGTTGACTGCCGCGATGATGGATACCACCACCGGACAGTGCCTGATTATTGGTGATCAGGACATCCTCCAGTGTGACATCGGCATTCGGGCTGATCGCCAGGCCGCCACCCGAGAATTCGGTCAGACCATCACGCAGGGTCAGACCCTGGATATGGGCAACCTGACCACTGGTGATATTGAGCACCCGATCGGCATTCATGCCCGACAGGATGGAACGATCGGCCCCGCTACCCTGCAGGCGGACATCATCAAACACGAACCATTCACCGATGTCCGGATCCACCCGGTAGGTGAGATTACCCAGCCCGATGGACTGCTCCCCTGCCATACCATTGGCCAGCTGCAGGGCAGAACGCAGCGAACACTGCGGCATGATGTCACCAACGTCGGGGCAGGCCTGTCCTGAATCACCACAGAGCAGAGCGCAGGAAGTTGTTTCATCCTCACCGACGTTGACGATAATGTCGCTGATCGGTGCCACGGATATTTCCAGCGCGGCCGCATTCGGAACCAGCGGGTCGTCCTGGTCGGCATTGGCCTCGACCATCAGCAGATAGGCATCACCTATCTGTCGGTCGCCAGGAAAGGCCAGTGTCACCTGTATACGAGTCTCACCACCCTGCGGCAAGTTATTGATATTGCAGTCAAATGATTGTCCATTGGGCGAGCACAGACCACCTGCCGGATTGACCCAGTCCACCAGCGTCAGTCGCGAATCGACCATCAGCGACGAGGTGAGATTGGTGGCATCCAGTGCCGATGAATCCAGAGCTACCCTGTTGTTCATCACCACCTCTAAGGTCAGGGTGTTCTGCTGCTCAGATACCACGCGGCTACCGTCCATCGCGATCTGAACATCGGCCATCGGCACGGCGCTGATGGCGAAGGATTCACACACCGTAATGGAGGTGGCGGTGGGTATCTTGATGCCTTCGACAATGACCACGTTGTCAGTGACGCAGACCTCGAGATCGGCATCGCTGGTGTAGGTGTGCTGGGTCACCAGATCGGCACCAAACAGATCCGGTAGCAGCGCCACGCCATCAATGCTGCCATCGGTGATATCGTCCTCGAAGGCCATGGGCGAGCCATCGCCAAAATCAACGGTGACAAAATACAGATCCACCGCGTCAATTTCATCAACACGGAAGGTGAAATCGGTCTCGTATCCGCGTGCGATGGTGACAGACTGATCGCCGCTCGTGGACCGGTTGGCAACGCCTGACTCACTGAGCGAAATCACGGGGGCATCATTGACCGCAGCCACCTCGATGCTCACCGTGGCCACATTGGAATCCTCCAGACCATCGTTGCTGATGAAGGTGAACGAATCACTGCCCTCGAAATCAGGGTCGGGGGTGTAGGTGTAAGGCTGCCCAAGCCCATTGACTGGGCCATCGAAGGCGACCGTGCCGTGCTGCGGTGGCTCAACTACAGTAAATGTCAGTGTATCGAGAGAACCATCGGGATCGGTGGACAGCATGATCGAAGAACGCACTTCATCCTCAGTCGCCTGCAGCGTCACACTCTCGGACACCGGCGGACGGAAATTGCGCGAGACATTGATCGTGACCGTGGCCGGAGCACTTGCGCTGTCTGGAAAGCCGTCGCGAACCGTGTAGGTAAAGGTATCTGTGCCCGTGAATCCTTCATTGGACGAATACATGACTGTGGCCAGGTCATCACCCAACTCACTGGGGCTAATAACGCTGGTCTGAAACACATGGATCAGGTCCAGCTTTTCATCGACCACGAATAACTGGTCAGAGTTGACGCCGATGGCTCTGGGCCTGGAGAAGTCACCAAGCACAAAACAACGCGAATCGGTCGGGCAACTTGATTTGGCCTCACCCGCATAGAAACCCTCCGGGCTGAAGCGCTGAATGCGCCCCCTGGAGCCGTTAGTGACAAACTGACCCCAGTCTGCCGTGTAGATATTGCCGTTCGGATCCACATCAATACCGCTCATTTGATAGAACTGACCCTGGCCGCTGCCGGGTTGACCGCCACCGCTGCAACTCACGCCGTCCTCGCAGGTAAATCCGAAACTGGCACCCTTGCTGATGTCGCAGCCCGAACCGCCCGAGCACCTGCCCAGCCATTTGATGTCGTTGCTGAGAATCAGGTCGCCATCGGCATTGCGCGTGGGCTTTTTGATGCGAAACAGGCGATGTGCAGTTGATACAAGAATGTCGCCATCGGCGGTGAAATTGATGTCGCGTGCCACGTTGCGATCGTCCTGCACGCAGAAATTACCCTCACACAGGCGGATGATCTTGATGTCCGATGGCACAGAGTCGCTGCAGTAGTCCAGCGTCTGGGAGGTGCCAGGCAGGTAATTCGCGATGGGGTTGAGCGGAATGGCATCATTCAGATCAAACACCCAGAGTCGGTCGCAGCCCGTCGACAGGTACAGCACGTTATCGTCACTGATGTTGGCGGAGTTGACCGAGCCCCATTCCTCGGCCTCCATGGTGTACTGCTGGACCGTCTGCAAGGTTTCATCATCGAATCGGTAGATGATGGGGCGTCGAACGTTGATTGGATCATAGGCCGTGTAAATGACCTCATCGCGCTCCGGGTGCACTTTCAGGCCGAACAGATCGGCTCGTCGCGGCAGATTTCGATGATTCTGATACTGTCCATTGGCGTCATAAATGGCGATCCGATGTCGGGCATCTGGCTCGTTATTGGCAGCGCAGTACTGGTCAGTGCTGTTGTCCAGCACATAGGTAATGCCTTCATCAGTGGTTGTCACATAGGAAGGCAGCGCCACCTGTTCTGGTGGCCGGGTGTCGCAGTTTGTATTCAGCTTGGGCAGACGAAAGTCTTCGATGAAGAACGGCAGCAGCGGCGACTTGAAAAAGCCGTTGGCGGGTGGCGTCTCGATCTCAAATCGAAGCGGGTCCAGATCGTCATCAATGCCCTGAAGACCGATCAGCTCAAATTCGAATGTCTGGGCAGAAGCGCTCCTTGGCACTGCGAATGGCAGTTGATTGGTGCCCGGTGCCTTGACGTTGACAATCTGTGTGGCCGAGGCCGTGTTGCCGCTGGTGTCTGTGGCGGTCCACACGACCTCGTTGATGCCACCGTTGACACGCGCCAGCTGGCGATCAAATTGATCGGCGAAGAATTCAACGCCCTCTACCGTGATGGCGATATCAGGATCACCCAGATCAAACACCCGCGGCACGCCAATGTCAAAACGAAACAGCACGGTGGTGTTGTCTGGCTCCAGTTCTCGTTCCACGGCCAGACCGGGTGGCGCCACGATAATCGGCGGGAGGGTGTCTACCACCTCGATTATCTGGGTAAAGGTGGTCTCGTTCTCTTCATCATCCAGGTTGGGGCCATCGTCCTTTGCTGTCCAGACATGGGGCGTAATCTCATTCAGCGGCCAGAAACCTTTTTCGGGAATCAGCTCCACATTGCCATCGCAGTTGTCCTCAACCGTAAAGGCACTGCGCAGCACATCGCCGTTGCTCAGGTTGGTGGCCACGTTCAGGGAATCAAAGGTGGTACCACCGATGTCCACCGCCTCGAAGGTGAAATTCTGACTGCCAATGGGTGTAAACCAGGGCGCGACCAGATCCAGTACGCTGATGCGCTGGAAATCACGATTCAGGGCACCGCTTGGAAACGGATCGAATATCTCGCTCAGCGCCGTGCCCAGCGGGAATTTACCCAGTTCAATACCCACATTCAGAATGAATTCCGCCGCTTCACGGCCGGCCGGACCACCCAGGTATTTTTCCACCCCCTTGGGCAGGCCCGGGATGTAGATGAACACGAAATCAATCGGCGCCACCAGTGTTTCTGCCGTCCATTGCAGATAGCTGTCACCCATTGGGACGGTGTATTCATCCATCAGATTGGTGGTAATGCCGGTACCGATGGTGTTGAAATCGACGCGGGTACTGGTGTTCCAGTGGAAGGTGGTGGGTGTGCCCAGTGCACCCCAGTTGTAGTCGCGTGAGGTGGGCACGCCAAGAATGTTGTTGCGGTATTCCACTTCGCGCGTCTGAATGGCCCTGATGCTGCAATTGCCAGGGCCCGGATTGAAGCGAATGTCAGCCGGTTTGTCGAGAATGGGGGCACAGCCCTTCAGGCCCAGATTCAGCGCATAGGCGGCCAGTGAGGCCTCGAAGCTGCCTGCCAGCGCAATGAAAAATGCCGTGTTGTAAGCCGTGCCCTGCCCGTAGACACAGAACTCGTTGATCTCATCGCCACGTTGCTGGGCGGCCACCATGGGATTGAACTGCACCGGCGGTGCTTCAACGGCTGGCCCTGCTGAGACGGTCGAGATGAGACAGATCAGCATCAGTTTGAGGCAAATCTGTACGTTGTTCCTTTGAATGGTGCGCATGGTCGTGACCTGAAATTTTTCTGCTTACCCCCTGTAGGCGTAATCTGTCACGATTCGGGATCATCCGGGTTTGTCTTTTTCCACCTCTTCTTCACCATCCCTGGGCAATCGATCCTGATACAGCTCGTAATATTTCTTGATCCAGAATGGTGAGGCCAGCGTGGTATAGGCGATCACCAGCACCATGCCCGCATAGACGGTGGCATCGAACACACCGGTTGCCCTGCCCAGTTCAGCGAAGATAAGCCCCACCTCACCCCTGGGCACCATGGCCATGCCGATGGCAATACGCATCGGGATCGACAATTTCACCAGCCAGGGACCGAGTAATTTGCCGATAATGGCGATGGCACCCATGACAATCGAGAAGGTCCAGATGAAGGAAGACGACCAGTCAATGGCACTGAAGTCCAGCGAGAGCCCGACAACCACAAAGAAAATCGGCGTGAACAGCTGAATGATGGGCCGCATCTCAATGTGAATGCGTTTTGTGAATTCAGGATCCGTTTTCAGCGCTGCACCGAAGGGCAGAAAGAAACGCCTGGACAGCGCTATGCCGGCAACAAAGCCGCCGAGCAGATGTGGAGCCCCCACTCCTTGTGCCAGGGCAGCGAACAGAAGTACGGTGGAGACCAGCACGATCGGGATCATGCCCGGCAGGTTGCTGTAATCATGATAGCGCTTGAAGATGGGTGACAGCATCTTGGCGATGATGGGCGCTACCATGAAGAATGCCCCCACGTAGAGCATGATTCGTCCTGTGTTGGCCATGGTGACTGAACCGCTTGATGAAAACTCATAGAGAACAGCCAGCAGAAACACGCCCATCAAGTCATCAATCACAGCCGCGCCCAGCACGATCTGACCCTCGTATGAGGTGTGTCGTTTCAGATCTGACAAGACGCGAATGGTGATGCCAATGCTGGTAGCCGTCAGGGTGCCGCCGATAAACAGAGAAACAAGTATGGACAAATCAAACAGCCAGTAACTGAAGGAGAATCCGAGAACAAACGGCAGCACAAAGCCACCCAACGCCACCGTCACGGCTTTGGGCCCTGCCTTGACCAGACGCTGAAAATCGGTCTCCAGACCGACTTCAAACAGCAACAGAATGATGCCGATTTCAGCAAGAAAGTTGAGGATCTCATTTGGTGCCAGCCAGCCAAACAGACTGGGACCAAGAATAATGCCCGCACACAACTCACCGATGATGGGCGGCGCCCGGAAGCGCTGGGCTACCTCACCGCACAGCCGTGCCGCCAGCAGAATGGCTGCAATCTGAACAAGCAGAATATGAACTTCAGGTATTTCTGTCATGGCGCTACCCGCTCACCATTCGCAGTCACTGGCGTGTTGCAGTACTTCCTCACAGGACACCCTCATTCAGCCCTCTATCAATGCCCATTATGAAATATCAGCGACCACAGGCGTTTGACATAACCACGCACCAGACATCAGGAAATACATGAAGACCACAACCGCTGTGCCGCATCAGACAGGGCTTGTCAGTGCCTCAGGCCTTGAGCTGGTGATTCACTGTGATGACCACATTGCCCTTCTTGCGTCCGGTATCAACGTACCGATGCGCCTCGACAATCTGTTCCAGCGGATAGCTTCTGTCGATCACGGCCCTGAATTGTCCTGCCTCGAACAATGCATTGAGATGAAGCAGGTGTTCTGCATTGACCGGTGGCGACCCTTCATTGATCGAAACGAATCGCCCGTTAGCAGAAAGCACTCGCCTGCACCTGGCCCTGAGCTTCTTGATATCAGTCTTGCCATAGGGAACGGCATCGACAATACAGTCATAGCGTTCTGAACGATCGGCAATATCCTCTCCGGTGTAATCAATAACGTGATCAGCACCCAGCGATTCCACCAGGGCAATACTGGATGTACTGCAGACACCCGTCACCTCCGCGCCCATGTGTTTGAGCAGCTGCACGAACGTTGTTCCAAAGGCACCCGAAGCCCCGTAAACAAGCACCTTCCTGCCCTTCAGGTTTTCATCTCTCTTATTCAGAAAATACGGCGCCAGGACACCGCCATAGGCCACGGCTGCGGCCTCTTCAAAGCTCATCGCAGCAGGTTTGATCACAACACAGCCTTGCTTCGACTCGGTTTCAGGCACACAGAGGTACTCGGCATACGCCCCAAGACGTAACCCAGTAAACCCATACACCTGATCGCCTGGGCTGAACCGTGTCACATCCTTGCCGACTGACTCGATTTCACCGGCAAAGATGAGCCCGATAACGCGCTTTCTAGGCTTCCTCAAGCCGATCATCAGTCGAAACATCAAGCCCATGAAGAAAGGCAGATTCGCCCTCCTGATGATGACATCACTGCCCGTGACGGCTGTGGCAAGGTTTCTGATACAGACTTCACGAGCATTTGGCCGAGGTTTTGGCAACTCCTCAAGCTGCAACACCTCGGGCGGCCCGTATCGTGTGCACACAACAGCCTTCATACGCATTCTCCTGCCAAGTGGCATGATTGTGAATCACGCCATACCCCTCAATTATGAACCCGATGCGACCCCGGGCATTTGACATCACCACGCCTGAACGCATTCTCCCCTGATTCGACACCCCCCTGATTCGGGAGACACCCCCCTGATTCGGGACACCCATGGATTTCTCTTCTAATTCGGGACATATATGAACGCCCCAAATCCATCAAGTTATTCTCGCACGATCAAAAACGGTTACTGACATATATCCGGCCTGTTTGTGAGGCATGATTGACCTCTGGCCTTGATGAGATCCGTGCCTGGCTTTGCTTATCACCCACAGGGTCTCGAGGACCGTGTCCACAACCAGTCTAAAGCCAGGCCGGGTTACCTGTTTGTTCATCATGCAATCTAACTTGATTGGTGGGTTTTTCTCCTGCCTTGTTTGTCTCTACTAAATCCGGTTTTCTATCAGCGGCAACTCAACGCCGCGTCGGGTCGATACGATTCACCCCGCGACAACATCGCCCAGATGATTCGAGCCATCTTGTGCGCTACTGCCACACAGGCGATATGCTTTCCCCGCCGTTTGGCAATTCGATCAGCAAACCGCTTCAGCGGTTCCTCCTTGTCCTTGTACAGGTACACGACTGCTCTGGCGCAGTGGATCAACAGGGTCCGCAAGTAGCGGTCACCGCGCTTGGAGATGCCCTGATTGACGATCTTACTGCCACTAGCCTGATGCTTGGGTACCAGCCCGATCCAGGCCGCCATGCCCCGTCCACTGCTGAACTGTCGGGCATTGCCCACCTGGCTGACCAGGGCAGACGCTGTCAGCCAACCCATGCCAGGGATATCCCGCAGTTGATGATAGCCCGACTGCTCACGTGCCAGTTCGGTGATTGAGTGTTCAACCGATTCGACACGCTCATTCAGGTCAACCAGCTCTTCCATCAGTGAGAGCAGGATGCGGCGACATGGCAGGGTCAGCTCATTGTCAGCATCCTCTATAAGCAAGGGCAGCTCATTCAACAAGGCATGTCGCCCAGGCTTGATCAGCAGCCCATAGTCACTGAGGATGGCGCGGATCTGATTGACCAGAGCAGTTCGATCACGAACCCAGCGTTGTCTCACACGATGTAGTGTCTGGATATCCTGCTGCTCGATTGATTTGATCGGCACAAAGTGGATGCCTGGCCGAAGAGACGCCTCGGCGATAGCCAGGGCGTCGTGATGGTCATTCTTGTTGCCTTTGAGGAACGGTTTGACGTGTTGGGGAGCGATCAGCTTGACCTTGAAGCCATGAGATTGAAACGTTCGACCCCAGTAAGTGGCGGAGTAACACGACTCCATCACAATGCAATCGGGGTGCAGCTGAAGAACCGTCTCAACCAGCTTAGCTCGTCGCACGCGTTTGTTGCTGACCACCATGTGATGTGCATTCAGTGCACACAATTGAAAGACATTTTTTGCCAGATCGATGCTGAGTAAACTACACTGTTTCATGATGAATGCCTCCTTTGGTTTACTTGTGGTATCAACAACAAGTATGGCGCATTGTGACGCCGTTATAAGGGGGCGTTCATCACATCACCCACATTTTCCCGTATCGGTTTTCTGCCTGAATCAGGCCGTCAGTTGATCATTTCAGCCGGATCAATTGCCCAGTCGTAATTCTCATTGAAGCGCTCAATCAGGAATTCGATGAACACCCTGACCTTGGGCGGCACAAAGCGCGGATAAGGGTGCACCGCATACAGCGTGGATGTCGCCGGTGATGGCGAGAAATCGGGCAGCAGCCTCACCAGCTCGCCTCTGGCAATGTACGGCCCTACTATCCATTCGGGAAACAGCATCAGGCCACGGCCATGACGTGCGGCGGTCAGCAGCATGTTGCCACTGTTGGCCATGAACTGGCCACGTACCTTGATATCGATCTCCGATTTTCCATCGCTGAATTGCCACAGTACATCGCCCGGGTTGCGTCTGAGCACCAGGCACTGGTGATGTTCGATATCGTCTGGATGTGACAGTTTCGGGGCTGTTTCCAGGTACGTTGGACTGGCACAGAGCGTGCGAGGTACCTCGATCAGCTTGCGTGCCCGCAGAGTGGAATCCTTCAGCTTGCCCGAGCGGATGGCGATATCGTAGCCCTCGCCCACCAGATCGACATTGCGATCAGTCGAAGTCAGCGCGAAACGCATCTTGGGCCACTGCGCCTGAAACAGCGCAGTCGCCACCACCAGATGCTGCTCCAGACTGGCCGGCACACTGATCCGTACCAGCCCGGCTGGTGTGTCCTCGAGTTTTGCTGCACTGATGCGGGCTTCTTCCAGGTCGAGCATGATGTCGCGTGTGCGTTCGTGAAACTGTCGACCCACCTCGGTCAGGCTGAGTTTGCGGGTGGTGCGGTAAAACAGCGTGGCCCCCAACCAGTTTTCAAGATCGACAATACGGCGAGACACACTCGAGGGCACCAGGTTTGACTGACGCCCTGCCTCTGAAAACGAACCCGTTTCAACCACCTTGTTGAACAGCGAAATTGCGCCCAGTTGATCCATCTCTGCCCTCTTCCATCTGCTTGCCTGAATATCTATTTGTGCATATTACGCAATATTCATTTGCGTATTTATGATCTTATCACAAGATTCATTTGGTCGTATCGTAGCTACCCATGACAGATAAGACCTGTCATCAAACCGATACAACCAGCAAACAAAGGAGAACGAAATGTCCACAGCAGCAGATAACAGAACCCTCACCGCCATCGTCACGGGCGCATCAACCGGCATTGGCTTTGCCATCGCCAGACGATTCCTGGAGGACGGCATCAACGTCGTCATGAACGCTCGCACGGCATCCGATCTTGAAGCCGCCCATGCCTCACTCGGTTCACCCGATCAGGCCGCCACCGTGGTGGGTGATATTGCCGAACAATCCACGGGCGAGGCCCTGGTGCGCACGGCGCAAAGTAAATTCGGTGGCCTCGATATCCTGGTCAACAACGCCGGAATCTTCAGCGCCAAGCCCTTTCTAGACACCGAAGAGAGCGATCTCGATCGCTTTTATGCCATCAACTTCAAGGGGGCCTATTTCACCTCACAGGCAGCCATTCCAGCCCATCAGGCAGCGCGGCGGCGGTGCCATCGTGAATATCGGCACCATTCTCACCCAGCACGCCATTGCCGGTTTTCCCGCATCGGCAGCCCTGGGCAGCAAGGCGGCCGCTGCACAGCCTAACCGAGCAACTGGCGGCCGAATTCGGTCAGGACAATATTCGTGTATCCACCATCGCCACCGGTATCGTCGAGACCCCATTGCACGCCAAACACGGCATTGACGACACCAGCGGCCTGGCCGGGCTTCACCTGGTGAATCGAATTGGTGAGCCGGAGGACGTGGCCGATGCCGTACTCATGCTGGCTCGCAACGACTTCATCAGCGGTACAACCCTCAGAGTCGACGGCGGCCATGCGGCCGGACATGCCTACGGCTAATCATCAACCATCACACGAAAGAGGAAAACACATGCCTTACGTCAACATCAAGGTGACCGATGAAGGGGTTACCCGTGAACAGAAGCAAACGCTAGTCTCAGAAACCACCCTGCTCCTGCAGGAAGTACTCGGCAAGGATCCTAAAACTACCTTTGTCACCATCGACGAGGTATCCACTGACAACTGGGGCATCGCCGGCGAGCTGGTGACCGAACTCAGAGCCCGAAACAAGGGAGTACAGCAATGAACACAACGACCACATCAAACCCGACTGACTTCGAGGCCGTCACCGAACTGCTCAACAGCTATTTTCAAGGCCTTTACGACGGTGATGTCGACTCACTGCGAGAGGTGTTTCATGACGATGCCTGGCTCAAGGGCTATGGCTACCGCAAGACACGCGACGAATGGCTTGAGGTAGTCGCCAATCGCGCCATCCCACGCGATGAGGGCATGGACTGGAATTTCCGAATTCTCTCACTCGACATCGTCGACGATCAGGCCATGGCCAAGCTGGACGTGCCCATGCTGACTGCACGCTCGGTGGATTTTCTGAGCCTGCTAAAAGAAAGCGACGAATGGAAAGTCGTCAACAAGCTGTTCACCTTTGTGTGAACCCACCCTGCCAGACATCAATCGTGCAGTCCCGTGCCGATTGATGTCTGGCATCACCTGAACCAGAGGCCATCATGAACAGTCTGTCACAACTCATTATTCCGGGACTGGTGCTTGTTCTGGCTGGAACGGGTATTCCCATCATGGCGGCAATGAACGCCGAGCTTGGTGTTCGTCTGGGCAATCCGGTACCCGCTGCATTTGTGCTGTTTCTTCTCGCAGCCCTCGTCACAGCGATACTGACACTGATGAATCCACTGCCCTCACGAGCCGATTTCGCGGCAATCCCGACCCACTACTACCTCGGTGGTCTTATCGTCGTGTTCTATATACTCACAATCACCTGGATCGCACCAAAGATCGGTCTCGGCAACGCCATCTTTCTGGTACTGCTCGGTCAGCTGATCGCAGCCGCTATCATCGATCACTTTGCGCTGTTCAATGCAAGCCAAACTGCCTTTTCGCCAACCCGTCTTGTGGGCATCCTGATGATTATA
>CBDBVC010000022.1:0-5592 GCA_965212525.1 Lysobacterales bacterium
GATCAGAGTCGTGAAAACTGAAATCATTGTCGGATTGTCCGTAAAGCAGGCGGCCCTCAAAATACAAAGGCTGAGTACCGTGGCGCACAGCGAAGTAGGGACCGGCAAGCCACCCGGCACCGTCAATCGACCCGGCACGCCCGGCCAGATCGTTCTCTGCAAGATCGAACTGCAGCATGACACCAGCAAGAAAGCGCTCCGAATTCTTCCAGTGAAGACCAAAAGAGCCCAAAACAGACTTTAGGTCCCCGGAATCGCCACGGGTATATGACCCTGTTACCTCACCCCAAATGCCATCACGAACAAACCCTCCATCCAATGCCAGGAGGTCATTTGTTGCATTGAGCGTGAGCTCTTTGCTCCCACCCGGGATGGTTTCATCCCGTTTGAGGAAGGGGATCAGTTTGCGCTGACTGTTAAGCAGCGCCGATGCGCGTTTTGCAAGATGCTCTCCAACAGGACGCAAAATCGGATCGACCTCGCGAACGGTAACGCTCACAACCCCGGATTGGTCCACTGCCACCCCACCTCCAACGAACCTGTGCCGGATCAGCGCCTTGTCATCCGCTTTGTCAGTATCTGCAACAGTGCTGATTCTGACATTCTGCCATACGCCCCAATTCTCCGCATTAAACAGCAAGTGCGCATTATTCAGGACAACATCTTCATTATCGGAGGCCGCCTCAATGGTGACCGCCTGACCCGGAAACCGGCTGAGCCTTACCTGATAGGCACTTGACCCGCCCTCCTGCACAGTCAGTTCAGATGGCGATACACGAATACTGGCCAGCAGGGGGACAGCTGAAACTGTCACCGTCACTGTGTCAGGCTTAGACTTAGCACCCTCATTATCCGTCACAACCAGTTGGAAGATATGTGTCACGTCATCAGCACCGGGAGCCAGGGCATCTGCCGTGAATCTCATCTGTGGCGTATTCTCATTGGCGAGGACCACAATATCGCCACCGGTTCCAGCCGTCCGTCGCCAGGAATAAAACTCGACCGCCCCATCGCTGTCCGTTGACCCACTGCCATCCAAGGTAACCGTCGTTTTGGAGGCAACTTTTTGGTCCTCTCCCGCATCCGCAACCGGAGGTGCATTCGAAATCGGGGGTTTGATCCCGGAGGTGACCGTAATCGTTACCTCATCACTTTCCGATGTCACATCCTCGCTGTCTGTGATGATCAACGAGAAGATATAGATTACATCCTCCGCTCCGGCATCCAGCGTTCCGGCGGTAAAGGACGGTTGGGATGGCACAGATTCATCAAGCGTGACAGCAGGGCCGTTTGTCTGCGTCCAGTTCCAGGATCGAATGGTTCTGCGCGGATCAGCCGCCGAGCGACTGCCGTCAAGGGTAACGGCAGCGCCGACAGTCGGGCTGGAGACAAGGTCGTCCTGATCAGGCCCTGCATGTGCCACCGGTGCCCTGAATCCGGAAGCTACCGTAATCATCACCGTATCGGCTGCCGATACCACGTCGGCACTGTCGGTAATCTCGATCCTGGAACTGGACGCAGACCGGTGGCCCTGCTGTCAATCTGGCAAATGAGGAAAGCGCAGAACCCTCCTTTACTGCCGGGGTGCTGGCAGACGGGGCAGATAATCTGGTCTATACATTCTCGCTGGAGATTACCGACAGTGCCGACGTGGTATCGGCAGCCGATACGGTGATGATTACGGTAGCTTCCGGATTCAGGGCACCGGTGGCACATGCAGGGCCTGATCAGGACGACCTTGTCTCCAGCCCGACTGTCGGCGCTGCCGTTACCCTTGACGGCAGTCGCTCGGCGGCTGATCCGCGCAGAACCATTCGATCCTGGAACTGGACGCAGACCGGTGGCCCTGCTGTCAATCTGGCAAATGAGGAAAGCGCAGAACCCTCCTTTACTGCCGGGGTGCTGGCAGACGGGGCAGATAATCTGGTCTATACATTCTCGCTGGAGATTACCGACAGTGCCGACGTGGTATCGGCAGCCGATACGGTGATGATTACGGTAGCTTCCGGATTCAGGGCACCGGTGGCACATGCAGGGCCTGATCAGGACGACCTTGTCTCCAGCCCGACTGTCGGCGCTGCCGTTACCCTTGACGGCAGTCGCTCGGCGGCTGATCCGCGCAGAACCATTCGATCCTGGAACTGGACGCAGACCGGTGGCCCTGCTGTCAATCTGGCAAATGAGGAAAGCGCAGAACCCTCCTTTACTGCCGGGGTGCTGGCAGACGGGGCAGATAATCTGGTCTATACATTCTCGCTGGAGATTACCGACAGTGCCGACGTGGTATCGGCAGCCGATACGGTGATGATTACGGTAGCTTCCGGATTCAGGGCACCGGTGGCACATGCAGGGCCTGATCAGGACGACCTTGTCTCCAGCCCGACTGTCGGCGCTGCCGTTACCCTTGACGGCAGTCGCTCGGCGGCTGATCCGCGCAGAACCATTCGATCCTGGAACTGGACGCAGACCGGTGGCCCTGCTGTCAATCTGGCAAATGAGGAAAGCGCAGAACCCTCCTTTACTGCCGGGGTGCTGGCAGACGGGGCAGATAATCTGGTCTATACATTCTCGCTGGAGATTACCGACAGTGCCGACGTGGTATCGGCAGCCGATACGGTGATGATTACGGTAGCTTCCGGATTCAGGGCACCGGTGGCACATGCAGGGCCTGATCAGGACGACCTTGTCTCCAGCCCGACTGTCGGCGCTGCCGTTACCCTTGACGGCAGTCGCTCGGCGGCTGATCCGCGCAGAACCATTCGATCCTGGAACTGGACGCAGACCGGTGGCCCTGCTGTCAATCTGGCAAATGAGGAAAGCGCAGAACCCTCCTTTACTGCCGGGGTGCTGGCAGACGGGGCAGATAATCTGGTCTATACATTCTCGCTGGAGATTACCGACAGTGCCGACGTGGTATCGGCAGCCGATACGGTGATGATTACGGTAGCTTCCGGATTCAGGGCACCGGTGGCACATGCAGGGCCTGATCAGGACGACCTTGTCTCCAGCCCGACTGTCGGCGCTGCCGTTACCCTTGACGGCAGTCGCTCGGCGGCTGATCCGCGCAGAACCATTCGATCCTGGAACTGGACGCAGACCGGTGGCCCTGCTGTCAATCTGGCAAATGAGGAAAGCGCAGAACCCTCCTTTACTGCCGGGGTGCTGGCAGACGGGGCAGATAATCTGGTCTATACATTCTCGCTGGAGATTACCGACAGTGCCGACGTGGTATCGGCAGCCGATACGGTGATGATTACGGTAGCTTCCGGATTCAGGGCACCGGTGGCACATGCAGGGCCTGATCAGGACGACCTTGTCTCCAGCCCGACTGTCGGCGCTGCCGTTACCCTTGACGGCAGTCGCTCGGCGGCTGATCCGCGCAGAACCATTCGATCCTGGAACTGGACGCAGACCGGTGGCCCTGATGTCAATCTGGCAAATGAGGAAAGCGCAGAACCCTCCTTTACTGCCGGGGTGCTGGCAGACGGGGCAGATAATCTGGTCTATACATTCTCGCTGGAGATTACCGACAGTGCCGACGTGGTATCGGCAGCCGATACGGTGATGATTACGGTAGCTTCCGGATTCAGGGCACCGGTGGCACATGCAGGGCCTGATCAGGACGACCTTGTCTCCAGCCCGACTGTCGGCGCTGCCGTTACCCTTGACGGCAGTCGCTCGGCGGCTGATCCGCGCAGAACCATTCGATCCTGGAACTGGACGCAGACCGGTGGCCCTGCTGTCAATCTGGCAAATGAGGAAAGCGCAGAACCCTCCTTTACTGCCGGGGTGCTGGCAGACGGGGCAGATAATCTGGTCTATACATTCTCGCTGGAGATTACCGACAGTGCCGACGTGGTATCGGCAGCCGATACGGTGATGATTACGGTAGCTTCCGGATTCAGGGCACCGGTGGCACATGCAGGGCCTGATCAGGACGACCTTGTCTCCAGCCCGACTGTCGGCGCTGCCGTTACCCTTGACGGCAGTCGCTCGGCGGCTGATCCGCGCAGAACCATTCGATCCTGGAACTGGACGCAGACCGGTGGCCCTGATGTCAATCTGGCAAATGAGGAAAGCGCAGAACCCTCCTTTACTGCCGGGGTGCTGGCAGACGGGGCAGATAATCTGGTCTATACATTCTCGCTGGAGATTACCGACAGTGCCGACGTGGTATCGGCAGCCGATACGGTGATGATTACGGTAGCTTCCGGATTCAGGGCACCGGTGGCACATGCAGGGCCTGATCAGGACGACCTTGTCTCCAGCCCGACTGTCGGCGCTGCCGTTACCCTTGACGGCAGTCGCTCGGCGGCTGATCCGCGCAGAACCATTCGATCCTGGAACTGGACGCAGACCGGTGGCCCTGCTGTCAATCTGGCAAATGAGGAAAGCGCAGAACCCTCCTTTACTGCCGGGGTGCTGGCAGACGGGGCAGATAATCTGGTCTATACATTCTCGCTGGAGATTACCGACAGTGCCGACGTGGTATCGGCAGCCGATACGGTGATGATTACGGTAGCTTCCGGATTCAGGGCACCGGTGGCACATGCAGGGCCTGATCAGGACGACCTTGTCTCCAGCCCGACTGTCGGCGCTGCCGTTACCCTTGACGGCAGTCGCTCGGCGGCTGATCCGCGCAGAACCATTCGATCCTGGAACTGGACGCAGACCGGTGGCCCTGCTGTCAATCTGGCAAATGAGGAAAGCGCAGAACCCTCCTTTACTGCCGGGGTGCTGGCAGACGGGGCAGATAATCTGGTCTATACATTCTCGCTGGAGATTACCGACAGTGCCGACGTGGTATCGGCAGCCGATACGGTGATGATTACGGTAGCTTCCGGATTCAGGGCACCGGTGGCACATGCAGGGCCTGATCAGGACGACCTTGTCTCCAGCCCGACTGTCGGCGCTGCCGTTACCCTTGACGGCAGTCGCTCGGCGGCTGATCCGCGCAGAACCATTCGATCCTGGAACTGGACGCAGACCGGTGGCCCTGCTGTCAATCTGGCAAATGAGGAAAGCGCAGAACCCTCCTTTACTGCCGGGGTGCTGGCAGACGGGGCAGATAATCTGGTCTATACATTCTCGCTGGAGATTACCGACAGTGCCGACGTGGTATCGGCAGCCGATACGGTGATGATTACGGTAGCTTCCGGATTCAGGGCACCGGTGGCACATGCAGGGCCTGATCAGGACGACCTTGTCTCCGGCCCGACTGTCGGCGCTGCCGTTACCCTTGACGGCAGTCGCTCGGCGGCTGATCCGCGCAGAACCATTCGATCCTGGAACTGGACGCAGACCGGTGGCCCTGCTGTCAATCTGGCAAATGAGGAAAGCGCAGAACCCTCCTTTACTGCCGGGGTGCTGGCAGACGGGGCAGATAATCTGGTCTATACATTCTCGCTGGAGATTACCGACAGTGCCGACGTGGTATCGGCAGCCGATACGGTGATGATTACGGTAGCTTCCGGATTCAGGGCACCGGTGGCACATGCAGGGCCTGATCAGGACGACCTTGTCTCCAGCCCGACTGTCGGCGCTGCCGTTACCCTTGACGGCAGTCGCTCGGCGGCTGATCCGCGCAGAACC
>CBDBVC010000023.1:0-51597 GCA_965212525.1 Lysobacterales bacterium
ACGCGTACCGGGGGCCATATTTTCAGCCGTACTGTCCGTCCTCACCAAACGGCGCAGGATCAGCATTGACTACCATGCGCGCGGACGCGACGAAGTCACCCATCGAACCATCTCGCCACAGCGTCTGACCAGTTATCGCAATAACTGGTATCTGGATGCCTTCTGTCACCTGCGCGAGGGCCTGCGAAGTTTCGCACTCGAACGCGTCAACGTTGACAAGCTGACCGATGAGACTGCGCTGGATATCGGTGATGATGAACTGAACAGCCACTATGCTGAATCGTACGGCATATTTTCAGGCAGCCCCGAACATCAGGCCAGGCTAAGATTCAGTCCCTTTGTCGCCAGCTGGGTGGGGGATGAGATCTGGCACTCGAAACAGACATCGGAACTGCAGGAGGATGGATCTCTGTTGCTCACCATCCCGTTCGGGCACAGTGAGGAACTGATCATGGATCTGATGCGCTACGGCAGTCATGTCGAGGTACTGGAACCCGAATTTCTGCGGCATGCCGTCCGCGACCGTCACCAGGCCGCTGCCGAACAGTACACGGTCTAGATCAAATCTGCCTTACTGGTTTGCGAGGGCAAACCAGCCTTCGATATCACTGGCCACACGTTCGGGCTGCTCCAGCATCGGCACATGACCGACATTCTCATAGGTCAGCAGCGTGGCTTCCGGCAGGGTTTCAAGCAACACCAGCCCGCCATCCGGATGCAGGATCTGATCCTGCTCGCCCCAGATGATCAGCGTCGGGATTTCAGTATCAACCAGAATCTCTTCCAGTGCCGGTGAACGGTAGCGCAGATCCTCGAACATGGCGGCATATCGAGGGTAATTGGCGATATGACGGTCGGCCAGCACCTCGATGACGGGGCCGGGAATATACGGCATCTCGTGAAATGCAATGCTGAGGAAATAATCGAATTCCTCACGGCTGGATGAGATCAGTGCGTTGTCTCCGCCATCCAGCACGACTTCGAAAGCCTTCGACGGCCTGGCACTGATGACCCCGCCTGGTGCCAGCAGAGACTGACTCAGAACCCGGTCCGGGTACCGCGCCGCCATGACCCCGGCGATATAGCCACCCATCGAGTTGCCGACCAGATGGACCTGCCGGTGACCCAGCGCCTCGAGAAAGGCCACCAGACGGTTGGTCTGTGCATCAATGCTGTAATCGCCATCGCTGGCAACCGAGCTCTCACCAAAACCCACCAGATCAGGAATGATCAGATGGAAATCATCATTCATTTCACGCGCCAGCCTGTTCCAGTTGTCCTTGTCTGCCGTGAAGCCGTGGATCATCACCATGACATTGCTGTCAGTTGCCGCAAGTCCTCCGTCGAGATAGACCCACTCGTGCTTGCCAACCGAGAGGCTCTTGCGTTCCAGGTCAGCCATTGAACGCTCCAGTCGCATGGCCTGTGTGTAAATTGCTTCCGGCCAGAAAAGCCAGGTGGCCGTGGCGGCAACAATCAGGAACAACAGGGAGAAGAACAGGATTTTTTTCATCGGATTCTCACGTTTTGAGAAGCTGCCGGGGCATTGTCAACCATCATTGAACGGAAGGAAAGCCAAATGCCCGGATTAACACAAGGTATGCAGCAACGACTCAGCAGGATCTTCCTTTGCTGGCTGGCTATCGGATTGCTGATCTCGGCGGTCACCCTGATCACCAGTGGAGAGATGAATATTCTGGCACACACTGAAACCATGGTGTCGCTGGTGCTACCCGGATTGTGCCTGATTCTGATCCATGCCAACCGGGTTATCGGTCTGCTGCTGGCGGTTGCAGGCCTGCCGGTGTGGCTCGGCCTGCAACTCATTCATCAGATTCGACGTGATCGCCTGTCAGGTATCAGTGACGTCCAGAATAATCGTTGCTGAAGCACTGCCACCAAAATCATCCTCGATTGTATAGGTCAGCTCGTCGCCGCCCCACCAGCCGGGATTCGGGGTATACAGCACCTGGTTGTCAACGATTTCAGCCGATCCGAATTGCGTGCTCATGGTCACACTGGTGACCGTCAGGGCATCGCCATCGGCATCGCTGTCATTGGCCAGTACATCGATCAGTACGGCCGTGTTCTTGGCCGTTGTGGCCATGTCATCTACGGCAACCGGGTTGGTATTGCCTGGCATGACGGTGACGGTCACGGTGGCCACACTCTCCTGCCCCAGCGAATTGGAAAGTATATAGGTATAGCTGTCTGTCCCAACAAAATCCCTGTTCGGGGTATAGGTCAACACGACTTCAGGACCATTACCCGTTGGCACCACCTGACCATTGGCCGGCTGGTCCCCCAGATTGAATGCAAACGTGCCATTCCCGGTGTCATCGTTAGCCACCAGTTCACTGATGGTGACACTGACCGGTTGATTACGGCTGGTCGTCAACTGGTCATCATTGGCCACGACCGGGGGTACTTCACGAACGGTGACCGTGACATCGGCTGAATCCGAGCCACCGGCACCGTCATCGACACTGTAGCTGAAACTGTCGGAGCCAAAGAAACCGTCATTTGGCGTATAGGTGACTGTGCCGTCGCCGTTGAGTACCGTCATACCATTGCCAGGCTGAGTCACCGAAGTGACCGTCAGACCGTCATTGTCTACATCGGTGTCATTGGCCAGCACATTGATCACCACGGACATGTCCTGATTCGTGATGGCAGTGTCATCAACGGCACCCGGGAAGTTATTCGTGATGGTGCGGTCACCAAGCGAGGTGGTGGTTTCGGATTCCTCGGTACGGTAGGTATCTACGATGCGCTTGTGCTCGACCGGATTGCGCATGGCGCGGTAGAGCCAGACAGGGTTATCAACCAGCTCACGCTCCCAGCTCACGGTACTGCATTCGTTACTGCCATCGATTTCGCTGGCACCCTCTGGGCAGACAAACTCATTGGCATCTTCGGTGACCAGGGAGATAAACTCGATCTCGACGCGACGATTCTTCGGCTGTTCGAGTGGATCACTGTTGTCGTACTTCGGTTCGGATTCACCACGGCCCTCTGTGGTGATACGCATGTCACCCAGTCCGTTGTCCTTCAGATAACCGGCCACGGCATTGGCGCGGTTCTTAGACAGTTCGAGATTATAGGCCTCGGTGTGGATGTCACAGGTGTGACCGATGATGCGAATGCCCTCGACCACCTCATGCGAATCAATGTAGCTGATGATGGCATCGAGCACGTCGGCCGCATCATCACGGATCAGATACTTGTCCAGGTCAAACAGTGCTTCGCGTGACACGGTAGCGCGGTTCTTGACGTAGACCGGGTTGTGAACTCGTGCCACACGACTTTCCACTTGCTGCTCGACCACACGCTGGCGCGGCTTGTAGCTGTTGCCGAAGGCGTAGCGGTAATACAGAGTAGCTCTGGTGTCGTCATCCTCGATCTCGAACTCGCCATCCTTGTTGTAGTGCTCGACCAGCAGGTCAAGACTGTGCCCTGTTCCTGAAAAGAACTTTTCAAGCCCCAGGCTGACCGTCATCTGATCGGCCTGGCCCTCACCCTTTTCGTAGTCGAGACCGGCACGAACTCGCACCAGTGCGTCTTCGTAATAGTGACCAATCCTGAAGCCGACACCGTAATCGTAGCCTTCCTCGTAGAAACGGGTGGTGTTGGTGGTGAATTCGGGCTGAATGAAATTCTGTCCATTGGCCACACCGGTCAGTATTTCGGTACTGGTCACTGACAGCGTATCAACCAGTCGGCGACCGGTAATCGAATGCATGAAATAGGCACCCCAGAACAGTCGCTGGCTTTCAAGTCCCAGACCGAGAGTTACCTTGCGGTCATCGGCCTCGTTCTGGTCGACGGCGAAAAATGCCTTGCCCACACGAGTGGCGTCCGTGGCTGTGGTATAACTGGATCCGTTGGTGAGCCAGTGGTAGCTCGCCTTGAGGCCGCCACGTGATTCAGACAGCCACATTTCACCGACCCAGTTGGAGTCTTCATCGGCAGCAAACACGTTGAAGTATTCACCGTGAATATCGCCATCATCGTCCACGCCCAGGCCAAATCGCAGATCATCACCGGCATAACTCACACCGATATTGTGATCCGAACCATTGACGTTGACCTGACCTTCCTGTTGTGCAACCGCGCCTGTCGCTATCATCAATAGCACAGACATGACCATCCAGTGGTTCTTGCCCCGATACAACATGCCGCTTCTTCCTGTTCTTGGGTTGAATGGCGTCATGATACCGCTGAACGAGCGTTGAACCAATGACGAATGATGATAATTTGTGACCGAAAAAGGGATAGTGATGAGCAATACCGTGCGTGCATACCATGCTGATCGGTGAGTGAATGACTGAACCCTCAGCTCAGCTTGCTGACAGAGTGGCAAGCTGTCAGCCGCGCAGGAAAAAACCCGGCCAGGCCGGGTTTTTCATGCATCGAGTGGAAAGTCTCAGTCGTCGAGAACGAATGTGACCTTAAGCGTCACACGGTAATCCTCGATCTTGCCGTCCTTGCCGATGGTGACCTTCTGCCCTTCAACCCAGGCACCCTTGACGTTCTTGAGCGTCTGTGTGGCGCGCTCCACACCTATTTCGACGGCGTCGTCAAAACTCTTGTGAGATGAGGCGATGATTTCGGTAACTCGTGCTACAGACATGGTGTACTCCTTCCGCTGGTTGCTGTTGCAAACAACCTTACACCGCATCAGTAAATGGTGCCACCCCTGGCGAGGTAGGCAGAAAACACGGCCGCAGCACGTTCCTTCTCGACACCGGTCTGCAGCGTAATGCCGCGCTCGGTCAGTGCCCTCTGCCAGGGTTCGGGTTTGCAGCCCTCATTGAAGCCTGCTGCTTCAGCATCATCACCGCTGGCCCCGCAAACCACATGTCTGAGACCGGACCACGGTATCGCGCCCAGGCACATGGCGCAGGGCTCGGTACTCGTCACCAGTTCGAGTGAACCCACCGTTGACAGATCATGCGTATCAAGTGCTGTCTGCGCCATGGCGATGGCAACGATCTCGGCATGAGCCGAAGACGCGTTCTGTGTGGTCACCAGATTGACACCCACCGAAACCAGCTCATCCTGATTGAAAATGGCAGCAGCAAACGGACCACCAGTCTCGTGCTCGATATTGGCCAGTGCCAGTTCGATCACAAAACGCATTCGGCCCGATACGGACTCAAACACCCCCTCATGTAGCAGACAGGTGTCCACAAAGGGGGTTATCCAGGTGGGTAGTTTCCACTCAGTGGTTGAGGCCAGCTGACTCATGATGTCATGGTCCTCTGGCGCTGCGCCTCGAACAGGACGATGCCGGTTGCCACCGACACATTCAGGCTTTCCATCTGCTGCTGCATGGGAATGCTGGCCACGAAATCACTGCGCTTTTTCAACAGAGCCTGCACACCCTTGTCTTCATTGCCCAGAATCAGCAGCAGCCTGCCCTTCAGGTCGACCTGGTAAATGCTCTGCTCGGCTTCTCCGGCTGTCGCCACCGACCAGACATCACGTTTCTTGAGTTGTTCCAGTGTCTGCGCAAGATTCGTCACCGTCACCAGTGGCACCATGTTGACCGCACCACTGGCGGTGTTTCGGGCCACAGCCGTCAGCGGGGCACTGCGATCACGACTGACGATCACTGCGTCCACACCGGCAGCAGCAGCCGTTCGCAGACATGCGCCAAGATTTCTGGGGTCCTGAATGTGATCGAGCATCAGCAACATCACCTCATCGGCCTGCTCAACCACTCGGTACAGCCACTTGTCATCATGCATGGTGACCGGCTTGCAGCGCGCTACGATGCCCTGATGACGCATGCCCTCGAAACGCGATTCGATGCGTTTTCGGTTAACCCGTTGCAGTTTGATGCCGGCTTGCCGGGCCAGTTGAATGATCTCGTTTGAACGCTGATCCTGCCGCGAATCATCCAGATGTATCTCGTCGACCTGGCTGGCATCGGAACGAATCAGGTCACCGATGGCATTGAAACCGAAAATCCAGTCCTGATCTGACATGACTTACTTGTCCTTTTTTTTCGCCATCACGAAATCGATTTCCCGATCATCCACATTGACCCGAGCCACTTCAATGCGAACCTTGTCGCCGAGCCGGTACTGCTTGCGTCTGCGCTCTCCTGTGAGTATATGCATCACCGGATCGTAGTGGTAATAATCATTCGGCAGTGAGGTGACGTGAACCAGACCGCTGATCCGCAATCCGTCCAGTTCCACAAACAGCCCGAAATGCTTTACACCGGTGACTGTGCCATCGAAGGCGTCACCCACATGGGCCTGCATGTAGGCACACTTGAGTCGGTCATCCACTTCGCGCGAGGCATCCTCGGCACGACGCTCCGTCATGCTGCAATGCGAGGTCAGTTTCTCCATTTCGGCCAGTGAATAGCGGTCTTTCTGCCTGGTCTGCTTGAACGTCGAGCGGATCGCTCGATGCACCAGCAGATCCGGATAGCGCCTGATGGGCGAAGTGAAATGGGAATAGCTGTCCAGTGCCAGTCCGAAATGACCGGCATTGGCCGGTGTGTAGACCGCCAGTGACATCGATCGCAGGATCAGTGACTGGATCATGTCGTATTCGGGGCGATCGCGTGAATCGGCCAGAATCGCCGACAGCACTCGTGGCTCGACACGATCGCTTACCGGCAGAATGATGCCGAGTTCGCCCAGTGACTGTCTCAGTGCATCCAGCTTCTGTTCCGGCGGCAGCGCATGAACCCTGTAGGGTGATGGCACCTTCGCCTTGAGCAGGTATTTAGCCGCCTCGACATTGGCAGCGATCATGCATTCTTCGATCAGCTTGTGGGCATCATTGCGCTCACGTGGAATAATCGCCTTCACTTCATCACGCTTGTCGAATTCGAAGCTGACCTCCATCGAATTGAATTCCATGGCACCACGCTTCTTCCGTCGCCTGTCCAGTTTGCGGTAGAGCTGATGAAGACTGGCCAGTGATCGTGCCACCTTCTTGCCTGCTTTCAATGGTTTTTCACCACTGAGGTGTCGTCCGACCTGATCGTAAGTCAGTCTGGCATGGGAATGCATGACGGCATCATAGAAACGGCTGCGCTTCACCTTGCCCTTGTCGTCATAACTGATCTCGCACACCATGCAGAGTCTGTCGACCTCCGGTTTCAGTGAGCAGATGCCGTTCGACAGAGCCTCGGGCAGCATCGGAATGACACGTCGGGGAAAATAGACCGAGGTACCCCGATTCAGGGCCTCCTCGTCAAGTGCAGAGCCTGGCCGGACATAATGAGAGACATCGGCGATCGCCACGATCAGCTTCCAGCCGGACTTGGACTGTTCACAATAGACGGCATCATCAAAATCCTTGGCGTCAGCACCATCGATGGTGACCAGCGGTAGCTGCCGTAAATCCTTGCGACCGTGCGTCTCATTCTCGGAGACCTGGTGCGGCAGATCCGATTCTAGTGACTGCACCGCCTGCGGCCAGGTTTCAGGCAGATCGTAATTCCGTACCGCTACATTGACTGCCATGGCGGCATTGACGCGATCACCCAGTACCTCGATGATCCGGCCCATTGGCGGTTGCCGCTTGCTGGGCTGCTCGATCAGCTCGAGATAGACAAAATCGCCGTTACGTGCCTTGTGACGAGTGCCCGACTGAATCAGTACATTCTGCGAGACACGCTTCTCATCGGCAATCACGAATCCCACACCCGATTCGCGGTAGAAGCGACCGACCAGGTGCGAATTGACCCGTTCCAGTACCGAGACAATGGCGCCTTCGCTTCGTCCTCTGCGGTCAATACCCTTGACCGACACCAGTACGCGGTCGCCATGCAGCACCTGCCGCATCTCGCGACCGCTGAGGTAAAGGTCATCACCACCCCGGTCGGGGGCGACAAAACCGAAGCCGTCAGGGTGACCGATAACACGACCTGGAATGAGGTCCAGTTTCTTCGACAGCCCATAGCCACCGCGCCGGTTTTCCAGCAACTGACCGTCGCGCACCATCGCGTTGAGGCGACGTGACAGGGCCGTCCGTCCTGCATCCGAATCGAGGTCGAACGCCTTTGCCAGGTGCCCGAGCTTCATCAGTTCGCCGCGTTCATCGAGCATTGTCAGAATCTCTTCGCGCGAGGGGATCTCGATATCGTATTTGCGATCCGCTGTTCCTGACTCTCTGGACTTCCCGCTCGATGAGCGGGTCTGCCTTGATTGAAAATGATCCGCCGCTGCCCGTGCAGAGCGAAATTTGGCCGGCTTTTTAGGCCGTTTGTTCTTGATTGATTTCTTGTTGTTTTTCATTCTTGATTTTTCGTTTTGTTGTTGTTGTTCTGTATTGAATTTTGCCACGGCCACAACGCATCAAACGGTTGAATCCGGCGTGGTGTCGGGACAGATGGCAGGAAAATGACGAGGGCTGTCATGAGGAGTGCGCCCATGCTAACAGACTTTTGCAGAAAACGGCATGAAAATCGCACAAATACGACGACCGCTGCAGCCTGAAATCCTGGACATTTCGCATTGACAATATTGACACAAATGGTTAAAGTGCGCGTCCGCTCCGATACGGAGCTGTTCCGACCTGCCGAGGTGGCGGAATTGGTAGACGCGCTAGCTTCAGGTGCTAGTGTCCGAAAGGGCGTGGAGGTTCAAGTCCTCTTCTCGGCACCAAATATCCTTTTTTATCAAAGGGTTATCTTCGTTTTGGCGTAAATTTTTTACGCCAGAAATCAAAATAAAGTGCCTAGATGGGACTTTAACGTCTGAATCACTGGTGAAACGCCAAATCAAAATCTAGGTCTTTCGAGGACTGCCGAGTATTGATCAGTGACATTATTGAAACCAAACTCACTGACTCACAAGCCTCACAACAAGCGAGTGATTCGCGCACTGTTCAAAAAAAATGTCCAGTTTGTCGTTATCGGCGGCTTGGCAGTAAGGTTCTATAATCCGAATCGAATAGTGGGTGATATCGACATACTAGTCAGATCAACACCCAATAATATCGAACGACTGAAGCGTGCATTATCTTCTCTAAAACTTCCTACAAACCGCGTTCGTGATTTAGCACAGCCGAACAAAATTTGTAACATCAGTGGGAAATACGATGTATCACTGTTTTCTTCTTCGAGTGACATTGATTACTTGGTAATTCGGAAACAAACTGTTCGAGGTTATTTGTTCGATATCCCCGTGAAATTGCCACAAAAGAATATGCTGCTTAAGCTGTTGAACGATGGTTTGAAAGCCAATGAACATACAGGTAACGAAAGCAAATTGAACAAACTGAGAAAAGACATCCAGTTTTTGAGTGATCTCAATTAACTCTTTTTGATTATGAGATATTAAGAAATCATGAAAGTCACGAAACGGGAAGCGATCGATAGGCAACTAAATTTCGCTATCAAACACTATTTTCAAGGAGAAGATATTGTTCCAATATTTTCAATTGTAGGAGCAGCTCACATCATCTCGCATGATCTAGTCGAGCATGATCAACCTGGTTCAAGCTGGGCATCTGAAGGCGCGAAAGCTCTTGGCGTGGGAATGGCCGAAGTGCTGACTGCAATCAGGAGAACACCAAACTTCCTGAAACACGCACAAAAGGACCCTGATGCAGATCTTGAAGTCACTCCGGAGGATCTAGAGTTCACCATGTTTCATATTATGTTGGATATTGGTGAATTGAACGAAGCAGACCAGGTCCATACTGATGAAGTGTCAGTTTTTCAATTGTGGTTCATCGCGAAGTACAAGCAGCACTTCACCCAAGACGAGTACAATGAAATTGTTGCAAAAGCAGAAGAACATTTCCCTGAACTTGATCAGAAAGAGTATGAAGAACAGCTTAGGGATGGATGGGAAACCCTACTTCAAATGGGCGTAGTGAGTTAGATCACGACCAACCATTGCATCAGCACAATTTCGTTCACAAAATCGTTGGCGTAAATATGGCGTATTGACGAAATAGAGAATCACATAAATCAACAGCTTTTTACCCACATTAGTGAAAAGATAACCTTACTAGTTTCTTGTTTGAAGCTTTTGATTTACAATGCTTTATCTATTAAAAACAGACACTTATGGTGAAAAATGATGACTCTTCTTCTCGGCACCAGATAAATAAAACCCCTGTCCTGTGGACAGGGGTTTTTTTATGTGGCCAAGACGAGGACGCCCTCCAGAATTGTCGTGCGATCACATAATTCAGTGGCGGTCGCTTCGGATTGTGGATCACGAGTCACTGCACTATTCATTATTATCGAGACAATACTGACATTCGTGGCGGTCGCTTCGGAACTGATTCATTGTCATATTAGAAATCCTTGGCCGAAGCGGGCCGAAGCGGGTTCAAGTCCTCTTCTCGGCACCAGAATTCAGAACACCCTTCCACTTGACTGCCTGTTTTCATGATTCTTTCCGTTCGCTCTGGGCAATCTGTGAAGCACTTCTCAGGTATCATGCCTGAAACGCCCAAAGCGGAACCCGGATTTGTATAATCAGGTGAAGTATTCTATGTTATGACTTTCGGCGATTTGTAAGTTTGCTCAAACCGCATAGACTGAACACTGCAAAGGCAATTGACGCGAACCACATGACCTTTCCCGATCAGAAACTGAACGACGATTACGACAATGAGCAGGATTCCGACGCTTCCGGTGATCCGATCAGTGTCGACGACCTGATCGCCTACCGAAAGGAACTGGTGCGCGTCATCGAGCGTTCCATCAAGGCTGTCGAGGAAATCGACAAGCGCATTGATGAGCTCAACTCGGATCAGGACTGATCACCACACCACCCCGTCCCGAAAACGCAGGCTGCAGTAATCAGAACAGCACTGCTATTCCATGATGTTTCTGATATGCTGGCCGCATGATGGATAGCTCATTGCTGGCACAGGGCGTCACCCTGCTGGTGACCGGTATGACCACAGTGATCGTGTTTCTCACCCTGCTGGTGCTCATGACACGACTGATGTCCTCACTGGTGCGCCGTTTTCTGCCCCAGTCCAGTACCGATGATGCCAATCCTGCCAGCGACCCCGCCCTGCTAGCCGTCATCACGGCTGCCATTGAACAGTTCAGGCGTGACAGCAACCAATCCTGAAGGGTACCCATGACCACGAATACTACAGCCACAAAAAAAATTGGCGTCACCGATGTTGTACTCAGGGACGCTCATCAGTCATTACTGGCGACCCGACTGCGTCTGGATGACATGTTGCCGATCGCAGAGAAGCTGGATCAGGTTGGCTACTGGGCCGCCGAAAGCTGGGGCGGTGCCACATTCGATGCCTGCATCCGTTTCCTTGGCGAAGATCCATGGGAACGCATCCGCGAGCTGAAGGCTGCCATGCCAAACACACCTCAGCAGATGCTGTTGCGGGGACAGAATATACTCGGCTACCGGCATTATGCCGATGATGTGGTTCGACGCTTCGTCGAACGCGCTGTCACCAACGGCGTGGATGTGTATCGTGTTTTCGATGCCATGAACGACCCGCGCAACATGCGTGTCGCGCTGGAAGCGGTGGTGGAACACGGTGGCCATGCACAGGGCACCATCTCCTATACCACCAGCCCTGTTCATACAATCGATCTGTGGGTGGAGCTGGCCGTTCAGCTCGAACAGATGGGCTCTCAGTCACTGGCCATCAAGGACATGGCCGGACTGCTGACGCCCTACACTGCCTTCGATCTGGTCACGCGACTGAAGCAGAAGCTGTCCATACCGATTCACCTGCACTGCCACGCCACCACCGGCCTGTCGACGGCGACAATCCTCAAGGCGGTGGAAGCCGGTGTCGATAACGTCGATGGTGCCATTTCATCGATGTCGATGACCACCGGGCACTCGGCCACCGAGTCACTGGTGGCCATTTTCAGGGACACCCCCTGGGACACCGGTCTCAATCTTGAACTGATCGCAGAGATCGCGGCCTATTTCCGCGCGGTGAGAAAGAAGTACGCACAGTTCGAGGGTTCGCTGCGCGGTGTGGATTCCAGAATTCTGGTATCACAGGTACCCGGCGGCATGCTCACCAACATGGAAAACCAGCTGCGTGAACAGGGTGCCGCTGACCGTCTTGATGCTGTACTCGAGGAAATCCCCTCGGTGCGCGAGGATCTGGGTTATATTCCACTGGTGACACCGACATCCCAGATCGTCGGCACTCAGGCGGTCATCAATGTGCTCAATGGTGAGCGCTACAAGTCGATCACGCGCGAGACAGCCGGTGTACTCAAGGGCGAGTATGGTGCCACACCGGCACCGGTCAACACCGAACTGCAGGCCCGCGTTCTCGACGAGGGTCAGTCGGCCATTACCGTCAGGCCTGCCGACCTGATCGAGAATGAAATGGACAGCCTCACGGCCGAGGTGAAACAACTGGCGCGCGATGAAGGGTTCAGCCTGTGCGCCGAACCGGTGGATGATGTGCTCACCTATGCACTGTTTCAGCAGATTGGTCTCAAATTCCTTAAAAACCGCGGCAACCCCGATGCCTTCGAACCACCACCCACAGCCCCTGACGACACCCCTGATGCGACGCCGGCTGCAGTCGCTCAGGCAGTGCCGGCAAGCGGCCCTCAGCAGTATCAGGTCACTGTAGACGGCCGCAGTTATCAGGTGGAGGTCTCCGCTGCAGGTGCCGTCAGTTCGGTATCGGAATCTCAGGCACCGGCAGCAGAAGCGGCGCCACCTGCCGCGGGCAGTGCCATCAATTCTCCACTGACTGGCAACGTCTTTGACGTCAAGGTCAGCGTCGGCATGAGCGTCAGCGCCGGCGACACACTGATCATTCTCGAAGCCATGAAAATGGAATCAGAGATCAAATCCGATCGTGATGGCAAGGTTGGCCAGATCCTGGTCAGGACCGGTGACAAGGTATCATCCGGCGACGCCCTGCTGATCATCGAGTAGGAAATACCGCAGGCTATGGAAGAAATCAGCGCACTCTGGACCCAGACGGGCATCAGCCAGATGACGGTGGGATCGGCCTTCATGATGATGATTGGCCTGGGCCTGCTGTACCTGGCCATTGTTCGAAAGTTCGAGCCCCTGCTGCTGTTACCCATCGGGTTCGGCACCCTGCTGATCAACATTCCCGGTGCCGATTTTGCCTCTGTACCGGTCTATGCCGAAAACGGTGACCTGATCTCGGCCGGCGGGCTGTTCTGGTACATCTATCACGGCGGCATCGAGACCAGCCTGTTCCCGCTGATCATCTTCATGGGTGTGGGCGCACTCACCGATTTCGGACCCTTGCTGGCCAACCCTCGCACGCTGTTCCTGGGTGCTGCCGCACAGTTCGGCATCTTCGCCACCGTGATCGGTGCACTGGGCCTGAGCGCCATTGGCTGGTTCGATTTTTCGGTCAGGGATGCCGCCGCCATCGGCATCATCGGTGGTGCCGACGGACCGACCGCGATTTTCATCGCCAACAAACTGGCGCCCGACCTGCTCGGTCCGATTGCCGTGGCCGCCTATTCCTACATGGCGCTGGTACCCATTATCCAGCCGCCTATCATGAAGCTGCTGACCACCGATGAAGAGCGCAAGATCCGAATGGTTCAGCTAAGGCACGTCTCACGCACCGAAAAGATCCTGTTTCCGTTATTGCTGGTCCTGCTGGTCGCACTGCTGTTGCCCAGCGCTGCCCCGCTGCTAGGCATGTTCTGCCTGGGCAACCTGATGCGCGAATCCGGTGTGGTCGACCGGCTCAGCGAGACCACCCAGAATGCCCTGATCAACATCACCACAATATTCCTGGGCCTGGGCGTGGCCTCGAAGATGAGTGCCGACAAGTTTCTCGACAGCAAGACGCTGGGTATTCTGGTGCTGGGCATCGTCGCCTTCAGCATCGGCACCGCAGCCGGCGTGCTGATTGCCAAGGCCATGAACCGCTTCTCGAAAACGCCGATCAATCCCCTCATTGGCTCTGCCGGTGTATCCGCCGTCCCGATGGCAGCCCGTGTCTCCAGCAAGGTGGGTCAGCAGGCCGATCCGCAAAACATCCTGCTGATGCATGCCATGGGCCCGAATGTCGCCGGCGTCATTGGTTCAGCCGTCGCCGCTGGCGTGATGATCGGGATGTTGACTTAGTTTTCATTTCGCCTGCCGGCGAGGTCTGTCTCTTTTTTCTTATTCTGGTTTTCCACGATCGCGAGTCACCTTTTTCACATTCAGGTTTCGCCTGATATCAGCCTTGCCTGCAAGGCGAGAAAAAACTCAAAACGATTCCGGATCCACCCGTTGATCCGTCAACGGAATCAAACGTGTCTGCCTGACAAAGGCACTGCCGGCCACTGGCTCATAATCCACATTCACATTCACCATCGGGTTTCTGAAGTTGTCGAAATCCATGGTTAGCGTGCCGCTGTCGATCAGTTCGATCTCGGTGGTGTCGCACCAGGGGCAGAAACCGTTGGCGCGTTGCATGGTGTACTGCGTGCCGGTGGCGTTGGCACCCGAGCCGATCACCCAGCGTGGCTGATTGTCAGCATCATAGAAAAATATGAGCATGGCGCGGGCATCGACCAGTGAATCGACACTGATCCCCCAGCCGACATCATCACTGTCAAACCAAAGCCCGGTGTAGTTCTGACCGGTAAAGCCCGATGAGAATTCGAAGCGGATGAAGGGTTCGGTGCCAGTCTCATCGCCGATCTGCCAGCTGAAGGCAGCCGTTGACCGATCCGAGAAATCCATCGTCATGCTGCCGACAAATTCGATGATCAGGTCACCGCCAGGATTCCATTCGGTCTGGTACAGCTGGCCGGTCCATGAATCGCCCACAAGCTCGCCACTGGCCTGATACCAGTGGGATGTGCCGTCTTCATTGTAGGTGTACCAGGTGGCCACCATGGTGTTACCTGCCTGTTGCAGGTCCATGCCATGGCCGCTGCGTGCCGGGTCATACCAGAGACCGGCGTAGGGTCGGAACGCAGTTGAATTCTCATCGGCCGGGTTCGAACCCTGGGCGATTTCGACACCATTTTTCAGTGTATCGCCGTCGCGATCCAGCGCCAGGCGGTTGCCGAGTCCAGCGGGCACCGCAGAGAAGGTGATAGGGGCGGCGGTACTGGCCTGACTCAGTAATGCTGAGAGAGAAACCGACTGTCCTGCATCATCCGGCTCAAACAGTGAGGATGCCGTCTGATACAGCCAGCTGCTGTTCGCCATGCCGACAGACTGACTGGCAACCAAGTCGATGCGACCGGCATTGGCGATGGCGATGAGCGCATTCACTCTGCTACTGGCCTGACTGCCTGTCAGGCTTTCCTGCTGACCCACGGCGGCATGCGTGTCCTGCGTATCAGTCAGTGTTACCGGAAAGGCATTGCTGATCGTCGGCAGATCGGAGCCGCTGAATGACAGCATGAAGGCAGTCAGATCGGCGAGCTCCTGATCGTTCATGATATCGAACTCGGCCAGACCACCCAGATGGGCCAGCGAATCCACGCTACCATCGTGCAGGAAGCCGAAGCCGGCATTGCTCTCGGCCACTTTCGTCTCGAAACCGGTTTTTTCATACAGATTGCGCAACTGTGGCACCTTCATGGTCAGGCCCGTAAGCGTTCCCGCACCGAGCACCAGCAGATGGTTCTCACCATTGGGGCCGGCTGGCAGGGTAGCACCGCCCAGTCGCGTGCCATCGTTTGAATCAAACATGGCTGAATTGGGTGCCATGCCAGTAGGCAGGCTGTGACAGCTGTTACACTGCTGTGGTTGAGCCGGCGTGTTGGGCACCAGTGCCAGGCTGCCATTTGTAAACAGGTTCAGACCCGTCTGTGCATTACCATTGGGCAATGGCGTTCCGGCAGGCGACAACCCCGGCTTGCCACCCGGGCTGACAGCGCCCTGCAGCTCGACATTGCTGGCCAGCGTGTTATCGATATTGCGGAACGGATTGGGTGGGAATGTGAGCGTGTCGAGAAAATCCTCGAACTGCTGCATCTGTCCGGCTGTGAGTTCGGCATCGTCACCCTGCAGTCCGACAAAGGCACCATTGAATTCCTCTATGCCATCGCGGTCACCGCGCCAGTGGAATGGCTCATTGCCAATGATGTCCTGCAGTGTCATGGTCACCATAGGGCCCTTCATCGGATGAAACGAGGTGCAGAAGATGAAGACGGCATTGGTGCCACAGTTCTGATTGAACGATTTCAGGTCACCGTTCGGCGCACCAAGATCCCAGGCCAGCCGATCCATGCGACCATCAATATGACAGGAGGCACAGGAGGCCTGCCCCAGACCCGAGGTTTCATGCGTGTCATAGAAATGCCGGCGTCCATCGCGAATGTCATCCGGATATGGCGAGTAGAGCAAGATCCGGTCCACTTCGGTCATTGAATCGGTATCCACAACGGACAGGCTGGTCTCGAAATGATTCCAGACGTAGAGCCGGTTGGCACTTTCGTTCAGCGCCAGACTGGTCGGTCCCTCACCCACCTCGATCGGGTCAATGGACTCGATGCGATCGCCATTGCTGTCAATGGCGATGACTGTATTCGATCCCATGCCGGCGACATAGGCACGGTCACCGTCCTGTTGCCAGAGTATCCCGCGCGGGTCGCCCAGTGAGAGGTCGCGCACTGACTGCGGCAATGTCGGTGTGGAATACGCCAGATGGGGATTCAGGTCGATCACATTGCTGCTGCCAGACGGATCGACCACTGCGATGTTGACCTCCAGGAAGATGCCATTGACGTTGGGTTCAAAGCGGATTTCATTGCGCGCCTCGGTGCCCACCATGGTCACCTCGGCCGTTGACGGATTTACGTCGATGGCCATGCCGATGTTCATCAGCCGCTGGATGTAACTGACCGAGAGGCTGTTGGCGTCGATCACGGCAATGTCCCTGTCCGGCATGTCCCAGCCGACCACACGACCCGATGCCGCTGCCTGGCTACCGGATACCCAGTTGGTCCAGTCCTGATTGTTATCGTCCATCCAGCGCCCCTGCTCATCCTTGCGAACGATCAGGCCGCTTGGCGGTGGTGGTGGCAATTCCGGATTGAAGGACGGCTCGAAACTGCTGCCATTGTTGGGTGCCGGACTCACACCGCCATAGGGTGTCGATGGCAGCAGGGCGACATTGGGCACATCGTTTTCATCCAGTGAATTGGCTGCCAGGATGGTTGTGGCATTGCCCGATTCGAAGATGGCAGCGTAAACGGTACTGCCATCCGGGCTGACGGCAAGTGCACGCGGATCCTCGGCATTGATATCAATGGTCAGCGGCGCTGCAGCGAGATTGCTCGGGTTGAACACCTGCACCTGATTGGCCTGCGAGGCCGAGACGAAGGCACGCTCTGGATTGCCGGCGAATACCACGTCAAAGGGTTCATCAGCAGTACTCAGGGTTCGCACGACACGGCGTGCAGGGATATCGATGACAGTGACCGAATCCGATATATGGTTCACCACCCACAGCTCATCATCATTGCGAAACCTGACGGAAACAGGATCCAGTCCCACCATGACATGACCGATCGGACCGGGCTGCCCGGATGTGATATCAAACAGCTGGATTCGATTGTCGGCAGTATTGGCCACCGCCAGCATCTGGCCAGACGGACTTGTGTCCAGGGCGTGCACCGGGTGGTTCTCCCAGTTCACAAAGGGCTTGTCCATGGCCGAGGCGCCGACGGCAGCCAACAGGGCGATCGAGAGTAACAGGGTTCTTGTGATCATGGCCGAAGCCTCCATCCACAGGTTTAAGATCATTACCCTATTAATGGAGCAGATGTTGAAAAGCGAACATGACTGGCCGAGTCAATGCCGCAGCGGGATGGTGAAGATCAGGGTGCTGTGCTGGCGAGGTCCTGCAATTCCCGGTATTCATCCAGACCGTCATGGCCGGAATTCTGCATCGCACTGAGTGCCTGACTGACTACCTCTTTCGGGAAGGGGCTGCCTTCATCCAGATGGTGTGAAGCGACTGCCATGGCCGCATCAACAAAGGGATAAACCGGCCTGTAGTAGACCAGCGGTTCACGCTGAATGCGCTCGAGATGATGACGTGCTTCAGACCACTGACCTGCCATCATGTACTGACGCGCCAGACTCAGATGGGTCTGATAAGCGTGCTCGGAAAAGACCTCATCCTGTTCGAGTATGCCGAGCAGAATCTGGTTCGAAGCATCAAGCTCGCCAGCCTTGGCCAGCACCAGCGAATCCAGAATGAGAATGCGGTTGAAAATCGTGTGACCCTCGGACACCAGGGATCGGTACATCTGCTTCAGTGGTGGCAGTTCATCACGCACCTCATCAAGACGACCCAGATTCGCCTTGGAGATCACCTGCGCAAGACGGACATGGGCGACCCGAATCGATGATTCATCACCACCGGCCAGCAGCAGTTCTTCGGCACGCCTGAACGCTGTCAATGCTTCTTCATAGCGATCGATGACCTGCAGGGTGTTGCCAATATTGTAGTAATCGACCACCACCCGGGCGTCTTCCACGCCACCGATCATCTCGGTGCGCAGTACCAGTGCCTCCTGATGCGATGGCAGTGCCTCCTGCCAGTAGCCAGTCTCGATCCGCAGGTTGGCCCGTTGCCTGAGCAGACGGATCTTGCCGACGCGGACCTTGTCATCAACAGGAAGCTGGTCATAGAAATGCAGAGATCGTTCGATGGCCGTTTCAGTTGCCTCGAGATGTCCTGCGTTGTTACGCAGTTGAGCCAGCGCCAGATAGGCACTGGACAGGTCCTTGGCACTGTCCGGGCGCGTGTTGACGATCAGCTCAAGGCCGGCCTCTGCCAGTGCCAGCCCCTCCTCCTGCTCACCAAACTTGAACAGTGCCCTGCCCATCACGATCTGCAGGCGAGCCAGTGCATCCGGATACTCGGCCAGTTCCGTTTCTGCCGCCTTTGCCATGTTGCGGTACATCTTGATCACCACATTGGGACCGAACTTCTCTTCCGGCCGCATGGTGGCCACCGAATCCACAACCAGATCCTTGACCGCTTCCGAGCGTTCAAACTCGTAGCGGATCTGTGCATTGGCTTCATTGATACGCCGATTGGTCACCAGGCTGTAGACAAGCCCTGTCACCAGACTCACGATGACCACGGCGACTGCCATCCGGCGCGCCCTACGTGCCGGTGCCTGACGGATCTCGCTAAGTCGCTGTCTGATCAGACTGACCGACGGCCGAGCTGTCGGCTCGGCTGACAGCAGCGAGCGTGTAATCCTGGCCAGGGGCCTGCCACACCGAGCCTTCAGACGACTGGTCTCAATGCGCTGAACCGGTGTCTTCGATTGATCATTGTGAACCGCAGCATATTCAGCCGTGGCCAGTCTGTGCACCAGCGCGCCAATGGCATAGAGATCTGTACTGGCCGACAGCGGCTGCTGATCGAACAGCTCGGGGGCCATACTGGCAGGTGATCCGAACCGAGCCGTTTTGCCGGTTTTCCGGGCCGCGCCGAAATCCATCAGCACCAGCCTGTCATCCACCATCATGATGTTCTCGGCCTTGATATCGCCATGCACCAGATCCTGGGCATGAATGGCCGCAACGGCTTCGGTCAGTTGCTCGACGACATTGAACAGACTGGCACGAGTGAATCGCCCGTTGTCGTTGAGCATCGCTTCCAGCGTCTTGCCTTCGATCAGATCGGCCCAGATACCGACGCATCCATCGTGCACATCGGCACCATGCACGGCCAGCACATTGGGGTGATAGACCCGTGCCTGACGCCTGGCCTCATCAATGGTCTGCTGCGCGCTGACCTTGTCCTGCTGATCTGGCCGGCCGAGCTTGAGTGCCACCTCGCGTTGCAGCACCGGATCGAAGGCGCGGTAGACTGTTCCGAATGAACCCTGCCCCAGCTGCTCGATCAGTTTCAGGTGTCCCCACTGGGCCGGCATCTCGGGATCGACTCCCTGCTCACCTGCAGCTGTGGCCTTGGAGAAGGCCGTCTTCAGGGCAGACAACCGCCTGAAGTTGTCGATCACCTTATCATCATCGAGTTCGGGAAATTCATCACTGGCCGTAATACTGCCGTCTGCTGCACGTGCCGCGATGGCATCGAGTTTGCCGTTATCGTGTCTGTCCTCTGGTGCGCTCATGACATGGTGGTCGCCATCTGCGCCAGGCCACGGTTGACGCGCATGCGCGCCGTATCACTGGATGGAAGATCCAGCTCGAGGGCGATCTCCTCATAGCTCAGGTCAAACTCGACCCGAAGCACCACGGCTTCCTTGATCTTGTCGGTCAGGTCTTCAAGAGAGTTTTCATAGGCATCCAGGGTTTCGACGCCTATGGCTGTGGCCACCACGCTGTCATCGGCGGCGGCTGGAATATCGATATCGGTCACTGAAAACGGTTTGCGCGAATGCTTGCGAATCTCGTCTCTGACGGCATTGAGCATGATGGTGCGCAGGTAGGCAAAGAAGGCACCCTTGCCGCGTGAATCGAAGTCGTCGAGTTTGTTCAGGGTACGCATCAGGGTGACCTGAACCAGGTCTTCGGTATCGGACAGATCACGCCGATGGGCAGGCAGCCGGCCGCGGGCAAAATGCAACAGCATCGGCAGGCAGCGACGGTAGAGTTCATCGCGGGCATCTTCCCTGCCCTCGCGAATGCGGTTCAGCAGGGTTGTTGTGGACTGCACCGGTGTGTCTTCACCCATCAACCGTCTCTCCTCTCTCTTGTCACCCTGCCTGAACCACCAATGCCACTACCCGATGCAAAATCCTAACATAAAGCCATACATGTTCGGCATCTGGTGGACAATTGTCATGTTCGGTACGCAGACTGCGACGCGTTGATACAGAGAAGAAACCAGGAATTTTCCACGATGCGAATCAGGCCCATCACGAATCAGAAGCGGCCCAACCGATTACTGCCACTCGTGCTTGGTCTGCAGTTTCTGACAGGTTCAGCCGCTGCTGCCACGCTGACGGTTACACGTGGTGACGACCCGATCCCAGACGGTTGCCAGCCAGGGGATTGTACATTGCGAGAAGCTGTCTTGCTGGCCAACACGACATCAGAGCATGACACCATCCTTTTCGAGATCGAACTGGTGCAGTTGTCACTCTCCGGCAGTGATGATTTCGGCCTGGTGGGTGATCTGGATGTACTGGAACCGGTCACCATCATCGGTGAACCTGGCAGGGTCACTGTCGACGCACAGGGTCTGGAACGGGTATTCCATGTCCTCAACGGTATCGACGTGACCATGCAGCATCTGGTCATTACCGGTGGCATCAACGACTTCGTCGGCGGGGGTATCCTGCAAATCGGTGGATCACTCGATCTGCGGGACTCTGTCATCAGCAACAACATCTCATTTCAAGGGGGGGGCCTCGGCCTGCTCAGTGCCACCGCAACGATCGTCAATACCATCATTGACGACAATACAGGGTACTTGCTTGGCGGTGGCGTGTTCGCCCAGGGCGGGAGCCTCACGTGCGATCAGTGCGACATTGGCCAAGACCTGGGAAACGTATCTGATCAGGGCGCAGGCATGTTGCTGCAGAGTGGGCAAAACCTGATCACGGCCTCTCGCATACGTAACAACACGGCCATGCAAAGCGGCGGCGGGATCGATGTATTCGGCACTGCAACCCTGAATCTGTCCCACAGTCTGGTCGAGGGTAATTCGGCGCTCGGCGGCGGCGGTATCAATATCAGTGGTGACCTTGTTCTCAGCAACACCACCCTGTCATCCAATTCGGCGTCCCAGGGCGGTGCCATAGCTTTCAACGATGACGGTACATTGCAAGCCGATCACGTCACCTTCGGCAACAACACCGCAAATTTCGGCTCGGCACTGCTCAGCCTGACAAACATGACTGACATCGAAATGAGCAATTCGATACTGCAGGGCAGTTGTCTGCTCAATGTCATGTCGATGAATTCATTGGGGGGCAATGTCGAAAGCCCGTCGGATACCTGTTCACTGGGTGCAGGCACCAACGATCTGACACAAGTCAATATCTTCAGCCTTCGACTGTTTGAACTGGCCGATTATGGTGGCCCGACACACACTCACGCGATTGGCAGAGGCAGTGTGGCGCGCAACAACGGCGTCTGTAGCCGTGGCTGTGAATTACTCGACCAGCGTTACTTCGATCGTTTTGACGGACAGCCTGACTCGGGCGCCTATGAATTCGGTACTGGCCCGATCTTCATGGATTCCTTCGAGGATAACTGAGTCGCTGCATAATCCATGCACTTGTAATTCCTGCAGTACCTAGAAATTTGTGTTGTGCTGATGTGACGCGATTAACATTTAATGCATTAATAACCATTCCCCGTATTTTCTCCACATTTGGTCCTAGATTGCGAAATAGACTGCAGCGCAACGATCAAGGACAAGCATCCGGAACAGGGGTGCTCACAGGGGAACCATCATGCGCTCACTTCTTGCCACTCTGATTCTGTTACCAGTTGTGATACAGGCCCAGATGCCACCACCGCCACTTCCGATTCCTCCACTGGAACCGGTGCCGGTACCGGTAGACAACCCGCTGACCGAAGCCAAGATCAATCTGGGCAAGGTGCTGTTCTGGGATGAGCAGATGTCATCGACCAATTCCGTGGCCTGCGGTACCTGCCATGGCATTGCAGCCGGCGGTGAGGACCCACGCAGCAGTGCATCCAATGCCCTTTCCATTCACCCCGGAGCAGACGGGATATTCAATACCGCGGATGATGTGGTCGGTTCACCGGGTGTTCCGGAAAGTGTGGCCGATGGCCGCTACAACTGGAATAGTATCTACGGATACCTGGATCAGGTGACTGGCCGTCAGTCGCCACCGGCAGTCAATGCCGGCTATGCGCCGGAACTGTTCTGGGATGGTCGTGCCGGTGACCAGTTCAGTGACCCTGTCAGTGGTGAGGTGCTGGTATCAAGCGGAGCTGCACTGGAAAATCAGGCGGTCGGCCCGCCACTGAGCGATGTCGAGATGGCACATGGCGGTCAGGACTGGCCCGGCCTGCTGAGCAAGCTGGCGACCGTCTCGCCACTGGCACTGTCGCCCACGATTCCGGCTGATCTTGCAGCATGGATCGATAACCGCCCCTACGCCAGCCTGTTTGATGAAGCCTTTGGTAGCAACGAGATTACCGCTGGCCGGATCGGCATGGCCATTGCCAGCTATGAGCGCACGCTGGTGTCCGACCAGACGCCCTTCAATGATGCTGCCCTCGGCATGATGAACCTGACAGCCGAAGAGAGACGCGGACGCGGTGTGTTTGCCGCCAGTGATTGTGGTGCCTGTCACGGTGGTGCGTTGCTGACCGATCACGAGTTCAAGTACATCGGGGTGGTGCCACAGAATGAAGACGAGGGCCGCTTCGCGGTTACCGGCCAGCCGCAGGACCGAGGACAGTTCAAGACACCCTCGCTGCTGAACGTGGCCCTGCGTGCACCCTACATGCACAATGGATCGCTGGCCACACTGACCGAGGTGATCGATTTCTACGACCGCGGCGGTGATTTCGATGCGCCCAACAAGGATCAGAATATCCGGCCGCTCAATCTGTCCGCTCAGGAAAAGGCCGACCTGCTGGCCTTCCTGACCAGGCCACTGACCGATGAGCGCGTGGCCAGTGAAACCGGCCCGTTCGAGGTGCCTGAGCTGTACACCGAATCCAGTCGTGTTCCCCTGATTCATGACGACGGCAGCAGCGGATCGGGTAATTTCGTGCCTGAGGTGATCGCCATCGAGCCTCCTCTGCTGGGCAATCCGTCATTCACGGTCAATGTGTTCAATGCGCTCGGCGCAGCTCCCGCCAAACTGATCATCGATCTGACAGACCCGGGAACCGGGCCATCGATACCATTGCCCGATGATGTGCTGATTCACATCAGCACCACCCTGCTGGGCTCGGGTGCCGGCAATGGCCACACCTCCGAGAGCATTGCCCTGCCGAACGATCCAGCACTGATCGATGTGCCGCTGTTTGCACGCTGGTATATCACTGATCCATCAGGTGCCGGTGGTCTGGCCATCTCGCCACTGATCGAATTCGCCATGTTCGGTTCGGCCACGGCAGGTTCAGATTCGCTGTTCGAGGATGGTTTCGAGTAATGCCGTCAGTACCAGTGCTGGGTACTCGTTTCGACATGATACAGCGCCAGATCACGGAACTGATGTGCATCCTCGAGCCTGATCCATGGCAATGTGAGTGAATGTGAGGCCAGGTGTATGGTCAGGTGGGCCAGCCTGCGCCTGCGTTGATTAGGCGTTTGCCGGATGTCCACGCGCTGCACCTTGAACAGCGGGAACACACTGATTCTACTGCCCAGAAAACCCTTGCGGATGAGACCGTATTCACCGCGCACAGCATAACCCAGTCTGCGCCAGCACTGCGTCATCACCAGGGCACCGATCGCCATCACGACAGGCCAGATCAACAGACCACGCCAGTCCCAGGCCTGGGCAACCAGCAGTGCGATCAGAACACCGGGAAGGCTCCATCCCCACAGCACCATGCGGACTATGTAACGTCGATCTGCCCTGGAAAAACGGGTATCGAGACAGGCCGAGTTTGGCAGAAGATGTCCTGTCAGTTGTTCGGCATCGGCAGGATGCAATGCCGGAACAATGAAAGCCGGCTGTTTCTTCTGACCGGTACCCTGCGTATCAACGGCCACACCGGCACTGGTCTGTTTCAGCCTCAGGTTGATTCGACCCAAAGCCCGGGCGACCAGATTCTGCTGCCAGATAATCGACTGGATCTTGTGCTGCTTGATGCTTTCATCGTGCTTGCTGACCAGGCCACTGTGACGTCGCCAGGTGTCATCATCGCGGTGCAGCCTGTAGCCGTAGTAGCGCCAGAATGAGCCGATGATCGACAGCAGCGGCAGCATCAGCAGCACGCCGAATATCGCCAGTCCAATCTGCAGATTGCTCCACAACTGGAAGTTGAAGAATCCGGCGATGATGCGAGTCATGTCCCAGGTTTCGCTCTGTCCAGCCTGGCTGAATACCGCTGCCATGACCGCGACGAACCCAGAACATGCCGTTGTGCGTCAGCCCGTACAGCGCGATATCCCCGTTGCTTCGTGACAGGACGATGTTGTCTGCAGTATCAACCGGTACTTCGACTGTGCCCTCAACATCGGTATCGTCATCCGGAATCTGTTGTCGGGCCACGATACTGTCGCGCAGAGAACGTGCCAGATTGATTGCGATGCCGCCGAGAGTGACCTCCTGCCGTGCCGAACCTGCGGTATCGACTTCGAACAGCGCGAGTCGGAATGGCCTCAGATAAAACGGTTCGAGTATCCGTGTTTTCTGCACCCGGGCAAATTCGATGGTGAGCTGTTCCAGGTGAATCACACCGCGCTTGACCATCATCCGGTCACCCTCAAGCCGATAGCGAAATCGCAACCAGGACAGCACAGACCAGACCGCCATGGCCAGCAGCAACAGTGCGCCGATCAGGATCAGATAATCGGCATTACCCGACTTGATGATGCCATAACCAGCCACCAGCATGGCCCAGCCCACGTCGATTAGCCCACGGATCAGTTTGCCGAGAAAAAACAGGATGGCGGCCGGCGAGGTACGCAGCCACGGATTTTCGGTGGCCGATTGGATCTCGGTTTCAGTGTTCACCGGCAATCCGCGCGAGTATGGCACTTCGAAGCTGTTCGGCATCCTCACGCAGCAGGCCATCGATTTTCATGTCCACATTGAGGCCACCGGCGGTAAAGAACTTGAGGGACGCCAGACCGAACTTGCGCTGCAGTGGCCCACTCGACAACTCGATGTGCTGAATTCGCGAAAAGGCCAGCAGTATGGTCTTGCGCCAGATCAGCCCGGTTCGATAGGCAATGTCGTGCTCGCGCAGGGCCATGCCCCGGGCCCGCGCAGCCAGCCAGACCAGCCAGGTAAACAGCGCCGACATGACAAGTATCGTGGCGGGAATCCACACCAGCGGAAACTTGATGTTGACTGAATCGGGTATCACGAACATCGGGACACTGCCGGCAATCAGCAGCACCAGCCAGCTGATAAGGGATTCAACCAGCACCTCTTTCGGGTACATCGCTGCCATGGGCTCGAATTCCAGAGTATCGGCAGCAGGCAGCTCATTCAGTGCAACTTGAGTGTTTTCAAAGGTCATGCCAGATTCCCGTGATCAGAATCACAGAAACTAGCAATTCAGACAGCGGCCTGTCCAGTGCTGTTTGGGATGGTCAGGGGTTTGACAGGGGCGACCGGCTCATTCCGGCCAGAGCGGCGAAACTCTCGTGCCCGGTAAGTTCATCGACTCTTGGATCCACGGCCAGAAAGGCAAGAAACGGCTCTCCATTGCGCTCGAAGGCCTTCTCGAATACCAGCACGGCCTCATCAAGTCTGCCAAGCATGGTCAGTGCAACTCCGGTCTTCGAATGCACATCGGAAACACTGTGCTGATTGGATCTGAGCCAGGTCAGTGTCCACTCCCAGTAGGCTGCCTCGCGCTCACGTGCATCCCTGATCATGCGAACGGAAGTGATTTCAGACTCAGTCGCCCCGCGCAGTGCCATCAGTTGCAAACCGTACTCAACAGCTTCCGCCACATCACCCTGACTGTGGTTGATGTGAATGATGCATTCGAGTGCAAACGAAGACGTGTTTTTCAGCTCGGCACTGGTCTTGCACAGACGTTCAGCGTCCACCCAGTGTCCGGCCTTGTACAGGATCCAGCCGTAATCCGCATTCAGTGACGGTGACAGAGGCCTGAGCTGGTGCGCTCTGGCGATGGCCTCGACAGCACGCTCAGAGCGACCGCCGATCACATTCAGATAGGCATCAACCACCAGCGCATCCGGATCATTCGCCGCGAGCCTCAATGCCTGCTCGACATGGCGCTGTGATAACTCGAAATCACGCCAGTAATACAGTGACAATCCGGCTTTCAGCACATGTGCTGCCACCAGTCTATCGTCGATGCGGATGGCCTCATCAACCAGTGACTGCGCAGCCACAATACGATCCCAGCCGAGCCGACGCTGCCCGACATGTACCCTGGCCAGACTCACATAGGCCGGTGCCAGATCGGGATCTGCCGAGATGGCAGCTTCAAGATGTGCCCGGGCAACATCCCGCTCACCCTGGGACAGGGCATAGCGCCCGTGCATGAAATCCTCGTAACCCGCCGAACTGACATAGGCCTGCATCAGGCTCTCGCCCTGATCAGTCGTACCCTCAGTCGCATCATCGCCCTGTCCTGAATCGGGTGACATCCTGTAGACAGCCATTGAAACTGTGACCAGCATGACCACTGTCGCCAACGCCCAGCTAACCGTGCGCTGTCGGGCACGCGATCCAGAATCGCCTGTGATGGAAGCTGCTGCTGAATCTGAAAAATCAGGCGACTGAAGGAATCGATATCCCTGCCGAGGTGCCGTTTCAATGAAACTGGGATCACTCGCATTGTCGGAGAGGGCGCGGCGAATAGATCTGATCGCCGTGTTCAGGCTGGCCTCCGGGTCGATATCCTGAGTGCCCCAGACCTGCTCGACAAGTTGTTCCCGTGTCACCAGTTCGCCGTGGTGCATCACCAGCAAGCCAAGAACCTGCACAGACCTGGCAGGCAGTGAAAGTCGCCTGTCGTTCCGATACAGCTGATGTGAGTGAAGGTCCAGCCTGTAGTCACCAAAACTGGCCCATCGCGGGAAATTCTGACTGGCTGTGTGACTCGAAGACATCGGCACCATTCATGGAGATTTCAGATTCGTTTCAGACTTTAGCGATTGAGCCTGATGCTGACAAGGGTCATTAGTGACCCCTGCAGCGATTGTTTCAAGTTCACCGACACAGGGAGATGACCAATGACCGAATTTTCCACCAAACCAGACTCAGCACCACGCAGAGGCGCAGCACTACCTGCCCTGATACTGATCCTGATCGTATTACTGAATACCGCGGCCTGTTCTGACAGCAGCACACTGCCACCTGTCAGCAAGACACGACCCAGCGGGGACAGCAGCATTCTCAAGGACAAGGGCCTGATGTCCGATGGATCACCGGTGCCGCCTCACCGTACCACAACACTCAGCACCAGCATGGAACTGGTTTCTGATGGCCTGATCGGCGGCATGACGATTGCGGCCGATGGCACGATCTATACAGCTGATCTGGGCAGTCATATCTGGAAGATTGCGCCGGATGGCACCACCGAAATGTTCAGCACCGAATTCGAGGATCCGTCCGGAAACCTGGCGCTGACCAACGGCGACATTCTGCAGAGCGAGTGGACCAGTAACCGGATCTACCGCATCACGCCAGATGGCAGCCGCACCCTGTTCTCGGACAAGAACCTGAACGGCCCGGTGGCCATCGTGCAGCGGCCGCAGGGTGATTTCATCGTCGCCAATTCACGCGGCAAGTTCCTTGCACGCGTGCCGGCAGACGGTGGCGATGCAGAGGTGGTGCTGCAGCACAATCACATGACACAGCCCAATGGACTGACGATTGACCCGGCCGGCAATATCTACATCGCTGATCTGGACAGTAGCGTGGTGATGCAGTGGACACCGGAGGGCGACCTGATCGGACTGGTCGAGCTGCCTGGTCGGGGCAATGCCCACAATGTCTACGTCAACGGCATGCTGTACGTCAACAAGATCTGGGATCATGTTATCTATCGTGTTGACCCTGTCAGCGGTGTCTACGGTATTGTTTCGGGCAATGGACGTGCCGGCTACGAGGATGGGATCAACGGTGCCGCCAGCATCGAGGAGCCCAATGCGATTGCCGCCACGGCTGACGGCAAGGCGATCTATTTCAACACCCACCGCGGTGCCATGGGCCGGAATCAGAATGCCCGTGTCATCATCCGCAAGCTGGAACTGGATCAACAGTAATCACATCGGGGCAGGGATGCCCCATAATTGTTCAGAGGGAAATCTCGCCAGTGAGGTAGGGCTGCACCTGCCCAGCAATACCGACGCGGGGGTCCTCACCCTCGTGCATTTCACAGGTCAGCTCGCCACCCCGCTGCGAGGCCTGCCAGGCAATCATCTTTTGCTTGCCCAGTCGCTCGGCCCAGAACGGAATCAGTGCGCAGTGAATCGAGCCGGTGACCGGGTCTTCGGTGATGCCCGTACCGGCCTCGGGCGCAAAGTAGCGTGAAACGAAATCATGCGCCTTGCCCGGCGCTGTCGGCACCATGCCAATGGTGCCAGTGCGGGCCATGATCCTGAGTATCCGGTCATAGTCCGGTTGCAGTGACCTGACTTGCGATTCATGCTCGAACAATGCATAGAGGTTTATTCCGGCACGGTAGCAGGCGACAGGATCACCACCCAGCGCCTGACCAAAATCGTCATCGACATCGATGGGTGTCATGCGGTAGGCCGGGAAATCCATCACCAGTCTTTCTCCCGCATCCTGAACGCCAAGTTCACCACTCTGGGTCTGGAAAAGAACCCGTGGCCCGTGATGATCACGATAACGAAACAGGACATAGGCCGCAGCCAGGGTGGCATGGCCACACAGCGGGATTTCGAATGAGGGTGTGAACCAGCGCAGGTGGTAGTGCTCATCATTGAGTGCGACGACAAACGCTGTTTCGGACAGATTGTTCTCACGCGCAATGGCCTGCAACTGCTCATCATCCAGCCAGTTGTCAAGCACACAGACCGCCGCCGGATTTCCACTGAAAGGCTTGCTTGCAAATGCAGCCACCTGATAGATCGGTAATTTCACGATGCTGAGACTGAAGATTCTGAACCGGTTTGCATCCGGTCAGTATCGCATGAAATCTGACAGATTGATGACGCCGCAACGAAAGTCTGCCAGTTGACATTGGTGTTTATTTATATAACTATATTGTTATGAAACAAGTTGGTTATATAAAATCCACCCCGAATCTGGATGCCATTTTTTCAGCCCTGGCCGATCCGACTCGACGTGCCATTCTCTCGAAACTGGCCGATGGCCAGGCCTCGGTCAATGAACTGGCGGCACCGTTTGAGATGAGCCAGCCGGCAGTATCACGGCATCTGAAGGTGCTTGAAAAGGCAGGCCTGATCGAGCGTGATATCGATCAGCAGCGACGCCCTGCCCGCCTCAAGGCGCAGGACATGGCGGTCGCCGTCGACTGGCTGAATCACTTCAGGGAATTCTGGGGCAGGAGCTTTGACCAGCTGGATGATGTACTCACACGAATGAAAAAGACAGAATCAAAGGAAAACAATCATGAGTGAACTGCCCGTCTACACGATCAACCGAGTATTTGACGCGCCACGCGAGATGGTCTGGCGAGCCTGGACCGACCCGGCACTGCTGAACCGCTGGTACGGGCCTGGTGTGGAAACGGTGATTCACCGTTTTGATCTCGAACCCGGTGGCGTTTGGCTCAATGAAATGAAATGGGGCGAGAATTCCAATTTCCAGAAAATGCAGTTCCTCGACGTGGTGACGGGCCAGAAGCTCATCTGGCACCATATCAGTTGTGATGCCGACTGGAATACGGCCGTCAACCCGATGATGCCGGACTGGCCACGCATTCTGCTGACCACCGTCACATTCGCGGACGATGGCGGTAAAACCATGGTCAGCCTGAGCCAGCAACCGCATGAGGCCAGTGAAGCGGAGATTGCCTGTTTTGCCGAAACCATGGCAGGGATGGACAAGGGCTGGGGTGCCGGCTACGCCATTCTCGACGAGCTGTTCAGCGAACTGCAGGGCTCATAGCAATCTCTTCTCGAGTGAGTACGGGTGGTGTCATGTCACCACCCGCCTCAATCAGATTGCCTGAATCAGAATTTCACGACTGATCTCGGGTGTGATGTCGCCGTGTTCACCAAGCTCTAGACGACCGTGACCGGTCAGTTGCTCGATCAGATGATCGATGTGATCACTGCCCAGCCCAACCTCGGAAAGCCGGACAGGTACAGACAGCTGCCTGAAGAAGTCTTCTGTCTTGCTGATTGCAGCATCAATCCGTTCATCGTCTGTCCCCTCGATGATGTGCCAGACTCGTTCGGCATATTGCAGCAGCTTCTCTCGCTTGGCCTCTCGCTTCACCTTCATCACGGCAGGCAGGACAATGGACAGGGTTCTGGCATGATCGATATTGTGCGCACCCGTCAGTTCATGCCCGATCATGTGTGTTGCCCAGTCCTGGGGTACACCTGCACCAAGTAATCCGTTGAGCGCAAGTGTCGCCGACCACATGACATTGGCACGAACCTCCAGATCTTCCTTAGATTCGGCGGCCAGAGCCTTCGGCCCCTCTTCGATCAGTGTCTGCAACAGACCCTCGGCGAATCGGTCCTGTACCCTGGCATTGACGTTGTAGGTGAGGTACTGCTCCATGATGTGTACAAAGGCATCCGTGATCCCGTTACTGATCTGCCGATCAGACAGACTCAGTGTCACTGATGGATCGAGCACGGCAAACCCTGGCATCACCAGTGGACTGCCGAAAAACAGCTTGTGCCCATCACGCGTGACCACGGATCCACCGTTCGATTCGGATCCTGTCGCAGGCAGGGTCAGCACCACCCCGATGGGCAGAGCCTGGTTTACGGCTGTACCAGAGGCAAGAATGTCCCAGGGATCCTCACCCTCATAGCAGGCAGCCGCCGCGACGAACTTTGTGCCATCGGCTACAGAGCCGCCGCCCACTGCCAGCAGATAATCAATCTCATGTTCTTCGACCATCTGAACGGCTTTCATCAGGGTGCCGTACGTGGGATTCGGTTCGATGCCGCTGAATTCATGCCAGTCATGACCTGACAACGCAGACACGACCTGATCGTACACGCCATTGGACTTGATCGAGCCGCCACCATAGAGCATTAATACACGTGCAGTTGTCGGGATCTCTTCCGTGACCTTATCGATTTGGCCTGTGCCGAAGTGGATACGTGTCGGGTTGTGAAAACTGAAATTATTCATGAGGTTCCTCGGAAGTTGAACATGAGTGGCTCAGCCTTGCAGATGAGACAGTAACTTGGCAGCAGTCAATTCTGAACTGGCGGGGTTCTGACCGGTAATCAGCGAGCCATCCTGAACAGCAAACGCACCCCAGTCTGCCACTTTCTGATAATCAGCGCCAAGACGGACCAGTTCATCCTCCAGCAGGAAGGGCACCACCTCTGTCAGGCCGACGGCATCTTCTTCGCTGTTGCTGAAGCCGGTCACCGCCCTGCCACGAACAACGGGAATCCCGGCTGAATCGTTCACCTGAAGTAGTACTGCGCTGGCATGACAAACGGCGGCGACCGGTTTGTCCTGGTTCAGGAACTGCTCAATCAATCGGATAGAATCAGCATCGCTGGTCAGATCCCACATAGGCCCGTGACCGCCGGGAAAGAACACACCATCAAAGTCGCTTGCAGAGAGTTCACTGAGCTCGAATGTCTTTGCCAGCCTGTCTCGCGCCTCCTCATCCTGATCCAGCCGCCGTGTGGCAGTTGTCTGAAATTCGGGAAGATTGCTTTTGGGGTCCACCGGTGGCTGGCCCCCTGCAGGTGAAGCCAGGGTGATGTCGGCACCGGCATCCAGGAATGCGTAATACGGTGCGGCAAACTCTTCGGTCCAGAAACCGGTGCTTTCACCGGTATCACCCAGGGCCGAGTGAGACGTCAGTACCATCAGGATCTTGTGTCGGGTCATTGCCATTCCTCAGGATTAAAATCTGATGGATAGTCTAAAGTTTGAGACTATTACAGACAATGGCGAGTTTTTACACTACTGTGTATCAATACTTAGTACAATTGAATGCATGGATCTGTCATTTGAACAATTGAAGAGCATGGTGGTGTTTGCCAGAGTGGTTGAACATGGCAGTTTCAGTGCAGCTGCGAAGCAATTGGATCTGACCCGAGCGGTGGTCAGTTATCATATCAAACGGCTTGAATCCCAACTCGGATTGAAATTGCTTAACCGGTCAACCCGCACCCATGCTCTGACTGAAGCTGGTCAGATCTACTACCAGAGCTGTCACGTCATCGCTGAACAGGCATCCATGGCTCAGAAACAGATCGACAGTTTCAGAGACGAACCCGAGGGTCTGCTGAAAATCTCCTGTCCGGTCAATCTCGGGCTTGAATTGGTTGTTCCCGCGCTGAATCAGTTTCGACAGCTGTTTCCCAGAATTGAACTGGATGTTCAGCTGACTGATGATGTGATTGATATCCTTCGGTCGGGTATCGATCTTGCCATTCGCGGAGCTCCCCTGCCGGATTCGGGTCTACAGGCACGCCAGCTGGCGAGGCTGTCGACCTGTTTGTGCGCATCGCCAGACTATTTGCGACAGCACGGCAGTCCCGCGACACCCACGGATCTGGAGACCCACGATTGGGTCATTTACAGCCCCGGATCTACAGATGTCGTCCTCAGACGTGGCAGTCGCTCGTATTCGATCAGGGTGAGTGGCTCAATTACCACCAATAATGCCGCAGCAAGGACAGCGTTTGTGGTCGGCGGACACGGGCTCGGTCGAATCCCGAATTATGATGCCATGCCCAGATTGAATCGGGGTGAACTGGATCAGGTACTTGCCGGGTATGCACTCGACGATATCGTGCTCTATGGTGTGTTCCCCCCCGGGACAGCGTCAACAAAGAAATTGAGGGTACTGCTGGATCACTTGTCTGCAAGTTTCAGGGTGCTGAACCAGAACAGGAATCTTCAAGACCGCATTCAGCCTGGTGAACACACAACCATCCATGCCGACAACTGATGCAATCAGACGATTCGCATCATTGACAGCCACCGTTGCAACACTGCCCGAGTGAATTTGTCTATACTGGAGTCATCCTGCAAAACCGTGGCTTTCAAACACGGAGAAAGGAGCACATGAGAATCCGCTCAGGAACCACCATATGCGTCATGATGCTACTGATGATGATCGTCACCGCCTGTGCCAGCAATGGCGATGCCAGTACCCAATGCGAGAGCCTGTTGTGGGCAGAGGTCAAACCCCTGCTGAAAGCGGATCCACTGGCCAGTACCCGTGTTTGTGGAACGCATTACAGCACCAGGCTATCGGATGGTCGTTGTTTCAGGGGTCGCATTCAGAAGGCACTGAAACTTCGCGACCAGGCTCTGATCTCAGTCGTTTGCTGATTGGGTTATCCACCAATGGCATCCAGTGCACGCTTGCGTTCATACTGGCCACCAATGCGCATCGCGGCGTTGCGGTAGGCTTCCCGGTTGGCATCGCTTGATGGCATCTGGTCTGCGATAGCCACCAATGACTCGGCCAGTTCGTAATCACCATCTATCCCGGCGGCTGTTTCAATCACAGCAACCCAGATATCCTCAAGTCCATCGGCCTGTTTCACCAGATTGTTCAGTGCCACGCGTCGTTCGTAATCGGAGTCAATCTGTCGCACAGCTGTGAGATACCCCAGGGCCAGTTCCTCGTCACTGGCTGCACCGTCTGATAATTCGTCCAGCAGCACGCGCAGTTCATAGTCGGAATCGATCATGCGGCTGGCGATGCCCAGCGTGTCATTCAATTCATCATGTGTCAGATCGGCATCATGCAGCATGGTCATGAAGGCCGTACGCATTTCATAATCCGAATCAATGCTGCTGATCACCTCGATCAGTCGGTCAGCCGCCAGCTTTTCAATGTCACTCTCGGTCACCAGATGATCGACCAGGGTACGCAACTCGTAATCAGAATCGATGGCAGCCCCCACATCCAGCAGCGCAATGGCACGATCATCACTCATCCGCTGATGGCCTGCGATCTGCATCAGGCTCTGGCGCATTTCATAATCACTGTCGACCGTGGCTGCGGCCTTGAGCAGACGGCCATACTGTGTTTCATCCAGCTCGTCATTCCTGGCCAGCCAGACGATGTACCGACGTGTCGAGTAGTCGCCTCGAATCAACTGGATTTCGTCCAGCAGCCCGTCACTACCGGATCGGGCATGAATGCGAGCCGCACGCTTTTCAGCATTCAGACCGGTTTCCCGCATCACCCTGGGCAACAGTTCAGATAACCAGGATCGAGTGTTTTCATCAAATTCCTGCTCATCACCGTCGATCCAGACACGACGCTCGATTCCACTGCGTGTGGCATTGAACTCTACCCGGCGTTCGCTTCCGTCAACCGTTTCTTCGATCTCGAGTTCAGCACCGCGATCAAGACGGGCCAGATCGGATTCGTCGTCATTGAGTTCAAAATGACCATCGGCATCGACCTCCAGCCGGTAGCCATCACGGCTGATCGACATCGACATGTTGTCGAGTTTTCCATCACGATCGGTATCAATATGTGTCGATGTGCCGGACCGGGCTGCCTGGGCACTGTACATGAACCCCGGCATCATGATCGCCAGTACGAACATGCCAATTACCATCAGACTGATCGTGCGTCTGCCCGGGTTCCTGATTGCACCTGCGGGTCGTGACAGCAGGCGTTCAATTCGGTTGATAAAACTGGATGGACGGTTGGCCATGGCAACTCCGGGAATCATGTGTTGAGGTTGATAGTGACTGGCGCATTCGGTCAGCGATTCGGCAACGGCGCGGTGATCACCGGTCAGTTCAACTGCTGTCTCGTCGGCTCTGATTTCCGCCAGATCGATCAGTTTATGCCGCGCCAGATGCATCAATGGGTGAAAGAAAAAACAGCGCTGAATCACGTCCAGAGCCACGAACCACAACGGATCGTGGCGCAGGCAATGGGCCAGCTCATGGGCCAGTACAGCACGTCGCTGCATGGAGTCCATATCGGTCAGGGTCCAGCCTGGCAGACAGATTTCCCTGCCAGACAATGTGACCGGGCTGATCAGTTCATCAGATACGGTCAGAACCGGACGATTTTTCAATTCTGACGAGTGATTGACCTGCAACCAGAGTGCGTTGAGTTCAATCGTGGCCGGATGTTCATCGGGCAATTGGCGACGATCGCCAATTTTGGTATGCGCACGGCGGTACTGCTGAGCCAGTCGACAAATCAGACCAGCGACCAGCAGTAACCAGGTATACATGAGAAATGTCTGCAACCCCGGTTGATCTGTACTGTCACGATGAATGTCTGCTACGGGCGTTCGGCTGATCGAATCTGAAGCGAAGGGGATATCGTTCTTGACAGTGTCGACTGTGTTCGGCTGATCGAGCAGATTGTAGGCAGGATCCAGTCTGAGAGGCTTGCCTCCTCGTTCCACTGGCTCAACCTTTGAGAGCCCTGTTTCAGGCGATTGTGTCAACTGTACGGCGGGGGTCTGTTCTATCGTGAACCCGTACAGCGATGACTTGGACTGGCTCAAGCTCAGCGTCGCCGATACCAGGCTGGCCAGTATGGCTGCTCGCCACAGCCATTCCAGCAATGCTGCCGACCTCACCAGCCGGTTTCGATCGATGACCCAGACCATGCCCAGCAACAGGCTGCTGTGCAGGCAAAAATTCAGCAACCAGAGAAACACGAGATCACCGTTGCCAGCGGTCATGATTGCTGCGCCTCGTCTTGTGAAGTTGACTCATCATCCGCTTCGGAGTCCTGCAACATCCTGCGGGCGGTCTCGATGTCCTCGAGTGCGACATCGGATTCCCTGACCAGGTGAGCCAGCAATGCCTGTGAATCGCCGCCGAACAGGGTGGACACCAGTTGAGACACCATGTTGCGGCGTACATCAGTCTGTTTCACCAGCGGTGTAAAGACGCGCTCCCTGCCCTGGCGTTCGGATCGCAATACACCTCGTTGCTCCAGACGTGACAGCACGGTACTGACTGTGGACAGGGCCGGCACACGAGTCTCGGGAAACACGCCAGGCCAGACCGAGAGCAACTCGCCAGCTGATGCCGAACCCAGTTTCCACAGGATCTGCATCAGTCTGTGTTGTGGTCCGGACAGTGTGATGTCATTTTCAGGCAATGTTTTTACACCTGTAGAAGTTACTTTCTACAACTGTAGAAGCTGATGGTACTACTGTCAAGCGCGATCTTCAGCAAGACAGAAATGGCAACGCAAAAAAAAAGCGACCCTGAAGGCCGCTTTGCAGGAAAAGGACGCCTCTTCCGGGTTAGCCAGCAGAGACCCGTTTCATTTCATCGCGGGCATGTTCGAACTGCGACAGTGCCTTGCCGACATACATCAGCACCTCATCGACGTAGCCGTCGGTAGAGGCAGACCAGACTCGGTTGATATAGCGTTCGCCTGCGGCAAAACTCGACATCACGTCGGCATAGGCCTGCACACCGTACAGGTGCTTCATGCTCTCGCGGGCTTCGGCAAAGGTGATCAGGTCCTCACGGAACAGCTTGTCAATCTCGAAGCGCATCTCGTAGGTGGGCACCTCGGATTTGCGACCGTCAAGTTTTTCCAGATTCCCCAGAATATTGTCGAGACTTTGTGTGAGTACGGTCTTGTTGTTTTCAAGCACATGTTCCTGTCGCGCTGCGGCATTGGCTGCATTTCGATACAGCAGCGAGGCAATGAAACCGGCAACAATGATGGGAATGAACCAGGTCCATTCGATCTCGGCTGGATCGAGTGATGTCATGTAGGCGCCTGCGAGGAAAGCCAGTATCACGATGATGAATGCGATAGTTTTCATGGTTGCCTCCTAGTTTGCGCTTGCGATGACATAGATGGCATTGCCCACACCCACCAGGGCCTCACCCACGATCAGACCGGCAGCTATGGGGATGCCCTTGCTTTCTGACCAGGCCTTGCCCTTCTTGCGATCGATGATTTCACGCAGCAATGTGCCTATCGAATAGGTCAGCACGATGTTGAACGGCAGATAGAAGCCCAGACCGACGGTAATACCAAGGCCCGTCTGGATCATTGAAAGCAGGCCACCCAGCAGGGCACCTGCGATATATTTCTCGGTTGGCACATCGCCACCGGTGATACCCTGAACCATGGAAGCCAGTGCCTGACCCTGCGGTGCCGGGAATTCATCACTGCCAAGACCAAACGCCTTCTCGAGCACAAAAATCAGAACGATGACCACAATCGGTCCCAGCCAGGCACCAAAGAACTGGCCCATCTGCTGCATGCGCGGTGTGGCACCCACCAGATAACCGGTTTTCATGTCCAGCATCAGGTCGGTCGCCTGTGACATGGCGACACAGGTGGCTGCGCCTACGGTGATCGCGGCAACTATCGCCGGACCAGGCTCCATGCCACCGAAACTCTGTGTAATGATGATCAGCAGGGTTACGGCTATCAGGGTCATGCCGGACAGTGGCGACCAGTTGGTACGACCGATCGCTTCGGAGAGAATGATACCTGCCATCCAGATCCACAGGGTACCCAGCACGGCCATCATCAGCCCGCGCACGATACCGACTTCCTCAACCGAGGTAATGGCCATGACACCGAGCAGAATGGCTGCACCCGCGACGGCAAAGTACAGCAGTTTGATCGGCATCTCATCGCGGCTCATGGCACTCTCGGCCTTGGCGGATGACTGCATCGAGGTGATGGCCGACTTGATCAGGGGCAATGCAAACATCACGCCGATGACGGCGCCGCCGATGAGCATACCGATACCCGTGGGCCTGAACAGCATCAGCCTGAGCTGGTTGGGATCAGTGATGGCTTCACCCGCTTCGTTGACCGGAAAGGCATTGGTGACATCAAGCAGTGGTGCAATGATCCAGTAACAGACATAGCCGCCGATAATGAAGGCCACGCCACCGCGACCGGCGATGAATCCCACACCGATGGTCATCAGCGAGATATAGAAGGTCCCGTTGAGATATTCCGGCAGGCCGAGCTGATCAAACAGCGCCCAGTCGTGGATATCGAAATAAATCGTGATGAAATGAACGATGCCCGAAACCAGCATGGCGCCCAGCAACAGCTGTGCTTTCTGGATACCCGCACCGGGTGATTTCAGGATCGAGGCCACGGCCACACCACCGGGGTAGGTCAGGCGTTCGTAATCGATCATCTGCTTGCGCAGGGGGATGATGAATGCAATGCCTAGAAATGCGCCGGCAATGGCACCGAAGGTCAGCACATAGGGATTGAAGTCCATGCCGTAACCTAGGATGAAAATGGCCGGGACCGAGAACATCATGCCGGAGGATGCACCGTTGACGGCACTGGCCACGGTCTGGGCGACGTTGTTCTCGATGATGGAACGACGCCTCAAGATGCCCCGCAGGATACCGAAGCCGAGTATGGCTGCCAGCTCCGAACCCTCGATGGAGAAGCCCAGTTTCAGTGCGGCATAACCGATGGATACCGCGAGCACGACGCCGAGAAAGTACCCGACAATCACCGCATGCGGTGTCAACTCGGGATAGGCACCCCGGGTGATGAGACCATAGCTTGAAGAAGCCTGTTCAGACACAACTCCCCTCCTCTTCTGATTGTTGTTCGGATGAAAACGCGTGCCGGCCTCAAGGCCGTCAACGACAAGACCCGCGACATCCTATCACAGAGTGGCACAGGGTGTGGGATGGCTGACCTTTGACACACTCATGTACAGGAAGATCCTGATAGCATCAGAACTGTCGATGAACACACGAGTGCGTAGAATTTTCTGTCGTTCTTCGACATCAAGCTGAAACGCCATACTGTGATACTGCAGAAGATGGCATCAAACCTGAGGGGGAATGAACAGCATGATGAAAAATGATCGCTATGAACTGGCGCCATCTGACGGGTGGTCCTGTTTCAGTCAGCATGAGCAGGTCCATGAGCTGATCAGTGATTCACTGAGCAGGGTAGATGATGGCGGATGCTGGCACCATGTCAGCATGAGCCAGGGCGTTGAATTCTGGACGCTCGAAAGCACGGATGAGTGCAGTGACCTGTATCTCGCCGCCCGTGTGATGCCGGAGTCTGCATCATCCATTGTTCAGGAAATTGACCGCATTCAGATCAACGTTGGCGACACCGATGCAGCGGATTTCAGCCAGCTGGAGAAGCTGGTGAACGAACTGTCGGTACGATTCGGAATCAGAAAGCTGCCCGTCAGCGTCGGGTCAGCATAGTCTTGAGCCGATCCCTGGCCTGCTCCCACTGTCGCTGAACCGTGCGTCTCGAGATGCCGAGGGCCTCGGCGGTTTCAACTTCAGTCAGTCCGGCATAGAAACGGCATTCGATCATGGTGACCAGATCCGGTTCCAGTTCGCGCAGTTCGGCCAGCGCTTCTTCCATTTCAATGATCATGGCGGCCTTGTGTTCGGCCGGCTGGATATCCTCGTTCAACTCCAGCGGTTTTTCACCACTGCCGCGTTTTTGCGCCAGCCGCTTGCGAGCATGATCCACGGCGATATTGCGTATGGCCTGGGCCACCAGGCGGAAGAAGTGCTGCCTGTCATTCCAGTGAGAGCCCGATTGCTGTTTGAGCTTGAGATAGGCTTCATTCACCAGCATGGTGGCTGACAGTGTCTGACCGGGACTCTCGCTGGCGATCTGTCTCGCGGCCAGTCGGTGCAGGTCATCATAGACCAGCTCCAGCAGGGCATCCATGGCCGATTCATCACCGCTGGCACTGGATTGCAGCAACTGGGTGATCTCTTCTGGCCTGCGCTTCATGACAGCATCGGTCAGCTGTTACAGAGGGCGCGTTGCCGTCTGGATTCCGCGACTCTGGGGTGATCAGACCCGAAGCGGGCCTGATTGGTTTCGATGGACATCTCGTATAGCGGTATGGCCAGCTCACACTGTCCGTTCTGGCGATAGGCCGTTGCCAGGTTATGTGCGCTCACAGCCAGTCTCGGATGACCCTCCTCGAAGGCTTCGAGATAGATCTCGTGGGCTGGCCTGTAATAGCCGATTGCATCCTCATAGGATTGCTGCTGCATCAGCACATTACCGACACTGACACGAGCCATGGCCCGGTGCTGGGGCAGAGATTGCGGGTTGGTATCCACCAGCGCGATGGTTTCTGTGGCGATTTTCAGTGCCTGGTCCAGATCACCTGACAGACGCAGTGCATCGGCCAGATTGGAATGGGTCAGTGCCCTGGCCAGCTCCTGACTCCCGGCCTTATCATAGAATTCGATCGAACGTCGATAGGCCCTGATGCCTTCGGGCAACCGGTTGTTATCCACCAGTACCAGTCCGAGGTGATTGTTGACGCGTGCGATCAGCAGGGATTCCCCGGCAAGCTCGGATTCGATGATCGCATGTGCCTGTTCGATCAGCTGCAATGCGGCTGCGCCGTCTCCGACTCGACGCTTGAGCAGTCCGAATCGCTGCAGAACGCCGGCCCTGGCCCGGAAATCATCGGCCGGCAGCCTGTCGATGGCGGCATGTGCCTGCTCGAGCATGGGTGAAGCCCTGTCCAGATCGCCAAGACGGTACCAGGCATAGCCCAGCAGGCTGAGGTATTCAATGTGTTCATCAGAGACCGTGCCATCTGCAACCGTGCCGCTGATCAACGGTGTCAGAAGATCGATGGCCTGTCTGAACTCGGAACGGTCAATCATGCGGCTGGCCGTGGTGACCACCACGCGACGTGCCGCGGCTGGATTCCTGTCCGACTGTGTGACGTTCTCGAAGTCTGCACTGGTGATCAGGTCGGACAGCGCACCATCATCGGTGGCCGGATCCGATGCATTGATGGCATCCACCAGCAGATTGGTCATGGTCTCGGTCTGTGCCCGTTCTGCAGCCAGGCGTTGTTCATTGATATACCAGCCCGTACCGGCCGCCGATATCAACACGACCGATGCCGCAATCCATCGACTGTGTCGCAACAGGAATGACTGCAAGCTGCGGGATTCTCCCTGGCCGAGGTTATGCAGTGACTGTCCCGACAGCAACCTGTTCAGATCCTCCGCCAGCGCCTTCACGCTGTCGTAACGCTCTGCCATATCCTTCTGAAAACAGCGGTTGAACAGATCGTCAAGTCCGAGTCTCATCAGTCGGCTGATGCTGGACCTTGGTTTCAGCTTCTGGTGCTGCCTGCCGAGAATGTTCTCCCGCAGCGTCTCGATGTTGCCGTCGGCCTCGAACGGATAGTGTCCGGACAAGAGCCGGTACAGCAGAACACCGATCTGCCAAACATCGGTCTGTCTGGTGCCTGCTTCACCACGCAACTGTTCGGGCGCCGCGATCAGCGGTGTGAACATCGCGGCGATATCTCCCGATGCCTCATCACGGTTACGGTGTGAGCGTGCGATGCCGAAATCGAGCAGCTTGGGTTGCTGATGGGCATCCATCAGGATGTTGCCGGGCTTCAGGTCCTGGTGAATGATGCCGCTATCATGCGCTGACTGGACAGCATCACAGACGTTGATGACCGACTCGAGAATGGTCTGGACCGACGGCTGCTGCTGGTCACACCACAGATCCATGGCCTGACCGTCAATGAATTCCATGCTCAGCCAGGGACGGTTGTCTTCGGTGATTCCGGAATCGTAGATCCGGGCAATGAACGGGTGATCCAGATCTGCCAGGATCTGTCTCTCACTGAGAAAACTGTCTGCAAGCTCGGGTTGCCTGAGCCCCGCATGAATAATCTTGATGGCCACCTGTTGCCGAAACTGGTCATCACTGCGTTCAGCCCGGTAGACACAGGCCATGCCGCCCTGATCAATCAGTTCGATGATGGTGAATGAGCCGAACTGCTCGCCTATAAGCTCGGAAGGGTCCGGCGCATCATCAAGCAGTGAGAGCAGCCCGCCGCCAGTGGTGAGCAAATCGTCCCATTGGTCGCGGTTGAAGTTCATTCAGACGTCTCGATCAATCGTTGAACGGGTGCCTGATAATAACATTATCCTCACGTTCGGGGCTGGTGGAAATGATGTGGATCGGACAGCCCACCAGTGCTTCCACGCGTTCCAGATAGCGGCGGGCACCGTCGGACAAGTTCTCGATGTCCTGCACCCCGGCGTTGTTGCCTTCCCAGCCTGGCATGCTTTCATAGACCGGCTCACACAGATCGTAGTCTGCGATATCCATCGGCGGTGTCTTGATCACCTCACCCTTGTAGCGATAGGCAGTACACATTCTGATCTCATCCAGGCCATCGAGCACGTCCAGCTTGGTCACACAGAGGCCATCAATGCCGTTGATCTGAACTGATCGTCTCAGTGCGACGATATCCAGCCAGCCACAGCGTCGCGGTCGCCCGGTTGTGGCGCCAAACTCGGCTCCCTTCTCGGCAATCCGTGCACCATTGTCATCGTGGAGTTCGGTCGGGAACGGTCCGCTGCCAACGCGGGTGGTGTAGGCCTTGGTGATGCCGAGTACATAATCGACATCGCGCGGCCCGATGCCGCTGCCGGTGCAGACACCACCCGAGGTGGTGTTTGACGAGGTGACAAACGGGTAGGTACCGTGATCGATGTCCAGCAATGTGCCCTGGGCACCTTCAAACAGGATGTTGCCACCCGAGGCACGCACATCAATGATTCGCTGCGTCACATCGGTACAGAGCGGTCTGAGCTGTTCTGCCTGGGCCAGCGCCTGGTCGATAACCTGCTGAGGATCCTGAGCCTGTGCATCGAGATAGCGCGTCAACACGAAGTTGTGGTAATCCAGTGCCGTGGTGATTCGTTCCGTGGCGCGTGCTGCGTCGAACAGATCGGCAAAACGTACACCGCGTCGCGCCACCTTGTCTTCATAGGCAGGACCGATGCCACGTCCGGTGGTACCAATCGCATCCTTGCCGCGGGCACGTTCACGCGCCTGATCCAGCGCGATGTGATAGGGCAGAATGATCGGACAGGAGGGGCTGATGCCGAGACGGCTGTTGACGTCAACGCCACGGGATTCAAGCCCCTGCATTTCCTCCAGCAGGGCCTCTGGACAGAGCACCACGCCATTGCCGATCAGGCATTGCACATTGTCATGCAGAATGCCGGAAGGTATCAGGTGAAGCACGGTTTTCTCGCCATTGATCACCAGGGTGTGACCGGCATTGTGGCCACCCTGGAATCGCACCACCAGTGACGTATTCTCGGTCAACAGGTCAACGATCTTGCCCTTGCCCTCGTCACCCCACTGGGTGCCGAGCACAACTACACTGCGTTGCATCGCATAAATCCTTATTTAACTAATTGAAGAAGTATCAACCCCGACAGCATACACCCAAGACCGAACCGGCGTAAGGTTCGTTCATCAAGCTTGGAAAGCTGTTCCAGGGTCTGTTTCCAGGTTCGTGGTGCAACAAATGGCAGGATGCCTTCAAGCACCAGTACCAGACAGATCGCGGCGAGTAAATCCTGCACCGTGCCCCCACGTGAATCATGCCGGAACATTAGTCCCGGTGTTATTGTCCCTGGTCAGAATGCGGTTCACCTGGCCAGCCATTCAACCGCGTTGTCTGTCAGTTTTGCAAAAACATACCAGGCCTCAGGGCCTGGCATGATCTACAACGAATTGCCAGATGCTGCGTTTTACTTCTTGTCGAAGTAGTTGAAGAAATCCGAACCGGCGTCGAGCACCATCACATCACGGCCCTGTGTAAAGGTAGTCCGATAGGCCTGAAGTGAACGGTAAAAGGCGTAAAAGTCCTGATCCTGATTATAGGCTTCGGCATACAATCTGGCCGCTTCTGCATCCCCTTCACCACGAATCTGCAAGGCGTCCCGGTTGGCATTGGCCACATTGATGCGTGCTTCTCGATCGGCATTGGCCCTGATTTTCTCGGCCTCTTCACGTCCCTGGGAACGCAGCTGGTTGGCCACTTCCTTACGCTCGGAACGCATGCGTTCGAATACTGAGTCCCTGACCTGTTCGGGCAGGTTCAGCTTCTTGACGCGAAGATCAACGATTTCGATTCCCAGAGGCAGCATGGTTTGATTGGCATTGTCGCGGGCTGATAACATGATGGCATCACGTTTGCTGGACAGCGCTTCCTGCAATGTCGCCTTGGCGAACTCGTTTTTCAGGCTATCGGCAATCACCGGTACCAGTCGGTCCCTGGCATTCACCAGATCGCCATTGAACGAGGTATAGAAACTGGTGACGTCATAGATGCGCCATTTGACGAACGAATCCACTTCCACGTTCTTCTTCTCGAAGGTGATGAATCGCTCGACGGCAGCATCAAGCAGGATGATGCGCTTGTCGTATTTCTTGACGTTATTGACGAACGGCATTTTCCAGTGCAGTCCCGGCTCATATTCAGTCTGGATGATCTTTCCGAGTCGGAACTTGATGGCATGTTCGGTTTCGCTGACCGTGAATGCGGACAGGGCCACACCCAGTGCCCCCAGTATCAGTATGATCAGTGCGGTTCCCTTCATCGTCCGTTCCTCGCTGTGCGGCGTGAGTCTTCACGCTGGTTGTACTCTGATGACATGGACGGTGTTGTTGTGAAGGACGGCATGTCACGAATATTGCTGGAGGTTTCCGGCAGTCGTACACCTGTACCGGGCTGTGAATTCATCAGCTTGTCCAGCGGTAACAGCATCAGGTTACCCTGATTGGCATCGAGCAGGATTTTCGGTGTATTGCCAAGTACCGACTCCATGGTTTCCAGATACAGGCGCTGACGTGTCACTTCCGGTGCAATCTGGTATTCCTCGAGCAGCAGTTTGAAGCGTTCGCTTTCACCGGTCGCCTGGGCGATCAGCGACTGCTTGTAGGCTTCTGCATCCTGCAGTTTACGGGCAGCCGTACCACGTGACTCCGGAATTTTCTGGTTGGCATAGGCCGTGGCTTCTCGCTGGGATCGTTCCTTGTCCTCACGCGCCTTGATGGCATCATCAAATGCGGCCTTAACTTCCTGCGGTTGTTTCACATCTTCCATGTTGATCGTATTGACGATCAGTCCGCTCTTGTAGCGATCCAGTGTGTCCTGGATGATCACCTTGATCTTGGCACTGTTCTCGGCACGACCATCCAGCAGTGCATAATCGAGTGTGCTGTCGCCCACCACCTGGCGCATGGCACTTTCGGCGACCTGAATCAGTGAATTGTCAGGCTGCTGATCGAAGAACAGGTAATCTTCCGGATCCTTGATCTTGTACTGAACATCGAGTGAGACGTCGACGATGTTTTCATCAACAGTCAGCATCTGACCTACGGTCTTTTCATTGAACAGCTTGGTGACGTTGACCTTGGTGACCTCGTCGATTGGTCGTGGCAGGGTGATGTTGAACCCGGGTTGCATGGTCTTGACATGCTTGCCGAATCGCAGCACGACACCACGCTCCTGTTCGTCGACGATGTAGAATGAGGTGAACACGATCCAGATGGCCAGTGCCAACAGGACCAGCAGGCCGATACCGCCACGACTGCTGCCGGAACCGGATTTGTTGTAACGGCCATCCTTGCTGCCACCAAACAGCTTCCTGATGCTGCCGCTCATGTTGCGGAAGATTTCATCAAGATCGGGCGGTTGCTGGTTACCACCAGACTTCCACGGATCATTGCGATCACCGCGACCCTTGTCGGGCCCCTTGTCCTGACCGTTACCCGGCTCATTCCAGGCCATATACGTCTCCTAACAGTGTTTGGGCTCTTATCCTGATAATCATATGGGCGAAGTGTGCGAACAACAAGGTGACAGACTCAATCCGTTGTCGATCAATGTCCATGCATGTTCACCACAGAATGCATTGTGATGCGTTCATTCATTCCGGATAACTCAGGAGTTGGTCTGTTCCTGCTCCTGCAGCATGTCCATGGGCTGGCAACTCTCTTCACCCAGCAGCTGACAGGCATGACTCAGCTCGCGCGCATTCAGTACCGCCTGCACATGCCAGCAACCGTCATCGGCCACGGTTTCATGCTGGATCACACCCCACTCATACAACCGGGCTCTGAGCTGACCCTTGTCCGGCCCGATCCTGAGTGCATACGGTCGGCTGTCGTCATCGATCAGCTGGCTGATCAGTCTGATCAGGCCTTCGATGCCCTGGTCAGCGACGGCCGAAACCCATGCCCTGGAAGGAGCATCACCTTCACCGGCAGTTGTCGTTGCTTCCTGACCGGTCAGATCGATCTTGTTGTAGACCAGAATCTGCGGTACTGAAGCAGCATCGATTTCCTCAATGACCTGCTGCACCTGCTGCACACGCATGGCGTGTTCCGGGTCCGCACTGTCAATCACGTGAAGCAGCAGATCGGCCTCACGCACCTCTTCCAGTGTCGACTGGAAGGCAGCCACCAGATCGTGAGGCAGATTCTGGATAAAACCCACGGTATCGGCCAGTATGAACGGACGACCGTGGGGATTGTCAATTTTGCGCAGTGTCGGATCCAGCGTGGCGAACAGCTGGTCGGCTGCATAGATCTCGGCACCACTGATGCGGTTGAACAGCGTGGATTTTCCGGCGTTGGTGTAGCCCACCAGTGAAATCACCGGCATGTGATTGCGTTTCCGGGCGCGGCGTCCCTGAGCACGCTGGGTATCCAGTTTTTCAAGTTTCTTGTTCAGTGTGCGAACACGCTGACCGAGCAGGCGCCGGTCGGTCTCGAGCTGGGTTTCACCCGGCCCGCGCAGACCGATACCACCCTTCTGTCGCTCCAGGTGAGTCCAGCCGCGCACCAGCCGTGTCGACATATGTCGAAGCTGTGCCAGTTCCACCTGCAGCTTGCCTTCGTGAGAACGTGCCCGCTGGGCAAAGATATCCAGTATCAGTGTGGTTCTGTCATGCACACGGGTCTTGAGAGCTTTCTCGAGATTTCGTTCCTGAATCGGCGTGAGACCATGATTGAACAGCACCAGGTTGGATCCGGTTTGTTCGATAACCGCAGCCAGTTCCTCGACCTTGCCGCTGCCGATACAGGTCGCGGGTTCAGGCCTGTGGCGGGTGGTAGACACCACCGCAGTCACAGTCACGCCTGACGATCGCACCAGTTCCTCGAACTCGGCGAGATCGGAGGCACTGTCGGTCTGCTGGAATTCGGGGTGCACCAGAACGGCAACTTCACCCTTGTCTATTCGATCTATCATTGAATACTGGTCTGTCTGCCTTCAAACGTGCTGTGATCACGCCCTGTCGGCAGTCAATTGAATACTGTCATGTTCCGAATCCGGATTGTGTCGCAGACTGGCAGTGCTGTCGCTTATGCGTCCTCGGAACTCTGTATGGGAACGTTGCGTGATGGCACCACTGTCGAGATGGCGTGCTTGTATATCATCTGACTGACTGCGTTTCTCAACACGATGACGAACTGGTCGAACGATTCGATCTGGCCCTGCAGCTTGATCCCGTTCACCAGATAGATTGACACCGGAATCCGCTCCTTGCGAAGTGCATTCAGGAATGGTTCTTGAAGTGAATGACCCTTGGACATGATCGAACCCCTTTTATTATTTTTGTTGTGGAGACAACCAAAACGACCATCACCCGTGTGATCGACCGTTGAGTCTTGTCAGATTATCTCTTGTCAGTCATTGTTCCGTGCCGGTTCAGGCGACGGACACATTCTTGCAGATGATCCTAATATATGTGACATGTGCTGGGGTTTCAACAACTTACACCTCAAAATGGCGCAATTATCATGCGATTTGGCTATTTGCTGCGACAAAGACGGTCACTGTGCCTGCAAATGGGCCTGCATCAGTGCCATGGCCTGATCCATCTGATAATCATCAGCCGGATCGAAAACATGGGCATTGGTCTCCTTTCTGAGCCAGGTCAGTTGTCGCTTGGCCAGTTGCCGGGTTGCAAAGATGCCACGATCCAGTAGCTCGTGGCGGTCATATTTGCCGTACAGGTACTCACAGACCTGGCGATAACCGACAGAACGCATCGAGGGTGACTGCGGCGTTACACCGGCCTCATTCAAGAGCGATTCAACCTCTGCGATCAATCCCTCGTCCAGCATCTGTGCAAAACGTTGCTCGATCCTGCGATGCAGCGTGCTGCGGTCCGTAGGCGTCAGGGTTATCCTGAGCACATCCAGTTCTGGAACCACTCTGGTCTGATGCAGATCAGTCATGCTGCGACCACTGATTTCGATCACTTCAAGTGCCCGCTGGATGCGCTGAGGATCATTCGGGTTGATGCGTACTGCGGCAGCAGGATCGAGTGCTGATAAACGCCGGTGCAGTGATGCCCAGCCCTCGGCGTCCGCTTCCTGCGCAAGGCGCTGACGAATGGCAGGGTCGGCCTCGGGCAGGGGTGACAGACCATCCACCAGCGATCTGAAATACATCATCGTACCGCCAACCAGCATGGCAGGGCGTCCAGACTGATGCTGAGACAGCACTAGTCTGTTGGCATCGGCAACGAAATCAGCCGCCGTGTAGTGTTCCGACGGCTCCCGGATATCAATCAGATGATGCGGAATCGAATCCAGAATTTCCTGATCCGGTTTTGCAGTCCCGATATTCATCCTTCGGTAGACCTGTGCGGAATCCATGCTGATCACATCGAGACCGAACTTCTCGTGCACACGGAAGGACAAGTCAGTCTTGCCCGCTGCGGTCGGTCCGATTATGGCGATAATCCGGGGCCGCGTACCGGATTCTGTCGCAGCATCAGCACTCATTGGCCGCGCAGGAACAGCCGGTCCAGCTGCTGTATCGTCAGATGCGACCAGGTCGGTCGGCCATGATTGCACTGTCCGCTGCGTTCGGTTCTTTCCATATCCCTGAGCAGTGCATTCATTTCCGGTATCGTCAGGCGCCGGTTTGCCCGCACTGAACCGTGGCAGGCCATCGAGGACAGCACTTCGTTGGCCATTTCAGTGACACGTTGCGAGCTTCCCAGTGTGATGAGGTCGGCCAGTACATCGCGCAACAGTGAGGCTGGATCAGCCTTTTCGAGCAATGCCGGTATCTGTGTAATGCGCAGCGATTCCGGCGCCAGCCGATCGACCTGCAAACCGAAACCGGCGATCTCCTGCTGCCGGGATTCGGCCAGATCGGCCTCTTTCTCACTGACAGCGACGGTTACGGGCACCAGCAGGCGCTGGGTCTTTAGCTGTCGCTGTTCCCGGTCACGCTTGAGTCGTTCGTAAGTGATGCGCTCATGCGCAGCATGCATGTCAACGATGATCAGTCCGCTCTCATTTTCGGCCAGAATGTAGATGCCGTGAAGCTGTGCAATGGCAAATCCGAGTGGAGGCACCTGAGCATCATCATCGCGCTCAAGCTGCTCCCTGACTTCGTTGGCTGCAGTGCCTGCTTCATATAGACGTGCCAGGTGAGGCATATTGTCGGCAACATGCTGCTGACCGGCATAAGCCCCTGTACCGGTTTTCAGGCTCATTGCCTGCTGGCTTGCTTCGGTGTACACCACGCCGGCCTCAAGTGCACCAAGCTCACTGTGATCGGTGCCACTGCGTTGAAGTTGAGCGTACTGAGCCTGTGACTCCGCGTCTCCCTCAGCCCTGCCCTCGATCTGTTCTGCAGCCAGGTGATCATTGATGCTACGGGCAATGAACTGGTGCACCAGCCCCGATTCCCGAAATCGGATTTCGTGCTTGGCCGGATGCACATTGACATCCACCTGCTCGGGATCGATTTCCAGAAACAGAACATAGACCGGATGACGGCCGTGATAGAGCACATCCTGATAGCCCTGCTTGACAGCATGTATGATCAGCTTGTCCCGGATGTGTCGATGATTGACGTAGAAAAACTGCTGATCAGGCTGGCTGCGCGACCAGGTCGCGTTGGCAATCCAGCCTTTCAGTCTCATGCCGGCAGCGTCTGCCGACACACTGATGGCATGATTGAGAAACTCACTGCCGAGCAGGTCGCTGAGTCGCTTGCGGCAGGCCTCGAGCGTCTCGGCTGCACGGAACTGACGCACCAGCCTGCCATTGTGAGACAGGCGAAATCGCACATCGAAACGGGACATGGCTATGCGCTTGACCAGTTCATCAATATGGCCAAATTCGGTTCGCTCGGTACGCAGGAACTTGCGCCTGGCCGGCAGATTGAAAAACAGGTCGCGAATGGTCACGGTAGTGCCTGCCGGGTGCGAAGCCGGCTCTGGCTCGGAGAACTGATCAGCTGAATTCCTGATACACCAGCCAGAACTCTGACCATGCTGTCGAGAGGTGATTTCCATGCGTGATACCGAGGCAATGCTTGGCAGGGCCTCACCCCTGAAGCCCATGCTGCGTATGGAAACCAGATCATCAAAACTGGCGATCTTGCTGGTGGCATGCCGCTTCACGCACAGCATGAGATCGGCCTTCTCCATACCCTTGCCATTATCACGAATACGAATTCGACCGACGCCGCCCTGATCGATATCGATATCTATTTCTGTTGCGCCGGCATCCAGACTGTTTTCCAGCAGTTCCTTGACCACTGACGCCGGTCGTTCGATAACTTCGCCCGCTGCAATCTGGCTGATGAGCCTGGATGGGAGTTTCTTGATCTGCATGACCCATTGTCCTATGCGGACAAATCAGACTCAAGCCATGGCTGATGATGACTGCTGCGGATCAGGAAAATCGATCTAGCGAATGAATTGCGGGAAGGCCGTGGGTTCGTGCTGGAAATAGGTACGGTAGCGCTTGGCAAAGTTTTCGGGTATTTCACCCCCGCCTTCCATCAGCTGGGGCTTGACGCCCTTGACAAAATACATCGGGATGTCGCGCTTGTCCTTGGTGGAGATAGAGCCCCTGGCTTCCATCTCGAAGAAATCCTTGATGTGGGTATGCATCGATTCGGAGACATTGATCTGACCGGGCTCACCACTGGATTCCATGCGTGAAGCCAGATTGACAGTCGAACCCCAGATATCGAAGGCGAACTTGCGTATACCCACCACCCCGGCAATGATCGGACCGTTGTGCAGTCCGATCCTGAGTCGCCACGGCGGCGCGTCAGGTTTTTTCTGGCGCTCTTCAACCCAGT